>NZ_KE386814.1:0-365492 GCF_000428905.1 Brumicola pallidula DSM 14239 = ACAM 615
AAGTTTGAACGTAATAAACCACACGTAAACGTTGGTACTATCGGCCACGTTGACCACGGTAAAACAACTCTTACAGCGGCAATCACGTCGGTATTAGCAAAGACTTACGGCGGTAGCGCTCAAGCATTTGACCAAATCGATAATGCACCAGAAGAGCGTGAACGCGGTATCACAATTTCTACATCACACGTAGAATATGATACACCTGCACGTCACTATGCACACGTAGATTGCCCTGGTCACGCCGATTATATTAAAAACATGATCACCGGTGCTGCGCAAATGGATGGCGGTATATTAGTTGTTGCGGCAACGGACGGCCCTATGCCACAAACCCGTGAGCACATCTTGTTAGGTCGCCAAGTGGGTATTCCTTACATGATCGTTTTCATGAATAAATGTGACATGGTTGATGACGAAGAATTACTAGAACTAGTAGAAATGGAAGTTCGTGAGTTGTTAACAGAATACGAATTCCCAGGTGATGATTTACCGGTAATTCAAGGTTCAGCACTTAAAGCACTTGAAGGCGACCCAGTATGGGAAGCGAAAATTCTTGAGCTAGCTGAAGCACTGGATAGCTATATTCCAGAGCCAAAGCGCGATGTTGATAAGCCGTTCATTCTTCCAATCGAAGATGTATTCTCAATATCAGGCCGTGGTACAGTTGTTACTGGTCGTGTTGAGCAAGGTATTGTTAAAGTCGGCGAAGAAGTAGAAATCGTTGGTATTAAAGACACCGTTAAAACAACGTGTACGGGCGTCGAAATGTTCCGTAAGCTGTTAGACGAAGGTCGTGCTGGCGAGAACGTCGGTGTTCTATTACGTGGTACTAAGCGTGAAGACGTAGAACGTGGTCAAGTATTAGCGAAGCCTGGTTCAATCAATCCACATACTAAGTTCGAAGCTGAAGTATATATCCTAAGCAAAGATGAAGGCGGCCGTCATACTCCATTTTTCAAAGGCTATCGTCCACAGTTTTACTTCCGTACAACTGACGTCACAGGTGCTGTAGAGCTTCCTGAAGGCGTAGAGATGGTTATGCCAGGTGACAACTTGAAGTTTGAAGTTGAACTCATTGCTCCTATCGCGATGGACGAAGGTTTACGCTTCGCAATCCGTGAAGGTGGCCGCACAGTAGGTGCTGGTGTTGTATCAAAGATTGTTGCGTAATACCGCATTAAATCCTAAAAAAGGCGCTCATTGAGCGCCTTTTTTTTACTTAAGGAAAAGCAGTAAAAGGAGGGGAGGGAGCGTCTTCACCCACACAAACGCGCTGTTCGCCTTCCTTGGCCGCTCGCTAATGGCATCCCTGCCATTAGAAGGTTTGTGTAGGTTAAGACGCTCCTTCCCCTCCTTTTACTGCTTACCACGCACGTGTGGCGTGTGGGCCGAGGTTAAGCACGGCGATTTAGCATTCACGAACAATCAACAATCAACAATCAACCATCAATCTAACACCAAATATCGATGCAGCAACGAGCATAATCAACCTCCTAGCAAACCCAGCGCGCTAATCTAGTAAGTTATATACAGAAGCCTTCTGTATATAACTTGCGGAACATGAAAGGCCGACAGCGATGGCTGATGAGACAACCTGAAAGGATGGAGTTCGACAGCGGTCGTCGATGAGGAAAATCAAATTAAGCAAAGTGAGAGTTTGACTTTAGAGTGAGGCCTACTTTGGTAAATCCGTTTTTAATTGTTCAAACTCTGTTTCGCTTTGAGCTTTCAGAGCGTCTTTGTTTTTTTGTATTTCGACTTCCATGTCAGCGAACGCCGACTCTGAAACTCCCGCAAATTCGAGTGCGTTTGCAATACGTTCTTTGGTTAACGGGTGTGAGCTTAATATTTTCTCAAGATCTTCTGCAATTAGGCTATTTTCGCTATCCGCATATTCAGCAAATTTCTTCATCCCTCGTGCAAAAGACACTGGTTCAGCGCCTGTGGCCCTTAGTTGCTCAAGAGCAAACTCATCTGCTTCCCATTCGAGCTTTTGGGTGAACTGATTCGTTGCTATGGTATTTGATACACTTGCAAAAAAATCAAAAAAACCACTAACATCACCAAATATATAAGTTATGGCAATTGAGGTTGCTAAGGTCTGAGAAATAAGTCGCATTGAATGATGATTTTCAACATGCCCAATTTCATGCATAAATATAGCCGTTAGAATTTCTTCATCATAATCGACTAACTCAAGAAGCTGATCAGTAAATACAATGGTACCGTTGGGGAGTGCGAAAGCATTGGGTCCCATCATTTTAGTGTGTCTAAAAAGAATATTGTACTTTTCGGAGTCTAAATCCATGTTTGCCAATAATGAATACCATTGACTTTCAAGTGCGGTGATTTTTTCTAAATCAGCCTCACTCGGATTGAGAACTGTTTTATCCATTGCCGTCATAGTATGCCTAGACGACAACTCGACAAATACATCAGGAATATATGGCGCAAATACCACCGCCATTTGAGGAATAACAACCGCAAAAATAAAGTATAGCGTAACGGGTATCGCAACTATACTGCCAATAACTGCTTTAGCAGACTTCTCCCATTTGCTGACATCTTTTTTACCAGCACTTAACCAACTATCTAGGAAGGGCTCTGAATTCATAACTAAGAGGGTTTTATTAGGTAATATAATTTCACGAGGAATCGTTCCTAACTTATCCGAAATAATTAGCTCTTCGTGCTTATATTCAACTATGTCATCACTAGCGTCGGTGTAACAAAGTATTCCACTCGCATGCAGTTTTACCTTAACGATTTGGTAGTTAGCTCCACTACCGGCGAATAACTTTCCTTGTGCTACAAGCATTACGTTAATCCTTTAAGCGAGTTGTCAGCAGCTCCGTGTACTAGTTAAAGCACTAGGCTGGTGCTTCGTCATTACCCGATAGAAATATCAATATCAAAGGCACCAATAACTTCGTCAGCAACAGCACTGTCTTGGTTACCGCTTTGGGCTACCACATGATTGATCCCGACTAATACATTGACATTTGTTGCTTCAGCATAAAAGCGCGCGTTTCGCACTTTAACCCAAGGTATTGCTAGACCAAGTGTAAATATTAACATTAGATAATTGGTTGCGTTTAACAGCATAAGCGGAACGAACTTAACGTTAGATTCAAAATTCGCAACAGCTTCAATTTTAGTATTGTTATACACATGGTTTCTAATATGCGCTTTGTAGTATGACGTTGCTGCAACGATGATTAAAATATACATAAGAGTAAGCAAAAACAGAGTGAAAATGTATCCTGCAGACATTGATTCAAGATCAAACCCTCCAATACCAACGCCGGTTGCAAAACTAATTCCAATAATGAGCATACCAACTATAGCGATTGCGCTTGCAATAATAGCTGCAACATAATATTCGCTAGCAGCTAATTCGGGTTTAAACTTTTTGTTACCGTATTCCATATTCTCATATAAAAATTCATCTATTTTTTTCAACACCCACGGCATTGCTAGATAGAGAGTAAATATAGCCATAATCGGTAAAATTAAAAATATAAAAAATGCCCTACCAAAGCGCATTTTAAAATTAAAACGAACATTTCTATATGCCATCATACGCATTCTAAAGCGCACACCTAAACAAATAATAAATGGCGTTAATAAAGCGATAAGAAGAATAACGATGACGCCTGCAATGGGACTGAAATTGGATATAATCAGATAACTTGCGAGTAACAGAACTGCAATAATACGCCCTCGCAAAATTTGCATTGGTTCAGCTAGGTAAGATAGGCGGTGACCAGCAATTTCTGTATTAGAATAAAAGTAACGATGAGTTCGCACTGTCGCCCAAGCTGAGTAAATGCCTAAGGTAACAATAGAAAGCAATAAATTAACTATCCAAATTGCAAAGTATTCTGTTCCGTTGCCATGAAACTTAATCTTGCCACTGGAGAGTATTTCTTCTTTTTCGTGATTAATACTCGAGATGGCTGGTTGGCGCAAAAGTATAAGTTTTCGCAGTGCTTCCGCACGATCCGGAAAAGCCTCTTTATCAATAGATTCGTAAGCTTCTAGCATTTCATCTAGCGTGTAGTATGAGTAATTGAACTCTGGACTACTATCCGCTGAAAACGGATTATTGGTATCTGACATTTAACATCCCTATTTTTGGTGCCAATTTTGGCTATCTACTCACGATACGAGGTTGCAATCATTGCTGATCAAGATACCTGGTAAATTTAAACTACAGGAAAGTGTAGTCATAGAGAAGCTAAATATAAGTATTCGTTTTTATCCCAAAGATTTACCTAGATTTCTGCCTAATTTGATAGTGGAATAGCACTCATTATAAATTCAAGCCTTACAGATTTGTGTATTGTGCAGCTCCGCGATTTGCTATTTTGATTTTGTATAGTTTGATTTTTTATCCGTTAGCCTAATTAAAAGTGAAATATACTAAAAATGGTTATGTGTTTTGTCGGGTAACCTATAGAATCGTAAGGCTGTTTCAACATATAAAAAGAGTGTTTCGGTTTTGATCACAATAATAAAGAATGCTGACGTTTATGCACCTGAAAATTTGGGCTTGAAGCATATTCTTATTGCAGAAAATAAAATAGTTTATGTGGGTGACATTTTACCCGAACTTAACCTTGAGCATAACATTGTTGATGCTGAGGGCTGCATTGTGATGCCCGGTTTTATTGATGGCCATACGCATATTACGGGTGGTGGTGGTGAAGCCGGGTTTTCTACAAGAGTGCCGGCAGTGCCATTAAGCAAGTTTACGCGGGCGGGCGTAACCACCGCCGTTGGTTTGCTGGGTACAGATGATTTAACTCGTAGTACTGAGTCGTTGGTTGCCCAAGTTTATGCGTTAAGAGAAGAAGGTTTTTCAGCTTATTGCTACACCGGTGGTTATCATTTACCGGCAACAACCTTAACCGGGTCGGTGAAATCGGATATTGTTTTCATTGAACCGATTATTGGTGTCGGAGAGTTAGCTATTAGCGATCATCGTTCAAGTCAGCCAACATTGAATGAATTGTTAAAAGTTGCATCTGAAGCTCACGTGGCACGCTTGATGACCGGTAAAGCAGGTATGCTGCACTTGCATTTAGGCGACGGCGAACGCGGCTTAAGTTTGGTTAGAGAGGCTTTAGATTCAGCCGAAATTCCGCCTAGGACGTATAATCCAACGCATATTAATCGCCAGCGTTTCCTATTTGAAGAAGCCTGTGATCTAGCAAAAAGAGGCTGTTGGGTTGATGTTACTGCTTTTGAAACTGGCGATGTTGGCTTCGAGCCAGGTGAAGCTTTGCTGCGCTATATGCAACAAGATTTGCCACAAGATAAATTAACCATTAGTTCGGACGGCGGCGGATGCTTACCCGATTTTCATTCTGATGGTAGTTTGAAGAAAATGGACTTCGCTGAGTCCCAATCGATGACGGATATCTTCTATAAGCTAGTAGATGATGACCAAGCGGTTGAAAAGTTTTTACCCTTTTTTACCAAAAATGTTGCCACTTTGATGAATTTTCATCATAAAGGCCGTATTAAAGAGGGGGCTGATGCAGATATTATAATATTGAATAAGCAAAATCGGATTGAGCATGTTATGGCGATGGGTCATTGGCATGTTAAATATAAACAACAAGTCAAAAAAGGCACTTTCGAGTAAATATTATGCCCTCTCCAACTATAGATGGCACCCAAAGAGGATATGTAATTCCGATTGGCGGTGCAGAAGAAAAACTAGATAACCCCGAAATTTTGGCCAAGTTTATTGAGCTTAGTGGAGGTAAAGATGCGGTAATTACCATCATTCCAACAGCTTCACAGCTTGACGATACGGGTTCACGGTATCAGAAAATTTTCGAAGAAATAGGTGTAAAAAAAACCTATTCGTTGCCAATTATTGAACGCAGTGATGCGCAAAATCCTGAATACGTACAAACCTTGGGGAAAAGTACCGGTATATTTGTTACTGGTGGCAACCAACTTAGGTTATCCACTATTTTAGGTGGCACACCTATCGCAAAGACAATTCGCCAATTAAACGCCCAAGGTGTTCATTATGCAGGCACTTCTGCAGGTGCTGCTATCGTCTCGCAGCACATGATTACTGGTGGTAGCACAGGTACTGTGCCGACCGAAGGCGGTGTTAACTTAGCGCCGGGTATGGGGTTAATTAATACTGTCGTGGTCGATCAGCATTTCAATGAACGCAACAGACTTGCTCGACTACTTTCAGCTGTTAGTTATAATCCGTTTTTGATTGGGGTTGGATTGGACGAAAATACCGCCGCATTTATTGACCATAACAACGTGTTTACGGTTGTCGGTAGCGGTGCTATTACCGTCGTTGATCCTAGCGATATTGAATATTCATCTATGGCAGAAGCTCGCACCGGAGACGCCCTCACATTACTAAATGTTAAATTACATATTTTAGCAACTGGTGCTAGGTTTGACATTTCAAACCGAAAAGCTTACGTAAGTTGAGCATCAAAATAAGTATTCTTTGCTTGCTAATTCTGATGTTGAGGAGGATAAAATAAAACACTTCAAAAGGTAGCGTAAGCTGCCTTTTTTATGTAGTTTAGATCACTAATAATAACAGTTTAATTGACCCGTTCATGCCTATAGATTATTGAGATTATACAAAAGGTTCAAATACTGAATTAACTGCTTGTTTCATTGCTGTCGTTAATTAATAAAAAAAGTCGCACTAAGGGATCTGTAACCATGAAAATTCTAAGTAAAAACGTTTACGTCGGCCCAAATGTCTATGCTAACTTTCCGGTCATTTGCTATCAAATTGACATTGGTGAATTAGAAAATTGGCCTTCGGTCAAATTAGGTGAAGACTTTATTAATGGTCTCATCGCAGCTTTACCCTCCTTGCAAAAGCACGGTTGTTCTTATGGTGAAGAAGGTGGCTTCTTAAGAAGACTAGTTGAAGATGAAGGAACGTGGATTGGTCATATTTGGGAACACGTAGCAATAGAATTGCAAAACTTAGCAGGGTCCTCAGTGTCCTTTGGGCGCACAAGAAGCTTGAAAGAAAAAGGCTGTTATTATGTTGTTTATCAATATCAACAAAAAGACGTAGGCTCAGAAGCTGGAGCTTTGGGTTTAAAACTGCTAACACATTTAATGCCCCCTGCTATACAAAAGTCGATTACCGCCAAAATTGAACCAGATTTTAATTTTGGCGATGAACTAAATGACTTTATTAAAATGGCGCAGCGTAAAGAGTTTGGCCCAAGTACCGCCTCTTTAGTGGCGGCTGCCGAGGAACGTGACATACCTTGGTTACGCTTGAATAACTACAGCTTAGTGCAATTTGGTCAGGGTAAGTATCAACAGCGAATTCAAGCGACGATTACCAGCGAAACAAAACACATCGCAGTTGAAATTTCATGTGATAAGGAAGATACCCACAATCTACTCAATGATTTAGGCTTGCCCGTACCACAACAAATGATGATTTATAGCGATAAGCAAGCGGTGAAGGCTGCTCAGCGTATAGGCTTTCCAGTTGTACTAAAACCATTAAATGCGAACCATGGTCGCGGGGTTAGTATTAACTTGAGGACAGATGACGACGTTATAGCTGCGTTTGCTGAAGCGCAGCAGCATGGCACAAGCAGAGCGGTATTGGTCGAAAGTTTCATCACCGGCTATGATCACAGAATGTTGGTTGTTAATAATGAGTTAGTTGCAGTCGCCAAACGAGTTCCCGGGCATGTTATTGGTGACGGTATGCATACTATTGAGCAGCTAATTGATATTGTGAATAAAGACCCACGTCGCGGAGTAGGGCACGAAAAAGTGCTAACTAGACTGGAATTAGATAAGCAAGCGCTTCGGCTCATGGAAGAAGCCGATTATGATAAAGACACGGTACTTGAGAAAGACCATACGTTTTATCTCCGCTCGACTGCAAATTTGTCGACAGGGGGCACTGCAATCGATGTGACCGACATTGTGCACCCAGATAACCGCGAAATGGCCGTGCGTGCGATTCGTGCCATTGGTCTTGATATCGGTGGCGTTGATTTTTTAACCGATGACATTAGCAAATCGTACAAAGAAATTGGTGGTGGTATTTGTGAGTGCAATGCCGCACCAGGTTTTAGAATGCATGTTGCACCCAGCGAGGGTAAACCAAGAGATGTGGCTGGTAAAGTAATGGATATGTTATTTCCGGCTGGCACCAATGCAAGAATTCCTGTTGCCGCTATTACCGGAACCAACGGTAAAACCACCACGTCCAGAATGTTAGCAAGCATCATGAAAAGTGCTGGATTTACCACCGGTATGACCTCAACTGATGGTGTCTATATTGATGGGCATCTTACAGTAAAGGGCGATATGACTGGCCCGACCGCGGCCCAAATTGTATTGCGTGACCCCAGTGTCGATTTTGCCATTATGGAAACTGCGCGTGGTGGTATCGTTAAACGCGGCTTAGGTTATAGCACGTGTAACGTTGGTGCTTGTTTAAATATTTCAGCCGATCATTTAGGTCAACGAGGCATCGATACCTTAGAGCAATTAGCACAAATTAAACGGGTTGTTGTTGAAGTCGCCCAAGACTGCGTTGTACTTAACGCAGATGATATCCATTGTCTAGAAATGGCAGAGTTTTGCGAAGCCAAACAAATTTGTTATGTCACCATCGATTCTGGTCATGGACTGGTGCGTGAGCATATTCGTCAAGGCGGGATGGCGGTTGTATTAGAAAAAGGTATTAATGGCGAGATGATCACAATCTATGATAATGGGGCTCACATTCCTTTGTTATGGACGCATTTGATACCAGCAACGATTGAAGGCAAAGCAATGCATAACGTGCAAAATGCAATGTTCGCAACGGCGATGGCATATAGCTTTGATACTTCATTAGAAAATATTCGCCAAGGCTTGAGAATATTCAATACGTCATTCTATCAAGCACCGGGTCGACTCAATATCTTTGATGAACACCCGTTCAAGGTAATTTTAGATTATGCGCACAACCCCGCAGCAATTAAAACAATTACCGATTTAGCCGGGCGTTTAGGTGTGAAAGGGAAGCGCAGACTCGTATTGGCTATGCCGGGCGATAGACGAGATGAAGATATCATAGAGGCAGCTAAAATTGTTGCTTCTACTTTCGACAGTTTTGTTTGCAAAGCTGACGATGATCGTCGTGGGCGAGGACATGATGAAGTGCCAATGTTACTCAAGCAAACCTTAGAAGCTAACGGTGTTGATGCGAAAGATATTCAGGTAATACCAAGTGAAGCTGATGCGGTTGAAGCTGCTTTAGTCAGTTGTACTCCGGGTGATTTACTCATTATTTTAGGCGATAACATTACCCGTTGCTGGAAACAGATCGTACACTTTAATAATGTATCTGAGCACCCTGTAAGCGATATGGATAGACCATCGAGTGACTTCCCCGAAAAATTATATGAACCTATTGAGCACAAATTTGAATTACAAGAAGGTAGCCGAATTGTACAAGATGAGCGCGGTGTTCATATTGTTGTTGACAGAGAAGAAGACGCTGATTAAATTGCGTATAAGTAAGATAATGAGTGGTGATACTGATGGCTTTTGAACTTGATGAGGTGAGAAGGTTGACCGGTCCTAATTTATTATCTAATGAACCCGGTGCGATAATAGATGTGTTTTTTGATAACGTCGAGGCGCAAGTTGTTATTGATTGTTGGCAAAAGCATCTTTATCACTGCCAGGTTAGTTTGGGTAGTGAGTATACATGGCCTTCTAACTACTATGACAGACATTATAAAGGAGGCGCAAGTATGTCGATTTCTGCGCCTATGGATTTACTGTATAGTGCATGCGACTTAATTGAACTTGCTTGGGACTTATGTGTTGCCGAGTTGTCTGTAGGCGACAATAGTGAATGCAGCATTTCAATGTTGCCTCGTTTGGCAGCGCTGAAAGAAACGATTGTTGACGAGAGACACCCACAATTACTTGAATTAATGCGGCAAGCTCAAGCTCACGATGTAGTTTGTTTGGTTGACGATGATGAAATTAGCCTTGGTATGGGAGCCAAATCTGATACATGGCCTATTGATGCATTCCCAGATCCTCAAAGTGTTAGCTGGCAGCAATATTCTACTATTCCATTAGCCTTAATCACAGGAACTAATGGGAAGTCGACGAGTGTTCGCTTAGCCGCCGGAATTGCAAAAGCAGCATCCTTAAGTGCAGGTGTAACCTCGACTGATTTTATCAAAGTGGGAGACACGATTATTGATGACGGCGATTATTCAGGCCCAGGTGGTGCAAGACTTGTACTCAGAGATAAACGTACTGAAATTGCATTTTTAGAAGTTGCTCGAGGCGGTTTGCTGAGACGTGGTTTACCTGTTCAATTCGCAAATGTCGCTTTGATTACTAATGTTGCTAGTGATCATCTAGGGCAATACGGTATAAATACAGTTGAGGAGATAGCAACGGTTAAAAGTATGGTTTCAAAAGCTATCCCACAAGGGAATGACTTTACCAAAGGCATGCTTGTGTTAAATGCAGATGACGTGTTGCTAGTAAAAGAGTCTGAAAAGCTGCATGTTCCTATTTGTTGGTTTAGTGAAAATGAACATAACCCTCAAATACTACAAGCATTGAGTCAACATCATCCCTGTGTGTTTGTACAAAATAATGAGCTTGTATACAGCGACAGTGAGCAAGTCATTATTGCTGCTGTCAGCGATATTCCGATGACGGTAAATGGCACTGCAAAGCACAATATACAGAACGCTTTGGGTGTAATTGGATTAACCAAGGCGCTGGGGATTTGTAATGATGATGTTCTTTCTGGACTAATGAATTTTAGTAGCGATGCAAGCGATAATCCTGGACGTGGCAACATATATGAAGTTAACGGCATTACGGTTATCGTTGATTTCGCGCATAACAGTCATAGCATGCAAGCGGTCGTCAATATGGCGTCAAGTATGCCAGCTAAGGCTAAGCACGTCATGTTTAGCCATGCAGGTGATCGTTCTGATAAAGATATGCTTGACGTTGCTAAAGCAGTAAGTGCTTTACGCCCTAATACTTATGTTTTAGCTGAGATTAACAAATATCTTAGAGGACGAGAGCCAAATGAAATTTCTTTTTTAGTTAAAGAACATTTACTTACAACCGGTATTGTAGAAGAAGACATTATACTCGCTAGTGATCCCTTAGATGGCACTAGGAAAATAATGGACCGCGCTGTTGTTGGAGACCTAGTTTTATTATTTGTTTTAGATGATCGAGAGAAAGTGCAGACGCTGCTCACAGGTAAATAAAGTTTTATAAACAGGATAATGCGATACCAGCGCTATTTTCATGAATACCATCGTTATTTTTGTCACTGCTGAGTTTTATCTTCCCCTGCAAACTCACTGTTAGTAATCTGGCGTATTTAGCGTCGTTTGAGGCAGGGCAGATACGCACGCTCGCTGGGCTTGCAGTGATCCCACTTTCATAAAATTTGATAGCCTTTTTGCGACTGTAAAGTCGATTACTATCATGACTTTTTGGCATGCTCATCAGCATAGGCTCCTGAGGGTCTCTTTCATTATTGTTATTACTGTCAATGAAGACAATTTTGGGTTCATTCCAGTTCTTATCGCAATGACTGTAATCGCTAGTGGGACACAATAAGGTCAGTTGCTCTTGCTCAATTGCCTTAAAGCGTGCAAAGCGAATTAGGCTATTTAACTGATTAGTTTCAGAGGTAATTCTAGCCTTGGTAATAATCGACAAGAAACTAGGCACCCCAAGTGTCCCTACTATTGCTAAAATACCAACAACAACCATCAATTCTACAAGTGTTGTGCCCTTAAACCGCAATTGTAGTTTGCTTCTTTGATTTGTTTTAGCTTGTCGATGACTCATATTTTAGCATTCCTTTGCTTATATTTTATTTACATTAATTGTAATTTGATAAAAAGTAATTGCTACTGAACCTGGTGACCGTTTTTGCTATTATTCAGAGATGCTGGATAATCACCCAAGAACGTTGTTTGCATAACGCTTTTACCTCATTTAGGAACTGAAACTCAATTGCTTCCCATACAGGAAATACTTAACGCACTCGCGCTGCAACTGGCAGATGGCAACGCTATTGTTGTTGCGCCACCGGGAGCCGGAAAGTCAACAGCGCTGCCACTGTTTTTGTTACAGCAACCGGCTTTTCAACATAGTAAAATTATTATGCTGCAACCTCGACGTATTGCAGCGCGAAACATTGCCTACTATCTGTCTGAACAATTGGGTGAAAAGGTAGGTAAAACAATTGGCTACCGGGTGCGTGGTGAAAATATAACAAGTGCCAACAGCCGCTTAGAAATTGTTACTGAAGGTATTCTTACGCGCATGTTGCAGGCGAGTCCTGAGCTTCCAGGAGTTGCGCTTATTATCTTTGATGAGTTTCATGAGCGCAGTATTCATGCTGACTTTTCATTAGCATTAAGCCTAGAAGTTCAGCAAGCGTTGCGTGATGATCTGCGAATATTAGTTATGTCAGCCACATTAAATGCACAGGCAATTACTAAAATAATGCCTGCTGCAAAGCTATTAGAGTCAAAAGGCACAAGTTATCCTGTCGATATTAAGTACGTTGCTTCAAATTCAAGAATGCCAGTTGTTGATAGGGTATGTGAACTGCTAATTCAAACCTTTAGGTGCCATGACAAAGACTTTCTAGTTTTTTTACCCGGCGCATCTGAAATTAGAAAGGCGGCTGAAGTTCTCTCTCGAAAGCTACCAGATTGTGTTGTTCTACCGCTGTTTTCAGACCTCAATAAACAACATCAGCAAGCAGCATTAATGCCTAATAAAGAGGGCAAAAGAAAAATTGTATTGGCGACCAACATTGCGGAAACAAGCCTGACCATTGAAGGAATTGAAGTGGTTATTGATAGCGGAATTGAAAAAAAGGCAATATTTGATTTACGCAGAGGTATTACTCAACTAACAAGCCAAAAAATATCCCAAGCTTCGGCCACCCAGAGAGCAGGCCGGGCAGGGCGAGTTATGGCGGGCACTTGTTATCGTTTATGGTCAAAAGAATTGCATGGTCGACTCGCGCAACAATCAACGCCGGAAATACTGCAATCTGATGTTTCAGACTTAGTATTAGAAGCGGCTATTTGGGGCGCGCCGATTGCCGACTTAGCGCTTATTGACCAACCGAATTTAGCACAACTCTCTCAAGGTGAAGAGAAGCTAATGAGTCTTGGCGTTATTGAGAAAAGTAATAAAGTGACCGAATTTGGTCGC
Source organism: Brumicola pallidula DSM 14239 = ACAM 615 (assembly GCF_000428905.1). Lineage (GTDB taxonomy): Bacteria > Pseudomonadota > Gammaproteobacteria > Enterobacterales > Alteromonadaceae > Glaciecola > Glaciecola pallidula. Next base: position 13,276 of record NZ_KE386814.1, read on the forward strand.
CAAGTGCATGCGCTGGGCGGTAATGCAAACATTGGCATTATGTTATTAAAGAGTGCTCAATTGAGTTTAGCTCATCAGAGTCTGGCTTGCGCATTGGCTGCGCTGCTTGAAAGTAAAGATCCATTACCTCAAGCGCAAACTGTTGAAGTGACGCCCCGATTAACCTTTTTGCTAAAAAATAAACAACACAACATATGGTTACTTATTAAGCAATGGCACCGAAAGCAAAATATTCAATTAGTTGAATGGCCTTTACAAGACCTCGCTATTGTTCTGGCTTTTGGTTTTCCTCAGTGGATAGCAAAACATCGCTCAGAAGGACGTTTTAGTTTGGCTAATGGTAGCGGCGCGACGTTGAGTATTAATGACGAACTGTTGCGACATTTAGGACCTCAATCGTTGTCACAAAATAACCAATGTTGGTTAGCCGTCGGGCATATGCAGTTGACCGACAAACAGAAGGATAGCGCTCTTATTCGATATGCTGAGCCAATAAAATTTGAACAGATGCAAGCTCACTTTTTGGCATTTTTTGACGACAAAGAAATAGTCCAATGGGATGAGGAGAAACAACGGATTAGCGCATTTGAATCACAATTTTTTGGCAGTATCTCATTTTCTAAAAAACCACTTCCTAAGCCTTCGCCGGTGTCTTTAACTGAAGTATGGAGGCAGCAAATACTGAAAAAAGGAATACCGGCGATACCTTTTGATACCCGTACACAGCAATTAATCATAAGAGTCAATTTGTTGAATGCAGCAATAAATATAGCGGAGCAAAACGATGCGTTTCCGGATTTTTCTGATACCGCATTGCGACAGAATATCGATCAATGGCTGTTGCCATTTTTGAGTGGCAAAACTACGTGGCAGGCATTTGTTAAACTGCCATTTTATCAGCTGTTGAGTCAACAAATGGATTATCAGCAACTCAAAAAGCTTGATTCCTTGCTACCAGAAAGTATCGTTATTCCTACAGGGAGAAAAGCTGGAATTGATTATAATGAGGACGGTAAAGCGCTATTGTCTGTGAGAATGCAAGAGCTATATGGCATGCAACAGCATCCCACACTATTAAATGGCAAACTAACTATTACTTGTGAATTACTTTCACCCGCGCAAAGACCCTTGCAAACAACGGACGATCTGATTGGGTTTTGGCAAGGGAGCTATAAGCAAATTCAGAAGGAAATGAAGGGCCGTTACCCGAGACATTTTTGGCCAGACGACCCGGCCAATTCACCTGCTACTGCCACTATCAAGAAGCGAATGCAGCAATAGGAAGTTGAACGACGACCGTTTGCCCAATAACAAAGGCGTAGATTGCATAAAAGTGGCAAGCTGCGCCCAGCAGCACAAATAAATGCCATATAGCATGCGTGTAGTGTTTATGTTTTGCCATATAGAATGGAATACCCAAGCTATACGCTACACCACCTAAGAATAAAAATATGAACCCGGTTAAAGGAACAGCATTGTAAATGGGTACAATAATCAGCAAGGCTAACCAACCCATAACAGCATAAGTAGTCACAGCTAGTTTCGGGTATTTGTCTTTAAAGATGGCTTTGAAACCAACCCCAAATAATGCTATGGCCCATATAGTAATAATACTCACAGTAGACACCCAACCATCAATTGCAACTACTAAAAACGGTGAATAAGTGCCGGCAATCAGCAAATAAATAGCAATGTGGTCGGCGCGTTTTAGTATGGGCTTTAACCTTGGGTTACTGACTGAGTGATACAAGGTAGATGCCCCAAACAAAAGCACCATTGAGCTTCCAAAAACAATAGATGACATGACTTCTATTAAGCCATTACTTTTAAGCAGCAGCGCGCCAAGGCCCAAGGCTGCTAACGCAAAGCCAAGAAAATGAGTAAACGCATTCAAACGCTCTTCTAACTTACTGTATTGATGCATTTGTGGGCTTGCTGTTTGCTTCACGATAATGGCTTATTTGAGTGTTAATTTAATTTCAGCTTACAATTGTACGCTGAAACGATAGCGTTTAAAAGGTGTAAGTTAATTGGTAAATTTGTCAAATGTAGGGTCAGCAATCTTTCGTCCAAAAGCCCACTTGGCATTAGGGTTTGTTGTGCTTCAATTGATTTTGATATGCCAACGTTTTCTTCATCCACAGTTTATTCATTAACATATAAAAAATCTTCAGCTATACTTGTGAATGATTATTTATATCTTTACGTAACATGCCGATAGTAAGCTATGCCGTGAACTGCATTTTATTAATAAACATACAGATGGATTAAAGGTAGACATGATATGAAGCGTGTGTTGTTCACTACATTATTAGTTAGCTGTCTGATCTCGCCCCTCGTTTTCTCCGTTCAGATTAGTTCATCACAATCCAAAGCTAATCAATTGGTCGATTTAATAAAAGATGATACGAGTTTGTCTTCTGCAAACAAAATAACTGCCTACGAAGCATTGCTCAATAAAGAAAAAATAAAAGAAGATCTAAATGACATAGCCACACTTGTATTCAACGAGGCGCTTCTGGTTGAAATGTTAAAAGTAGGAAGTTATGTAGAAATAACAACGTTGTTTAAAACGTTTATCCCCTTGGAAAATGTTAATAAAACTAACGAAAATATTAACATTTACGTTAGGTTATTACGTTCTGCTATTAATGCATATTTAATGTTGCAAAAATATGACAATGCGAAAAAATTAATAGCAGAATTACAGCCCTACTTCTCACTATATGACGTAACTGACGTAAATAAGGCTCACGTATTTATGGGTGCTGGTCAGTTAAATGTAAGAACTGGTAAATATAAAGACGGAGTAAGTATGTTGCTGCTTGCTATGCAAACCTTTGGAAAAAGCTCTAGTTTGAGTGAAGAAAATAAGCGCAAAAAAATATCTACCACACTTAGCTATGTAGGCCATACATACTTCACTTTGGGTGATTATAAAAATGCCATTAAATACTATGAAAAAAGTATTGATAAAGCAGGTGACTTATTAGAGCCTCTCGATATCACTATTTACAATCATAATATCGCTTTGTCTCAGTTGGAATTATTTGAGTGGGAACAAGCGCTCAACACAGCCACTTTAGCTTCTCAACAAGCAAAAGATGTAGGAAGTGATGTATTTGTTGCCTTTGCTAACGAAATTATTTCCCGCGCCAAGCATGGTCTTGGGAAGAGTACGGAAGCAATAAAAATTATAGATGGTTCAATCGGCACATATAAAAAAATCAATGATACACAGAGGATAATAGAAGCACTCGCTTACGAAGCTGAATTTCATATTAGTTTAGGAAACTGGGATGAGGCAAAAAAGAATACAATAGAAGCTTATTCGATTCTAGCAATCGCTAAAAGCCAAGCTAAACCGACGATTGAATTATTTAAATCTAGCTTCCTTATTGAAGAGAAAAACAACAATTTTGATAAGGCTCTTCTTTACCAAAAGCAATTAACAAAATTGAAAGAGGAAGACTTTGAAGCCAAAAAAATGCAAGACGCACAACGCTTAATGTTAAATTTCGAGCTTGAGTTAGCCGAAGAGAAATCGCTGCGCTTAGAGCAAGAAAATAAACTTAAATCGATTATTATAGAAAGAAACCAAAGCAAGCATAGGTTTTTAATGACCGTGATTTCTGGTGCAATCGTAATGCTTGTGTTACTTGTGTATGTCTATATGAGAGAGCGTAACTTGAAACTAAAGATGAGTCATTTAGCGATGACTGATTTTTTGACAGGCTGCCCAAATCGCAGAAATGCAATGCATCAAGCAAAAGTTATGCTGAGCAATCAGGTCAACAAAAAACATTCAATGACAATTGCTATTTTAGACGTCGATAACTTTAAGGCAGTTAACGACACATATGGACATGATGTAGGCGACAAAGTCCTTCAGAACTTATCGTCAATTATGCTCGGTGCGCTGCGGGAAACTGATGTTATGGGTCGGTATGGCGGCGAAGAGTTTATAATACTATTACCCAATGCAGGCGAAAAAGAAGTAACAATAATATTTTATCGAATGCAACAAGCATTGAAAAATCATATCTGTGAATATAAAGGCGAAAGTATCGTACTACCAATAACCATAAGCATGGGCGCTTCTGTGGTTTCTTATGTTCCAGAACAACTTGATGAAAATGAGCAAAAACTGTTACTCGATACCATTATTAAAAAAGCAGATAATAAAGCCTATGAAGCTAAAGAAGAGGGGAAAGATCAATTAAGGTTTGTTGCTGTATCTATCGACAGTTAGTTAGCACTTAAGACGTCGACTTCCCTCCTTTCTATTTCTCCAACGATGACAGTACTATGATGATTGTTATTTATTCATAGCTTCCCCAGTCTATAAGCAATCCAACACGATAACTCATCGTCGCCTTATCAAAGGGCTTAAATCCTAGGACTTTAAACTCAATACTACTCATACGGATCGATTGTTAACAATCAGAACAATTGAGTTGATTTATTTCAATCGAGATTAACCAAGCCGCTATGTTGCCAAATAGCGTCAACTTGGGCCTATAGCCGCTGTAAGAGATTAACTTTTTATATTGTTGGCTTTCACCGTCTACTTTTTTATACATAGGTATTGATTAGGTCAATCTTATTGGGTATAACATGTGGCTAGAAATATTCACAACAGTGATACGCAATTTTAGCTGGTGGTATACAGGCTTTCTAGTGGTTGATATCAAACAAGTTGTGCGTAACCTAGATAATTTAAAAAATAATAATAAGCTTGAGCACAAAAGCTTGGCGCAGCTGTATTAGGAGCAAGTACCATGACGTTGTTAACAACACGCAATTTAACTCGCGCGTTAGTGCTGTGTTTGGCGTTGTTTTACCTAACCATCATTTCTGAATTTTTCGACTTCAACATTCTGAATAGACTTCCTAGCGTTAATATAGGTGCGGTTATTGTAACTTGCGCATTAGGTGTTTTTTGGCTTGTATTCAGTATCCGGGCTCGTCACAGACATTAAGCGGCAAATTTGCAGGGCGTGATTTCGATTTAATCACGAAATTCTTTGCAGAATAATGAGACATGCCTGCGCTAAGTGCTACAATCACTTTTTTGTATGTTGAGAACGACTTCGTCTTATGCTTTTGCTTATTATATATGTGCTCATTGCACTTGGTTTTTCGTTTATATGTTCAATTGCGGAAGCCGTAATACTTAGCGTTTCGCAAGCGTATATTTCGTTACTAGAAAAAGACGGGAAGCCCTCCGGCACACTGCTGGGCAAATTAACCAGCGACATCAATAAACCATTATCCGCAATACTCACCTTAAACACCGTTGCACACACAATGGGCGCTGCGGGTGCTGGTGCTCAAGCAGCTGCGGTATTCGGTGATGCCTATTTGGGGATTATTTCTGCAGTGCTTACCCTTCTGATCCTTGTTTTTTCCGAGATTATTCCAAAAACACTCGGCGCAACCTATTGGCGACGATTAGCCCCAGCAACGGCGCATTTTCTCAAATATTTAATTATTGTTTTGTATCCATTCGTAAAAATGTCTGAAAAATTAACCCGTGGATTTAAAGAAGACAGTCCGCTCAAAGGCTTAAGCCGAAGCGAGTTATTGGCAATGGCGGAGTTGTCTGGTCAAGAAGGGCAATTAGCCAAACAAGAGTCACGTTTTTTAAAGAACTTATTACAGTTACATGCGTTAAACGTAAAAGACGCGATGACTCATCGTACGGTCGTATTTTCAGCCCCTGAATCAATGTCAGTCAACGACTTTATGAAACAGAAATTACCAACTGAATTTTCTCGTATCCCCATTTACGAAGATGACCATCGCGAAAATATAAGCGGCTTTGTTATTAAGTCCGACATCCTATTGGCTAAAGCGAATGGCGAAGGTGATAAGAAGCTTAGCGAAATGAGTAACTCCTTACCCACCGTTTTAAGCAGTATGCCATTATCCAGCACATTCGATCAGTTTTTGAAATCTCGCATTCATATGATCTTAGTTGTAGACGAATATGGCGGCTTAGAGGGCTTGCTGACGCTAGAGGATTTACTCGAAAGCCTTTTAGGTATCGAAATAGTAGATGAAAGCGACACTAACGTAAGCATGAAACAGCTTGCAAAAGTGATGTGGCGCAGACGTGAACGTCGCCTTTTGACCAAAGACAGTGATAAATAATCTGTCTACATAAGACAAGATCAAGTATTGTTTTTGACCTTGTCCGTTTTGTTGGTAGGTTCGAACTCCTGTAAAACTTGGTGCCAAGCCGCTAAGTGATTTGCATAGTTTTGTTTTAGCTGACTACTCACTTCTTCAACATCTAACAAGTCCTCTGGAATTTCTGCTAATATACGCCAATGATTAAGGGTATTTGTGGCCGCAGCGCAAAGCTGTGAGATAGATGCGTGAGCCTGTTTTGAGTTTTCAATATTGTGGTCAGTTTGCGTGCAAAGTAATGCAAGTGGAGAACCAGTGATCGGTGCCATGTTCTTGGTTACCAGATAATCCCTTAATAGCTGTTGATAGTTGTCGTTGTCCTCGTCAATATCTTTGCCACTGTCGTTTACTTCTTGAATAATCGCATGGGCATAACCCATTGTGTCGAAGGTACTTAGGTGCAATTGTTGGAATATACCTTCCTTCGCTTGCAACCTAGGGTCTACAAATTTTTCATCAGACATTTATCGTCCTCCATAAGCAATGTGAAATATTAGCACGAAACCTGAAACATGTATTCTATACGTCAGATAGTCAATATTGTTTTCTCTTATATATAAAAAACAGGAAAAAAAATAAAAATCACACTGCTAAAAATTAATTATAGGGAAGTGTTTGATTATACCTGTCCTAGCTAGACCAAGGTCTTATATTCCAGTTTGATTGTTCCTCTATCCTAATAACCTTTAATGCTAATGGAGTTTGTAATGAGTTTCCGCGCGAGTGCTGTGCTATTAATATCTTTGTTTTCGAGTTTTTGTGCGAAAGCGTCGCAACAAATGGACGCTGTTGAGTCAAGCATTTTAGATTTAACAGCGACAGCCTATGGTTTTATTGCAATTACAATTTTTGTCATTGCTTATGTCTTTGTCATCTTAGAGGAAAAGCTACACTTACGTAAATCGAAACCAGTGTTGCTAGCTGCCGGTATTATTTGGATTTTGATCGCTGTAGCTTACTTAGGACAACCCAATCATTTGCTTGTAGAGCAAGCCATTCGACACAACTTCTTGGAATATGCCGAGTTGTTTTTCTTCCTATTGGTTGCAATGACATACGTAAACGCGATGTTAGAGCGCGGTGTGTTCGATGCCCTGCGTGATTTGCTCGTCAGCAAAGGCTTCAGTTACAAAAGCTTATTTTGGTTAACGGGTGTGCTGGCATTTTTCATTTCGCCAGTTGCCGACAATCTAACAACTGCACTAGTGATGTGCGCAGTTATTATGGCGGTAGGTAAAGACCAACCTAAATTCATCGGATTGGCTTGCATTAATATTGTTGTGGCGGCTAATGCGGGTGGTGCTTTTAGTCCCTTTGGTGATATAACCACACTGATGGTTTGGCAAAAGGGCATTCTTGAATTTTGGACATTCTTTAAGCTATTTATCCCTTCTGTAGTCAACTTTTTGATACCTGCCTTTATTATTAGTTTCGCCGTTCCACCTGGCAAGCCTGTAACGCAAACTAATGCTCCAATTTTCAAGATAAAACAAGGTGGATTAGTCATTGTCGGTTTGTTTCTTGCCACCATAGTCACCGCGATTAGCTTCCATTTAGTGCTGCATCTACCGCCAGTATTTGGCATGATGACAGGTCTTGCCTATTTGAAGTTGTATGCTTTTTTCCTCAATCGACAGTCTCAAAATGGGGACCAAGACCCAGATGCTTCTCCGGGCTCAACGCCAAATGGTAGTTATGGAAAATTTGATATCTTCAATAAAATTGCACAAGCAGAATGGGACACATTGTTCTTCTTTTATGGCGTTATTTTAGCCGTAGGTGGTTTAGGGTTTATGGGTTATTTAGGCATGACATCTGAATTCATGTATGGCCAGCTAGGTGCATTAAATGCCAACATCCTAGTAGGTATATTATCAGCTATTGTGGATAATATTCCGGTCATGTTTGCGGTGATCACCATGAATCCTGAAATGAGCGAAGTTCAATGGTTGTTAGTAACACTGACCGCTGGCGTTGGTGGAAGCCTGCTTTCTATTGGCTCCGCAGCGGGCGTTGCATTAATGGGGCAAGCCCGCGGTCATTATACGTTTTTTGGTCATTTAAAATGGACTCCTGCCATTGCGCTAGGTTATGGCGCTAGTATCGGCGTTCATATGCTTTTGAATGGCTAAAGCTGCGCTCTTATGCAATATACAAAAAATGGCTGCTTGGACAAACTAGCCCACTGAATTTATACATTCTTGGGCGCTTACTTTTATCTTATTTCGTTAAGGTGTAACTTTTTGGCTTGAATTTTGGCATAATACCGCCACTTTTTGCGGTACACGCAAAATCACTATATTCACAAAAGTGAAAATGGCTTGAGGGGCATAATGAAAGCATTAGATATAAAGGGCTTGGCGAAAACCTACAAAGGTGGAGTGCAGGCTCTAAAAGGGGTTGATTTAACGGTTGAAGAAGGTGATTTTTTCGCCTTGCTAGGACCCAATGGTGCCGGTAAGTCCACGGCCATTGGGATTATTAGCTCTCTAGTTAATAAATCTAGTGGCAGTGTGAAAGTATTCGGGCACGATCTAGCGACTGATATTGTTAATGCTAAAAGCTGCATTGGCCTAGTGCCTCAAGAATTTAATTTTAATCAATTCGAAACTCTATTCCAAATTGTGGTCAATCAAGCCGGTTATTATGGTGTTCCTCGTTCAATTGCAAAAGAGCGTGCTGAAAAGTATCTCAAGCAATTAGACCTGTGGGACAAACGGAATTCTGCAGGTAGAGAGCTATCAGGTGGCATGAAACGCCGTTTAATGATTGCTCGTGCGTTAATGCATGAACCTCGTATGCTAATACTTGATGAACCTACTGCCGGTGTTGATATTGAAGTACGTCGTTCAATGTGGACCTTCCTCAAGAAAATCAATGAGGAGGGCATTACCATTATTTTGACCACGCACTATCTGGAAGAGGCAGAAATGTTATGTCGAAATATTGCCATCATTGATGAAGGGCAAATTGTTAAAAATACCAGCATGAAAGCCCTATTGGCCACCTTAAACGTTGAAACCTATGTGTTCGATATTGCATCGGGTGCAAATAAAATAAGTATTGAGGGTTTTGAGACACGAGCTAATGATGACCAAACCTTAGAAGTCGATGTACTCAAAAAAGGAGGCTTAAATCCGGTCTTTGAGGAGCTATCAAAACGAAATATCCAAGTGATGAGTATGCGCAATAAGTCGAATCGACTAGAGGAGTTATTTGTGCGCCTAGTCGAAGCAAATCAAGCAAAAGGAACTACCAATGAGTAATCGTAATATGACGGCGCTCTATACCATTTGGATTAAAGAGTGCACTAGATTTTTACGCATTTGGGTACAAACGTTAGTACCGCCTGCTATCACAATGTCGCTTTATTTTGTGATTTTTGGCAAGCTTATGGGGGACAGAATAGGTCCAATTGACGGCTCTAGTTACATGGAATTCATTGTTCCCGGATTAATTATGATGGCAGTAATAACGAGCTCATATTCGAATGTGTCGTCTTCATTTTTCAGTGCAAAATTTCAGCGTAATGTTGAGGAAATACTCGTCGCTCCAGTACCAACATGGGTTGTTATTATGGGCTTCGTAGGCGGTGGCGTTGCGAGAGCTTCTATTATAGGCGTGGTTGTTATTTTTGTATCAATGTTTTTTGTTGACATAAAAATAGCGCATTATGCAGTAATTATCGTGACTACTTTACTCACCTCTATCTTGTTCGCTACAGCAGGTTTAATCAACGGTATCTACGCCAAAAGCTTTGACGATATCAGTATTATTCCTACCTTTGTGTTAACTCCTCTCACTTATCTCGGGGGTGTATTTTATTCAGCATCGATGCTAGAAAAAGTATTTAATGACTTTTGGCAGGGTGTAATTCAAATCAACCCGATTTATCATATGGTGAATGCATTTCGTTACGGTTTTTTAGGTAGCGCTGATGTTAATATTATATTAGCGCTTAGTATGTTGGTTGGCCTAAATGTGCTTTTGTTTGCTGTTGCTTACCGTCTACTCTCTACCGGCACTGGTATTCGCACTTAATGGAATCGAGTCCAAGAGAAATTACAACGGATCAGCTTGGCATCCACAAAGACCTTGCTGATATTGTAAATAAGTATCGACACTCTGAATTTAAAAAGCCGATCGCTGAACATACTCAACAAACCTTCGAGGCGGTCATTGAGTGGCTAGGTAATTGGCAGGGTGACGTTATCATTGATGCTTGTTGTGGTGTGGGCGAGAGTAGTATCGTACTCGCTCAACAACATCCGTATGCTAAGGTTATTGGTATTGACAAGTCGGCGGTGCGCCTAAATAAATACACACATTACAAACGCCAAAAAAATCATAATAGCAGTGATAATGCCAGGGTATTTCAAGCTGACCTGAATGATTTCTGGCGGTTAATGGCGGAATATCTGAAAACAGCGAAATGGAATATAAGTAAACAATGCCTGTTTTATCCCAATCCTTACCCTAAAAAAGCTCAGGTTCAAAAGCGTTGGCATGCGAGTCCCGCATTCATCGCTCTGCTTGGTTGTTCAACCAATATTGAAGTTAGAAGCAATTGGCTCACTTATCTTGAAGAATTTCAGCAAGTACTGAATATTAATGGCGTAAAAAGCCGAATTTATCCCATTAACGGTGCTCCAATTACGCCGTTCGAACGAAAATATACTGAATCAGGCCAACCATGTTGGCAGCTTCATACGCTTGCTGAGGGCGAAGACAGATAAAAGCCTTGTCCATAATCAATCCCCAGTGAAGTGACTAACTCAAGCGTTGTTTTGTCTTCAATGTGTTCAGCAACCAGTTTTGTGTTATCGATTTTGCATAACTCGACAAGTTCAGTCAGTACTTTTTTATCTACGTGGGGGCTATTTATCATTGTTCCTGAAAGCTTAATAGCTTGAATTTTCAACTTTAGTGCTTGCGTCAAAATAGCACAGGACGTTGACACATCGTCTATGATGATAGTCAAATTTGGGCAGTTTTCATTCAAATGAGCAATTACTGCAAAGTGCTTTTTCAAGGTTGAATGGGAAATTTCAATGCCAAATAGAGTCGTCAATGTGTTTTCATGAGAGCGTATCAACCAAGTCACTAAAGACTCGTCATTTAAATCTTTTTCGCTCAGGTTGATACTCCACGGCATATTGCGGTGAACGCAATAGCGGCGACTTTGTTCATACATATGATGTGTTAATTCGGTATTCCAATTCTTTTGTTCAACAATGGTCAAAAACTCACTAGGTAAAAAAATATGTTCATTGTCACCCAATAATCTGGCCAAGCACTCATATCGCCACACTCGGTTGCTTTGCAAATTCATTATTGGCTGAAAGTAGGGAACAACGCGCTCCATTTTGAATTCTGTTTCGAGCTGTGAGTGACCCATTTAAATACCTTGTCCTAATTTTGCGAAGGTTCAAACTTAATTGTCTGTTCAATATATATCAGTTCTAACCGCAAAATCTTGAGTGTTTTCAATAAATTCTCCTATATTTACATTAATTTAATGTGTTTTGTCGATAATTGTCACATTCAGTATCTTGGTATTGATGTGGAAGTGGGGTAAAATTAAATCCTGAAAGTTTTCACCTAAGGTTACAAATTGGCAAAAGCAGAAGTTAGCTTAGAGCATTTATTTAGAGTTTTTACTAAACCTGAGCATAGTGATTCAACGTTAGCCAAGATTGAAAGGCATTTATCTGACAATATTTCAGACTTCCTTTCTCAGCATGTGGTCACAAAAAAGACCTCTTTAGAAGAGATTGAAAAAGATTTCTCGAGTGCATCTGTGCCTGATAGTCCTGAATTTGTTTCTGAGCACGCAGAATCATTACTTAATAAATTGGTGGCTCATTCAGTTAATACCTATTCTCCCACGTTTATAGGCCACATGACGTCGGCTCTGCCTTACTTTCATTTAACCTTAGCCAAATTATTGGTTGGCTTGAATCAAAATCTGGTCAAAATTGAAACCTCAAAGGCGTTTACACCACTCGAACGACAGACCCTTGGCATGATGCATAATTTGATTTATCAGCAAGATGATAAATTTTATGAAGATTATCTGCACAGTGCAGATCATGCATTGGGATCCTTTTGTTCGGGTGGCACGGTCGCAAACATAACAGCGCTGTGGATTGCTAGAAACCAATTATTGGGTGCCGATGGAAAGTTTCCGGGTGTCGCAAAAGCAGGTCTTGCCGCCGCTTACCGTCATTACGGTTACGAGAATATTGGGGTGATGTCATCTAATCGAGGACATTATTCATTGTCTAAAACAGTAGATGTATTGGGTATTGGTCGCGACAATATGCTTACGGTGCAAAGCCCAACGCAAAAGCTTGATCCACAACAGGCACTAAAGCTAGGTAAGGCTTATCAAGAGTCGGGCAACAAATTACTTGCCATTATTGGGATAGCAGGCACGACTGAAACCGGGCATGTTGATCCATTAGATGAACTTGCTGATGTAGCAAAAGAATTGAATTGCTGGTTTCACGTTGATGCCGCTTGGGGCGGTGCAACGTTGTTTTCAGAGCGTTATCGCAGCAAATTGGCGGGCATTGAACGAGCCGACTCTGTTAGTATCGATGCGCACAAGCAAATGTATGTGCCAATGGGCGCAGGTATGGCCTTATTCAAAGACCCAAAGCATAGTAATGCAGTGCGTCATCATGCGCAATATGTGTTGCGTGAGGGTTCTAAAGACTTAGGCGCAACCACGCTTGAAGGTTCGCGTAATGGTATGGCCATGATGGTGTATTCTTCATTACACATTTTGGGTCGTCGAGGCTATGAGCTTCTTATTAACAAAAGTATTGAGCTAGCGTTTGAATTTGCCGAGATGATAAACGTTCATCCTGAATTTGAGCTAACCACGCAACCCACTTTATCTTTACTTACCTATCGACTTAGGCCTTTTTCGTTATCTCAGTTGGCAGGCATGCCGGCATCGGATATTACCAATATCAATAACAGATTGAATAGTTTAACGGTGTCGGTACAAAAGCAACAACGTGAAGCGGGGAAGTCGTTTGTATCCAGAACACGGATTGAAATTGAGAAATACAATGGTGAGGCCATTACTGTATTTCGTGTGGTTTTAGCTAATCCTTTAACTACCAAGGAACATTTGTCTGACATTCTTCAAGAGCAATTAACGATTGCGAATAATAACAGAATTTGGAATGAACTTTCCGTAAACCCAACATCGAAAATAGCCTAGCTTTGTATTTTTCATTGTGAAAATGCAAAGCTACTGCGTCTTTATCACTCCTTATTGTATGATCTACAATTGCTTCTTCAACTTGTGGACTTGCTTTTTTAAGTTTTTATTGTCTGTTACCAATACACTCATCAATAAATCTGATGCCGCCTTTTTATCACCTGATTGTATATATAACTCCACAATTCTTGCTTTTGCCCACTCCATGTTAGGCAGGTTATTGGTATCAAGTTTACTACTTTCAACAGCGGCTTGTAGCTTATCCATTGCAGCGAGCCCCTCTTCAGTATTTTCGTTGGTTACCACTGCCGTGCGACCCACTTGATAAAGTGCATTTAATTTTGCACTCATATTTCGAATGTAACTGTTTTGTGTTTCGCCTGTTATAGGGTCTATTGCGAACTCTGGTTTAGGCATCTCAGCAGCTTGCTGGAATAGAGGTAAGGCTTGCTTGTAATCTTCCTGCTGTGCATAGTAAGTAGCTAATCTAAACACAAAGTTAATCTCATATGGAAAGTCAGTTATGGCTTTTTGCAATGCTTGAGTGGCTTTTTCGGGTTTGTTGGTCATTTGGTAAAACGCAACTTGTGACGACACTCCTTCTAGCGCATCTGCTTTTTGAATTGCTTTCAATTGCACCAAAGCAAGCTCTTCATCGCCTCCCGCAATTGACGGCGCAGCAAGATAGAAACTCATCAATGCTTTGCGATATTTAACCATTGTTGGCTCAAGTTCAGTTGCTTTTACAAAACTATTTAACGATTTTTCGGCGTAGCCTAAGGCACTAAAAATTGAGCGTTGTGCTTGGTTTCCCATAATAACACCGCGTAAATAATGCAGTTTTGCGCTTTTTGGAAAAGCGCTTACCGCCTCATTAGCGGCTTCTTCAGCGTCATCCATATCGATGTTTGCTAAGTTTGAAATTATTGCGGCGTAACTAGCAGGGTTTTTAGGAGCGGCTTTTAATAGAGTAAATGCATCCTTGTACTTACCTTGAGCATTCAATGCTTTTGCTTTTAGTACAATGGAATTAGCATCTAGGGGTAATGATTTTTGAGTTGCTGCAAATACTGAAAATGACGATAGACTTGCACTCAGGCTTACGCTGAATAGTATCAAGAATATGCCTGCCGGTAATATATTATAGGGTAATAGAGACATAGTAATTCCTTTTAAATGTAAGCCATTTTTGGCCATATGAGCATTCTGTTTTTATGCTCCTAGCTTAGAGCGTTGTACGTGAACATCAACTGAATGTGGCTATTGTCGAGATTTAGTGTAGTTTGGCGTTTTATTTGATTTCTGTCGCAGTTCATTTTCGGCTAGCTAAAAAAAAACTGCATAAACGGTGCTTTTTAGGGTGAATAAAGACTGCTTTTTTTGAGCATAAAATTATTTATAGTTTACAATTCATTTTTTGCATCCACCCTGCTGAGTTGCTCGTTTGGTTAATTAAGTGAAATAGAGGATTGTTATGGAACACGAAGAACTATTTTTTTTGCTGAAGAAAGTTGCTGCAGGCAACCAGCCCGCTTTTAACCAACTATACAGTATTACCAGTGGGCAACTTTTCGCTGTTGCACTTAAAATGTTAAAAAATAGAGATAGCGCCGAAGAAGCTTTGCAAGAGGCCTACGTTAGTATTTGGTATAAAGCTGATTACTATAAAGAAGGTCAGGGTACAGTACTAACTTGGATGGTGAGCATCATTCGTTACCGTGCTTTAGATATGTTGCGAAGCCAAAAGGTTAAAAAAGAAGACGATTTATCCGAGGACATATTGAGCGAGTTAGACGCAACAGAAACGACTGAATCTGGATATGATATTAAAATTGAAGGTTGTATGAAAGAACTTGACCAACAGCAAAGGCAGGCAATTCATCTGGCCTATTTCAATGGCTTATCGCATTCCGAAGTGGTGGAACACTTGGATCATCCTTTAGGCACTATCAAAAGTTGGATTAGACGTGGATTAACCAGTTTACAGAGGTGTTTAGGTATATGAATTACGACAACCCACAATTAATATCTGCGTTGGCAGCCGAATATGTGCTTGGCACATTGAGGGGCAAAGCCAGAGAAAGATTTGAAGCGTTAAAATTTGAAAATGAAAATGTAGTCAAAGAAATTAAGTATTGGGAATCACATTTAAATGAAATGGCTTTGCATCTTCAGCCAATTGAGCCAAGAGAGTATGTCTTACAAAATATACGACAACGATTAGGGTTTGTTGGCGCCGAAACTAGTGGTAGTGATGTCCCCGTGAATACAGGCAGTGTCAGACAATTTAAGCAACATAAATCGACTCAAAAAGATAAACATATTGTCTGGAAATGGTGGTCTGGGCTGGCCACAGCAGCGGCACTAATTCTTGCAGTTTTGGTCTCAAAAAATATCAAGGTTGATACTACGCAGCAAGTTCAGAGCCTTGCAGTAATAAGCAATGAAGACGCGCAAATATTGTGGTCTATCGATGTTTTGGCCAACGATATAAGAGTCAAAGTGACTTCTTTTGTACCAAACCTGCCAAATAATGATTATCAACTTTGGATAGTTCCTGCTTCAGGTGCCGCTCCTATTTCAATTGGTGTAATGCAGCAATCCGGTGAGTTCTATTTATCGAAGCCGGTTGAGTTTGATAATATTGATATTGCGGCACTAGCGGTAAGTAAAGAACCAAAAGGAGGTTCACCTAATGGAGCCCCGACAGATGTTCTTTATGCTGTTGAACTTGCGTTAATGTAAGTAAAGATACACGCATGGAGCAGCATTTATTGCTGCTCCAACCATCCCAAGAGTCGATTTCAATCCCCCTTTAAAAATTGTTTAATAAAAAAAATTCTTTTGCATCCAATACAGACCCTCATGCGTTTGGTTTCCTGAATACCTAATTCATACCAATAAAGGAAATTATAATGATAAACACACGAAATACTAAAATAGCACTTGCTATAACTGCAGTGCTAACAGCTGGTGCAGCAAACGCATCAAGTCACCGTGAAGCGCCAAACATTACTAAAACACCAACAGTAGATTCAACAGATTTCTATATGTTTAATAGTTATGAAGAAGGTCGTGGCGATTTTGTCACCATAATTGCTAACTATATTCCTCTTCAAGATGCATACGGAGGTCCAAATTATTTTGCAATGGATCAAGATGCTACATATAGCATTCACATTGATAATGATGGCGATGCAAATGAGGACCTTACTTTTGCTTTTAATTTTACTAAGTCTAGTCCTGGTATTGCATTAGATATAGGCGCTGAAGGCGATAAGAAGTCCATCGCTGTACCTTTAGTGAATGTTGGCGGAATTTCTGCAGGTAACGACGGCGCAGCAAATTTCTCTGAAACTTACGAGGTGTCTTTGATTGAAGGCTCAATGAGAAACGGAACAAGAACGGCAATAACCAGAACAAGTGGTGCAAGTGTTGCAAGTGTTCAAAGTGATTATGGCAGCCAATCTACATTTGAAAAGCCATTAGATTATATCGGTAATAAAACATTTACAGATGAGGCCGGTTATTCTGCCTACGCAGGCGCTTACATCTATAACATGCAAATACCAGGTTGCTCTACTGAAGCAAAAGTTTTTGTCGGCCAACGTAAAGACGCATTCGTGGTTAACTTAGGAGAAACCTTTGATTTAGTAAACTACGTTCCTGTTGAAGGCGATAGTGTCCGAGGAAATGGGGATGGTAATGGTTTTCCAGATGGTATTACTCAAGATTCGACTAACGATGACTTGATAGATAAAAATGTGACAAGTATCGCAATTGAAATACCTAAAAGCTGTATAACTGGGGAAGGAAACGGCGTTGTCGGTGGTTGGACTACGGCAAGTTTACCGCAAGTAAGGATTCTTAATCCAAACGCTACTTTCGATAAGCCGGCAAAGAGTGGTGGTGCACTAACACAAGTATCTAGACTGGGTTCACCATTAGTTAACGAACTAGTTATTGGTTTAAAAGATAAAGATGCATTCTCTTCATCACATCCAAAAGATGATGGTCAATTTGCTGATTATGTAACTAACCCTTCTTTACCTGAGTTGTTGAATATTTTGTTCTTAGACGCGGTCAATGCGCGCACTGGCGCTGGATTTGAAACACTTGCTCCAACTAACTTCCCTAGAGTCGATTTGGTAACTGCATTCTTAACTGGTTTTCCTGGTGTGAATCAAATGTCTACGGTTACGGCATCTGAAATGCTACGTTTGAATACCGGTATTGCTGCGAGACCAGCTACTGAGCAGAGCCCATTTGGCATCGCTGGCAATGATCTTGCTGGTTTCCCAAATGGTCGTCGTCCGGGTGATGATGTAGTGGATATCGCATTACGCGTAGTTATGGGCGCACTGTGCTACCCAATTCCTATCAATGGCGAACCACAAAACTTAGGTCTTTGTGAAGAGAGTGACGCGAGTGTTGGAAATCAAGCCTTTACTGACGGAGCGCCAAGCGACGCTAGTATGATGATGACAGCTTTCCCGTACTTAGCTACTCCAATTGCCGGTTCTAAGTAATAACAGTTAAGGAGACAATTATGAAAATTAAAAAGTCTGTAATCAAAGTGGCGATAGCGATGGCTGGTGTTATAAGTTTATCTGGCTGCTTCGATAGTGATAATGATAAAGCGGCAACTGACGTTGCAGTAGCTCCCGCCCCAGTTAACGAAGCCCCTATCGCAACGTCTGTCGAGTTAACTACGCAAACTGAAGTTGCTATCACGGACCAGTTATCGGGCTCAGATCCTGAAGGGCAAGCACTTACCTTTGAGCTCTCTTCAGAGCCTCAGTCTGGCAGTTTGACGATTGATGAGGATGGTATGTTCACGTACCAGCCATTCAATGAAGTGACGGGATCTGATGCGTTTACATACGTAGTGACCGATGTTGGTGGCTTAGAGGCATCTGCAACAGTTAACATCACTATCGAAGTGTTGCAGTTATCATTCTTTAACTATAGTCGTCAGGCATTTACTGCACCACAGAGTGATAAACCATTGTCGCTAAATGGCAGAGAGCTGGCTCAAGATTCAAATGATCAAAGTGATTATCAGGATTTGTTAGACGGTAACTAAATGGATTTTGCCAAGGATGGCATTTCTAATTCTATTGATCCCACTATTTATTTCTAAATTTATTACTAGGAGTACCCCTTCTCGTGAAACGCATGATTTTACTTTTGTTACTCCTTCTCGTCTGTTCTAACAGAGCCTTCTCATCAGAGCCTTTCGTGCCTCATTCATCTGAATTTGTGGTGGCTAAATGGCCAGTACAAACATCAGGTTTAAATGTAAGTAATCAAATACAAAATCTACTCAATAACGCTTCTTATCCTGGCAATAGCGCAAATTATTCAATTGCCGCAAGCCTACTTAAACAATCCTCCACTGAAGATCTCTTAGTGCTGGACCGATTATACTATGAGGCCGTCATAAATCAGCATTATCATCGATTTGAAGAGAGTAAAGAACTGCTCCTTACTTTTTTGAAAACACAAGCTAAGAATCCTAATGCGTTGTTATTACTGTCCAATATGTATTCTGTTTTAGGAGAGCATCAACTCGCTGAAAAGATGTGTATTCGTCTCATCTCAATCGCTCCGCAAGCTTTCGTCGCTACTTGTGTACTCAATGTAAGAGCCCAAGAGGGTTATTTAAAATCAAGTCTGGAACAACTATCTACATTTTTGAAAAACAATGATTTAAGCGCTGAAAGTAATGAAGGCCTAGCCATATGGTCAGCAGAGACTCTCGCTAGCCTTGCCAGAGCGAATGGCGAACTTAAGCGCGCACAGCAAATACTCGCACCTTATATCGACAAAAAAGTGCCGGTCAGTTTTTGGGTCCTTTGGTCTGATATTCAACTCGAATTAGAGGATCCAGAGCGGGTAATGAATCGTCTTAAAAGTCTTGTTAAAAGTTCACAGAATCAGGACGATGCTCTTATTTTAAGACTTGCTTTAGCAGAACAGCGATTAGTTCCGCTAAGAAGTGTGTGGCTAGAAAAGGTGCGTGCAAGAATTGATTTGAGAGAATCTAGAAATGACACAGAACATGCTTTCGACATTGCCCTTTATTACTACTTTATTGAACGTAAATATGAAAAAGCACACTCTTGGGCTCTGATTAATTGGGATCAAGCGAAATTATTAGACGATAAGAATTTATTAAAAATGACTCAAGATGCTTTGCAAATACCTCCTGCAGATAAACAGTTCATGGGCGACGATAAATGATTATTCGTACTATTTTTTTTATATTCTCTTTGTTGTTCGTGAATAATTTAGTCGCGCATGAACTAAGCACAACTTTTATCGCGGCTAAACTTAGCGAAGATGGAAGTTTAAACGGGCAGGTAAAACTTGATGTTTTAGACTTAAAAGAAGTGCTTACACTTGATATCGACGCCAACGGTGAATTAACTTGGGGGGAACTTGAAGTGAGTAAAGCCATCATCCAGACCTATATTTCTAATGGTTTACGTTTTTTCGCTGGCACCGATCAATGTATGCTCAACTTGAATAGCCCGCTTGAGCTACAAGAGCTGAATGGTGTTACTTATCTAGTTGTACCTTTTTCTTCACAATGTCCAAAAATGAGTAAGTTAAGTTTTGTGTATTCACTACTTTTTGATGCAGCTGCTAATCACAAAGCTATTTTCAGTTTGCTTGTCGACTCACAGCAACATGTTTTTATAGTAGACGATAAGAACAGTCGAAATTCGATAGATATTAGTTTAAATGAGAACTCATCATGGGCTACATTTGGGGCGTTTATTTACCAAGGTATATTTCATATTCTTATTGGTCTTGATCACATCCTATTTTTATTCACCCTATTATTAACTTTATGTCTCTATCGTCACCTAAATGAGTGGAAGAACATAGAGTCTAAAAAAATCATTATTAGAAAAATACTGGTGATTATTACTGCATTTACCATTGCACATTCAATCACCTTATCAGGCACGGCACTTGGTCTTATTCCAGTTATGGGGTCTTGGATTGAAGTCGCTATAGCTGCGTCAATATTATTTAACGTTATCAATAATTTATTCCCGATGATTAAAAACTTGGGCTTCATTACGTTCATTTTTGGTCTAATCCACGGTATGGGTTTTGCGGGGGCATTGTCCGAGTTTGGTTTTACCAAAGAGCATCAATTATTAAGTGTACTAGGTTTTAATTTAGGTGTGGAAATAGGGCAGTTGGGTCTTTTAATCATTTTCTTGCCTATTTTGTTATGGTTAAGAAAAAGCAATTATTACAAATGGTATGGTATGCAATTGCTGTCCCTTTTGGTCGGAGGACTCGCTATATACTGGATACTGGAACGGTGGTAGAAGTCTCCACTTCGTGAATGTCAAAACTCTCAAAATTGCGTTTCGATAGTTAACGTAGTCAGCATGTTGGCAATTTTTTGTTTTTGAATAGACATTTCAATCGATAATTAATAAAGGAAAGCGGCGTCATAAAAAAATTAAACGCAATCTTTACAATGGTTTGTTCAGTATTTTGGGTGGTAAATTAAACTTGTCAAACTAAATCCATTTTTGGCCTTCATTTTGTGTGCAATTATTGCAGAGCATTGATATCCTATTATCGACTAATAATAGTAATCAACTTGTGTTACCGAATAAGTAGTTGGTGATGATAAGTGAAGAAGAAGAAGTGTGCTAAAAAAAATAACCATAGTCATGCTATTGGTTTGCGTTAGTTTACTTGTGGATGCAACTCAGCTATTGACTAAAGATAGCCAAACTAAAATCAACTCGGTGGCAGCGAAATCAGCGAAAGTGAAATTAGTGAGTTCTCAACAAGCCAAACAATATTCAAGCTATAAGCAAAAAAAGGCTCAGATTGCCATCATTATTGACGATATCGGAAACAAACGGGCCGATGCCGATGCTTTTTCTCTCCCTGAAAAAGTCACCTTTTCGATATTACCGCACGCACCTTTTTCGACGCAATTTTCAAGCTATTCCTATCATCAAGGGAGAGAAGTTATGCTGCATATGCCGATGGAGTCATTGCATGGCGACGCACTCGGCGATGGTGCTTTACTCGCTAGTATGTATCCTGAAGAAGTCGAAAATAACTTATTGTCAGCCTTAGAGTCAGTACCTCATGCCATCGGCGTGAATAATCATATGGGCAGTAAATTAACGCAAATTACCTTGCAGATGAATGCAGTTATGGATGTTCTTTATAAACATAACTTATACTTCATTGATAGCCGAACGACCAAGTTTACTAAAGCACATATAATCGCTCAGCAGCATGGTGTGGCTAGTGCTCAGCGACATGTATTCCTTGACCACCATGCAAATGAAGCATTCCTTGAAAAGCAATTTGACCAGCTTATTCGAAAAGCCAGACGCGATGGGTCGGTGATTGGTATAGCCCATCCATATAAAGTCAGTATCTTATTTTTACAACGAAAGTTGGCTCATTTACCTGATGATATTGAGCTCATTACGGTGAGTGAATATCTGTCCAAAGGTAGCCGCGAGAGTATCGATAGCTTTGAACAGCCAAGACTCGCAAAAGAAACAATGTTACCGACAACTGACATTGCACCAGAATAAGCTCCTAGGGTAAATACACTCGTATCGTTTTAATACTTTTACACTTCTCAAATTAGATGTTATATTATAACGATGCATAGGCACGTGCCGACAAGTTCCGGCTTTTTTGAGAAGAGTAAATGAACAGCAAAGTAGCTGACCTTAAACCAGAAGTACTAGAAGCAGAAATTGGAGCACTTATATCCGTGCAACCTGCTGTCGCGGCTAAAACGCAAAATGTAGTTTTAGATCGCATGGGCATTTGGACGTCTAGCATTTGTGCCGTACATTGTTTACTTTTACCAATTTTGCTGCCCCTTGCGCCCTTAGTTGCCAGCAGTGTTTTTGCTGAAGTATGGTTTGAGCGTATGATACTAACATTCTCAATTTTGGTCGGCTTTGCCGCCTTGTTTGTCGGTTTTCACAAATATCATCGTCAACTTTATCCTTTATATTCACTTGCACTTGGGGGGTTAATATACTGGAATAAGGATATATTTGGTCACGAATATGAACCCTTTACTATTGCGATTGGTGCTTTCCTCATTGTTGCCGCTCACGTGACTAACATGCGTTTGTGTAGTAGTTGCAAAACTTGTGAAGATGAATGTGGGTCAGCAAACTAGTACATAGTATCTACCCTGATGACTCACTAAGCCCTTCTAAACTTAAAAAGTTTGCGAACAATGCGATGCATAGTGCTAAACACGACGCCTTGCAGATTAAATTCTACCACGACTTAAAAGAAACTTTCCACGCTGAGCTTTGATACCAGTACATTAATAACTACCACTATTTGTAAAATGTATTTTTTTGGATATAGCGCTGATTTTTTTGGCTTTTAAGAATGCTTGATTTACTATCACCCGCAGGATCATAAAACAAATTAAGAAAACATGGATTCTTTGACACAAGTCGCCTTGGGTGCAGCCGTTGGATATGCTGTACTAGGAAGTAAAGTTGGTCGTAAAGCCGCTGTCTGGGGCGCTGTTTTAGGCACATTACCCGACTTAGATGTGTTTTTACCCTATGCTGGGGAAGTAGAGGCATTTACCTATCATCGCGGCTTCAGTCACTCTCTTCTCGTTCATCTTCTTGCTAGCCCCTTTATAACTTGGTTAATACTGAAACTGCATACGAGCGACCAACAGTATAAAAAAGAGTGGTTTTGCTTAGTGTTTTTAAGTTTATCGACGCATGCAATTCTTGATAGTTTGACTGTGTATGGCACTCAATTAATGTGGCCCCTCACTGAATATCCATTTGCTGTCTCTAATCTGTTTATCATTGACCCCATGTATACTTTGCCTTTATTGCTGGGCATCGCTTTTGCGCTATTTCCAAAGGTAAAAGCCACGACAGCTCGTCACATGAATTTTTTAGGATTAGCGTTAAGTAGCATCTATATTTGTTGGTCCCTTATCGCTAAAGTTGCTATTGACCATAAACTAGAAACTTCGCTGAGCGAACGCGGCATACCGGCAAATCATTATATTAGCACTCCTGCGCCGTTGACTACCATGCTTTGGCGTATCGTGGTTATGTCTGACGGGCATTATTATGAGGGCTATGCTTCTGTTTTTGATGCTCCAAAAGATATCACCTTGGATGCTTATCAAACTTATCCTGAGCTATTGAATGACATTCAAGATGAATGGGGTGTTAACCGCTTGCAGTGGTTTACTCGGGGATTTTACTCAGTGCGGCAAAAAGAACAAAAAGTGATTCTGTCTGACTTACGAATGGGAGCTGAGTGCAGTTATGTATTTAACTTCGTGGTGGGCGAAAAAACAATGTCGGGTATTCAGCTAGGAGACTTTGAGAAAGTAACTGAACGGCCAGACTTAAGTAAGGTAGGCCGTATTTGGGATAGGATTTGGGACCCTAGTGTTTCGTTGACTTCGTCTTTAGCTGCCAATGATTGCGAGGAAAAAACAATTCGTTACTAAAAACTACTTTATGAGTTTCTTATAACCAATAAGTTGGGGCGGTGCCAAGGACTCTCTACAATTCTACCAGTGGTACGTAGCACTTAACGTGTATTGTTCTCCTCGGCCGGGTGTGCCAGGCACCTCTTCAAAAGATTCATCCCAAAGATTGTCTGCCGCAAGTATAATATCCAATCCTTTCAACTGCGATGGAGATATCTTTAACGTAAGGTGTGTAAATAATGCATCGTCATCACCGTTGCGTAGCGTATTTTCTTCTTGTTTACGCCACTCGTTATCAACACGGAATTCAACCATGCTGGTAGGGCGCCAAATAACACCTAATGTTACGCGATGATCGGGGTAGTTCAATGCATAAAAGCTAGCATCGATATCTGCAGTGGCATAATCTTCAGATTTATTAAGGAAGGTATAGCTGGTAATGATCTCTGTATTGTCTAAACGCTTTATGGCAAGTAGCTCTAAACCTAAAGTTTCTATATTGACGGGGTTTGCAGAGCGCGCAGAGCTTGAACTTAAACTATAAGTCCAATCGGTTAAATCATCATCTTGTCGATAAAAAATAGCAGAATCAAGACGCCAAGTGTCTCGATCTAATGCCAAGCCTAATTCAATGTTTTTAGTAGTTTCTCGCGCAAGATTATAGTTACTTCTGAACAGCCCACTTGTATTACTGCCACCGATAGCCGTATAACCAGGCACTTGACTGGCTTGGGCATAAGAAAGATAGACAGTTTGCGAGGTATCGTCAGCATTGATCGTGTTCAACGTTATATCAGCAATTAGCGACGTTTCGGAGCCATCTCGGTTAGTATCGTCAAAAGTCGCGCCAAGGCGATAAGTTAACTGTCGATCATTTTGCAGATCCATGCGGTATTCAGGTAATACACTAAGCTTGTAATAATGACGAGAGGTAAAGTTATTTTCAAGCGTGGTTGATTCGATACCGTCTGCTATAAACTGCGCTGAATAATTGAGTGCAAAGGATACTGTTTGTAAATGGCGGCCAGAAAGGGCTATCGATTTAACATCAGTTTCGTGAAAAGCTTCGAATATATCAGGGTTTTCACGCGAAAAAACATAATGGTCACGATGACGACGATAGTAAGTGGAAATTTCAAATAGGCTGTCTTGTGCATAATATTGTTTATGATTAAGTATGAATAGTCGCGCTTTAAGGTCTTCAGTTTCATTGACATTAAATGGTGTGTACATATTTGGCCAACCAAAGAATTTTTCTTGAGCACCAAAAAACAAGTCAGTTTGTGATGATGGTCCAACTAACTGAATACGACCAGAAGCACGTTGAAAATCGTGGTCGCCATTTTCTATAGTACCGTCACTTTCAGAGCGAGAGAGCTCACCTTCAAAACCGATAGTCCAATCTGTAAAGTCAACCAGTGCCAAAGTCACACCACTGTGAATTCGTTGTAAATTAAAGTTGTTATTACCTGCGCCAAGAGAAACGCTACCTGAGGTTTTTATGGGGGTCCATTTTCGGGAAATAGTTCCTACCGAGCTGTTAACACCAAGCAGTGCATTGTCTACGCCTGTTAGAACGTTCGCGTTACTTAACATTTCTTGAGCAATAGGAATTTCCGCAAAATAATGCCCAGTTTGCGGATCAAATAATGTTGCACTGCCTATTCTAAATCCTGTATTTTCGAAAATGCCGCCACGGATCGTCACATCGGCTTGAGCCTCTGCCATATTGCGCGACTGTAGATCAACGCGTGGATCATATTCTAGATTTGAAACTAGTGAACCGAAGGTTCCTACAGGTTTGTTATTCGCCGTTGCTGAACCCTCAACCGTAATTTTCTCAATATGACTCTCTTCATCGCTATTGTCGGTTTCATCAATTGCTGATGAGAAAGTCGATGCGCTAAACAACAAGGCAGGCAAAGCAATTTGTACAATTCGAATCATGTTAATATTCTCTATTTGTGCTGTCAGATCTATTAGTAACAACGATTATTTTTTTACCATCTCATGCGACCATATGATCATCTAGCAGAAAGTATCATTCTTCCTACTAGCGTTATACAACGGGGTTTACTATATTGGCACAAGCAAACGAAAATATCGTAAAATAGTGTTGAGGTTAAGTTGAAAGGCAGTAGTCGTTACGTTAATCAATATTGTATCTCAGCGGGGGAAATATAGCACATGATAACTATTCACAATGGGTGAAGGTTACATGGAATAACGAAATTTCCTTAGGTCCGGTATGTGTCCTTTCTTTACTTGGCGAAAGGCTAACTCAAAAGTATGAAAATATGTTGTTTAGTTTGACACTTTCTTGTCAGCTTAAACTTGCTTTCCGTGTAATCAATTGTTTCGCCCAGTCTGGGCGATCTGTAAATATGCCATCGACGCCGATGTCTATAAGCTCTAACAGTGTTTCTTGATGGTTTACGGTATAACACCATACTTTTTTGCCACGTCTATGTGCATCTTCTACAAAGTCAGCATTAACTGTATTCCAATCGGTGGCAGCGATTAGCACGCCGAGACTGCTAGCGTATTTAGCATGATCAAAAGGGGCATGAGCAATTAATGCTCCAAACTCCACCGGGCACGTTTCTTCAGATAACAAATCTGCTTCTGTGAAGTCACTGAAACTGGTCTTTATAGCCATGAGTAAAGGATGATCAAAAGATGAAATTACAACCCTGCATTGATGTGTTGCAATTAGATGTTTCACATAAACCACGAACTCTTGAACTGATTGAACTGACTTTACCTCAATGTTCAATATGACTTTGTTGCCAATGAGCGCGGCAACCTCGCCCAAAGTCGGTATTTGGTCTTTATCTTTAATCAGCAGTTGACGCGCTTGGCCCAGTGGCATATCAAATATACGACCTTCACCATTGGTTAGTGTATTTAAGTAGGGATCGTGAAAAACTAAAAACTCGTGTTCAACTTGATGAATGTCGAGTTCAATTGCATCAACCTCAAGCTTCAACGCTTGTTGGAATGCAATAATTGTATTTTCAGTGTATTGACTGCTAAAACCGCGGTGAGCAATTACGAGCATTGTTTGGCTTTTTGGTTTTCTCTATGGGTGTTAATAGTCTCGTATACCGCTGCAGAAATTACCAGTAAACCACCAACTAAAGTTTGCCAAGTAGGCTGCTCATTGATCAAAATCATTGCAAATAGAATAGCGTAAAAGGGCTGCATGCAAGCAACTAAGGAAAATGTTTTTGCCCGCAAATGCTTCAGAGCGCTAGCAACCATAGCGTGTGGCACAGCAGTAAAAAATGTACCTAATGCAACCAGTAACCACAATGTGTTTATATCAATCATTGCCAATTCCTCGGATACAAAAAAGACCAACGTAGGGCATATGATGAGTGTTTGCCATGCCATCGCTTTAGCGCCGCTATAGTGTGAAAAATAATGGCGATGTAGTAAGTTGCGAATAGCATAAAGAAACGCCGAAAAAACACCCACGATCACACCCAAAGTCACATCATTTTCCAGTGACGCATCTGGAACGATTAGGGCGATACCGGCTAACACCACAAGCGCACTCAAAATGTCTTGCCATAGCAAGCGGTTTTTCTCAAAATAAGGCTCAATTAACACGGTGATCACCGGAAACGTAAATAGCGCAATAATACCAACGGATACGCTGGACAACTGCATCGCCATAAAGTATGTGACCCAATGTACGGCCATAATGATGCCAAGGCCGAATGCAATGAAATAGTCTCTGCTTGAGTTCAGCCATAATCCTTCACCAGCGAACTTAGCGACTGTAAAAAGTAGCATACACGCAATTACAGAACGACCAAAGGTGATGTCAATTGAGCCTAGCGGGATTAATTGCGAAAAAAGTGCGGTACCGCCTAATAGCATTACAGTAATATGCAATGATATAAGGCTTTTCTTAACGGGGTCCATCAACGTTATTCAGAGTCGCTTGATGTTTCAATGTTTTCTTTGACAACCGCAAATGGTTGACCTAAGCGTGTCACCATACCCGCTTGTAAGTCCGCAAATTCCACGGCATTTGGTTCGAAACAAACCACAATTGTCGAGCCCAATTTGAAGAGGCCCATTTCGTCTCCTTTGTGCAAGCTAATATCTTGATCTTCATACTGCCAATGTTGCACTGTTTTTCCTGCCGGTGGTGTTATATTGCCTGCCCAGATGGTCTCAATACTCGCAACAATAGTGGCGCCAACGAGAACAATTGCTACTTTGCCTACGGGAGTATCAAAAATGGTCACGACACGTTCATTGCGCGCAAACAACCCCGGCACATTTGCTGCTGTTAAAGGGTTGACCGAAAATAGTTCGCCAGGCACATGCAACATATCTGTAAGTTTGCCGTCAATGGGCATGTGGATGCGATGATAATCTTTAGGTGATAAGTAAATAGTAGCAAAGTCACCGCCTTTAAATATACTCGCTAGCTCGGGTTTGCCGCCTAATAATGTGGTTAAACTATAATTATGACCTTTGGCTTGAAAAATCTCGTCACCGATAATTTTACCGAATTGGCTTACCCTTCCGTCAACAGAATGGCAAAGTTGTTTGTTATCTTCTTTGATAGGACGAACACCATCTTTTAGTTGGCGTGTAAAAAACGCATTAAAGGTTTTGTAGTAGCTCGGCTCAGAATACTTCGCTTCCGACATGTCCACTTCAAATGCTTTAATAAAAATACGGATAAAAAACTGTGTAATAACGCCTCCTTCCGTCGCAGCTAACCCGCCGACGATCCTTGACGTTAAATGTTTAGGAATTATGTATTGAACGCGAACTTTAAGCCAATCTAGCACTGGATTCTCTCTATAATTTAGTCTTCGCTATTGTACAACAAAGAATAAACGAATGAGAAATTAAGTTCTTATGTGAAATTACCCTTTCGAATAAGAGGGACTGTTTTCTTCTAAAGAATCGACAATCTTATGATAACTCTCATATCGATCCTCGGTTATTTTTTCATCCATTACAGCTTGTCTGATAAGACACCCCGGGTCGGTTCCATGTTTGCAATCTGTAAACTTGCAACCTCCTATGTAATCACGAAATTCAATGAAGCCAGAGGTTACTTTTTCAACAGGTAAGTGCCAAAGGCCAAATTCTCTTACTCCTGGCGAGTCAATTAAATCGCCGCCTTGCTCAAAATGTAGTAATTTTGCAGCGGTTGTTGTATGTTGCCCTAACCCTGAATTTTTAGAAATATCACCAACCACCTCCTCTGCGTCTGGCAGTAACTGATTAATGATACTGGACTTGCCTACGCCACTTTGACCAACAAAAACGCTAACTTTATCTTTTAATAAAGTGGACAGCTCAGCAATACCTTCTTGGGTGACACAACTCATGTAGATTACTCTGTATCCAATTTCCTCATAGATTTCGACGACCTCTTTTACATACTCACGATCTTCGTCACTTAACAGTTCCATTTTATTGATAACAACAACAGGTTGGATATCGACGTCTTCGCATGCGACTAAATAGCGATCAATAATATGTGCTGACAGTTGAGGAACAATAGCAGCCACAATAATAATTTGATCTATGTTAGCGGCGATAGGCTTTACACCATCATAAAAATCAGGTCGCGTTAACGTTGTAATTCGGTCCAGGACAACTTCAATTACACCACGGTCGCGCGAGTCGTCCGATTGAGAAGGACGAAACAACACATTATCACCGCAAACAACCGAAGTAACGGTTCGTCGAATGTGACACTTATGTACGATACCATCGTCAATAGATTCCACATTCGCATGTTTTCCAAAACGGCCAATAACGCGACCTTTTAACGCAGCACCAAGGTGCTCGTCGCTATGCGCAACCTGTTTGCTTGCTAAGCGTTTTGTGCGATTATCTTTGACCTGTCGTTTTTGACGGTCGGATAGTTTTGGTTGTTTAGCCACGTGAACCTTGTTGATTGAATACTTGCTGGCGAAATGCTTATTTGCATGTTACCTTTTTTAGTCTTTATTTTCATGATATTTAATGACAGAGGTAATCATGTCGCCGAATGAATCGTTTAATGACTCAAATTTAGTTTGGATTGATATGGAAATGACAGGGTTAGACCCTGAGACTTGCGTAGTCATGGAAATCGCAACTATCGTAACAGACAAAGAACTTAATATATTGGCTCAAGGTCCAGTCATTGCAGTGTATCAGTCTGATGATGTGCTCGATAATATGGACGAGTGGTGTGTAAAGACCCATGGTGCGACGGGGTTAACGGCTCGTTGTCGCGCGAGTGAATATGATGTCGACGCTGCGACAAGAGAAACCATAAAATTTTTAGAGCAATACGTAGCTAAGGGGAAGTCTCCTTTGTGTGGTAACACAATTGGTCAAGACCGACGGTTCCTAGTCAAATATATGTCAGAATTAGAAGCGTACTTTCATTACCGAAATGTTGATGTAAGTACAATTAAGGAACTAACAGCGCGTTGGAAACCGGAGATACTTGCCGGATTTAAGAAGAAAGGCGTCCATTTAGCACTAGATGATATTATTGAATCAATTGATGAAATGAAATTTTACCGAGAAAATGTGTTTAAGATTTAGGCGATTACGGCTTAATTTGCAAATAATTGCAAATTAGACTTGCACTGCTCGAGTATTTTTGTAAAATGCGCCTCCAGATTGCGGGAATAGCTCAGCTGGTAGAGCACGACCTTGCCAAGGTCGGGGTCGCGAGTTCGAATCTCGTTTCCCGCTCCAAATATAAAAAAAAGCACGGTTTTTACTGTGCTTTTTTGGTTTTTAGTGTATCCATCTTAGCTCCTAATTGATTACTGACCTAGGTGATTTTATGTTCATAGTAAACCCACTGAGAATTTTTGCAGACAGCGCCATGAAAAGACCATTGTGGCTGCGTTTTAAAATATTGACTTGGATGTTTAGATATAAAGTAAAATTAGTTGGAACCTGTAAAATGGAAATAAAAGAAACTGACCTGAAAAGTGTCACGTTTTTTGTTAAAAATCGAAAGAAAGTGCAAAATCATATCTGTAGCGTTCATGCGGCGGCGATGGCATTAATCGCAGAATCAGCGACCGGTTTCATCGTGGGAGTGAATTTACCTGGAGATAAAATTCCTCTCATAAAAAGTATGAATCTTAAGTATGTAAAACGAGCTTATGGGGATATACAGGCCACTGCGAGTCTTAACGATGAGCAAATACATATTTTGCAAAATGAACCAAAAGGCGATTTTCTGGTTGACGTCAAAGTGATCGATGAAAATGGGAATGAACCTGTCATTGCAGAAATGCATTGGGCATGGATTGAAAAAGATAAAAAATAATTAGCCCGATTATAGTTAAAACACGACGCAAATTACTAACTGAGGTTATGTCAATAGGTGCTTTTTTTTTAAAAAATAGAAACTTAATTGCACTCCTATTGGCTTGCTCAGGCGTCGATACTCTTTCACCATTCAAATAATATAAAAATTAGCTATTGACAATAAGCAAGTTCCGATCACTAATGCGGTTTGTAAGCAAGTCTCATTGTTTTTGTCTTATTTCTGGGAGCAATTTCTTGTGTTAAACATGAATAGCGAATCACTGTTAAAACGTATGTTTAGCGATGCTAAGCATTATCCCTATGGTTTTTCTCGTTCTGGCGATTTTTCTATCGCTGAGAGCAAGGCTCTACTGCAATATGGTTGTTTAATTGCTGCATTGGTTGATGGACATTTATTGCCATCAAACGATGAAGAAATAGGCTTCATTGAATCTGCCTCAGGACGCAAGAAACCAGATACTACTCCCGAGCGTGCCTGGTTGAAGTATCAAAATCGCATTAATCGACCAAAATATGCAAGTATACATGGTACGAAAAAAGCATTGACCGAAAGCCGATTGGATGACGATCTAGTAAATGATGTCGATGATGATGCAGGTATTAATTTGGATGAATAATTAGGCCATCCATCCTATTTACAAGCTATTAACATTCTATTATTAGTATTTTCATCCTAATATTTGTATCTATTAGGATGATTTTTTCACTTTCTGCCTCTTTTCGGTTTTATCTTTGGTTTGGCTACGCTATATTCGAGTTATTACCTTATTTTATATGCTAAAAACACGTAAGGAGAGAACTCTGTGAAAATGATGTCGGGCGCTGCAATGGTGGTAGAAGCCCTAAAAGAAGTTGGTGTAACGCATTTGTTCGGTTATCCGGGCGGCGCGGTACTAGATATTTATGATGCCTTGCATGCTCAAGACGACATTAAGCACGTACTTGTGCGTCATGAACAAGCTGCGGCGCATATGGCGGATGGCTATGCTCGTGCTACAGGCAAAACGGGTGCTGTCTTAGTCACTTCTGGACCGGGCGCAACAAATACGATTACTGGCATAGCGACTGCTTTTATGGATTCGATTCCAATGGTCATTTTGTCCGGTCAAGTTCCATCTATGCATATCGGAGAAGACGCCTTTCAAGAATGTGACATGGTGGGGATCTCTAGGCCGGTCGTCAAACATAGTTTTCTGGTCAAAAAAGCAGAAGACATACCAATGGCAATCGCAAAGGCATTTTATATTGCGAATACGGGTCGTCCAGGTCCTGTGGTTGTTGATTTACCTAAGGACATCGTAAACGTTCAAGATTCACATCCTTATGTTTTTCCTGACGACGTAACAATGCGCTCTTACAACCCGACTTTGAAAGGTCACAATAAACAAATCAAAAAAGCGGTTGCGTCAATGCTGAAGGCGCAACGCCCTGTTTTATATGTGGGCGGCGGTGCCATCGTAGCTGAGGCAGGTGCTTACGTTACACAACTGGCAGAGCTCCTACATGCACCTGTTTGCAGCACACTCATGGGCTTAGGCGCGTTTTCGTCAGTACATCCTCAATTTGTTGGTATGTTAGGCATGCACGGCACTCTTGAAGCAAATAAAACAATGCACAATTCAGATTGCATTATTGCTTTGGGTTCGCGCTTTGACGATCGCGTAACCAACAATGTTGACAAGTTTTGTCCACATGCTGACATTATTCACGTAGATATAGACCCCGCGTCTATTTCAAAAATTGTGAATGCACACATTCCCGTGGTTGGTTCTGTTGATAAAGTTGTATTGCAAATGCTGGAGCTTCTGGCTGATGCAGACTTTACAAACCAAGAACAGAAGGTTGCTGATTGGTGGCAACAGATTGAAGAATGGCGAAGCAAAAAATGCTTGCAGTTCGATCAGTCTAGTCAGGTAATAAAGCCACAAAAAGTTATTCAATCTTTGTATGAACATACCAAGGGTGATGCATATGTGAGTTCGGACGTTGGGCAACATCAAATGTTTGCAGCATTGTATTATCCATTTGCTAAACCTCGCCGATGGATTAATTCAGGTGGACTGGGCACCATGGGTTTTGGTCTTCCAGCGGCTATGGGCGTTCAGTTTGCGTATCCAGATGCGGTTTCTGTTGTAGTAACGGGTGATGGTAGTATTCAAATGAATATTCAAGAGCTATCGACTTGTTTGCAATATGGCTTACCTATTAAGATTATTTCACTGAACAACCGTGCGCTCGGTATGGTTCGTCAATGGCAGGATATGAATTATAAGGGGCGCCATTCTTGCTCATACATGGAATCTATGCCTGACTTTGTTAAGCTAGCGGAAGCTTATGGTCATACTGGAATTAAAGTAGACCATCTTGATGACCTAGATGATGCAATGGCTCGTTGTTTTGCGACTCCTGGCCTAGTTTTCATGGATATAATGGTTGATCAAAATGAACACGTTTATCCGATGCAAATTAAGTATGGTGCCATGGATGACATGCGCTTGAGTAAAACGGAGCGTACATAATGAGAAGAATCATTTCAGTATTAATGGAAAACGCGCCCGGTGCGTTGTCAAGAATAGTCGGTGTGTTTTCCCAACGCGGTTTTAACGTTGACTCTCTTTGCGTAGCGCCAACTGACGATGAAAGCTTATCTCGCTTGACCATTATCACGCAGGGAGACGACAAAGTTATTGAGCAGATTACTAAGCAGGTAAATAAGCTTATTGACGTGCTCAAAATAGCAGAACTAACTGAAGGCCCGCACATTGAACGCGAATTAATGCTTATTAAAGTAGGCAACAAAACAGAGTTGTCGCGTGCCGAAGTGAAACGAAATGTGGATATTTTCAGAGCCCGAATACTAGATGTGAATGCGAATAACTATACGATTGAAATTACCGGCACTAGCGATAAACTTTGCGCGTTTGAAGATGTAATGTCGCAATGTGGCGATATTATTGAGTCTGCACGTACTGGTGTATGTGGTCTTGCAAGAGGCGATAAAGCGCTGCGACCTTAGTTCTTGTAGGTGTGATCAAGAGAAGCACCATTGCGCAAATTTGTTCAAATAATTAGCAGTTTTAGTGAATAAAGATTTGCAATGGTGATTTTTGTGCTACACTCTTGTTGTTTCTGAAAAGACAATGTTATTTAGTTTGATACTGTAAGTGCTATAAACCTCTTTGTTCACGCCCGTGACCATCAGTTAGACGTTTTTCCATTTGTTAGTAAAATCTCAGTAAGTCATCTTCCCAGAAATTCGAAATGCGCAGCTATTTGCGCGGTTAAATTTACATATATTTGAGGTTTAC
Organism: Brumicola pallidula DSM 14239 = ACAM 615; assembly: GCF_000428905.1. Taxonomy (GTDB): domain Bacteria; phylum Pseudomonadota; class Gammaproteobacteria; order Enterobacterales; family Alteromonadaceae; genus Glaciecola; species Glaciecola pallidula. The sequence goes on from NZ_KE386814.1 coordinate 47,849, forward strand.
ATGTCTAAAGTTACAGGCACAGTTAAGTGGTTCAACGCTGATAAAGGTTACGGTTTTCTTACACAGGACAATGGCGGCAAAGACGTTTTTGTTCATTTTAGAGCTATCGTTGCTGAAGGCTACAAAACTCTTCCAGAAGGACAGAAAGTGTCTTTCGAAGTTGAAGAAGGCCAAAAAGGTTTGCAAGCTGCAAACGTTGAAACAATCTAAGTTTCTTATGAGGTGATGCGTCTGCATCGCCTTGTTTTTCTTCCTCGGAATAGTTTGTATTAGTTAACAAGCTGTAAACTTAGAAATGTTAAAATCCTCACAGTCCCAAAATCCAAAATATATTTACAGGCAGCCGCAAACCGGCATATTGTTTATCCTGTACCAAGCCCAAAGTATATATCCTTTAAACGCTTTCAATCCTTAAATAAACTAGGTTACTTATGCCAACTGCACATAATATTATGAGCATACTGAGCAATATAAAAAGGTTATTCGACCAATGAATAGTAACTTGGTATAAAAATCCACCCAGTCCGCAACAGGAGCTGCTCAGCGCAAATTGTTTAGGTGATAGTGACGGGTAAATAACCGGAAGGGACCAAACCACGCACAATATCACCAGTATATTGGATGCAGTTGTAGCCGTGAAATTTGTTATATCGAGGGATTGTCGAAAAACAGCTGACACGATCCCTAGGGTTAAAAAAATAAAAGCTAAGCGACTATAGATCTGTTTGTTCACATTAATTTCCTTTTATCTGAAGAAAGCCATTACTCACCAAAATACAGTAAGCATAGCTTTTATTTTATGATTGCACCTCATTGATGTCCATTTGAAGTGATCTGCGCCAGATTTTATAATCGGTTGTAAGGTAGACTTCTATTTGGATCTTGATACATGTCATCGACATTTGCGGCTGCTTCCAAGGTTTTATCTACTAGCTTGGGACCAAAGAAGCTTAATAAGGCTTGTAAAAATCCACCGGATACCTGCTGTACTTCTGCATTAGTTAAGTTTTTCATGTTTAATTTATCCTTAAATTATTCATTTACTATTAAAAAAATGTATTGCTATCAACAATTCAAACTAAAAACACACTGACCTCATTTAGCATAAGTATCGCAGACACGCTTGATTCCAACTAAATGCTCGCGAAGAGTGGTTTAACCCTATTTGAAATTGCTAGCAATGTATTGAATGGCGCTCCTACATAGTCGCGCCATAAGCTATTAAAGTAACAGCAGCATTGATTTTTTACATCTGTACTGCAGACCGGTTTATGCTTGACTTGCTGCCAACGCTTGCTCTATATCCGCAATAATGTCATCAATATGTTCAATACCAACCGAAATCCTAACCATTTCCTGTGACACGCCAACTTTTGCGAGTTCATCTGGATCCAGCTGTCGATGAGTTGTGCTTGCTGGATGGCAAGCCAATGACTTCGCATCACCAATATTGACTAGTCGTAGGATCAATTGAAGTGAATCAATAAACTTTGAACCCGCTTCGATGCCCGTGTTTTTTCCAGCTTTTAGACCGAAACTAACAATACCTGCTGCTTTGCCAGCACAAATTCGCTGACATGTTTGGTAGTACTTACTGGTTGGAAGTGCCGCGTAGTTAACCCAAGCAACGGCGCTATGTGATTCTAAATATTTAGCTACTTTTTCAGCATTTTCGCAATGTCTTTCCATACGTAAAGACAGCGTTTCTAAGCCTTGCATAATCTGGAATGCGCTTTGAGCTGAAAGCGTAGCGCCGGTATTTCTCAGCGGCACCACTCGACATCGGCCAATATAAGCTGCAGCACCAAGCGCTTCTGTATACACAACTCCGTGATAAGAAGGGTCCGGTGTCGTTAGCATACTAAAGCGCTCTGCATTTGCTGACCAATCAAACTTGCCTGAGTCGACAATAATACCACCGATAGTCGTGCCATGGCCGCCAATATATTTTGTCAGTGAGTGAATAACAATATCGGCGCCTAAATCAAAAGCACGACAGAGGATTGGCGTTGCAACGGTGTTGTCAACAATCAAAGGAACGCCTGCTGCGTGCGCAATTTCTGCCCATCGTTGAATGTCGACAACATTGCCGGCAGGGTTACCAATGGATTCACAAAATAGAGCTTTAGTATTTTTATCAATTAGTGAGGCTAGTTTTGAGTAATCATCACCTTCTGCAAATCGAGTTTCGATACCTTGACGTGGAAAAGTATGTGCAAACAAATTATACGTTCCGCCATACAACTGACTGGAGCTGACAATATTGGAACCAACTTCTGCAATTGTTTCTATTGCATAACGTATAGCAGCCATTCCTGAGGCAACCGCTAGGGCTCCAATACCGCCTTCTAATTCAGTAACACGTTGCTCTAAAACTGCATTCGTCGGGTTCATAATACGACTATAAATATTACCTGGCACGGCTAAATTGAAAAGGTCTGCACCATGTTGTGTATCATCGAAAGTAAAAGATGTTGTTTGATAAATGGGTACTGCGGCTGCTTTTGTTGTTGGTTCACTGGTATAGCCCGCATGTAACGCAATTGTTTCTGGTTTCATTATGTTCTCCACTTTATTGTCATGAGTGTTTGTTATTTGTAATAATATTAATGAAGGTTTTAATTTATAATGCTACGAATTACGGATTTAAAAAACACTCAAAATGAGATTAAAACCATCTATATAATAACTTTTATGTCTTAACTTCTATTTGTCACTTCCAAAAATGATAGCCGTGTGATTTTGTTACATTTATTAAGTAAGCAAAGACACACAAATGTTGTGCATCAGCGGGCGACTCTTTATCATTTTACGTAAAATGTCCCGCACAATATATTCAATGCGCTGATGCGCGCGAGCAGTATCAATTAAACAAATGGAGTTTCTGATGAAAAAATACGGTATCACCAAGTGGTTAATAGGATTATTTTGCACCGCCATCCTATTCTCAGCGCAGTCTTACGCTATCACCAAAGCACAAGATATCAAGCAATTCACCTTAGATAATGGAATGAAAATAATCGTCCTAGAAGATGATTCTATTCCTAATGCCAACATGTACTTATTTTGGAAAGTAGGTTCTAGAAACGAATACCCTGGGATTACCGGCTTGTCGCACTTTTTTGAGCATATGATGTTTAACGGTTCTAAAAAATACGGACCTAAAATGTTTGATCGCACCATGGAAGCAGCCGGTGGCTCTAACAATGCATATACCACAGAAAACTCGACGGTTTATTCCGATTGGTTTCCTGCCGATGCCTTAGAACTTATGTTCGACCTTGAAGCTGATCGTATCCAAAACTTGGACATTAACGCCGACGTAGTTGAAAATGAGCGTGGCGTAGTAATCTCAGAGCGTTCCACGGGCCTTGAAAATTCAAACTATAGAATGCTTAGTGAGCAAGTTAAAGCCGCCGCATTTCGTGCTCACCCATATAGCTGGTCTGTAATCGGACATGAGTCAGATATTGCTAATTGGAAACTGCAGGATTTGAAAGACTTTCATAAAACCTACTATGCACCCAACAATGCTATTGTCGTTATTGTAGGAGCAATCAAATTTGAGGACGTCAAACGCCTTGCAAAAAAATACTTCGAACCTATTCCAGCACAAGCTGCGCCTCGTGAAGTACATACAGTGGAACCCAAGCAAGTGGGTGAAAAACGTGTATATGTACAAAAAAAATCAGTTACTAGTCCCAACATTATGTTCGCCTACCATGTGCCAGAAACCAAACATGAAGACTATTATGCGCTACAAGTTTTAGCAGGTATTTTAAGTGATGGTGACACTTCAAGACTTACTAAAGAGTTGGTCTATGAGCAAGAATTAGCGGCTCAAGTATTTGCGTTTAGCTCAGAATCTATCAATCCCAATCTGTTTTATTTCTACGCGATTGCAGCACCAAATGTTGATATAAACTTGCTGGAAAAAGGATTGATCACGCAAATAAACGAAGTAATGAAAAACGGCGTAACAGATCAGGAACTTCAAAAAGTCAAAAATCGCCAATTGGTAAATTTTTATCGTGAAATGTCGACGATTAATGGCAAAGCTAATACGCTTGGTTCATATGAATTCTATTTTGGCGATTACAACGCTTTATTTGAATTGCCAAATTCACTCGACAAAGTGTCCAAGGATGATGTGCAACGCGTTGCCAATTTGTATTTACGAAAAGCAAACCGCACCGTCGGTATACTAGCAGCCCAGGAGGATAGCAATGAAAACGATCTTTAATAAGTTACTAATAACTGTTGTTTCGACTTCCTTGTTCAGTTTGGCTAACTTTACTAGCGCTGCAGAGTTTACTTTGCCTGAATATGAAAAGATGGTACTTAAAAATGGCTTAACTATCTATTTAATGAAACAAGACGAAGTACCCCTAGTCGATGTTGTAGCAATCGTTAAGGCCGGCGCAGTAAGCGACGATAAAGCGGGTGTGGCACAAATGACAGCAAGTAATTTGCTGTTAGGTACAGCGTCACTGAATAGACAAGCATTTCAAGAGAAGCTAGATTTTATTGGGGCACAGACAAGCAGCAGTGCAGCATTAGAATACAGTGTGTTAAGCGCCTCCTTGGCAAGTAAAGATATTGATACTGTATTACCTATTTTGCGTGATGTATTGCTCAATCCTGGATTTAACCAAGCTGAATTTGACCAACAAAAATCACGCTACTTAGCTGGTTTAGAACGTCAGAAAGAAAGTCCAAGGGCCAAAGTAGGGCAGTTCTTTAATGCGCTTTTGTACGCCGATCATGCTTACGCAAATCCGGTTGGCGGCAATATAGATTCAGTCCAAAGTATCACACTAGACGACGTTAAAGCATTTCATGAAAAGTGGTTTAATCCCGGCAATTCAGCGATTATTGTGACCGGTGACATTGAGCCTGAGGCCATGGCAAAAAAACTGAAAGGTCTGTTTGGTGAATGGGAAGGTGAGAAAGTGATGGCTAAGGTGAGCTCAACGTTACCTGCCCCAAAACAAGCAAACGTGTTGTTAGTGAACAAGTCGGATGCGACTGAAAGTACTTTTTTAATTGGCGGACCCGGCATAAAACGTAGCAATTCAGACCTCGTTGCTGTATCGGTAATTAATACTATTTTGGGCGGCAGATTTACTAGTTGGTTGAATGATGAGTTACGTGTCAACAGCGGCTTAACGTATGGTGCGAGAAGCTCTTTTTCAAGTAATAAAGAGGGTGGTAGCTTTGCGATATCTACATTTACCAAAACAGAAACCACCACTGAGGCGATTGATCTTGCATTAAAAACGTATGCCAAATTATGGCAACAAGGTATTGATACAGCCACATTGGATTCAGCCAAGTCTTACGTCAAAGGACAGTTTCCTCCGCGTTATGAGACATCGTCTGACATCGCCTTTTTGCTAGCTGAAATGTTTGTATATGATTTTGATGAATCTTTTATTAACACCTTTACCCAGCAGGTCAATAAACTTGATGTAGAGCGCAGCAAAGAGCTTATCGCTAAGTATTTCGCTAAAGAAAATATGCAATTTGCAATTGTAGGTAAAGCCGATGATATTAGAGAGAATATTAGACAATACGGCAAGCTAATTGAAGCTGATATAAAAGATAATAGCATTAACCTAGATTAGGGTTAGCGGATAGGCTATCACTTAATTCGTGCGCGTTAATTGTTTGAGCACGTCGCCATAACCTTGAGCAATATGAGTGTCTTTATAATAGCCGTTTTTTACTAGGTATCACCGGCATTCATAAGCAACAGTGACCAAAAAATTTTGAGTGCAGTAGTGTCGCTCAGGTCGCGCGCTGCTTTTCGTAAAAAGCTAGCATGGGTAACGGGATAATTTTTGTAATTTAGGTAGTCTGGATCATCTTGTGTTCCAGAGTCTTTGTGATGTTGCAAGTGATATGTTCGATAAGCGTCCAGGTCGGCAATAACCACAGCTCTGCAGAATGTACTCCCTATCCAGCGATTAACTTTTTGGTTCTTAAAAAGCATGTAATGCGCGGCATCATGCATCAAAATAGCAAGACTTAACTGCCTGTTAGCAAGCAAAACAATACTGAATACATAGCTTGGCCGATATGGCCAAATAACTGAAACTGCGAAGGCGAGTGAAATCAATGCCCAATTTGCGGTGACGAGCAGTGCCGCTTGCTAATTCGATTTCTCAGAAAATTGACGAATATCTGCGTTGTTTATTCCTGTAAAATTGGTCTTTTCACGCATGTTTTTCACTTCCATACCTAAGGACTTTTGTCAGCACAATCTGTGAATGAAGGTACAGCATAGCCTAATTCAGATGACGGCAAGGCAGATTGTAAGTTCTTTCTTCATTTTTACTAAAATTTAGTCTTCTCCATTTTCTTAGTTTTTCACTATATTTTCTTGTGTGTTATCGACTGTTTTCTATAGCTCATTGTTTCCCATTATATTTTGTGAGCGATTAATAGCAGATAACATCAACTGAGAACCAATCAAGGAAATCACGCAGTATCCAACAAAATAATAAAAACCCACTCCTACATTTGACAACGTTTGGGTACTGATTTCAAAGTCGATAGACATGCCAAAGAAAGAAAGTTGATGTTGTTCTGCACTTTGTGCATGGTCGGTTGAGAGTACGGCAAGAAATATAGCAACCACGAAGACATCAGCCATCGACCATTTACCGATAACCGCTACAAATTTGCTGATTTTGCGCTGAAACTCAATACTTTTAGTAAAGTAAACTGAGGTAATTAAACTGGTCTTAGTTAATGGGATCACCACAGAAAAAACAAATATGAGCAGAGCAACAAACAACCTATCTTTACTCACTAGTTCTTGTACCGTGCCTATTATGGATAGTTCTTTATTGACTAGCTCTTTATTGACTAGCTCTGAAGAAATTGAGGGACCTGAGAGAACAACAGCAAGCTCCATATTTAATGTAAACATGGGGGCTAGAATACCAGGTACAAACAGTCCAATTGCGACAATGCTGAGTGCAAACCCTATGTGTTTTTGAAGCAATTTTTTTATCCTAAATGTTAGTTAGTTTAAACTTGTCAAATCTATTATAAGATGAGTAAAAAGATGAGTCACTTAAATCTTTGTATCAAGACTTTGCTAAATTCAGGCACAATGACTCGCCTGCACTCTGAGCCCTTATCAGGGTGACATTCGAAACACCTTAAGGATAGAAGTAAATCATGAATATGCTAAAAAAAGTTGCACTAACAGTATTGTTATCGGCGTCAATTTCTGTGCAAGCAGCTTCTGTTTGGAAGGTAACTGATGGTGAAAATAGCGTTTACTTTGGTGGTACTATTCACATTTTAAAAGCTGAAAATTTACCTTTACCGACTGAGTATGACAGAGCTTACGCAGCTTCTGATAAGTTGGTTTTCGAAACCGATATTGACGGTATTAAAACGGTAGATTTTCAACAAAAAATGTTATCAAAACTGACCTTGACCGATGGTACGACATTACAATCTCATTTAAATGATGAAACTTATACTGCACTGAAGACGCATTTAGATTCCAGAGGTCTGCAGATCGTCGAGTTCCATCGGTTTAAACCTTCAATGTTGGCATTAATGATTTCAATGATGGAGTTTAGAGCAAACGGTTTCGACCACGATGGTGTTGACCAAATTTTCGCAACGAGAGCAAAAGTAGATGGAAAACCAATACAATGGTTTGAATCTGTTGATGAGCAATTAGATTTTATAGTTAACCGAGGTGGCGATGATGACAATGCAATGATCAAACATACGCTTGATGAAATCCAAACTTTACCAGCTTTTATTGATGATATCTTATCTAGCTGGAGAGACGGCGATCTAGAAAAATTAAATAAGTCGCTTATTGAAGCAATGGAAAAAACGTCCCCTGAAATTTACAATAGCTTAATTATTCAACGGAACAATAATTGGATGCCCAAGATCATGCAAATGCTAAAGGATAAGCCAACTGAATTTGTGTTAGTTGGTGCAGCTCACTTTGTAGGTAAAGACAGTGTTTTTGCTAAATTAGAAGCCAAAGGCTACGCGATTGAAAAGGTAAAATAGGCAAAGGCGAATATTATCTATAAAACAACGGTTGTGGGCAGACCAAATGACGGCTATTTATTTGTGTCAATATGGATGTTTTTGGGGCTATAAATAGGTCAACAACACCGCATTTTCATTGCGATGTATTACATTCTGCTGTACCCTCTGCGATCTTAGTATCAGTCAGCAATATGTGTAAGCTATTTTGCTAGGCGATTCCTGCTTAACAGCGTGTTAGGTCCTATCAGTTCTTCAAACGAGTATAACCATGTCATTTAAATCCTTAGGATTATCCCCTCTTGTTCTTCAAGCTATAGAAGAAAAGGGCTACAAACAACCATCGCCAATTCAAGAACAAGGGATCCCGGTTGTATTAGAAGGCAAGGATGTCATGGCTGCTGCACAAACAGGCACAGGCAAAACGGCTGCATTTACCCTACCAATACTGTCGATGTTTGAAAACACAACACCTGCAGCAGCGAACAACGTTAAGGCGCTTATTTTAACCCCAACAAGAGAATTAGCAGCTCAAATTGACGAGAATATTCGTTCCTACGGCAAGCATTTAAACCTGAAGACTCAAGTCGTGTTTGGTGGAGTAGGGATTAATCCGCAAATGATTAAATTACGCCGAGGTGTTGATATTTTAGTGGCAACGCCTGGCCGATTAATGGATTTGTATCAACAAAGAGCAGTAAAGTTTTCGCAACTTGAAATACTTGTGCTCGATGAAGCTGACCGCATGCTAGATATGGGATTTATTCATGACATTAAAAAAATCATGGCAATACTTCCGAAGAAGAGACAGAACCTGCTTTTTTCAGCTACCTTTTCAGATGATATTCGCAAATTAGCAAAAACAATTGTGAATAACCCAGTAGAAATTTCGGTTAATACCAAAAATAGCACTGCAACGGCGGTTGAACAGGTCATTATTCCGGTGGACAAAACAAACAAGAATACATTGTTGAGTCATTTAATTATTGAGAATAATTGGCATCAAGTCTTGGTTTTTTGCAGAACAAAGCATGGTGCTGACAGACTTGCCAAATTTTTAATTAAGAAGAACATTAGCGCATCAGCTATTCATGGTAACAAAAGCCAAGGTGCGAGAACGAGAGCGTTAGCTGATTTTAAAAGCGGTAAGGTTCAGATATTAGCAGCTACTGACATTGCCGCTAGAGGTATCGACATCAACGAGCTTCCGCAAATTGTGAATTTTGATTTACCTAACATTCCTGAAGATTACGTTCACCGAATCGGTCGTACGGGCAGAGCCGGCGCGACGGGTCATGCTTATAGTTTTGCAACCATAGAAGACAAAAAGAATATCAGCGATATCCAAAGTCTGATAGGTAAAGTTATCACAACCGAGGTGATTAAAGGTTTCGAGCCAAGTGAAAAGTTAGCACCTGTTGCCCTAAAAGCACAAAAACCCAAGCGCCCCAAAGCACCCAAAAACACGCGTTTTGATGGCGCCAATGGAAATCGTGAAGGTCGGGGTGACAAACCGAGGCAGCCTAGAAGAAAGTAGGAAATGTGGCAGGTGATGCAACCTGCCTTCTGATGACGCTTATTTGCCAGCACCTTTGCAAGATGCGCCCATAAATATCAATGATGCTTGTGTATAATCCGCTTACCCGCTAATTTATGTTCATAATCACTTACATTGGCAATGAACATGACGTCAACTGCAGTATCAATTGAACAAAAACATTATTCTACCTGTACCTTGTGTGAGGCTATGTGTGGTATTGAAGTCACCACGATAAATCGTGAAATACTGTCTATTGTAGGCGACAAAAAAAATCCATTTAGTGAAGGTCATGTTTGTCCTAAAGCGATGGCGTTAAAAGACCTATATGATGATCCTGACAGAATTAAAATGCCGTTAGAGAAAACAACGTCTGGCTGGCAAGAAATTTCATGGGACGATGCCCTAGATAAAGTGGCGAATGGCCTGTTTGAAATTCAGCAAAAGTATGGAGTTGAATCCGTAGCGACTTATTTAGGTAACCCCAACGCACATAATATGGGGTCTATTTTATATGGCCCTTACTTTTATCGCGCATTGCAGTCACACAGTCGTTTTTCTGCGACGTCAGTTGATCAGCTTCCGCATCATATTGTGAGTCGAAAGCTATTTGGGCATCAATCACAAATTCCTATTCCTGATATTGATCGTACCCAATATTTTATGATTATTGGTGGCAATCCTTTAGCATCAAATGGCAGCATTATGACTGTTCCGCATATCAAGCGCCGATTAAAAGCCATTCAAAGTAGACAAGGTAAAGTGGTTGTTGTTGACCCTAAACAGTCTGAAACAGCGGACATGAGCAGTGAACATTATTTCATTAAACCAGGCACCGACGCACTGCTGTTATTGGCAATGATCAATACTTTGTTTGCTACGAATAAAGAAGCACCTGCTCGACTGCTTGAATTTGCACCCCAGTTATTAGACGTTAAGGATTACGTATTGCCCTATACCCCGCATAAAGTGGCAACTAAAATAGGGATGACAGCGGCTCAAATTGAACAGTTAGTAAGTGATTTTTGTGCTGCAGAATCGGCAGTTTGTTATGGCCGAATGGGCGCAAGCGTACAAGCATTTGGCACGTTGACACAATATTTAATTATGTTGTTCAACATGTTAACTGGCAACTTAGATAAGCCTGGTGGCATGATGTTTACGCAGCCGGCTGCAGACTTTTTACCCCATTCGGGTCGTGGCTCAATTGGTAACTTTCATACTCGGGTACGTAAACTTCCTGCTTTTGCTGGCGAATTTCCTGTTTCGGCCTTAGCTGAAGAAATGACAACACCCGGTGAAGGTCAAATCAAAGCAATGGTTATTGGCGCAGGAAACCCAGTTCTTACTACACCAAACGGACAGCAGCTTGATGCGGCATTTGAAAATTTAGACTTTGTGGTCGCCGTTGATTTTTACATGACTGAAACCACTAGACACGCAAATATTATACTACCGCCGGTGACGGCACTTGAACGAGACCACTATGATATTGTTTTCCATAATTTTGCGGTTCGTAACAGCACTAAATATTCGCCTGCCATATTCCCACCAGAAGCAAACAGTAAGACCGATTGGCAAATATATCTGGGCCTAGCTGAGCGACTCGACAAGCTCAATGGCTTACCTACTGATAAGTATCAATTGCTGTGGGACAAAAAGCCAACAGGCGTAGTTGATGATATGTTGCAAATGGGGCGTTACCAGCATGCAGGTAAACCTATTAGCATTGCGACATTGTTAGATTTACCGCATGGTATTGACTTAGGGCCATTGCAAGCTGATTTGCCTGATGCAATTTTCCATAATGATAAGAAAATCGACATGAGTTTTGATTATTTTATGCCCGACCTAACGCGTGTAAATAAACACTTTTTTGAGATTGACTTGCCAGATGATGACAGTCTGCAGCTGATTGGTCGTCGCCATTTAAAAACGAATAACTCGTGGCTGCATAATAGCAAGCGTATGGTCAAAGGGACTAATAATGGGCTGTCTCGCTGCACTGCACAAATTCACCCTGACGATGCGGTTAAATTTGCAATACAAGACAAACAAATGATAAACGTAAAATCACGTGTAGGTGAAATCAGTTTGCCGGCAGAAATTACACATAAAATCATGCCTGGTGTTATTTCTATTCCGCATGGATGGGGACACAGTAAGAAAGGTATGCGTTGGAAAACCGCAGAGCAACATGCAGGCGTCAGTGTGAATGACTTAACGGATGAAATGGTGGTCGATGAATTGTCTGGCAATGCAGTGCTGAATGGAGTGCCAGTTTGGATAGAGGCAAGCGTCTAGCGTATATAACGCTTACCCAATCAAGTATCTAAATAGACTTACAACGCAAAATTATGTTGTGTTTTAACGCGGTTTATTCAACCGTAAAAACAACGGATTGACCGCGTCCAGATGATTCCGAGGCCGCTTCTAGTTCATCGCGAGTATGTAGAATGATGTGCATATCACCGAAGCTACTTTGATGCATGATGTAGCCCATTTCTTCAAGCTGGCTGATGACTTCTTCATCAAGGCCTTCATGATATCGAATTTCGTTTTTGGGTAACAATTGATGATGAAACCGAGGTTGGTCTACAACATCTTGTGCGCTCATGCCAAACTCCAATGCATTCAATATAGATAAATACACCGAGCTGATGATGGTAGTGCCGCCGGGAGAGCCGGTTACCATAACGACTTTATTGTCTTCTAACACCATACTAGGTGTCATCGATGACAGCATGCGCTTTTGCGGTTGAATTTCATTGGCTTGACCGCCTACGGCGCCAAATACGTTAGCTACCCCTGGTTTAGCGCTGAAATCGTCCATTTCATCGTTCAGCAAAAAGCCGGCACCTTCCACGACTACGCCGCTGCCAAAGCCTAAGTTAATGGTTGTGGTATTTGATACCGCATTACCCCATTTATCCATAATTGAAAAATGAGTAGTTTGTTCACTTTCCTTTAATCCTGGTTTGATGCTTTCAGTCATCGATATTTTATCGCGCAAGACACTTTGGCTGCGCATTGCAATATAGTCGTCAGCAATTAAGTCATCAACTGGCACCTTTACAAAGTCAGGGTCCCCTAGGTATTCTGCTCTATCGGCAAATACGCGTTTACCGATTTCGGCCAATAAGTGCACGTAAGCAGCGGAATTATGCGCTAGTTGAGGCGGATCTTGGGTTAATACGTCATACATTTTTAGCCATTGTAGTATGGCTATACCACCTGAACTAGGGGGCGGAGCGCTTACCAATTCGTATTCACGCCATTTTGTTTTAATGGGCTGTCGACTTTTGGCTTCATAAGAAAGTAAGTCTTGTTCAGTAATTAGCCCATTTTCTTTACGCATAAAGTCGCTAATTATTTTTGCGGTTTCACCTTGGTAAAAACCATCTCGACCTTGATCTCGAATTCGCACGAGCGTGCTAGCTAACTCTGGTTGTTTAAATACTTCATTGGCTTTTGCTGAGCCAAAGTAGTCCTTAAAATTAACATCAAATCCGCGTTTTTCCAGGTCTTCAATATGCTCTGTAATAGAAGATGACAGTTTAGGATGCACAATAAAACCTTGCTCTGCCAATGTAACCGCAGGTTGCACTAACTCCTTCCATTGCAAGCTGCCATACTTTTGATGTGCTAACCACATTCCTGCTACTGTTCCTGGGATACCAGATGATAATACGCCGATAACAGATTTATAAGGAATTACGTTACCTTGCTCATCTAAATACATATCTTTATGTGCAGACAACGGTGCTTGTTCTCGGTAATCAATAAAGTCAGCTTTTTGGTCTTTATAAATCAACATGAAACCGCCGCCGCCAATATTTCCTGCCTCAGGTAATGTGACCGCGAGTACAAATTGCGCCGCAATAGCTGCGTCGACGGCATTACCGCCTTTTTGCAATATTTTTTTAGCAACATCGGCACTGTAACTGTCGGGCATCGCTACAGCCGCTTGTGCAGTTTCACTCACACTCGCACTAGGGGCAGATGTGGGCTGACTACAGCCGAGTGTGGTTAAACACAAGGTAGCTAAAAGAATGAGACTGATTGAAAAACGGTGGTTGCTTGTTGCCAAGAGTGCTTCTCCTTGAATAGTAAAACAGCTTGAATTGAAGTTATAGGGATCAACAGAAGATTAACACTTATTTTAGTCTGTGCAACTAGCCATATGGGTCTCCATGTATATTACTATTTGCGAACGGCTCAATTACAAAAAAGCGGTACCAGCAGATGACAGTGGGGCGGCTCAGGAGTACACTATTGTCGAATCCATAACCGATAGTAGCATCGTGTCTTCTTTAAAGTATTTAGCTTCCTACTCTCCTAACTTGCAGCAGCAAATTGCACAACTGTTGTCGCAAAATCGTCTGACTGATTATTTGCTTCAGAAATACCCCACAGTTAGCGACATACCTAACGACGCAGCGCTACGTGGATACGTAATGGATCTGAAAAATCAATATCTTAGAAAGTCTCAACCACTGAGCAAGATAGTATTCGATAAGAAAATTCATGTGGTAAATAATGCATTAGGTTTGCATAGCTTTGTATCCAGAGTGCAGGGCGGTAAGCTAAAGAGTAAAAATGAAATCCGTATTAGTACTTTATTTAAGAATGCACCGCATGAATTTCTTAACATGATTGTGGTGCATGAACTTGCACATTTAAAAGAAAAAGAGCATAACAAAGCGTTTTATCAACTTTGCCGGCACATGCTGCCTGACTACCATCAAATAGAGTTTGATGTCAGAGTCTATTTAACCCATTTGGAAGAAAAGGGTGAAGTTTATATGAGTCAATCTGCTATTAACAAAACATGAGGCAATGATGAATTATCAATTTATTCGGGATCAACAAGGCAGTCCAGTTGCCGAATTTGATATGGGGAGTGAGACTTTTTCCCAATGGTTTACACAAGAGCTAGGGACGGATCAACACAAGATTGAAGGCATATTTAATGCAATTCAAGAATTACAAAGTCGGCAAATTAAAGAGTTTGTGCTGCAAGGCAACGAAATTAATTTATTACTTGATCCAGATGAAGTAGAAGTTAGATCGAAAATTTTAGATCTAGAAGCGCCAGAGGAATTGCCAGAGGGAACACAATTCTATGATCAGGAGTCTATAGCGGGTTGTGGACTCGAAGATTTTATCCGAGTGTTGCAATCGTGGAGCGATTTTGTTTCTGACAATTAAGCAAACAGATGACTGGATTTGTGCTCTGTGACGGCTACAATTATAGACAATTTCGTTGCGCCAGAATGCTTTCAAAAAATCCACATTTTATTTAAAAGTACTGATTTTCTATTGATAAATAAACCCAGTGGTTTGTTATCGCTCTCGGGTAAAAATCCATTGAATAAAGATTCAGTGCACTTTCGCCTAGTACAGGTTTTCCCTACCGCCAGTTTGGTACATCGTCTCGACTTGGGTACCTCAGGGATTATGCTAATTGCCCTGAATAAGCCAGTAAATGCTAATTTGGCTAAGCAATTTCAGTTGCGCAGCGTGTTTAAAACGTACGTTAGTGTTTTAGCTGGCCACGTGGTTGACGACAGTGGGCAGATTAATATGCCCATAGCCAAAGATCCTTTGTTATTTCCTCGCTCAAAAACTTGTGGTGAGCATGGCAAACAAGCGCAAACTAATTATCAGGTCCTTGAACGACTACAAAGCCCTTTATCAACCCGCGTAAGATATGAGCCACTAACCGGTAGGACTCATCAATTGCGTATTCACAGTCAACATATTGGCCATCCTATTCTAGGTTGTGATTTATACGGCACACAACAAACTCATAAAGCTGCAAATAGACTGATGTTACATGCTGAAAAATTACAATTTGACCATCCGGTAACGGGAAAACGGATAATGGCTGAATGTGCTTGCCCTTTTTAGTGGGGCTTATTTAGCGTTTTTCTGTTAGCAGCTATTCTCAAAGGACTACTATGTAGGGGGGCTGTTTAGGAGCAGTAAACAAATCGTCTATGTTCAGATTAATAGACCCGTATTTTGTTTTACTCTCGATGTGAGGTCGCTTAAATAGACATAAAAAAGGGATGCCATTTGGCATCCCTTTTTCGTGCTTAAAAGCCTTTAAACGCGTTCGAAAATAGTTGCGATACCTTGGCCTAAACCAATACACATAGTCGCTAAACCAATTTCTTTATCGTTCGCTTCCATCAAGTTAATGAGGGTTGTTGAAATACGCGAACCGGAGCAACCTAAGGGGTGACCTAATGCAATGGCACCTCCATTTAAGTTTACTTTATCTTCGTATTCATCCATCCAACCTAAATGCTTAATACAAGACAATGCTTGCGCCGCAAAAGCTTCGTTGAATTCAGCTAATTGAATATCTGCCATTGTCATACCAGCCCGTTTCAATGCTTTTTGTGTGGCAGGAACAGGACCAAAGCCCATAATCGCTGCATCACAACCAGCAACAGCCATTGCACGAATTTTCGCACGTGGTGTTAGGCCAAGTTCTTTTGCGCGACTAGCGGACATGATTAACATTGCAGAAGCGCCATCAGACAGCGCTGATGATGTACCCGCTGTTACTGAGCCGTTAACCGGGTCAAATACTGGTCTTAAACTAGCAAGCCCCTCTACGGTAGTTTCAGGACGAATTACTTCATCCTGCTCAATTAAGCGTAATACGCCATGGGCATCATGACCTTCAATCGGTACGATTTCATTCCAACGACCTTCAACGGCTGCTTTGTGAGCGCGCTGATGAGAACGTGCAGCAAATGCGTCTTGCATTTCACGCGTAATGCCATTTTGACGACCTAATAATTCGGCTGTCATGCCCATGCTGCCCGAAGCACGCGCTGCATGTTTCGCAATACCAGGGTGGAAATCAATATTGAAATCCATTGGTACGTGACCCATATGCTCAACACCACCAATCATGTAAACGTCACCACGACCAGACATAATACCTGACGCAGCATCGTGCAATGCTTGCATTGAGGAACCACACAAACGGTTTACAGTAACGGCACCTGTACTTCTTGGAATTGACGTTAGTAACTGAGCGTTTCGAGCTATATTGAAGCCTTGTTCTTTGGTTTGCTGTACGCAGCCCCAAATAATGTCTTCAATTTCAGCTGGGTCAACACCTGGGTTACGCTCTACCAATTTTGTCATTAAGTGCGCTGACAAAGTTTCAGCGCGCACGTTTCTAAAAACACCACCCTTGGAACGTCCCATAGGGGTACGAATACAATCGATAACGACGACATCTTTCATTTTTATCTCCTCTGGTGAATTAGGCTGATTGTGAAAAATAAGATTTTCCAGAAGACGCCATTTCGCGCACGCCATCTGAAATTTGATAAATTGGACCTAAACTTGCGTACTTGTCTGCTAATACTACAAAGTTTGCCAGTCCCATGGTTTCAATATAACGGAATATACCGCCTCTGAAAGGAGGGAAGCCTAAGCCAAACAGCAATGCTATATCGGCTTCTGCAGCACTTGCTACTATCCCTTCTTCTAAACAACGAATAGCTTCGTTAGCCATCGGGATCATCACGCGAGCAATAATCTCTTCTTTGTCGAACTCTTTAGTTGCAGCCACATGACCTTCAAATAATGCGTAAGCTTCTGGTGAGGCTTTTTTGGCTGGGCGTCCACGTTTGTCTAACGAGAAGTCATAGAAGCCTTTACCGTTTTTCTGACCAAATCGACCTGCTTTATAAAGTAAAGTAACAGGGTCATTGTCAATTTTTTGCATACGCTCAGGAATGCCATCAGACATAACGCTAGAGGCGTGATCAGCTGTGTCCATGCCAACAACGTCAAGCAAAAATGCAGGACCCATAGGCCAACCGAATACTTTCTCCATCACTTTATCAACAGCAGTAAAATCAGCACCATCAATTAACAATTGGCTAAAACCTGCGAAGTATGGGAATAAAACACGGTTAACTAAGAAACCAGGACAATCGTTTACAACGATAGGTGTTTTACCCATCTTCAATGTTGAGGCAACAACCGCGCTAATTGTGGCGTCCGAGGTGTTTTCACCGCGAATAATTTCAACTAAAGGCATCTTGTGTACCGGGTTGAAAAAATGCATACCGCAAAAACGCTCAGGCTTTTCTAAGCTCTTTGCTAACTGATTAATAGAAATTGTAGAGGTGTTTGAACAAATAATGGCATCATCAGCAACCGTCTTTTCCGTTTCAGCCAACACAGCAGCTTTGACTTTTGGATTCTCGACAACCGCTTCGATAATTAAATCAGCATTGGCGATTGCATTTTGATCAAGTGTGGGAATGATTTTGTTTAGTGTTGACGCCATTTTCTTCGCATCAACTTTACCGCGCTGCATGCCTTTTTCAAGAATGCTCGACGCTTCTTTCAAACCGAGATCAAGAGCGGCTTGGTTGATATCTTTCATTATAGTGGTAATGCCTTTTACAGCACCCTGATAAGCAATGCCGCCACCCATAATACCAGCACCTAATACAGCATGCTGTTTGATTTCTTTAGTGGCGCCTTTAGCTACTTTTTTACCTTTAGCTTTAACTAATTGGTCTGCTAGAAAAATACCAACTTGTGCTTTGCAAGCATCGGTTTTAGCCAGCGCAACAAAACCTTCAT
Source organism: Brumicola pallidula DSM 14239 = ACAM 615 (assembly GCF_000428905.1). Lineage (GTDB taxonomy): Bacteria > Pseudomonadota > Gammaproteobacteria > Enterobacterales > Alteromonadaceae > Glaciecola > Glaciecola pallidula. The sequence continues at coordinate 66,051 of NZ_KE386814.1, forward strand.
TTTCAAGTTTGAGTGCACCGTCTCTGTCAAGACGCGCGGCTTTGCTGATGGTTTCTACCATTTTATGTGGAGCGGGATAATGTCTGCCTGCTTGCGCTGCTACCATCGCTGCTGCAGTTGAGAAACTCATCACTGATTCGTTTGCGTTTAACATCAATGGTGCTTTTTTCTGAGCCCTACGAACTTGCCAATCCAGCTTTCCAGCCATTGCATCTTGGAGCATGCTGCGGCCTGCTTCATGCAAATGTTCGGGTGCAACAACAGCATCAACAGCACCTTCCTTCAATGCTTGGGCACCGTCACGGTCACGACCCGTGGTCATCCATTCTAGTGCGTTATCAGCGCCAATAACTCGCGGAAGACGGACCGTTCCGCCAAAACCTGGCATTAAGCCTAGCTTTACTTCAGGGAAACCGACTCTTGATGTTGTATCAACAACTCGAATATCGCCAGCTAACGCCATTTCAAAGCCACCGCCAAGAGCAAAGCCATTTATTGCAACAACAATAGGCACGGCTAAATCTTCAAAATGGTCAAATACTTGAGACGTTTTTGCAACCCAAGTTAGAATATCTACCGGGTCCATTTCAAATAACGGTAGGAATTCAGTGATATCCGCTCCCACAATGAACGTGCTCTTTGCAGAACGCACAAGTACGCCTTTCACGTCGTTTGAAGCCGCAATAGCAACTGTGGCTTGGTTGAGTTCCTCAACCGTTTGTCGGTCGAATTTGTTGACTGAACCTTGTGCATCAAACACAAGTTCAGCGATTGAGTTGTCTGTCAGTACAACTGAAAGACTCTTGCCTTCAAAGATCATTATATTCTCCTGTGACATTTACAACATGCATTATAGAAATTGTTAAGATTAACCACCATTTTTCGGCAGTGGTTTATACTATACTTGAACGTTCTGACAAATATTGTGGTATTAATTGATACAGAACATTCTGATAGATTATCAACACGGTTGTGAATACTAATTTTTCAAGAACTCATTGTACCAGTTATTTTTTTGTTTGTTTAATGTAATTAACTTTTAACAACAACGGAAACCCCATTGTCTAACGTTATAGTGACTATGTATTGCTTGTTTTTAATATTCGGTATGTTTTTATCTGATGTTGCCTTTTCGCTTGAAAATAGATCACCAGAAAAAGAATTAGAGAGTCAACGTGCTGAATTTTTGCGAATAGAAAAACAAGTTTGGAGCACCAGTGATAAAGATTTTGCAACGTTAATAATCAACTTAGGTGACTACCCATTAGTCCCTTATTTGATAGAAAAAAAAATTTTGCATGGGTTAACAACTAAGAAAGTCGATCAAGTTAGCGCTTTTCTTAAAGAATATAAAGACACGCCGCTGGAGCGTCGTGTTTTACGCCCGTGGCTGCGATACCTTGCGAAGAAAAACCGCAAAAGCTTATTTACGGAGTTTTACGCGCCAATGGGTGACATCAAATTAACGTGCCGATATTTGCGTTATCAACTCGAGGACAATGTTAATAAAGATCAGTTATATTCGCAAGTCGCTGACTTGTGGAACGTCAGTAAGTCGCAACCGAAAGACTGCGATCCTTTATTTAAAAAGTGGAAAGCTGACGGTCAATTGAATGAAGAGTTAATCTTGCAACGCATTGCTAAAGCAGCAAATGGTGGACAATACTCTATTATTGCTTATCTGAGAACGTTATTACCGGAAGATAAAAAGTACCTCGCTGATTTATGGTATAAAACGAGAAAGTCTCCCTCTACAGTAAAGAGACTGAATGTATTTAAAGGCCATTATCCTTATATTGAGACAGAAATTATCAGTTATGGTTTAGGGCGTCTAATTTGGCGAAATAAAGCTGCGTCTATAAAAACATGGGAACGAGCACAGAAGAAATTTACATTTACTGACGAACAACAAGCGCATGTTGCGAATAGGTTTGCAATTAGCATGGCTATATCGAGACACCAAGATGCTGAATATTGGCTAATTAAATCAGAGTTATTAGAGCAGGATCCGGAAGTGTTGCGCTGGCATCTGGCCACATTGTTAAAAGAGCAAAAGTGGCCGAGTATTATAAACTTGATAGAAAAAGCGTCACCCACCTTAACTCGCGCTCATGACTATCAATATTGGTTAGCCCGCAGTTATGCTGAGTTGGGTAATGATTACAAGGCGAATGAGCTATTCAAGCAATTGGCAGGAGAGCGTCATTACTATGGATTTTTAGCGAGTGCTAGGTTAGAGCAATCTTTTAACTTTCAGAATCAGCCTCTGGTTATCGAAAAAGAGGTGATTGAACGACTTAAACAACTGCCTAGCGCTAAGCGTGCTTTTGAACTCAAAAAGTTAGGGAGATTCCACGAGGCAAGATTGGAATGGCGCTTTGTGCAACAACAATTGGACGATCAGGAAAGGCTAGCATCGGCGGTTATTGCGAGTCAATGGGGTTGGCATGATCAAGCTATATTTACCTTTACCAATACAGGTTATTTGAATGATGTTAATAGGCGATTCCCCATGGCCTATTCGGATATTCTGACCAAAGAGGCGCAACGTAATAAAATTGATCCTGAGTGGGCATTTGCTATTGCGCGCAGAGAAAGCTCTTTTATGAGCGATGCGGTGTCGTCAGCGAAGGCCTTTGGGTTGATGCAGGTGTTGCCGTCAACAGCTAGGTATTTAGAGAAAAAACGAGTGTCAAATCGCGCCTTAATGAATCCCAATACAAATGCTAAATTGGGTAATAAGTATTTACGCTATTTAATGGATAAAGTAGACAACAATACGCTACTTGCGACTGCTTCATACAACGCAGGCTGGAGTAGGGTGAAAAGTTGGTTGCCGACCAGTGAAACGGTAGGTGCAGACTTATGGATCGAAACTATTCCCTATAGAGAAACCAGAAACTACGTTAAAGCGGTCATGGCATACAAGCAAATTTATCAACACCAATTATTTGAAATCAGTGATTCAAAAACACCACAACCAATAGGTAATTCAGTTTTCGGTGAGTTAGTTCAAATGCAAATTCCGATCACGGTTGGCGACTAAAACTAGCTGACACTGTCTTTATATCGCTGACATCTAAGTGATGGCGTGCTAGCCTAATGGTACCAAGCACACTGCGCAAAAAATAATGTAAAAGTCAACCAAATAAAGTTGATACCCATACGCTAAACGAGGACACCAATGCTAAGTCACTCTGCATCTTACGCTGAACATATAAAGGTTTTACAAGCTCGCACACTTGAAGCAATTCAGCGAGAAAGCATCGACGGTTTAATTATTCATTCTGGACAAGGCAAAATCATGTTCTTGGATGATAACTATTATCCATACAAAGTAAATCCTCAATTTAAAGCCTGGCTTCCAGTCGTTGATAATCCTTGCTGCTGGTTAGTAGTTAATGGCACTGACAAGCCAAAGCTTATTTTTTATCGGCCTGAGGACTTCTGGCATAAAGTGCCTCCTGAGCCAACAGAATTTTGGGTTGAACATTTTGATATTGTGTATTTAAAACAAGCTAAAGCAGTCGAAAAACACTTGCCGTATGACAAAGTAAAATACGCTTATATAGGTGAATACATTGAAGTTGCCAAAGCACTTGGTTTCGAATTAGTTAATCCGGATCGTGTACTTAACTATTTGCACTGGCAACGAGCCTTTAAAACAGATTATGAGCTCGAATGCATGCGCCAAGCAAATACTATCGCGGTGGGTGCACATCTAGCAGCAAAAGCTGCGTTTTTTGATGAAAAAAGCGAATTCGATATTAACAATGCCTACCTCAGCGCAGCAAGACAAGGTCACAATGAACTTCCTTATAATAATATTGTAGCGTTAAATGAAAACGCAGCCATACTGCATTACATGCAAACAAATTCAGTCGCACCGGCTGACTTTAAAACGTTTTTAATCGATGCTGGAGCTAGTTACCATGGATATGCTGCTGATATTACCCGCACGTATTGTGCCAAACAACATGAGTTTACTGACTTAATTAAAGCGGTGGATGCGTTAACTATCAAGCTAGGCGAACAAATGAAACCAGGCTTAAGTTATGTTGAAATTCATTTGGCTGCACATGTTGGTATTGCGCAAATTTTGCATGATTTTGGTATTGTGAATCTGTCGGTAGAAGATTGCGTAGAAAGTGGCATAGTAAGTACGTTCTTCCCCCATGGTGTTGGCCATTTCTTGGGTTTACAAGTGCATGATGTTGCCGGGCATGCTAGGGATGATCGGGGAACACCTAATCCGGCGCCAGAAAATCACCCCTTCTTGCGATGCACTCGTATTATTGAACCAAAACAGGTGTTCACGATTGAACCTGGATTGTATTTTATCGATAGTTTACTAGCGAAGCTTAAAGGCTCAGAGCAATCTAAATTCATTAATTGGAACGTTGTTGATAAATTTAGACCGTTCGGTGGTATTCGTATTGAAGATAATATTATCGTGCACCGTGAACGTAATGAAAATATGACGAGAGAGCTAGGCTTGGTAAGCGATTAGCGTTGCCATCTGCAAACTTATTGTCATACACAGCTACACGAGTAACTGAAGGAATAAGAGGCCAACTAATCGGCATTCGCCTATGAAGTGGCTTTTTTGAGTCTGAGTATTTAGTGAAGAAGCTTTTATATTTTCTGTTGCCTGCACAAAATTTCTGCTATTATTTGCAACCATTGCGTTGAACGAAGCAACATAATTGTATTTGAAGACGCAGTGTTAAAAGGGATTTTTATGAAACGGTCTATTCTTAATAGCGCATTTTTTGCACTTCTTTACGGCGCCTTGCCATTGCAAATGATTTCATTTTTTTATTCACAGTGGGCACTCTGGTTTTTTCTATGTTTACCCGTGTTGTTTGTTTTGGCCAAGTCACAAGACTATCTTTATCAAAAAGAGGGTAAAACCTATTTCCGGCGTATTCCGTTTTTTGCTGGCATACTGCTCAACCAGATAAATGATATGGGCGATTTGAAGCTAGTTGACACATCGGCAACGGTCCAAATTTTATGGGCGAACATAGAGTTTCGCCGAACATAAGAGTTCCACTGGCTTATGGTGGTAAGTGGCGATAAAAATGCAGTGCGTCAAAAGCATTAGTAGTTTCTGTTAACGGATAAATCTGCGAGTCCAATTAGAGCTTCTTTAAATTCGCTGTCAGGAATAGCAGTTAATGCCTCTTTCGCTTTTTGAGCTTCAATTTCAGCACATTCGCGTGTGTAAGCTAGTGAACCAGTGGCTTGCATTACTTTTAAAATATGATCGAAATGTGCCATACCATTTGCGTTCTCAATTGCGTCTCGAATGAGACGCGCATCTGCCATTCCACAATGCCACATTGCATGTAAAAGAGGTAATGTTGGCTTACCTTCAGCTAAATCATCACCTGCATTCTTACCCATCTCATCTGCTTGTGCTGTGTAATCAAGGACATCATCAATGAGTTGAAACGCAGTGCCTAAATGCTTTCCATACGCCTGCATTGCTAATTCAATTTCTTCATTTTGATCCGTTAGTATGGCCGCAAGTTGAGTTGCAGCCTCAAACAAACGCGCCGTCTTGCTATAAATAACCTCTAAATAGCTTGCTTCGGTGGTGTCAGGATCGTTGCAATTCATTAATTGCATGACTTCACCTTGTGCAATGCGGTTGGTTGCGTCAGATAAAATGTCCATTACTCTCATGCGTTTTAAGCTAACCATCATCTGAAAGGCACGTGAATACAAGAAGTCACCCACTAATACACTCGCTTGGTTACCAAATACCGCATTAGCGGTCTCTTGCCCGCGGCGCATAGTCGACTCATCGACAACATCGTCATGCAATAGTGTTGCTGTATGTATAAATTCAATAATAGCCGCCAACGTGTGGTGCTCATCGTTTTTAATATTGAGGGACCGAGCAGCCAAGACCGTGAGCAATGGACGCAATCTTTTGCCGCCGCTGTTAACGATGTAAAAACCGAGTTGATTAATAAGGGCAACGTCAGAATCAACTTGCGTTTGAATCAGTTTATTAACTGCCTGCATGTCCAATGCAGTGAGTGATTGAATACTTGCTAAATCCATATTGAACTCGTACCGGGCCTAAAGTTAAAGAATATAAGTGATGTGCGGTAGTGTACATTAATCTATAATGCCATGTACAAAACTGATGCAAATAAGACTTATTTTGCTCCCTTATTATGGCTATTTCTACGTAATTGAAAATACCCAGAATAAAATTCGGTTTTGTGCTTGATAGATTAGATTCCATAAAGTACAATTCGCGCCCTGTTTTTTGAATAAAAAGCGCTTGTATGCGCAGTGCGGAGAAATATATGTACGCGGTTTTCCAAAGTGGTGGTAAACAACACCGTGTGGCCGAAGGTCAAACCGTTCGTCTTGAAAAGATTGAAGTGGCTCCAGGTGAGTCAATCGAATTCGATAATATCTTGATGATTAGCAATGGCGAAGATGTAAAAATCGGAACCCCTTATGTTGCTGGTGGTAAAGTTACAGCTGAGATCGTTGTTCACGGTCGTGGCGAAAAAATTAAAGTAGTTAAGTTCCGTCGACGTAAGCATAGTCGTACGCAGATGGGACATCGCCAGTGGTTTACGGAAGTAAAAATCACTGCAATCAACGCATAATAGGAGCACTAACTCATGGCACATAAAAAAGCTGGTGGTAGTACTAAAAACGGTCGCGATTCAGAAAGTAAACGCTTAGGCGTTAAACGCTACGGCGGCCAAGATGTATTAGCTGGTAACATTATTGTTCGTCAGCGTGGAACTAAGTTTCACCCTGGTAACAACATGGGTATCGGTAAAGACCATACGTTATTCGCTCTTACAGCGGGTAAAGTACAGTTTGAAATCAAAGGTCCTAAAAACCGCAGATTTGTCAGTATTCTTGCTGATTAATCTGGTTTAAAGCATATCGAAAACCCCGCTATCGGCGGGGTTTTTTTTGCGTAATTCTTTAGCCCGGAGCTTATAGCAGATGTTTTCTGGCGTAAAATATGCTCATTTATTTATAATCGAGTGTTTTTGTATTGCTGGTTATTGAACCGTCATTTTATATACAAGCCCCTTTCTCAAAAAAACGCGGCGAATCCATCCATGGTAGGGTTCGTAATTTCATCCTTGAGATTAGCGGTTTTTTTGAGAAAGGGGCTTGTACATACACTGATTAGCAATTTTGTTTTTTAGTAATATGTTAATTGTTTAATGCCCCGATCTTATACTCTATTTGTGAAAAACAGGTATGTTTGTAACGCGGTAGCACTTTGTATGAAATATGACACTGATATGTACAAGGATCTTGACAGCGGCATATAAAGAGCTGAATTGTTTAGAGTTTAAAGCTGGTTTAAAGACCAGTTACTGGTACAGCAAAAACTGCTATACTTAAAGCGTAATTTCGTGTGAAGGCATTGCACTTGGCTTGCTGACGCGCACCAACCACAGGTTTAGAAAAAAGATATGAAGTTTGTTGATGAAGCAGAAATACGCGTAGAAGCCGGAGACGGTGGTAACGGCGTTATTGGATTCAGACGCGAGAAATACATACCTAACGGTGGCCCTGATGGCGGTGATGGTGGTGATGGCGGTAGTGTCTATCTCGAAGCTGACGAAAACTTGAATACCTTAATTGATTATCGTTTCGAACGTTTTCATCGTGCACAACGCGGCACTAACGGCCAAGGTGCCGATTGTACTGGTCGCGGTGGTGAAGATTTAATTTTGGCCGTACCCGTTGGTACTCGCGCTGCAGACAAAGACACCGGTGAATTTTTGGGTGACTTAGTTAAGCATGGTCAACGCATGAAAGTTGCTCAAGGTGGTTATCACGGCTTGGGTAATGCTCGATTTAAGAGCAGTACCAACAGAGCGCCGCGTATCAAATCAGACGGCACACCAGGCGAAATTCGTAAACTTTCTTTAGAACTAATGCTGCTTGCGGATGTAGGTATGTTGGGAATGCCTAATGCCGGTAAGTCGACGTTTATTCGCTCGGTTTCTGCAGCCACACCAAAAGTTGCTGACTACCCATTTACCACTTTGATACCAAACTTAGGTGTTGTTCGTCTCGACTCACAAGCGAGTTTCGTTGTTGCCGATATCCCTGGTCTTATTGAAGGTGCTTCTGATGGTGCTGGGCTTGGTATTCAGTTTCTGAGGCACCTCGAGCGTTGTAGAGTATTAATCCATTTGATTGACATTATGCCAGCAGATGGTTCTGACCCAGTTCAGAATGCGTTAACTATTGATAACGAATTAGATAAATATAGTCCGAAGCTAGCTGCAAAGCCACGCTGGCTAGTGTTCAATAAAATTGATTTAATGTTAGAAGATGAAGCAAATGCTTTATGCGCAGATATCGCTGCGAAATTAGGATGGGAAGAAGATTACTACCAAATTTCAGCTTTTCAGAAGCTGAATGTTGATGTGCTTTGTCAAGACATCATGGAGTTCATTGATTCTCTGCCACCTGAAGAAGAAATGTTCAATAAAGAAGAAGAAATGACGTTTACGTGGAATACCAATCCTGAGGAAGCAGTTTTAGAGAGTCAAAACGACGATACAGATGCTGACGCCGACCTAGACGATGAAGATTGGGATGATGACGATTATGACGTCGAAGTTATCTACCAGAAGTAGACAGTAAAGGTAGCGTGCATTGAATAATATATTGGACATACACAGATGATATCAATGATTGCCGCCATGGCAGAAAATCGCATAATTGGTGCTGATAATGATATGCCTTGGCATTTGCCAGCAGATCTAAAGCACTTCAAATCGGTTACCATGGGCAAACCTGTGCTCATGGGTAGAAAAACCTATGAGTCGATTGGAAGGGCGCTACCAGGGCGCCCAAATATTGTTATTACTGCCAATAAATCTTATGTATTACGTGATGCAACGGTTGTGACATCCATCGAGGCGGCTATGCAAGAAGCATCCGTTTTTGATGAAGTCATGATCATTGGAGGCGGAAGCATTTATAAATCGATGTTGGCACAAGCGCAAAGACTGTATTTGACCTTTATCGATTTAAAGGTTGATGGCGATACACAATTCCCAGATTATGAAGCAAACGCTAATTGGATTGAGCTGGCCCGAGAAACTCACCAAAAAGACGATAAAAACCCACATGATTACACCTTTGTTACGCTTGAACGTGCTTAAGCTTTTTGGTTAATGAAACACTATATACATACCCGTAGACCGCACTAAAAAAAATCGACGGTGCCACTGTTAGCCATAAATTAGGCGTCATAAAAGCAATATTCACTCCTATTACAAACACACTCTGCACTGCAATTGCCGGTAATGGCGTTATCAACATGCCGGGTATACAACTTCCTTTGCGGGCATGTTCAATATTTAGCAAAGACGCTTCAAAGGCTTTGCTTGTTGCACATTCTTTGCTAAAAAAACTAGGTTTTGCCAGTGTCGGAATAACAAATGGAAGGCAATATTGTTCATTTCTAAAAACTTTATGACAAAGCTCCAGTACAAAGGTGAATATAAGTGTAATACCACCGCTGTAAGTACCTTGCACTAATGCCGCTTTATAAAGAATGTTGGTGTCATCAGTGACTAAACTGTTAGCGTAGTAAGCCCACGCAGCATAAAAAAAGAAAGCAATGAGACCAGATATAGCGAGTCGTACGAAAGCAAAAATCATGAGTTTAGTTTTTATTACCCTTGGTATGTGAATAGTGACTCTATATCAAGACCATGATGACGTAAAACATCTTTCAAACGTTTTAATGCTTCAACTTGAATTTGCCTAACTCGCTCTCTCGTTAAGCCTATTTCAATGCCTACATCTTCTAAGGTTGCTGGCTCATGGCCGAGTAAACCAAATCGTCTTGCTAATACTTCTGTTTGTTTTGGGTTGAGCTGTTCTAACCATTTTATAATGTGCAGTTTCATATCACTAGTTTGTAGTTGATTTTCTGGTTCGGTGCCGCGCTCATCCGCAATAATGTCAAGTAGTGCTTTATTCTCATCGTCACCGCCAATAGGTGTGTCGACGGAATTAATTCGTTCGTTCAATTTTAGCATTTTTTGAACGCTAGCCACTGGTTCACCTGTAGCCTCAGCAATTTCTTCTGCTGTGGGTTCATGGTCAAGTTTTTGAGAGAGCTTTCTAGCAGTTCGTAAATATAAGTTAAGCTCTTTAACTATATGGATCGGTAACCGAATAGTGCGCGTTTGGTTCATCAACGCGCGCTCAATAGTTTGACGTATCCACCAAGTTGCGTAGGTTGAAAAACGGAAACCGCGTTCAGGATCAAATTTTTCAACAGCACGAATTAGACCTAAGTTACCTTCTTCAATCAAATCTAGTAAGGCCAAGCCTCGATTGTTATAGCGACGAGCAATTTTAACCACTAGGCGCAAGTTACTAACAATCATTCGTTCTCGAGATTTTTCGTTACCCTTCAACGCTTCACGCGAAAATTTAACCTCTTCCTCAGCTGTCAGTAAGGGTGAAAAGCCAATTTCTCCCAAATATATTTGGGTAGCATCAAGCTGTTTAGTGCTGACGTCTAAGACATCAGTTTGTGCTTTTGGGGCTGTAGTTTTGCCAATCTGTTTTGTGGTCATGATTCACCCCTATCAACTTTGTAATGTTAATTTAGTGAGAGGTCGAACAGCGGATCCTACTATGGATGAGCCAATACAGGAATTATTTTTTTGGTAAGAATTTGAAGGGATCAAGCGACTTCCCTTTACGCCTGATTTCAAAATGCAGCATAACATCGCTGGAACCAGTGCGACCCATTGTTGCAATTTTTTGTCCTTGCTTAACATAACGTTGCTCGCTAACTAAAATCGTATCGTTGTGCGCATAGGCGCTTAATAAATTATTATCGTGCTTAATAATTACCAGATTTCCATATCCCTTTAACGCATTACCTGCATAAACAACTTTACCACTTGCAGCTGCATATATTGGGGAATACAAGTCGCCTTTTATATCAAGCCCACGGTTAGTGCCGTCACTACCGACTACCGCAGACGTTGATTTACCTGATGCGGGCCATATCCAATTTACGTCCTTATCAGGTTTATTCGACGTTTCGTGTTGTTTATATAATTTTTTTCGATGAATATTTCTTTCTCTCTCACCATACGCCTGTGTTTTAACTGGGTCAACTACAACTTTAGTAGCCCTATTTGCTTTTGACGTTATACCGTTGTTTTTATTCTTATTATATTTTGAAGATGGGGCAATTAAGGTTAAGGTTTGACCCGGATATATGCTGTATGGAGCTTGTATATTGTTATATTTAGCGATATCTCTGTAATCATTACCACTGTAAAATGCAACGGCAAAGAGAGTGTCGCCCCTTTGGACTTCATATGTCTCACCATCTATTTCAGTGAGATTATTTTGTTTCGCGACAGTGGTGTTAAGCGACATGACTGGGGCTGGCTGTGAGCGACCGCTGCATGATGCCACCAAGATGAGCGCGAAAACACAACTGCCTACTTTTGCAAGGATCAGTAATTTCCGTTTGACCAAGTAAATCATGTTTTGTGTGGTGTTCATTTGAAGCAACGTTGATAATAAGTTTCAACTATCTTCACAGCAAATCGCCTGCTACAAGAGGCACAAAACGCACTGACTCAATGGCTTTTTCGATAAACTCTTTACCTTGGCGGTCAATGCACTTCAAACTTTGTTGTTCATCGCCAACTGGAATAATTAAGCGACCACCGTCGTTAAGTTGGTCTAGTAAAGCCTGTGGCAGTTTTGTAGCTGCTGCTGTAACAATAATGCCGTCAAACGGACCTTTGCTTTGCCACCCTTGCCAGCCATCACCATGCTTCATTGAAATGTTGTGAAAGTCGAGTTGATTCATGCGACGTTTTGCTTGAAACTGCAAAGCCTTGATGCGTTCGACTGAATATATGTGCCCAAAAATACCTGCTAAAATAGCAGTTTGGTAGCCAGATCCAGTACCAATTTCTAAGATTTTCTTCGGCAGTACTGGCGCATTAAGCAATAACTCCGTCATTTTTGCCACGATATACGGTTGCGATATCGTTTGTCCTTGTCCAATAGGCAAGGCTGTATTTTGATAAGCTTTGTGTTTAAGTGCGTCTGGAATAAAAATTTCGCGGGGTATCTTAGCAATAGCAGTTAATACTCTATTGTCCGTTACGCCTTCTTGTTCTAACAGTTGCGCGAGTTGTAAACCCTTGCGAGATGATATTGCCATTTTTATTCCTAGTTCATGGTTTCTTTGGTATTCAACCAAGCGTTCATTTTGCTTACTTTCTGATGCACTGTCATATCCACAGACAGTGGCGTTACAGAACAGTAATTGTTATTTACTGCGTCAAAGTCAGTGCCTTCACCCGCATCCTGCTCACTACCCAGTTTGCCATACCAATATATGGTTCTGCCAAATGGATCCGTACTTTCTACCATCGTTTCTGCACGATGACGTTTACCCAGCCTAGTAGCCGCTATACCTTTTATGCACTCGTAAGGAATGGCGGGCACATTTATATTTAAAATCTCGTTTTGTTCTAGGGGATGCGAAGTAAGGCGGCGAATAATATCGCAAGTCACCTTTGCAGCGGTATCGAAATGATCTTCTTTTTTGCTACAAAGTGATACAGCTATCGCCGGCAAGCCCATATGGCGACCTTCTAACGCTGCCGCTACCGTACCTGAATAAATAGTGTCATCGCCTAAATTGGGGCCGTGGTTAATGCCAGACACGACTAAATCTGGCTCCTGCAGCATGAATTTGTTAATACCCAATTGGACGCAATCTGATGGTGTCCCATTCACCGCATAGAAGCCATTCGGCATTTTCTCAATGCGCAACGGCGAGTGCAGTGACAGTGCGTTACTCATTCCGCTGCAGTTGCGGTCAGGGGCAATCACGGTGACATCATGTTCTTTTGACAAGTGCTCAAAAAGTACCGCTATTCCTACGGCATTTACACCGTCATCATTGCTCAATAATATGTTCATGTGTTGTTCGCCTTTTTGCTAGTTGCCCGCGCAGCGGTTTCATAGTCACAATACTGTGATGCAAGAACATGCTTTGATAGCAAGTTAGTCGGGTATTTATGTAAGCAATAATTAATCATAAATTGCTCAAACATCCACCAGTTCTCTTACAATCGAGGTTGCAAAACAGCCCGCAGGAAGGGAAAACTGCATCATTAAATTATTATCTTCTATTTGCCAAGTAAATCCTTGTGGAATAATACGAATAGCTCTTCTTTCTTGTTTTAAGCCTAATGAATTAAGTGTTTGGATGATGTCAGGGAATGGTGTGACACAGTTCAACTCCAAGGCTCTAGTTGTTGCCGTTGAGTGTAGTTTTCCGTCACCCCATAAAGGTGCGGTAATGTTGATATCAAATTCGGCTAATCGCTTTATTATGTCAGCATGTTCAGCTTCATCTTCGAACATAAAAAAGCTGTTTGAGCCACTTAATTGCATAGCATCGCCAAGCAACGGATGATGGAAGTTTTGTTGCACTATTCGTTGGTGAATAATTTCATTGAATAACCAGCTTCGCAATGCCGATATAGCCATGGAACGTCTATTACGATTACGGATGCTTTCACCACCTATTAGTTTTTCAGCTAAGGCAAGATTACCACCTTGTAGTAACCTAGCAGTTGCCGTTACTTGCTCGGTATCTTTTGCTGTTAGTCTAATTTCGCCAAAACGTTGGCTGCCGTAATAATTGGGTGCCCCTTGGTGTTTTATAAGTTCTAGGCGTTGTTCCAATGCGCAGATATCAAATTCAGCATAATCCTTCGATGTCGATGTTAAGTTTCGCAATGTAATTTCGAATTTATTGCCTTTGAGCACGCCAACACGCAACTTTCGATCGTTGCGTGTGACCTGTAAAATTTTTGCACCTTGAAGTTCAAAGTCATCCCAATTAGGTTCTTTTTTGTTGGCAATATGAACCCCAAACCATTGTCGAGTTAATGCGAATTTGTCTTTTCTGCCAGCGTAGGTAATATCGCGCAAGTGCAGTTTACTATATCTTGCGAGCGACTCAGCGACAAAGGCGGTGTTTAGGTTAGCCTTCTCCAACCATAAGAAAATGTGCTCACCTTCACCGCTGGGCTCAAATCCGAGTTGTTCCTCGACGATGAAATCGTGCAGTTCTTGCTTGAGCGTGGCGCTGCCTAGTGCGTCACCATACAATCTAGACCAATGCGAAATCGATAATGACATTCAGTTATCTGCGCGGACATATGAGTACGACAGCGTGGCATGCAATGCCTTCTTCTCGTCCTACAAAGCCAAGTCCTTCAGTTGTCGTTGCTTTGATGCTGATATCCTTTACCGAAACGCCCATGGCGTCAGAGATTGCTTCGCGCATAAAGTTAATGTGAGGTGCCATTTTTGGTGCTTGAGCTTCAATCGTAATATCGGCATTGCTTAGCATATAGCCTAAATCTTGAATGCGTTGGTAAACCTGCCTTAATAGTTCTAGGCTGCTAATGTTCTCGTAACTTTTGTCAGTGTCTGGGAAGTGATGTCCAATGTCACCTAATGCTAATGACCCGAGAAGCGCATCGCATAATGCATGTAAAGCAACATCGCCATCGGAGTGAGCAATTAAGCCGCGTTCATGGACTATGCAGATACCACCAATAGTTATTGGACCCATTCCACCAAACTTGTGTACATCGTAACCATGACCTATACGGAACATAGAGTACCTCCTTGCTAATTATTTTTATTATTGTTTGTAAATGTATCATTGGTTAAATAAAACGCGGCTAATGCTAAATCGCATGAGCGGGTTATTTTTATGTTGGTACTGCGTCCTTCAATGAGTTTTACACTCGCCTTGATATGCTCCATTGCTGAAGCTTCATCGGTAATATCAATGTTATTATGTTGCGCGAGTTCAATCGCATTTATTAACTTTTTCAGTGGAAAAAACTGTGGTGTTTGAGCTTGCCAAAGCTGAGTGCGTTCGACTGTTTCTTCAATTTCAGCTATTGGACTATTTTTATTTGAAAAAGCTCGTTTTATAGTATCCGTAACAGGGACGGCCAATATAGCGCCATCACAAGTGTTTATACTGGCGAATAAATCATCGAGTTCTGCATGAGTTACACAAGGCCTTGCCGCATCATGCACTAATATCCACGAATTTGTATTTACTATTGGCTCGGTTAAGCAATGCAGCAAACCGCTTAACACTGAATCAACTCTTTGGATCCCGCCAGTAACGGTCTCAATTAACGGGTTTTGAGATACTTTTAACGATTTAAAAATAGTGTCTTGCGGATGTAAAACGACAACAATTCGTTGAATTTGATGGTGGGACAGCAATGCATCGAGCGTATGCTCGATAACAGTTTGATTGCCAATGGTAAGATATTGCTTTGCCACCGATGACTTCATTCTACTGCCAATACCGGCAGCAGCAACAACGGCTACAAATTTTTCTACTGCTGTCAAAATTACTTCTCTGGGGGTAAAATTCGGTAAAAAGTCTCGCCGTCTTTAATCAGACCTAGTTCGTTACGTGCTCTTTCTTCAATAGATTCTAAACCCAGTTGAAGGTCCCTAATATCAGCCTTGAGAAGCGCATTACGCTGTTTTAGATTCGCGTTTTGTTTTTGCAATTCTTCTACTTCTGATTTCATCAGGTTGTAATCGGCGATGCTATTCTTGCCAAACCATAGGCGAGCCTGCAGTAAACCCAGCAGGGCAATCAATATGACGAGTATCCATCTATTGCGCATAGCTCATTCCTTATTGGCTTTGTTTTTATTGGTTGCCAAGCAACTTACCGCTAAGTTTATTTAATAATTTATTTTTTTTGTTGTCTATTGCATTTGTCATCTGTGATTTTAATAGCTCATTTAGGCTGTCAGTATTACCTTGCACCGCACTTAGCAGAGCATCAACGGAAGCTAGTTGTTGCTCCGACTGTCCTAATTGTTCAGCCACTTTTGCATTTAATTTAATTTTTAGCTCACTTAGTTTACCAGAACTATCGCCAGTCAGGCCACTAGAAAGCGCTTGTCGTATTTTTTTGTCCAAATCTGATTTTATTTTAATGGATGGGTTAGTAAGGCTACCAGAAAAATCAGTGCTCAATTTTAGCTCAGACAAGCCTGAAATTATTTCAGCCATCGCATTTGTTAAATCATTTTCACCTGTTGCTTTTAACTCCAAGACACTGAGATCGAATACCGACGAACCAGACAGCTTGCCATCGACTATGTTTAATTCACCTGTGCTAGCAAGTAAACCCGACTCTAGTAATGCATTTAGTTTTTGCTTTGACTGTTCTGGTATTAATTCAATTGCATCTAATACTAAGCCTTTAATATCCCAGTTTTGGACTGAATTTACCCTGCCTTCAATAATTTCAAAAGTACCGTTTAGGTCAATATTATGCCAATTTTTAGCCTTACTTGAATTGACTAAAAACATAGTTGGTTTGCCTATAAGCGCATGTTGATCTGTTATATTTTGCCACTCGGTTTGAATGTTTTGATCTTGCCATTTAATGTTCACAGCCGCTTTCTTGATCCAAACATTGGGTAAGCCATCATCCGCTGTAGTTTGTTCAATAATAAGATCATCGGAATTGTTAGACAGTATATCCATGACAACTAACAGACCTTTAGTGTAAATTTTAGCCTTTTCACCGAATAAGTGCTGGGTTACTTTGCCAATAGCATCTTCGTCTCCGGCAATTAGGCCTTTGAGCAGGACAACGTCTTCTTGAGGTGCGGTTTTTAATGCAGATACTGAATTTACTGAAGCGGCTTGGGCCTCTTCCGCTAGGTCGACAAATGCTGACATGTTTGCTCTGTCTTTTGTCATTGTTTCTTTGATGTCATCAAATTCTTTTTTTGCTGCAATCAAATTAGCTGGGTTTTTATAGTCAGTTTCTTTTAGGACTTTAAGACGCTCTTTATAAACCGTTAATTTCTCTTTGCTAGGTAAAGCGGCATACTTATCTTGAAGGGCTTGTTCGTATTGTTGAACTACTTTTTTTGCGTCAGCAACGGCGGCGGTGGTCTTTAATGGTGATTTTTCTAATATCTCATCGACGCTTGGTAAGTCTGCCAAGGTTGGGAAGGCAAAACTTGAGGCTTGAATATCAGGTTGAACATAAATTGCACCGGCGTTGTCGCGTTTGGTATCAAACTCAACATCTTGCACATTGAGTTCATCAATAATGAGTTTTTTGCTTAATAAGGGCATAAAATTAACATTGCCTTTGAGCATCCCAATGTCAATCTTATTGTGAATAGGATTTCGGTTATCAGTGGCTTGCAGTCGAGTTAGAGTTAAACCAAATGGAAAAAGGCTATGCTTGACGGCGTCGATATTTACCTCTGCACCAGATGCATGACCAAGTGCATTTTGCGCAAGCGTTTTTAACAAGGTATTGGCAAATAATAAATATAACGCGGCGATAATAGCAATCGTTCCTAGGGGAATCGAAATCCAAAGAGATATTCTGCCGTGCTGCGCTGCTGGCATTTTTGACGGGAAACGATGCCTAAACATAAAATAATCCTTGTAACGCTTATAAATATTGTCGTTTGCACTTGACTAAAGCAAAGACCAAAAAGAAGCCGCTTAGTGCGATGAAGAGCCTTTAATCAATATGTTGCGAATAATTATAGCTGATAAGCAGGCAACAACCAATGAAAACGCGGTTTTGTTTATGCGTTTTTGGTTAAAAATTAGGGTGTTATATACGCTGTGTAAATGCTTGTAAAATTAGTTGATAAAACCAAGTAAAGTTTTTGCTCACAAAGGTAGTTTTTCATTGCAATTAGGCTTATCGTACGCGAACTTTTTAAGCTGCAAAATTAGGGCAGCATCAGCACAAAAAGATAGCGCTAAAAATAGTGTTAAAAAGAGTGCAAAATACAACTGTGAGGCAAGCCAATGTTAGTGAACAATACAATCAATAATACCTGTCCGATCCGGCAGAAAATACGCGAGTTTTACCGTATCGGTGAATCAGAGGCTATTGATCATATTTTACCTGAAGCAGAAGTGAATATGGCTGCTCGGTCACGTGCATGGGAACGCGCTAGGACCATGGTTTTACAAATTCGCCGCGAGCAAGAAGGTCACGGTGGTGTCGATGCGCTATTAAACGAATTTTCGCTGTCAACAGCGGAAGGGATCGTATTGATGTGTTTAGCCGAAGCGCTGTTGCGTGTACCTGATAAACACACGCAAGAAGAGCTTATTCGAGACAAACTTTCAAAAGGAGAATGGACACCTCACTTAGGTAATAGCGATTCATTATTCGTTAACGCTTCTGCTTGGGGATTATTGTTAACCGGTAATATGGTTAACTACGCAGATAAACGCAAATCTGAGCAGTTCGGATTACTCAAAAAGACCATGGGCCGTTTAGGTGAGCCGGTTATCCGCCGAGCAATGAAAATTGCAATGAAAGTGATGGGTCGCCAATTTGTTATGGGCGAACGTATCGAAGATGCTGTTGAAAGAGCGGCGAAAAAAGAAACCCAAGGTTATGTCTATTCCTATGACATGTTAGGTGAAGGTGCCAGAACAGGTAAGGATGCAGAGCGCTATTATCAAGCTTATGTAAAAGCTATTGAAGTAATTGGTAAAGCGGCAAAGGGACGCGGACCGCGCAAGAGTCCGGGGATTTCCGTCAAGCTTTCAGCTATTCATCCGCGCTATGATTTTGCTAAATATGATCGCGTTATGGAAGAAATTCCTGCAAAACTAAAAACCTTATGCTTAATGGCGAAGAAGTATGACATTGGTTTAACGGTCGATGCTGAAGAGTCTGAGCGACTTGACATATCCCTGGATATTATTGAAAAAGTATTTAGCGATCCCGATTTAGACGGTTGGCACGGTTTTGGTTTAGCCGTTCAGTCATATCAAAAGCGCGCTATTTTTGTGATCGAATGGTTACGCGAATTGACACTTAAAGTGGGCCGTAAAATGATGGTTCGCTTGGTTAAAGGCGCGTATTGGGATACCGAAATAAAGCACACTCAACAAGGTGGTTTTGACGATTTCCCCGTGTTCACTCGTAAAACCTCTACCGATGTTTCTTATCACGCGTGTGCAAATAGAATGTTGGCATATCGCGACAGTATCTACCCGCAGTTTGCGACTCACAACGCTTATACTGCGTCAGTTATTATTGAGCTTGCAGGTGACGATAAAGAAGGCTTTGAATTTCAGTGCTTACATGGAATGGGCGACTCTTTATACGATCAAGTGGTGACTAAAGATAAGATCCAATGTCGAGTTTATGCACCGGTTGGTGTTCATGAAGAATTGTTGGCTTATTTGGTTCGTCGTTTATTAGAAAATGGAGCCAATTCATCGTTCGTCAATGCGATAGTCGATGACAGCCTGCAAGTTGAATCACTATTGGAGGATCCAGTAGAGCGCACACAGCGTTTGCAGGTGCGGGAAAACAAACAAATTGTTATGCCAGTTGATTTATATGCGCCAAGCAGAGCAAATGCCCGCGGCTTTGACATCTATGATTTGAACGCGACTCTGGATTTATCTCTGAGATTAGAGAGATGGTTTGAAGAGCATGTAAAAGCACTCGGTAATGTTGGTGAGGTTGAAAATCAGATCATCGTGCGCAACCCAGCTTTATTGAGCGAGATCGTAGGAACGCATCAGTTTCATAGTAAAGCAGATATGCTAGCTATGCTTGAACGCACAACCAAAGCGTCAGAGTCTTGGTCGAAAGAGCCGGTGGAAGACCGGGCCGACCTATTAATGCGTATCGCTGGCATTCTTGAACGTCATATGGACGAGTTAATTGGCTTGTGCATAAAAGAAGCGGGTAAGGTTACCTCAGATAGTATTGATGAAGTTCGAGAGGCTGTGGATTTTTGCCGTTACTATGCAGTTGAAGCTAAACGACTTGATCCTGGCAACCGTTTGCAATCGCGCGGAGTGGTCCTTTGTATAAGCCCTTGGAATTTCCCTTTGGCTATTTTTATGGGACAAATAGCAGCAGCGTTAGTTGCCGGAAATACCGTCATCGCCAAACCAGCAGAGCAAACTAGTTTAATTGCTAAACGTGCCTTGGAATTGATGATATCTGTCGGTTTGCCTGAAGATACAGTCAATATAGTTATTGCTAACGGCCCTGATGTTGGCGATGTACTTTTACCTGACGAGCGCATTCAATGCGTCATGTTCACCGGCTCAACGCAAACAGGATCGCTAATATCACAAATATTAGCGGCTCGTGGCACGGAACAGGTTCCGCTGATTGCAGAAACTGGCGGTCAAAATTGCATGATTGTTGACTCAACTGCGCTTCCTGAACAAGTAGTAGATGATGTCGTCATTTCTGGTTTCCTGAGTGCCGGTCAGCGTTGCTCAGCCTTACGAGTATTGTTTGTGCAAGAGGATATCGCTGATGTCGTGAGCGAAATGATTGTTGGTGCTATGAAAGAATTATCACTGGGTGACCCTGCATTTTTGTCCACAGATATTGGACCAGTCATTGATAAAAAAGCATTGAAAGCACTCAACGATCATGTCGAATACATGCAAGAAAATGGAAAGTTATTGCACAAATGTGAGTTACCTGCAAACGACGGTAACTTCTTTGCGCCGCACTTTTTTGAAATAGACAATATTGACGTGTTGAAAAAAGAAGTCTTTGGACCTTGTGTGCATTTGGTCCGCTTTAAAGGTAAAGAAATAGACAAAGTCATACAGCAAATCAATAGCACAGGTTTTGGTCTGACGATGGGCATCCACTCGCGCATTGAAGAGCGTGCTATCGAATTGGCGCATCTTTCTAGAGCAGGTAACGTATACATCAATCGCAACATGATTGGCGCTATTGTTGGCGTTCAGCCATTCGGCGGACGAGGATTGTCAGGCACTGGCCCTAAAGCCGGTGGTCCGAACTATTTACCGCGTTTGATGAAAGAAAGGGCGACACCTAAAGTGGCATCGCAAGTTGAAAATTATGCTGATGATAAAGCAATTCAAAGCGATGCAACTGCGGTAACTGAAGCTAACAACTTGATGGACTCGGCATTGGCTGTTGAAAACCAGTGGCGCTTAACACCACTGATCAGTCGTATTTCGTTTGTACGTCAATTATTAGCAAAAATTGCTAATGTTGAAATTGTTGAAGAACTCGCTGAGGACTTAAATCAAACATTAGCGACAGCTAGAACCCAGCTGATTGCTATTGAGCGTCGGTTGCGCGCACCTATTCACTTGCCGGGTCCTACTGGAGAATCGAATACCTTGCATTTGGAACCTCGAGGAGTGTTAGTGTGTTTCGCCGATAAAGACGTAACCTTTGAGTACTGGATGTTGTCGATTGTAACTGCATTAGCAACGGGTAATTTAGTTATTTCGGTGGTTTCAGACTTGTTCTATGAAGAGGCTCTGACATTCAAAGAAAAATTAGCAAGCACGGGAGCGCCAAATTCAGTTTTCCAAGTGGCAAATTTGTGTCACCTGGAAGCTTTATTGATGAATAAGGGTTTGACAGGAGTTGTGGTGGATAGTCGGACGGACCGAAGTGCCTATATTTCTGCGAAATTAGCAGAGAGACAGGGTGCAATATTACCGGTTATTACGGCCGAATATAATGACAATTTGATTCAGCGCTTGGTTACTGAAAAGACAATTAGTATTGATACCACGGCATCAGGCGGGAATACGTCGTTGATGACACTGGTTGAAGACGACGATTAAAAGTCAGGCATAATAAGTTGAGCAGGGTAAAACCTGCTCATTCTTTACGGTAATGTTTACATTAAAAGGTAGCAGGTTGAGTTCATTATATCACTGCAGTCCTTTGTGTGCTGGCATGGAAAGCTTGGTCACTATTGCGATCGCACGCACGGTAAATGCAACAACGCAGCCAAGTCCTATGGCGTAAAAATCAATTATGCCTAGCAAGCCATAACAAACACAGAAAGTAATTGCGCCGCACAACGAGGCCGTGATGTAAATTTCTTTCTGAAAGACGACAGGAACATCATTTAGGATAACGTCGCGAATGATTCCGCCTAAACAGGCACTAAACACGCCCATTATAACGGCAACTGGAATTTCGGCTCCTAAGCTCAATGCCTTTTCGGCGCCCAAAACACTGAATAATGCCATGCCCACAGCATCAGCCCACAGTAATGCGTTTGATTTACGAGATATTTGCTGGGCGGCGAAATAGGTGATGACAGCAGAAATACTGCATATGACAACATAATACCAATCGACTAACCAAAAGACAGGTACGTCTAATATAACGTCGCGCAAGGTGCCTCCACCGATACCTGTGACATTGCCAATAAAAACAAACCCCACCCAGTCCATTTTTTTCTTAGCCGCCAATAATGCACCAGAAATAGCAAATGCGGCGGTTCCAGCAATATTGATGACCAGCAAAAACGTTAGCATTTATCAACCTTATATAAGTTTTTAATTTTGTGTGATGAAAGCAGCATCGCCTCTGCTTGAATTAGCTTAGGGATTTGATTGACCTTTTTTGCGCCCAAATAGACCCAATAAGTAACCAATGGTAACACTAATCAATGCCAGTACGGGGCCGCGTGTAAACCATAGCATTTGGTTGTTACGCTGTTTTTTAGTTATGCGTTTTTCTAGTTCAGCATTTTGTTCAAGGATTTTAGTTGATTTTCTGTTCAGTGCTAGTTGCTTTTGTTCAGACTGAGCGATTAAATAAGGAGGGAAAAGAGAGAGGAAAATAAATAAAATCAAAAAGCGCATGTTGGCCTCAGTGTTAAAAAAACGAATGGCGGATTTTAGGTGGTCTACTGTCATTTCACAAGGCTATATTTTATAGCGCTGTATTTCACGATAGTCTATTTGTTGCCATCTATGTTGAAAGATTTGCGAACACAAGCATTCGGCGATATTGTAAAGAGATACTCGAAACCCTCCTTTTTATTAGCAAGTTGAGACCATGGAAATTGAATTAAAACTCGTTGCAGACCAAGATGCACTCACCAGCTTTGAGCAAACGCTGTTGCCGAAGTTAAAAGGTGAGGTGAAGCGCAGTTCTTTTGACGTCTTTAATGATTATTATGACACCCCAGAGCAATTCTTGGGCAAGCGTAAAATGGGTTTTCGTATTCGTCGAGTTAATGACCGTATTGAACAGACATTAAAAACTCAAGGTAAGGTTAAAGGGGGGTTACACGAACGTCCCGAATACAATATCGATTTAGACAAGGCACATCCAGATTTAGAAAGGTTTGACTCTGAAATATGGGATAAAGATATTAATGTCCAAGAGGTAAACCGACAACTACAAGTGCAATTTTCAACCCATTTTCATCGCGTCACTTTTGATATTGTGGATGGTAAAAATCACCTAGAACTGGTATTTGATAGTGGCGAAGTCAAACACCCCTTGGGGTCACTACCGATTGGTGAAATTGAGATTGAATTAAAAGCAGGTACGCCCACCGCATTGTTCGATTTGGCCGATGAAATAAGCAAAGTCACTCCTGTTCGTTTAAGTAATATAACGAAAGCTGCACGTGGCTATCAATTAATGAATGGCAGTATTTTAGACTCATTTGAGCTTCCTACGTTCTTAGACTTAGACGCTGAAGATAGCACCGAAGATGGCTTATGCAAGGCTATTGATTGCGCGTTGTCGCATTGGCAGCATCATGAGTATGTATATTTGCAATCGGGTCATACTGGCGCATTGAAAGAAATAGCGCAAAGCGTTCGACTGCTATTACAAGGTGTGTCTTTGTACTTGCCAGTGCTGCAATGTCAGGAACTACTTAACTTACATAAGCAACTTCTTGTTTTATCTGAGCAATGGTCGTGGCAAGATGACTTGCAATGCATTCGTAAATTGCGCTCTAATAAAGGTCCATTTAGTCGCAGAATACCCAAAAATCAAGCGTTGATGGGTTACCTCAATGGTCGCCGCGAAGGTTTGTTAACAGTGCGATCACCAGAACAATTATTAGTCTCTATGGAAAGCAGTCAAGTGCAACTGGGAGCATCAAGATTACTGATTGAAAAACCATGGAGAGCACAAGCAACAGGTCATCAAATTCCGGTGTTAAAGCATGCCAAAGGTTGGTTGTCACAAGGTTGGCAGACTGTCATGCAGAGCTTACCATCAAAAGTTGAAATGCATTACACCAAGTACATTGCACTGGAAGTGCTGTTGCGCCAGACACTGTTCAATGGATTCCTGCTTGCTGATTTGTTTACCGAGAGCCGAGATAAATTTAGAGCGCCTTGGTTGGATTTAGTTGAAGGCATTGATGAGATCAAAGCGCTGATGTTTTTGCGAAGTGTATTGAAGGAAGTCGATATTGAAGATGCGGAAGACTTAGATAATTGGATTAACGATAAATTGACCAGTGTTATTACTGTGATGGAAAAGAGTCGCAAAGTGGCGATGAGTGCTGAGATATATTGGTAACATGTCTATCGAATTTAGAGGAGATGAGGTTTTCGGTCATATTTTCCTTGAATTATACCTAATCTATAACCATATCGATCTGTATAGCGACAGCAACTGTAACTATTGAACTAACATCATGTTTATTGATCAGTTTTGAGGCGGTATTGTAAACTTGCTCGACTTTACGGGGGCAGCTGCTTGTAATTTTAGGCACTAAACTGGCTAATCGATTTAACTGGTTAACAGAATCGATTTTATTCAATTTATTTATTTACGGAAAACGCTTATCTTAATACCAAGCAAAACGTTAAGCGTTTTATTAGCAATCTTTAATCAGTTAAATTAAGAGGAAACAAACAATGACAATGATCAACAAATCAATCCCTGAATTTTCGGTAGAAGCTTTTCACGATGGTGAATTTAAAACTATCACTAGCGAAGATGTAAAAGGGAAGTGGTCTATCTTCGTATTCTACCCAGCGGATTTCACCTTTGTATGTCCAACAGAATTAGAAGACATGGCTAAAAAGCATGATGAACTAATAGCGCTTGGAGTCGAAGTTTACTCTGTATCAACGGACTCACATTTTGTGCATAAAGCATGGCACGACACAAGTGATGCAATTGGCAACGTTAAGTACCCTATGCTTGCTGACTCAACAGGCGCCCTGACTCGTGCATTTGATATTATGATAGAAGCAGAAGGTCGTGCTTTACGTGGTACTTTCCTAGCAAATCCAGACGGCATTATTAAGGTTGAAGAAGTTCATGACTTGGGTATCGGTCGTTCAGCAGCTGACATGGTTCGTAAAGTTAAGGCAGCTCAGTATGTTGCTAACAACGACGGTGAAGTTTGCCCAGCAGCTTGGGAACAAGGTCAAGCGACTTTGACGCCAAGTTTTGACCTTGTTGGTAAGATCTAAGCTTAGTTAAAAAATATGTTTGGGGAGCGCTCGCTCCCCAATATTTAGGCTGCTGCGTAATGAGTGACACACAAAGTACGTAAAAGCTATAACGACAGCTTTTAGAGATGACAACATGCTTAAAAGCAAAATATTGAAAACAAGAATTTGAAAGCAGAGGCTTTCACCCTTTACTTATCTCAACTATCAAACTTAAAAGGATATAGTTCATTAATTGAGCTGGGTTTTATATAATCTTTTTTTGATGAATTACCCTACAAGTAAATGGTGAAGCCCTTTGCTACAACCCATTTAAAGTGAAAGGAAAAAACAATGTTAACTCCAGATATATTAACTGCTTTAGCGCAATACACTAAAGACATGCAACACAACGTTACTTTAGTAATGCAAACTGGTGAGCACGCGAAGCGAGCAGAACTCAAAGAAATGCTAAGCCAATTTGCGTCTATATCAGATAAGATTACGCTTCAAGAGCGAGACGACGCAATACGTTTTCGCAGCCCAGTGAGCTTCGGTTTAGAAGTTAATGGTAAGCCCAGCGGCATCACCTTTTCAGGCGTTCCAGGTGGACATGAGTTTAACTCATTTGTTTTAGCCGTATTGCAAGCAGGTGGTGTAAAACTAAAGCTTGATGAAAATGTTCAAAGCATGATTAAGAAAGTGGTCAATCCACTTAAGTTTCAGGTTTACATTAGCTTAAGTTGCCATGCATGCCCAGACGTAGTGCAAGCAATGAATCAATTTGCGTTGTTGAACGACAATATTGAATCTGAAATGATAGATGGTAGCGTTTATCCAGATTTAGTCGAACAAAATGGTATTCAAGGTGTACCTACTGTTTTTATGAATGGCAAAGTGTTTGCGACAGGTCAGATAGACACCGCAAAACTGATCGACAAATTAACACAGTCTCAACCTGAAATGCTGCAAGCCAATGACAATGTTGAGCAGCTTCCACTGCAAGATGTTACCGTTATTGGTGGCGGTCCAGCAGGTGTCGCTGCTGCTATTTATTCAGCACGTAAAGGGCTGAAAGTGACCATTATCGCGGACCGTTTTGGTGGTCAAGTGAAAGACACTATGGGAATTGAAAATTTGATTTCCGTTTCAAAAACTACAGGCCCTCAATTAACAACATCATTGATGGAGCATTTGAATGACTACGAAGTGACAATACGTGAGCATTTCCGTGTCGATAAAATTGAGAAAGGTGATATTAAAACGCTGACATTAACGTCAGGTGAAGTGATTGAAACTAAAACGATTATAATTGCCACCGGTGCTAACTGGAGAGAGTTAGGTGTACCTGGCGAAAAAGAGAATATTGGTAATGGTGTTGCCTATTGCCCGCATTGCGATGGTCCTTTCTATAAGGGTAAAGACGTTGCTGTGATTGGCGGTGGTAACTCAGGTGTTGAAGCAGCGCTTGATCTATCAGGCATTGTAAAGTCAGTCACCGTGTTTGAGTTCATGCCAGAATTGAAGGCAGACCAAGTGTTGATTGATCAAGTAAATGCAAGGGATAACATCAAGATTGTTAGAAATGCAGCAACCAAAGAAATCCATGCAAAAGATGGCAAAGTCAACGCCATTGAATATATTGACCGTGCAACCAACGAAGCGCACATACAAACTTTGCAAGGTGTGTTTGTACAAATTGGCTTGGTACCAAATAGTTCGGTGCTAAAAGGTGTTGTTGATTTAACTAAACATGGCGAAGTCATCATTAATGAGAAAAGCCAAACCAGTGAAGCCGGTATTTATGCTTGTGGTGACGTTACAACGGTACCTTACAAGCAAATTGTGATTGCAATGGGTGAAGGAGCGAAGGCATCGTTGGCGGCTTACGATTACATCTTAATGAGCAAACCGGTTAACAAAACTGTGTCTGTAGCCGCTTAGTAACTGCTGTTGAGTTAGTTGGCTAGAAAAATTAAAAAGGCGCTGTGATCAACTCAAGCGCCTTTTCTTTGTCTAAAAACTATCTACATCATTATCTAAAAATTGTCTAAGTAGTTCTCTGGAATGCTTTCTATTTTGGCAACGCCAGAGGCGATAGCCGCTTTTGCAACTGCTGTCGCAATGCGTTTGCAAAGTCTAGGGTCCATTGGTTTAGGAATAATATAATGCTTACCGAAAATGAGCGACTTTGATTGGCTAGCAATCAACACCTTTTCAGGCACCGGTTCTTTTGAAATACTTCTCAATGCTTCAACTGCAGCCACTTTCATTTCATCATTAATAACAGATGCTCTTACATCTAAAGCGCCTCTAAAAATAAACGGAAAACAAAGAACGTTGTTCACTTGATTTGGGTAGTCAGAGCGTCCCGTCGCCATAATTAAATCATCGCGCACAGCATGCGCTAACTCCGGTTTAATTTCAGGGTCGGGGTTGGAGCAAGCAAATACCACTGGGTTCGGTGCCATCAGTCTAAGGGCTTCAGGCGGGAGCAGATCAGGACCACTTAATCCTAAAAA
Source organism: Brumicola pallidula DSM 14239 = ACAM 615 (assembly GCF_000428905.1). Classification (GTDB taxonomy): domain Bacteria; phylum Pseudomonadota; class Gammaproteobacteria; order Enterobacterales; family Alteromonadaceae; genus Glaciecola; species Glaciecola pallidula. The sequence continues at coordinate 93,893 of NZ_KE386814.1, forward strand.
GACATCAGCTCCTTCCAGCACATCTTCTAATGTGCGTTTGTCAGTATTATTGGCAAATAAAGCTTTGTGCGGTGTTAGCTCCTCTCGTCTTGTATGGATTACGCCTTTGCGGTCAAGCATGTAGATTTTTTCACGCATAGCACCGCATTTAATGAGTAATTCCATACAAGCGACAGCAGCAGCCCCAGCACCTAAACAAACAAATATAGCTTCGCCTATTTTTTTGCCTTGTATTTCAAGTGCATTCAACATGCCCGCAGTGGTCACTATTGCGGTGCCATGCTGATCATCATGAAATACAGGGATTTTACACCGCTTTATAAGTTCTTGTTCAATTTCAAAACATTCAGGCGCTTTAATGTCTTCTAAATTAATACCACCAAAGGTGTCAGCGATATTAGCGACCGTATTAATAAATTCCTCTGTGGTACGGTGTTTAACTTCGATATCAATTGAATCAATACCTGCAAAGTGCTTAAATAACAAAGCTTTGCCTTCCATCACTGGCTTGGAGGCGAGGGGACCTAAATTACCTAAGCCAAGAATTGCGGTACCATTTGTTATGACAGCGACTAAGTTGCCTTTCGCAGTATATTTATACGCAGCATTTGGATCTGCTGCAATTTCACGCACAGGTTCTGCAACACCGGGGCTATATGCGAGTGCTAAGTCGGTAACTGTGTCGGCGGAAGTGGTTAGTTCAATACTAATTTTGCCGGGCTTAGGAAATTCGTGATAATCGAGTGCTTGTTGGCGAAAATCTGGCATGTCGGTCAGGGTCCTTTCGAATATGTTTGTGATACTGTTTTGGTAAGTTTTCAAGGTTACTTACAAGCAAGATACGAATGCAGGTCAAATGTAGCACATATCGATACAAAATGAAGAGTACAAAAAGCATTAACCTATATTAAAAGGCAACTGTTAAGATCATGATTTAACGCGAATAATTTTGATTACATTGGGTATTATAATCTAATGAATATAACGAGTATGTATGTAAACCCCAATTAATATATGAATTTTTATATAGTGAAATGGCTATTGGTTTTTTAGCAGTTAAAAATATTTGTCATTAATATACACTTTAAATGCAGCTATTAGTCTGAAAGTAATTCATTTTTTAATAAAATAGCAGTGTGTTCATTGTGTCGAAAATAGTTGACGCGATAAAGCTTAACTAAGCGATAGGCCGTTAATATCTATTCTGAAGTTGGAAGTGCAGTGCGCGGCGATAAGTAATACGTAGTAAAATGCAATGCGCGGCAAGATCCAAGGCGCGGTAAAAAAAGGGAATTAATAAATAATTGCAGATAAGTTTGTGTCTTGCACATTAATAGGCATAAAAAAGAGCGCAATGCGCTCTTTCTAAATTATTCTGTAAGCTAAATTATTCTGTAAGCTAAATTATTCTGTAAGCATAGCTCGTTAGATAATAACTTACTTAGCTTTAAGTGCACCAAAACGCTTCTTGAACTTATCAACACGACCGCCAGTGTCAGCAGTACGTTGCTTACCAGTGTAGAACGGATGGCATAATGAGCATACGTCTAGGTTGATGTCTTTGCCAAGTGTAGAGCGAACAACCATTACGTTACCGCATGAACAAGTTGCTGTGATTTCGTTATACTTAGGATGAATACCTTCTCTCATTGGGATACCTTATTTATTTAGGCCGTCTCGCTATACAACCCGAAGTTGTACACCAAACGAAATTAATTAAAAAGCAGCTGAATAATCAACTACAGAAATTTGGACCGGCATGATAATGGACTTACACTCCTTAATCAAGAAATAACGAAGCAATTATTGCTAAACATAAGCGACGATAATGAAATACCCAACATTAGATGCGTAAAAACCACATTAGGGTAAAAATATTTCGTAGTGGCTTGATAAAGATTGATATCATGATGCCAGAAAATAAGGCTCTAAAGCTGGCAAACAATAACAGCACTACTATTAATAAAAGAGGTTTCATTGCAAGTTATTCAAGTGGCCATTGCGGTACCCATGTCACAATTGTTTGATTATAAAATTGACAGTGCTATTGCAACTAAGTCTGGGATAAACCAATTGTCACAGAATGAAGAAGCGTCAACTTCACCCACAATGACCTATTCAGATAACAATGAATTGGTCGGCTGTAGAGTCTTAGTGCCTTTTGGTCCGCGCAAATGCGTTGGTATTGTGTTGCGGGTAGATGTCGAATCTGACTATGAAGTATCAAAGCTCAAGTCTGTAATTGAGATACTCGATAGCGCACCCGTTTGTTCTCAGCAGATGTTGACCTTAGGTCAGTGGATGAGCGAGTATTATCATTATCCTATTGGCGAAGTGTTGCACACATTGTTACCGGCGACGCTAAGAAAGCAGCAAAAAGGCAAAACTAAAGCGGCAGTTGCTACTCAAGTTTATTTGCAGCTCAACACTGCAAGTAGAGCAAGTGATGAGGTCGATGAACTGCTTGCTCGTTCGCTTAAGCAGTTTGACTTGTATCGCTTGCTTAGAAAAGGCGCTCAGCCTTTATCAGCTATCAAGCAGCAATTTACTGCTGCCGTTATTAAAGCGCTCACAGACAAGTTGCTGATTGAAAAAGTAGATGTTGTCGAAAAGCCAAATGAGTGGACAGCACAATTAACCATATCTGAAAAGCCGCTACCGAATGTTGAACAAGCAATGGCAATTTCAACGATAAATCTTGCTAGTGGTTTCGACACAATGTTAATTGAAGGAGTTACCGGCAGCGGCAAAACAGAAGTGTATTTGCAAATTATTGAACCGCTGCTAGCAGCAGGTAAACAAGTCCTTATTTTGGTGCCTGAAATTGGCTTAACTCCTCAAACTGTAGGGCGTTTTGAAAAGCGCTTTGGGATAAGAGTGGGTACATTGCATTCTAATCTGAATGACACTCAACGATTACAAGTTTGGCAGCAAGCAAAAGATGGCAGTTTAGGTATTGTGATAGGGACGCGATCTTCTATTTTTATCGAAATGAAAAATCCCGGAATGATTATTGTAGACGAAGAACATGATGAATCTTTTAAGCAACAAGATAATCTAAAATATCACGCTCGAGATATTGCTGTTTATCGCGCTAGGCAGTTAAATATTCCCCTGGTGCTGGGCAGCGCAACGCCGTCACTAGAAAGTTTACATAATGCGTTAGAGAAAAAATATCGACATATTCTATTACCTAATCGTGCAGGTAATGCAGCAATGCCTACGCAGCGCTTAATGAATATTAAGGGCCAACCGATGCAATACGGTATTGCCCAAGGGATGCTCGAGAAAATACAAATACAGCTAGATGCAGGCAACCAAGTCATGGTGTTCGTAAACCGTCGTGGATACGCTCCCGCCTTGCTTTGTCATCAGTGTGGACATGTCGAGCACTGTGCTCGCTGTGATAACCCGATGACGGTGCACAAAAGCGCGAATAACCTGCAATGCCACCGCTGTGCTGATATTCGCCACTTGCCCAAAGCGTGTGCCGAGTGCGGACACACCGAACTGGATACCTTTGGTGTTGGTACAGAACAATTGCAGCAAGGCTTGGAAACGCTTTTTCCAGACTACGCAACAGTGCGAGTCGATAGCGACACCGTTCGCGGTAAGGGAAAATTGAGCAAGCTATTGCAAGAAATTAATCAGAAGAAGTATCAAATTCTTGTAGGTACTCAAATTTTATCCAAAGGTCATCACTTTCCGGATGTGACCTTAGTGCTTATTCTAAACGTCGATAGTGCACTGTTTAGTGCAGACTTCAGAGCACCAGAAAAACTAGCTCAACTGATTACTCAATTATCAGGCAGAGCGGGTCGGAGTAATAAGGCGGGCGAAATGTGGTTACAAACCCATTGCCCAGAGCATCCATTGTTGCAAGATCTCATCAATAACGGTTTTTCTGATTTTGCTCGATATGCACTACTTGAACGCAAACACGCGGCATTACCGCCCCACGAGCATCAAATTTGTATTCGCAGCGAGTCGCATCATAAACACTTGTCCATGCACTTTTTGCAATTGTGCGCACAACTATTTACGCAATTTAAACATGCCAAAGTATTAGGGCCATTTCCTGCCTTTATTGAAAAGAAACAAGGGCGCTATCGAAATCTGTTGATAATTCAATCGGCTTCACGAAAGTATTTACAACAAGCAACTGAGCAAGCTAATAAAGCATTGTCTGAAATGCCGGTCAGTAAGCAGGTGCGTTGGAGTATTGATGTTTCACCTATCGATTTCAGTTAAATAATGTATACTGGTTGTGTGTTTTTTAGAGCAAAGTTTTGTATAGTCTTTGACTGTAACAGACTCAAAAAAAGATATTAAAGAAAATATGGCGCAAAGAGATTACGTGGCGCGTAGCCAAAAGAAAAAACAGACTCCTAAAAATAAAAAGCAAGTTACCCAATCCGTTGCTTGGTTTAAAGTAGTGATCGCAATTTTAGTTGTGAGCAGCTTCGTGGCGGTTCTAATGTATTTGAAAGATGCAGGTAATAGTGATGCAGGAAGCGTGCTGCAAAGTGAACAAGATAATATAGCGAGACCCATTGAAGATGAAAAAGATCCACTACCGGTGCTTGAAGAAGAACACTGGGAATTTATAGAGGGCTTGCCTGCTTATTCAGTGGAAGTAGAAGTGGATGAATTACCCAATGCAGACCGTCGCTATTTAATGCAGTGCGGTGCTTTTAGAAAGGGATCGCAAGCGCAAGAACTAAAAGCCACAATTGCATTTCAAGGGTTGGAATCGCAAGTGCTTGAAAGTAAGAATTCAAAAGGCACTTGGTATCGGGTTGTCCTTGGGCCTTATGAGAGTAAGCGTAACGCCGAACGAGACCGCCATTCACTAAGATCCGCTCGTGTTAATCGCTGTCAAATATGGAATTGGGAATAGGCTGAACCGTAAGGAAAACTTTATAAACTATCGATTGAGTAACAAAGCGAGACTTGAAATAATTTGAACGCCCCCCATTTATTCCTGACTAACACGAATTAGACGGTACTAAATAGGAGTTTACATGACAACGATCGTATCAGTTCGTCGAGGCAATCAAGTAGTGATTGCGGGTGATGGCCAAGTTTCACTTGGGAACACCGTTATGAAGGGAAACGCGCGTAAAGTTAGACGCCTTTATAATAATAAAGTATTGGCCGGATTTGCAGGCGGCACAGCCGATGCTTTCACGTTATTTGAACGTTTTGAATCCAAACTAGAGATGCATCAAGGGCACCTTACTAAAGCGGCGGTTGAGCTAGCTAAAGACTGGCGCTCGGATCGAATGCTTCGAAAATTGGAAGCACTGTTGGCTGTTGCTGACCACAGTGGTTCTTTGATTATCACCGGTAATGGTGATGTTATTCAGCCTGAAGAAGATCTTATAGCAATTGGCTCAGGTGGGCCATTTGCGCAAGCTGCAGCAACTGCACTGTTTGCTAATACCGATTTAAGCGCACAAGAAATTGCCAAAAAAAGCTTAACTATAGCGGGTAATATTTGCGTATTTACCAATCAAAACCATACAATTGAAACACTCGATTATTAACTCTATTTTTTAAATTAACTTGCCCAATGGCCTTGTCATAGGTTTTGTTGGTAGCGTTAATCAAAGGTAACCAGACTATGTCAGAAATGACTCCCAGAGAAATTGTACATGCTTTAGATAAGCATATTATTGGGCAATCAAATGCGAAAAAAGCGGTGTCTATTGCGCTTAGAAATCGCTGGCGTCGAATGCAACTTGACCCCGAACTGCGCCAAGAAGTCACGCCCAAAAACATACTGATGATAGGTCCAACGGGTGTGGGTAAAACAGAAATAGCACGTCGCTTAGCAAAGCTAGCGAATGCGCCGTTCATCAAAGTAGAGGCGACCAAATTTACTGAAGTGGGTTATGTAGGTAAAGAAGTTGAAAGCATTATTCGTGACCTCGCCGATATTGCCGTAAAAATGACTAAAGAAGATGCGGTGAAAAAGGTGAAATATCGTGCTGAAGAAGCCGCTGAAGAACGAATTTTAGATATTCTGATTCCGCCGGCTCAAACCTCATCTGGAGAGCGCGAAGATAATCAAGATAAAGGAACCCGTCAGGTTTTTCGTAAAAAATTACGCGAAGGCCTATTGGACGATAAAGAAATTGAATTAGATGTGGCGCTTCCCCAGGTCGGCGTAGAAATTATGGCACCGCCAGGAATGGAGGAAATGACTAATCAGTTGCAAGGTATGTTTCAAAACTTGTCAGGTGAGAAGAGTAAAAAGAAGAAAAAGCTTAAAATAAAAGACGCGTTAAAATTGTTGATTGAAGAAGAATCCAGCAAGTTAGTTAATCAGCAAGATTTAAAAGAGCAGGCCATTGAATCGTTGGAACAAAATGGCATTGTATTCATTGATGAAATTGATAAAATTTGTAAGGGAGAAGGGACGCAGTCTGGCGGTGTATCCAGAGAAGGCGTTCAGCGTGACCTTTTGCCTTTGGTTGAAGGCTCTACGGTGTCAACTAAACACGGCATGGTGAAAACTGACCATATCTTGTTTATAGCCTCAGGGGCTTTTCAAATGGCAAAACCATCCGACTTGATCCCAGAGTTGCAAGGTCGACTGCCTATTCGGGTAGAGTTATCAGCCTTACGAGTCGAAGATTTTGTGAGGATTTTAACGGAGCCAGACGCATCATTAACGCTGCAGTACAAAGCCCTGTTGAAGACCGAAGGTGTGGATATCAATTTTGTGGAGTCAGGTATTCAACGTATTGCGGAAGTTGCTTGGCAGGTAAATGAAAAAACTGAAAATATAGGTGCTAGACGTCTATACACCGTGTTGGAGCGGCTAATGGAAGAAATTTCCTTTGAAGCGTCGGACAGATCGGGTGAGTCATTAGTTATTGATATTGATTATGTGAATCATCATCTAGAAACGTTAGCAGATAACGAAGACTTAAGTAGATTTATACTGTAGTACGAATTAAACGACATTAGTCTTTATCTTTATACCTTTCTAAGTCACTGGTCATTACTATATGAATTAGCGTTATGAATAACACTAAAAGCATTTTAAAGCTCAGTAAAAAGTCTGTTAGCAGAGGCAATTAGAAAGTGTTTGTTAGGTAGCGTTATCGGTCTAGTCAACCACGACGTGCAGATGCGTTTTAATATTTGATTCAAACCCCATTAGCCTCTGGTTACTGGGGTTTTGTTCTTCTAGAGCGCGACGTTTTGAAATAAATTCTGTTTAAGCCAAAACAGCACGAATGCTGAATTTTACTCTGACTCATCGGTGCTGATATAAGGTATATTCGTGAAGTAAAAAACCTCAATCGCCTTTAGATATTTTTTCGTTCCACACAAAAGGCATTGGAACTCGGCCATCAATAATTGTTGTGAAGCCATGCTCTCCAGTAAAATTCATGCGGTGTTGACTTAAGGGTTGGCTAACATAATCGGGAGCAATATTGAGCGGCGTACCGCCGAACACAGCTAGTTGTTGCACTTGGGTTAATGGTATTGTCTTATCTAATTTATTTTTCATGCTTATTTCCAGTCATAGAGAGTAAAGTGACCATTAAATAAGTGAGTAACATAGGCCAGTCTTTAAGATAGCCTATGTTGTCACCATCCTTGGTAGTTTTTTGTCTGCTTCCTTGCAGACATATTTAGAATAGATGACTTATAGAATTCAAGCCACTGACCGCTCGACTAGTTTGTTCATTTCCACGATAATAACTGTTCTATAGTCTTGCTGTTCAGGACAAATCAAAGGACAATATAACGACATCTATGTTGCATTACTTTTTTTATGTAAATCATAAGGAGCTGCTTATTTCCGTCTTTCCCAGTTGTCGACAATTCCTCCGTAGCTTACTTATCCTCGTGGTCTTTTTTGCTCATGCGCAAGCTATGGCAAAATGGGAAATTAAATCTGCAGACGGAAACAAAAAAATTGATAGTCAAGTTATGGATAATATTCAACTTCATTTGGCGGGCCTAAATTTTCCAGAAAATGACTATGAGTTGGCGCAGTTCGAAAAACAAACTCTTGTCAAAATTACGACTGCAATTCGCGCATATTCCTATTATCAGGCAACGGTAGTACTTAACAATTTCAATAAAAAGTCGTTTGATAATGACGGCGTCCAGATATTACTAACGTTGGGAGCAAAGCTAATTGTTAGCGAGGTGGTCTTGGAATATGACCGATCGGCGGCTCAACAAGCACATTTCCCAAGTGAATTGAAAGACATTATAACGTTGTTAAAAGCTTTTGAAGGCAAGCCCTTAGAGCAATCAAAATATGATGGATTAAAGAGCAGAATACAGTCTTTTTCGCTGATATTTGGCTATTTTGATTTCGTACTAGATAAAAGTGAAGTGCAAGTTAGTTTGGCTAAGAATGAAGCAAGTATTTATTGGAAATTTAACTTTGGTTCTCGATATCGCTTTGGTAATCTTGAATATATTGGCGAAAATAGAGGGATGGAGCTTGTTGAAGCGGTAAAGCCTTTTTCAGAAAGTGAGTATTTTGATCAACAAAAAGTCAGTGAGTTTACTCAACGTATACGCCAAACCTCGTATTATGACAATGTTATTGTTAGAGCAAATGTGAATGCGATGAGCAGTGAACAGCGAGTAGGTAAAATTGTCCCGATCGAAGTTCTTCTAACAGCTAAACCAAAAGACACCTATCAATTTGGTATTGGTGCATCGACCGATTCAGGGCCCAGAGTCACTGTCAATTGGAAACGTCCTTGGGTAAATTTACGTGGTCATAGTTTGTCGTCTGAACTCTACATTTCAGGGCCAAAAAAGAATGTCGCGGTGGGGTACACAATCCCAATGGCGAACCCGTTGAACGATTTTTTCAAAGTCCAAATGGGTTATCAAGAAGTCAATGAAGAGCAACGAGACAGTCAAACGTACACGCTTGCTGCCCAGCGTCAATTGGGAGCTAAGAATAAGAATGATTGGGATAAAATAATCTTTCTTCGGTATGAATATGAGAACTTTATTCAAGGTATTGATGAAGAACAATCCACACAACTTCTGCTGCCCGGATTCACATTTAATCGGGTTAGAAAAGACGGTGAATTATTTGTGAATTGGGGCGACCGCCAGCAACTGACTGTTGAAGCGGCTTCGGACAGAGTGATATCAGATTTGAATGTTTTACGCATCACGGCGCGAACCAAATGGATAAGATCATTTGGTAAGCACCGCTATATAGTGCGCGGCGATGCTGGTGCTATTGTTACAAACGATTTTGAACAGGTGCCCTCCAGCCTCCGATTCTTTGTCGGTGGCGACCAAAGCGTACGTGGTTTTGGATTAAATAAAGTCAGTGAAGAGCGCATTGATGAGACGACAGGATTAGATGAACTCGTTGGTGCACAGTTTTTAGCGGTTGTCAGTGTCGAATATGCATACCAAGTGAGCAACGATTGGCGAGTGGCTATTTTTGTCGACACAGGTAGCGCGAATAATGAGATAGGAAAATCGCCCATTTATGGTACTGGACTGGGTGTACATTGGTTGTCGCCTATCGGGACGATTAGACTTTATTTTGCAAGAGGATTTAGTGACAAAGAAAACACCAAACGGCTTCACTTTTCGATCGGACCCGGGATTTAATATGTCAAATTCTATGTTGTTGAATCGTGCTATCAAAATAGCTTCCTGGTCTGTATTGGGTGTCGTGTTATCGATCATGCTTGTTGTTAGTGTCGCATTGTCGGGCATCGGCACACAATGGGCTATTAATTATGTTAATGAGGGTGACTTTGGTGTTTCGGTTGACTATAAAGGTGGGAGTTTTTATTCCCAAGTCGAGCTCAATCAAATTCGAATTAAGCAACCGGGTGTAAATGTTGAGTCAAATGACTTATCTCTTGATATTAATCTAAGTTGCCTGTTTGCAGCTCAGATATGTATTAATAAAATTAGACTAAACAGCGTGGTTGTTGAACTTGGTAACATGCCAGTGCAGCAAGAAGTGATTGAGTCGGCAGCAAACAAGCTAATTCAGTTGCCTGTTCTGCTTAGCTTAAATGAATTAAGTATTGGTGATATTTTGGTTTCTCAAAATAACGTTGAGGTCCTAAAACTAAAAGATATGCTGTTGGCCTTGTCTTTTCATCATCAGTTGAACATATCGCAGTTAAATGTGGGCTCTCTATCCATACAATTACCAAAAATGGTGAAACCTGAACTGACTTCAACGACATCTAGTGGTCCTAACCAAAAAGGGCCTAGGGACTGGCTGAGTGCATTAGCAAATTACCAATATGTGCCTATTGTAATACCTGATGTCTATATCCCAATTGAATTGGCACTCAAAAGTACTGTGCTACGTAATGTGTGTATTCGCCAACAAGCCCAAGATGATGCAATAAGCACTAGTGTTTGCAATGACAGTTTAGCTATTGTTCTTGATATAAAAAATCAAAAACTAGATACAACAGTAGTGATCTCAAATTTGCATCAAGGCCCAGAAACACCCAACTTCATGCCAACAAATTTGAAACTTAAAGCCGTCGTTAATTTTGTAAAAAAATTCGAACATAATTTGACACTCGTTGCCCTCAAAGTAGACACACCTGTTTCGAACCAATCATCAAAAGCCCTCAAAGTAGAAACCCTCAAAGTAGACACACCTATTTTCAACAATGCCACTGGTTTTGAATTGCAGAGCGAAGGGAGCATCGACAAGCTCAATTTGATTTTGACTCATCTGCCAAGTCAGCAAAAATTACTCACGCTTGGTTCCGTGCTTGAGTTGTCCAAAGTAACACTCCCTCTATATGTTGATATGAAATTTGAAGGATTGTCTGCTGGGGTTGCTGATGACATTCAGGCTTGGCTTCCGGAATTGAGGAATGACGTGATATTGCAGTTAAGAGGTGTGTCTTTATTGCACACAAAAATGGCTGGAGACATGCAAGGCTATCGTGTAACTAGCACGCTAAAAACTGAAGAAATTTTTGGGATTGAAAATTTTGAATTAAATGCATGGTTCAAACCCACGAGCACAAAACAAGGAGAGCGCTCAATTGTTGATATTCAAAAACTCAATCTTAATGGCAGTATTGGAGCACTCGATTATGTTGGTAAAGCCATATTATCCTCCAAACGTGATGGGCAAAATGAGTTGTCTTTTAGTGGAAATTTAGAGCTTGAATCTGTTCAACTAGCAAAACTTGATGCCTCTTTAAACTCCCTTATCTCAGGCCAGCTACCGCATACGATTGTGATAACTGAAACAACGCAATCAGCTGCCATTAAGGGCGTTAATCTGAGTGGGAGTTGGCAAGATTTACCATTATCTTTGATCGCTGATGCAGAGCTAGAGAAAAGTGGCAACGTGAAGGTGCAATCGGTTCGCTTAACTCAGGGTGATAATAAGTTGAATGTGCAAGGTCATCTTTATTCTAGGAAAGCACTTGGGTCTATCGCACAGCTTGGCATAAATTTTCCAGATAAAAATGAAAAAAAGGCGTCTAGCCTTGATTTTTCGATCGATTTAAACGCCTTAAGTGATATTTATCCTGACTTAGAAGGACAGATATATGCGAAAGGGAATCTATCTGGGCCCATTGAAGCCCCAAAAATTATTATGCAAGTAAATGCAAAAGAATTCGCAGCTGCTGGCATTAGTTTAGAAAATGCGCTAATTGATGTCAGTATTAATATCGCCAACAAACTCGCATCGAAAGCGCAGATATCCATTTCAAATCTGTTTGCAGGAGGCCAGAATATTCCACGCCTCGAACTGCAACTAAGCGGTGATGAGAGTGAGCAGTCATTGCGACTCAGTATTCCCGAGGGCGAATACGTTACAGAACAATTTTTCAAAGGGCAGTTGAATACCCAAAATACAAGCTGGTCAGGTAAGTGGTTGGAGGGGGATCTGGTTTCTAGCTTTGCGGAGCTCTCACTCCAAGATCAGCCCAACCTAATCATAAACTTACAGCCTTTCAGTTTGTTCCTCGCCCGGCACTGCTGGGAAGGTCGAGGAGACCGGTTGTGTACAGAGGATATTAACGCGACCCAAATACAAGCTAAAACAAAGATCTCATTAGACTACAATGTCATGAATACGGGCGTGGCGAAGCTATTGCCTGCTTTTGATATAGACACCTCTGAACTAACTGTAAACATCGATATTGATATTGATTGGCAACAGCAGCGAGGTCTAAATTTCTCAGCAGATGCTGTTTCGCAAAATGCCACGCTGGTGTCAAGTGAAAATAAAATCAGCATAGAGAATATCTTAGCTAAAGTGCAAGGAACGCCAAAGAGCATTAATAGCAGCTTCAGCTTTGACAGTACTGAAGCGGGCCGAGTATCTCTGAGCAGTAAATTAGATCTAGCAAGTCAGCCCTATCAACATCAGGGTAGCATTACGGTTAGCGACTTCGCGGTATCATATTTTGCCTCTTTTATTACGGCAGTGAAAAAATTAAGCGGTGATATTAATGCGAATATCGCTTTTGAAGGGCCATTAGATAAACCGTCATTGCAGGGAGAGTTGTCCATTACTGAGGGGGCTATTGTATTAAAAGAGTATCCGTTGAGGTTGTCTGACTATAATCAAAAAGTCATCTTTAAGGGCTCTAAAGCTGACTTCTCAGCACAATTTACCTTAGGCGATGGAAGAGGAAGCATCAATGGCGATGTCGACTTCACCGATGCCTTGACCGTGAACACGACGGTGGTTGGCGATAAACTTGTCATTGCTTATGAAACCTATCAATTTGAAGTATCCCCAGATATAAACATTACGTTTTCACCTGAGCTATTGTCTGTTTCAGGCAAAGTTGAAGTGCCATATGCTAGAGTGAAAATTAAGTCATTACCGTCGAGCGCAAAATCACCCACGCAGGACATTATTGTGATTGATGATAAAAAGGTAGTAAAGCAAGGGAGATTGCCACTTGATATTAACGTCAATGTACTAATTGATAAGGCTAAGACAGGCCAAGTTAAACTTGATGCTTTGGATTTAAAAGCCGAGTTAAGTGGTGATTTAACGGTACAAATTGACACTCAAAATACTCGGGTGCACGGCATCGTTGAAGTACTCAAAGGTGAATATGAAGCTTACTCTCAAGTATTGCAGATCAGAAAAGGGGATATCATTTTCAGTGGTCAGCCTGACGTTCCTGCATTTGATATTGAAGCTATTCGCAATCCGCTAAATACCAAGGATGAAGTGATTGCTGGAATTAGGGTTACCGGAAACGCCATTAAGCCCTCTGTAGAACTGTTTTCGGAACCAACAATGGAGCAGGCAAGACAGCTATCATATCTTATTAGCGGCACAGATAGCTTCGGTGCTGGTGAAGATTCTGATTCAAATACAACGTTGGTGAATGCACTCGTGAGCTTTGGTGTTGGGCGCAGTGAAAACGGTATTGGTAGCTTGGGTCAAAAGTTAGGTGTCAAAGATTTGAATTTACAAACTGCAGGGCAAGGTAGTGACACTCAAGTTCAGCTTTCTGGGCAATTAGCTGAAGGCGTTAAAATTACATACGGTATAGGTGTGTTCGATTCTGTCAGTGAAGTAAGTGTACACTATCAGTTGCTCCCCAAGTTATATCTAGAAGCGGTGAGCGGAGTAAATAACACGCTTGATTTGTACTATCAGATTACCAGTAAAGATTAAGTATGAAAAATAAAGCATGAAAAAGCCCGGAATTCGGGCTTCTTATTTTGCTTAACAGGTAGTTTACGTGATTATGTAAAGGCACTCTTTTGTAATCTTAAACTACGATGCCATATCATATAGGTCCTTATAATAAGTCGCCATTAACGTTGTTCTATTGCTAATGTTAAGCTTGCGATAAATGTTCGCGCAGTGAAATTTAACGGTACGTTCACTGATGAATAGGTCTGCCGCAATAATTTTATTGGGTAATCCTTCCATAATCTTCATCGCTATTTGCTTCTCTCGTCTAGATAATGTTTGTATTTGAGTAATCATATTCATCATTAATTTTCCTTGTTTTGATGTTTTTTGCTGGGGGTATTGGTGACATATTGGTGCGTTATATCGCATAATTCACCTTCAATAAAAGCAAGCACAATGTCTGCACTTCCAATCGTTTCTTGTCGATGAGCAATCATAATTTTGGTCATGCTCAATTTACGTAAGTTGTTGTTTATAGCATTTTCTGTAAAGGCATCGAGGTGACTTGTTGCTTCGTCCATAAATAATAATCTTGGCTGCTTATAAAGGGCGCGAGCAAGCAGTAATCGTTGTTTCTGCCCGCCGCTCAATGTGCTCCCCATATCTCCTACTAAGGTGTTGTACTGCATCGTCATTTGCATGACATCGTGGTGCAGACAACTTATTTTAGTAATTTCAATTGCGAGAGGTAGGTTCGTTGTGTCGGCAAAGTCAGTAATATTGTCTAGAATTGAACCATTAAGTAATAGATCATCTTGCAGCACTGCGGCAACACCCTGTTGATGTCGGTTACTGGCATTGAGTAAATTACCATCAATATAAACGTGGCCTTCAGTGCCATGACTTAATCCCATTAAACAGAGCAACAAGCTCGATTTTCCACAACCACTTGGACCACAAATAACCACGCTTTTGCCACGCGGGATATTTAAGTTTAGGTTCTGAAAAATACAGTCTTGAGTTGGATGATATTGAAACGATAAATTACGAACTGATAAATGAAATGCACTTTCTACATTGGCTGTTAAGTGTTCTACATTTTTGTTGATTTCATTTTCTAGGCTCTTAGATATCTCACTTGCGGTAAATACAATGTCGGCCAATCTATCTAAGTGTACTCGGAGCATTTTGAATTCGAGCCAGTTATTAATCAAACTGTCAGCGGCAGTAATAAACTTAGCTTTGTAACTCATGAACGCATAAAGCATACCTATAGAGAACAGGTTTATAGTGACCAATTGGGCTGCTAAATAAATGATAATGATATTCTCTACACCAAACAATATTTTATTAAGCACTGAGAAATTGATTTGCCAACGGGACAGTTCAATTTGTTTATTCATTGCGCTGCTAAGAAGGTTGAGCCATTGAGAACCGCGTTGGGTACTTTTGTTATTAAGCTTAATTGTTTTTATCGCGCGAACGCTTTGCATAAAATGGGTGTTTTCGGCTGCTTGGCTTTGAATCACTTCCATATTTTGGCGCTTCATGGGATTAAAAAATACCCAGCGCAGAAGCCCATAAAATACAACGACTAAGCAAACGATGCTGGCAAGTGTGGAGGAATAGAAAAATAAAACGATAAGCATCAATACCGCCATCAGTCCATCAATAAGGCCAGATATGATACCCGATGTCACAATATGACGAATATTTTGAAGAGATCCGAAGCGACTTACAATATCGCCTAAATGTCTTTTTTGAAAATAGTCGACGGGCAGGGAAAGTAAGTGCGTAAAAACGCGAGTCGACATATGAATGCTAAATTGATTCGAAAAATAGAGCATGACTCTTTCGCGAAGCATAAATGTGAGTGTATCTATAAATAAAAGCAAAAGGAAAGCGATTGCGAGCACGCTGAGCAGAGAGGTATCCGACTTTACAATGACTTCATCGATAACAGTCTGCATGTAAAATGGTGCGGCAATGGCAAAAAGTTGAAGCAATAGACTCAGGCCAAATAAGATCCCCAGCTGTCTTTTGATGCCAATAGCCTGACTTAAAAAAATCTTTGATTTCTAGCTTTTGCGATGCTTTTACTTTCTTAAACTTAGTATTCGGCTGCATTTCAACCGCAATACCAGTAAAGGCGTCACTGACTTGCTGCATATCTAATTTTCTGAGTCCAAGCGCTGGATCTGCAATATGACAATGCTCTTTTGTCACCTTCTTTAACACCACAAAGTGTTGGAAGTTCCAGTGTAGAATACAAGGTGTATTCAATTCATTCAGTTCTGTTAGTTGGACTTTCAATGCTCGACAGGAAAAGCTGAGTAACTCACCGAGTTGCATAATCTGAGTTAAATTACTTCCTTGAATTGATATTGGGTTGAGTTGGCGCAGCTTATCTAACGTAATATAATTGCCGTGAAAGTTAGCAAGCATAGCAACGCAAGCTAAACCACATTCACTTGCCTCAGCTTGTATAACAATATTAAGACTTGGCTTTGAGGAAAAGCGTAATATATCACTTACTTTTGTGTGAGCTGTTTTTTGCGTCATTGTTTGGGTATTTGTACTTTTTGTTTTAGCGTCAGAGTTGAAGAACATTAGATTGTGCCTCGCAAGCTATAAATTGGACTTAACAACCATTCCAATAGGCTTCTATTTGACAGCGTTATCTCAGCTTGAAATAGCATACCGGCCTTCAATTCAACCCTGTTACCGTTAGTGTTAAGTTGTTGATTGTCAAGGATCGCATCAATAAGGAAAACTGGTTCAGTGAGTTGCATGGGCAAACGCTTTACTTGATGCGGTAATAGTATTTGTTGCGACACATATGACACCTGAGCCTTTGACATACCAAACTTTTGGTAGGGGAATGCGTTTAATTTGAGCTGAACTAACTGCTTATTCTTGATGAAGCCAGCATGATTTGATGGTACATATAAAACAGCCTTCAATGGATTGTTGAGGGGGGTTATTTGGAGTAACGGCATATTGTTACCAATAGTCTCGCCGTTAGTTGCTTGTAAGTTATGCACTATGCCGTCAATAGGACTTTTGATAAGGTAGTTACTAGCGCCTTCGAATCGCTGTATCTCTTGTGTGATGCGTTGCAAATTTGATTTAAGAGTATTGAGTTCTTCTTTTAACGCTATTTTGTTGCTTATTTGGTTTTGTTTGACTGACAATAACCTTTGTTCAAACTCTAATTTTGTTGAATACCTTTGTGACTGCAGCAATTCAATAGCCTGGCGTTTCTCTTTTTGCGTGTTATAGGCTATTTTTGGAATGCTTTTAACCTGCAAGAGTGACAGTAACACTGCTTCTTCAACACTCGCTTCATTTACTTGTTGGTTTAAGTTTTTTTCAATCTGAATATTAACGTTCAACTGTTGCTGATAGCTATTTATCAAACTGTCATTTTGAGTCTCTTGTTGTTGGTACTTATCAACGAGTATAGCTTGGCGTTTTTCTAATAGTCCACGCTGTTGCATTAGCGAATAAAATTGTTGCTGGTAATTTCCATTTAAGAGTGAGGTTACGTTGCGTGATATTTCGATTAGTACCTGGCCCTTCAATACCGCTTGTCCGTTGCTTATTAGCGTCGACGTGATAATACCATTTGCCTCTTTCGCCATGATATCAATGCTTGGTTTAGAGCTCACTAACCATCCATTTACAGTTGCTTTACTGCTAAAATTAGCGTTAAGAAGCAACCCACATAAGAGTAAAAACCAACAGACTAGAATGGTGGTTATCACTTGGTGATTAGTTTTTGGTAACAGCATAGCTTCACCAAGGTTGTTTAAATCTTGTCCTTGTATCGCTTCTTGTCTAAAAAGCTCGGTTGAATGTTGCATGTGTTTTTCATTCCCTGAAAGTAGAAGGTTGTTTTAGTGCCATCACAGTTTGATGCGAACAACTAGCTTACTCAGGTTCTGAAAAAACGACGTTTAAAAATGGGACAAATACTTTTAAAAATGGGACATTTTGCAATTTTGTCCCATTTTTAAAGATGTACTAATGATCAAGCCCATTAATATAGGTTACTTTGGTTCAGGAGAGTTAAGTTCAATATAAATAAAGTGTTAGATAATTTTATAGTGTTAATGTGGCTCAAATCACGTTACTTTTTAGTCTCTGTTTGGGTTTTTAACGTTAGAAAATTTAACCTTATTTTTAAGCCAAATTAGATGGTTACGCATAACTTTAACGCTTTTATTGTACAAATAATAAACAAAACGTAAATATGATAAGAAATGAAGGTATAAAAAAACGTGCCGCACAGGCACGTTTTCTAATTTCTAGGGCTGAAAACTAGCGTAAATTAATGCACCCAATGGTACATATGCGCTTTCTGTTCCATTTGCTGTTGAGTTTCTTCAGGCATAAACAAGCTGTTGTCGTTTTCAAAGAAGAAAGGAGAACGTTTCTTTTCCGAACCAACTTCATTCATTGTTGCCGCTGCAAACACGCGACCATTAATCACAGTATAGTCAACAAATTCGCTACGCCTTAAATCATTCAGCACGTCACCATCGATAATGACTAAGTCGGCTAACTTGTCCGGTTCTATACTGCCGATTGCTTTGTCCATGCCTAGGTGTCTTGCACCATCAATGGTTCCGGCGCGAAGTGCTTCAAATGGCGTAAAACCACCTTGTTCCATTATCCACAACTCCCAATGTGCAGCTAAGCCTTCGCGTTGACCATGTGCTCCAATATGAACGCTAACACCATTGTCGCGTAACTCTTTTGCATATTTAGCAACGGCAAAATGATTGTAGTGATCATCGGGCGCTTTGGGACGACGGATATTGCGGTCAACCAAGAAGTGAGGTGTATAACGCATTAATCTCTCATTTTCCCAGACATTGGTGCGGTCATAAAAGTACGTTTCACCGCTTAACCCGCCATAGGCAACAACAAACGTAGGTGTGTAACCAAACTTCGTGGCTTTCCACAGTTGGGTCAGGTCGTTATAACCAGTAGCAATGGGAAGACTGTGCTCCAAACCAGTGTGGCCATCAACCAGCATAGTAATGTTTTGTTGGAATTTACCACCGCCTTCAGGCATAACCATCATACCTTGGTTTTTAGCGGCAACCAGCACCTGTTGGCGTTGATCACGTCGCGGTTGGTTGTAACTTTTAACCGAAATAGCCCCAAGGTCTTTTAATCTTTGGACGTGATAATAGGCATCGTCATAGTTGTTAATAATAGATTTAAAGCCAAGTGCTTCTGCGCCATATAGAATTGTTCCGGTGGAGTAAATCCTTGGTGCCACGCGTTCACCTGCTTTTTGTAATTCCCCTGCAGCCATAATCTCAGTAGTGTCATTTGATGGATCATGAATAGTTGTTACACCAAAAGCGAGGTTAGAGTATTGACTCCAATTTTGCTCAGGAATAATTTCACTTCGCCCTTGAGCTCCATGTGCGTGAGTATCAATTAGTCCAGGAATAACTGTTTTCCCTTCAGCATTTATAATGAGTGCATCGTTGGGGATCATGATGTCAGCTTTTTTGCCGACAGCTTCGATTCTATTATCTTTTATTAATACAACACCATTCTCAAATACTTCCTCTTGATCATCGGCATCGCGCATGGTGACAACTTTACCACCAACAATTGCGGTATAGCGATTTGGCTTGTCAGACTTTTTCTTGAATGATAAATCCATGCCTTCGTTTAATGGTTCAGGCAATTGCGCATTGGGCTCAGCTAAAAAGTCAAAGGCTTGATCCAAACTGCGCTCAAAATAACGGGGACCGTGAGACCAACCCACCGAATCGTTATTCGGGCTCCAAGTCATGTAGTTGCCTGAGCGTGCAGAAAGCTGCTTGACAGGGAGTGACAACATTTTAGGACCAATCGACACTTTTTGACCATTAGCTGCAAATGGAGTTACGAATGTGTTGTATTGATGCACAAAAGCAACCCACTTTTTATCATGTGATAAGCGGTATTCACTTACTTTGTCGCCGCCATATAGATGCACACGTTTGTCTTCACCCCGCAAGTTCACGCTAGAAAACTGGGTTTCACGATAAGGAGTACCAGTCACTGATTCACTGAAGTAAACACGATCATTACCGGCAGAAAAATGCGGTTCAACACCACTTTTTGAGACACGTTCGGTGGTTTTTTCTTTTAAGTTAAGAACGTAAATACCAGGATCAATAGAGTTGGTTGGGTCTAGCAAATATCCGCCAGTAAATTTGCGATAGGTAAGCATTTTTCCGTCTGTTGAAAAGCTTGGTTCAATGTAATGGCCTTTTGACAAACTGACTACTTTACCTTTGCCGCCTTTTGCAGAAATAATCCTTACATCGCCAAGGTTATCATCGCTCCAGGTTGTGTACACGATTTGCTTGCCGTCATTTGAGAAACGTGGATAGTATTCGTCATGCTGATTTTGCTTGGTTAGACGCTGTATTTCACCACTTTTAATATCTTTGACGTACAGTTTACCGAGTGCTTGAAACAAGATTGAGTCACCGTTTGGTGATTTTTGGGCCCAACGTATCGCCCTTACATCAAACTCATCTGGCGCAACATCCACATCAAAGCGCAGCGCATCTGCAAACTTCACTGTTGTCTTAATGTTTACATCTAACGTTGCTAATGACTGATCTTTGATATTCAGTTTATGAAACTTTCCACCTGTCCAAAACACGATTTGTTCGGAGTCTGGTGTCCAATCAAAATAAGCAAAATAACCTTCGCTCCCGAAACCTTCTTGCATGTCACGTTCTAGGTCCATAAATACCGCTTTTTCATCGCCAGTCTGTATGTTCTTTAGGAATAAGGCTGTTTTACTTTTTACACGACGAACAAATGCTACGTATTTTCCATCTGGGGAGGGTGTAGGAACGACAGCACCTCCTGTGCCAGAGATATAGCGTTCTTCTTCACCTGTTTCTCTATCGTAGCGAATAATCGCGAATATGCCTTTGAGGGCATCTCTGTTGTAGCTAAATTGTGAACCACCGGTAATATCTTGGGTATAATAGATATATTGCCCATCCGGTGAAAATGCAGGGTCAGTAATATTTTTTTGGTCGACTTTACCACTAACACGTTCTTTAATTGCTAGACCGTCACCACCGCTTTGGTGATAAAGCCAGATCTCACCGGCTGGAATACTGCGACTTGACATAATACCTTTATTGACGACAATATATTCGCCATCTGGACTCCACTTAGGAGAATGTATTAAGTTGCTCTTTTCTTTGGTCACTTGGCGCAAGTTTTCGCCATTCATGTTCATTACCCAAACATTTGAAAGGCCATCGCGGTCAGAAATGAAGGCAACTTGTTTACCATCAGGGCTAATTGTAGGATGTATATTCCAAGCAAAATCTTGAGTTAACGGCTTTGCGTCGCCACCGTTTATGCTGGCAATAAAAATATCGCCGAGCATATCAAACACGAACTGCTTGCCGTCTGGACTAACATCTAAGCTAGACCAAGTGGTTTCATTTGTGTTTATTTCGACGCTAGATAATGTCATGGGCGGATTTAACACATCCCATGTTGCGAAAGGTTTATCTTTTTCTTTTTCGTCATGCCCATCGGCAATACTGATTGCACTAAAGCTCAGTAAACCGGATAGTAGAATAGGGAACAGCTTCTGTCTTGTTGATATCATTATTTGTCTTCTGCTTTGAATTAATTGATGCTTAAGTGATGTGTCTTTTACGACTAGTCTAATTACCGGTCTGCACATTCTAAGACGAACAATAGTTGTTAACAAAAAGTTCTGCAACTTTCGGTTAATTTACAATCAATCCATTCTGTAAACTCTGGAACAAGGACACACCTGTTTTATCATTACGCTGCTTACAGGTGTGTCTTAGTTTTTTTTCCCCTTCTTCGGCTAAGGCAAATAGGTGTGTCCTTATTATTCCTTTCATCATTGTTGCTCGTTGGCACCTAGCTCTAAAACAGTTCGGTGGTGAATTGGTGATTTCTTATCGCCATTTGACTTGATGGGGCTATTTCACCTAATTTATATTGTGCCGCGCCGGTTGGTTCAGCGAGGATATAAGATAAGTTATTTTGTACTATTTGTGCATCCGTTTGATTTGGATTCAGATTAATTCCAACCAATGCATGATTGCGTAAGAAAACCATTTTGGCAGATAATGTTGGGTTGTAAGATTTTAAAAGGGCAAGGAACAAAGTTGATTTACTATCACAGTCCCCTCTATTGTTTAATAGGAGTTGTTGAGGTGCGGCAAATCCAGATCCATTTGACGAGATACGATTTTCAAGAGTGTCATAGGGAATGGTTTGCAGCCAATTCAAGGTGAAATCAATAAACTCTCTGGCATTATTAGGATTATTCAGTTGCTCTTTAATCGCGAGCACAATACCAGAAAGATGACTGCTGCTTTCTTCAGCGTAACGCCGATGATCTTGTTTAATAGTCAACCGGCCCATTTCATTTTTAAAAGGAACATAGTAGTTTTTGCTTAAGTATTCGGCTTCTGCTTCTTCGTGCTTTTTACCAAGTGTCGCTGTGATTTCGTTTATCTGTTCGGGATATTTACCAGAAACTTGCATATTCAAGGACCCCGCAGATCGCTCAATTGAAATATTTGCAATTTTTGGGTCTATTGTTTTCGCATATTCGAGTAAATTTCTATGAATATAATTTTGAGCGAGAAGCGTATTGTAGGCAGGAGCGGAAGTTGGTAGCTTATCGATCTCTGTGTGCGCAAGTAAAAACTTGAGTTTACGAATACCATCTTCGCTTTGCCATTGATAATTGAACTCAATACCTAAGGTAGAACTGTTTTTAAAAAAATGTTCTTGTTGAGAGTCGGCCTTAAATGGCGTAATAAACATGACTATTAAAGCAATATTAACTAAGATCCTGAACATGTATCGCATTTAACTAACCTTACAATATTATTGGTCTACGTTCCCTCGAGAAAACCAGTTAAGTGATGAATGTAAATTAACAACGCTACCTACAATAATCAAAGTGGGTGGCTTTAACAACGCAACTCTAGGATTACCAACAATATTATCAAGCGTTCCAGTAACAACTGCTTGATCTTCTCGAGTTGCTGATTGGATTAGCGCAATAGGCATCTCTGGAGACATTCCATGTTCCATAAGTTTGTCACAAATTATAGGTAAACCGGTTAGTCCCATA
Source organism: Brumicola pallidula DSM 14239 = ACAM 615 (assembly GCF_000428905.1). Classification (GTDB taxonomy): domain Bacteria; phylum Pseudomonadota; class Gammaproteobacteria; order Enterobacterales; family Alteromonadaceae; genus Glaciecola; species Glaciecola pallidula. The sequence goes on from NZ_KE386814.1 coordinate 116,689, forward strand.
TAAAATACAACCGTGTGATTTTGTTGAACAAGTGCTGGCCAATTTAAATTGATCGTGTTGTCGCGCAAATGGCCAGTGGTGAATGTTACTGACTGCGCATGGTCGCGATGCGTTAATGGTATACCTGCATAACTCGCCGCTCCTGAAGCGGCAGTAATACCAGGCACTACTTGGAAGTCAATACCGTGTTCAATGAGAGTTTCAATTTCTTCTCCTCCGCGGCCAAATATAAACGGGTCTCCTCCTTTCAACCTCACCACTCTGTTTCCAGCTAATGCTTCCTTCGCTAGCAGTTTGCTAATATCTTCTTGTGGGATAGTGTGATTGCTTTTCTCCTTTCCAACATAAATTTTTTCGGCGTCTCTGCGCACGAGTTCAAGTATTTCGGGACTTACTAATCGGTCATAGACAACAACGTCAGCTTTTTGCATTAATCTTAATGCTCTGAAGGTCAGTAGATCTGGGTCTCCAGGGCCGGCTCCTACCAGATATACTTGACCAGCGGGCTTATCACCGTTTTTATAGGCAATAAGTGCTTTATCGAATTTCTTTTCTGCAAGTTTTTCGTTTCCTTGTAGAATTGATTCACCAATGTCACCGTCAAGTACCTCTTCCCAAAAATAGCGTCTGTCAGTTACCGAAGAAAGTGCTCCTTTGACAGTATCGCGGAACTTCGCTGAAAAATCACCTAATAGTCGTATGTTTGCAGGTATAACACTTTCTAGTTTTTGACGAATATAACGAAGTAAAACAGGCGCGACACCGCCGCTGCTCATTGCGATGATGATGGGTGAGCGGTCGACGATAGATGGCGTAATAAATTTACATAGCGGTGTGTTGTCAACTACGTTGACGAGCATGTTTTTAGCATGTGCTATATCGTGTATGTGCTTGTTTACTAGTGCATCATCGGTAGCAACAAAAATCATTTGCTTGCCTTCAATATCAGTATCTTCAAATTTTCTTTCAATTAAAGTAATTTGAGTTGATTCGGCAGCGAGTCGTTTTACTGTGTTACTTACCCACGGGGACACAATCGTTATTTTTGCCGGAGTTTTTAACAACAGCTCACATTTTCTAGCGGCAACTTCGCCTGCGCCAACTAATAGGCAATGGATGTATTCAGCATCGACGAATATAGGGAAATACTTCATTAGTGTGCGCGCTTGTCATAAATATTAAGTTTAATTATGAGGGTTATCCTTATTCTAATATAGCAATATTTTTAAAGGTAATATTTCGTTTTGGAATTAGAAAGCTAAAAGCATTCAACAATTGCTTTATTTATTGTCAGTTTCGAATGAAGTTCGTTAATCGCTGTAATGATTTTAGCGTGTTGTGTCAGAGGAGTATTTAAATAGAGCAGGTGAACATCAAAGTTTCCTTGACCTCAGCCTGCCTTTCAATTAAAAAAAGTTTATAAACACGTATAAAAATACCGGTCTAATTATTAATGAAATCAACGTTCGTGCACTGAACACACACGCAAGCTTTACTACTCAATATAAACTAAGTAGCAACCGAAAATTGTGAAGTAGAAAATTCCAAAAATAATCAAGTTAGAAATTGTTAGCGATGAGGCGTCATCGGTTCCGATAAATACTCCTAGATATATTGTTGCGCTGTTTTCCAAAACTGTGCTACCTATAAAACAATGATTGATACTGAAATTTCTAATGTTGTTAATAATTTCTTTATTCACTCCTGAGTTATGCGTAAATTCGACCACGAAAACTTTACCCCTGCAGGCATCAGATTCAGATTGGAAGCGAATTCTAAAGCTATCGTCCACGTGATCAAAAAGTGTCTACTCTCGCTCCAAACTTTCTTGATTATCAGCCAACTGATCAAATTCAATAATAATTATATAAACACTTTGTGACTTGAAAATTTCTTTTAATACTAGTCGATTAACGACGCCTCTGTTGGCTATAAATGCGTTACTTAATGACTCAGGATTTTGGGCATAAAAAAAGCCACTTAAAGTGGCTTTCGTATTTTTACTAGCAGAATCCGCTAACTTTTACGTTTTGGCGGTGTATCAGACCATTCACGTATGTTTAAACGCTGACCCGCTACGCGTGTTTTTGCGAGCGTTTCTCTTGTTTCCGCGGGCATGCTTTTGGGTAAATCTACAGTCGTAAAGTTATCATAGATTTCAATAGCACCTATATTTTTACTGCTGATGTTTGCTTCGTTAGCAATCGCGCCAACAATGTTTCCTGGCTTCGCGCCATGGGTATGGCCTACTTCAATTCTGAAGCGTTGCATACCTTCATCTGGAGTGCTTGCGCCTCTTGCCGGACGCGGTTTTCTCTCATTGCGATCACTTTTACCGCGTTCAGTGCGTTCATTGCGACCCTGTCTTCTGCCGTTATCACGGTCTCCACTGTCGTTTCGTTCATTGAACGTTGGCTTGCTATGCAAATCGGGACGATCAGATTCTTTTAATAATAAAGGCTCATTACCTTGCGCGACTTTAGCAAGTGCAGCCATTATTAAATCTGGAGAAGCTTCGGTTTCTTCCATGATTGATTCAACGATGGGTATGTATGATTCAATTGATTCATCATTCATCGCTTCTATTATGCTTTGTTTGAACCGCTCCAAACGTGACTCATTCAATTGTGAAATTGAAGGAATTTCCATATTCTCTATACGCTGTTTTGTTGCTTTTTCAATTGCGAACAACAAACGTTTTTCACGATGAGAAATAAACAAGATTGCGTCACCAGTTCTTCCCGCTCGGCCTGTTCTGCCTATGCGGTGGACGTAGGACTCAGTATCATATGGAATATCGTAGTTAAGAACATGGCTGACGCGTTCTACGTCAAGACCACGAGCAACAACGTCAGTAGCAACCAAAATATCAATGTCGCCACGTTTCAGTTTCTCAACCGTTCTCTCGCGCGCATTCTGCGGAATATCGCCGTTAAGGGGTTCAACAACATACCCACGAGCCATTAATTTGTCTGCTAATTCGACCGTAGCTGTTTTAGTACGCACAAAAATAATCATGCCGTCGAATTTTTCAACTTCCATAATGCGTGTTAATGCTTCTAACTTATGATGGCCCGCAACTTGGCAATAACGCTGCTTGATCATACTCGCGGATGAAACCGTTGATTCGATTTTAATATGCTCTGGATTCTTCAAATAACGTTTTGTTATTTTTTTAATCACGTCAGGCATTGTTGCAGAGAATAACGCGGTCTGGCGTTCTGCAGGGGCGTGACTTAAAATCAATTCAACGTCATCAATGAAGCCCATTCTAAGCATTTCATCTGCTTCATCGAGCACTAAAAATTTAAGCTTGTCTAATTTCAGTGTTTTGCGCTTAATATGGTCTATGATTCGACCCGGAGTACCTACTACAACCTGAACGCCGCGCTTCAGCTGACGGATCTGATTATCGTAAGACTGACCACCGTATACGGGCAGCACTCTAATTTTCTTAGAAAAGCTGGCATAGACCTGAAACGCTTCAGCAACTTGAATAGCAAGTTCGCGAGTTGGCGCTAATACTAAAAGTTGTGTAAAGTTCTCGTCTGGGTCAATGTTTGCTAACATTGGCAGCGCAAATGCAGCCGTTTTTCCCGTACCTGTTTGAGCTTGGCCCAAAAGGTCGTGACCCGCGAGTAAAAGTGGAATACTCTTGGCTTGTATTGGAGATGGCTTTTCATAGCCTACTTTTTCTAACGCTTGTAATAAATACGTTGGAAGATTTAAATCTTTAAATGTAACATCGACAGTGTCGGTCATCGTGTATCCTGATAGACTGAAAGGGGGCATTGCTGAAGGGATGTGAGAGCCTTCTTAAAAAAAGAATTATATAAGAATTAATGGTTATTTACCACCATTACTCTTGACTAGTTTGTAACCACCTGAGTTAGTTAGTAATTAATTGGGATGTGAGCCGTTTTTGTATTTCAAAAACAAGTTAAAATACAAGGGAATAGGATAAAAAGTGGACAAAAGAATGAAAAAAAATAATCGTAATTGCCAGCAAAGTATTAACACAACCAATATATTTTTCTCTAATACGAAAGTAATTAAGAAAATATCAATTGCAGCACTTCTGCTGTCATCACTAATAGGTTTAGGCGGCTGCCAACAAAAAACCAGTGAGGAACACATCGCTGCCGCCAAAGAGTTTGTTGTAACTGGAGATCAACAAGCGGCTATAGTTGAGCTTAAAAATGCCATTCAGTTAGACCCTAAACAAGCAGAAGCGCGTTTTGAGCTGGGTAGTTTGTATTTAGAGCAAGGAAACTATCAAGCCGCTGAAAAAGAACTGAATCGAGCAATGGAGCTGGGTTATTCGGCCTCAAAAACGATTCCGTTGCTAGCAAGATCTTATCAACGCACAGGTGCGAATGCTGCGCTGGAAGGAATTGAGCATGATATGCCTGAACTCACCGTGGTAGAAAAGGCCGAAGTTGGTTACTACAAGGCGCAGTCTCTTATTGAACTTGGTAAACCAGACGAAGCGATAGTGTTAATTCAAGAATTAATGCAACTGGATACCAGTTCGGTGTACAAAGGATTAGCGGGTGTTCTTAATTTAGTGCTATCAGAAAAGAATCAAGAGGCGCTAGAAGCGGCGATTCAATTACAAAACCAAGCACCGCTTAATAAAGATGTATTAAATGTGACTGCTCGTCTCCATTTAATGAACCAACAACCAACCCAAGCGGCTGATGTTTATGCCCAATATGTGAAAGCAGCGCCAAACGACATCGAAACGCGATTTGCACTGGCAAATATGTTGGTTGAGCAAACTAGAACAGAAGAAGCTGAAGTGCATGTCGATACTTTATTGAAAATCAATGATCAAAATGCGTTATTGAATCAATTAAAAGGCGTTATTCGCGCTGCAGACAAAGACTTCGTTAATGCACAGAAATTTTCTGAAATTGCAATTACTAACGGTAATACCGATCCGATTGTTAGGTTGGTTGCTGGTTATAGTGCTTTTCAACAAGGCGACTTTGAAGCTGCCGTTTCGCATTTATCTATTATTGCAGGGGGTTTACCTGATAATCATGCAGGCTTGCGCATTCTAGCAGCCAGCCAACTGCAGACAGGAATGACAACAGAGGCCTCAGAAGTATTAAAGCGACTAGACAACTTAACTGCCGCTGATGCGACTCTATTTTCATCAACAGGTTACGAATTGCTGCAATCAGGTGAAGCAAAGAAAGCCAAAGCGTTACTTGAAAGAGTTGAAGGGATAAGTGAAACTGCCGACGATTTAACTCGCTTAGGTGTCCTGAAACTGAGTCTTAATAACATAGATGGTGTACTTGATTTGGAGAGTGCAGTTGCAAAATCACCAGAGTCAGTGACAGCAAAAACGACTTTGGCGACCGCCTATTTAGCAACAAATCAACTTGAAAAAGCACAAGCGTTGTCAACTGAATGGAAAAAAGAAGCAAGCAATGATCCTCAAGGTTTTTTGTTGGCCGGTGAAGTTGCGTTAAGAAAAAATGATTTAGTTAAGGCCGAAGCTGAGTTTTTAAGTGCATCTGCAGTTGCTCCAAATAACAACAAAGTGAAAATGGCATTAATAGGCCTAGATATTCGAAATGAAAAGTTAGATGCTGCTGTTGTTAAGCTCGAAAACCTGATTGATCTATCGCCAGATAACTTACCTGCATTGACTGCGTATTTTGCAATAAAGCAGCAGCAAGGAAACGCTAGTGAAGGAATGCAACCAACATTGGCGCAATTGCAGAAGACGCCCCAGAATGCTGACATCGTTGTTCTAGCCGCTAGAATGAAAGCCAGTGATTCTAGTTACGATGAAGCACTTGAATTGCTGAATTCTGTTGCAGCAGATAAAAATGCACCGAATACCTTTTGGCCAACGAAGGGCTTAGCATTGTTGCAGTCTGGAAATATAAAAGAAGCTCAATCTCATTACGAAACATGGATTGAATTGGCGCCAAACAATCGAGAAGCCGCGCTTGGGCAATTACTTTTGTTAGACAGCCAAAACAAATATAGCGATGGTTTAGCATTGACCAAACGCTACCTAGATGCCAGAGATGACATTCAGATCCAGGTTTTGCAAAGCTATTTTCAGGTAATGAGTGGCGACAGTGAAAGTGCTAGAGCTGTCATAGGTGGATTCACTCAAGAAGTACAGCAACTTCCTTTTGTCCGCGGTGTTATGGCTAGAATCAAACTTAGAGAGCAGAACCCTGCTGGTGCGATTGAAGACGCTGAAGTTGCCTTTAATGCGAACCAAAACTCAAAAAACCTACAGGTACTTGTTATGGCGTATGATCTGACGAAACAAAACGACAAGTCCTATGAGTTGTTAAAGAACTATTCCGCGAGCAAGCCCCAAGATTTAACGGCGCTAATGTTGTTAGCCGAAAAAGAGATGGATAAAGATAAAGGATCTGCAATTGCCAAATACAAAGATGCGTTAACGTTAAATGAAAATAACTTTGTCGTACTGAATAATCTGGCCTATTTGTTGATGGAGGAAGACAAACTCAGTGAAGCCTTCGCGTTTGCAAAACGTGCTTTTGATTTAAAGCCAAATCATGCAGCGACTGTCGATACATATGCGCAGATATTGGTTCGTCAAAATCAACCTAAAGAAGCGCTAGAGGCGTACAATAGAGTTATGAATGAAGATGTGAAGAATGAGGAAATATTCTTAAACTACATTGAAACTTTGTTAATGAACGATAGTAAGGTAATTGCAAAGCGCAGACTCGAATCTCGCACCTTTGTTCTGCCCCAGTCAAACATCAGGTTAGCGGAATTAAATACGCAATACGGCCTATAAAATAATTGTTTAGGCATTACATTCTGTAGTGCCTCGACCAACTACCTATTAAGTGGGTTGCACTTCTATGTTCGAATCCATTCGTATATCTCTGTTTAATTTAAAAGAAAAAAAGCTTTTTGAATTTTTTGTTATCACCGTCATTATTATTTCTGCGTTAGAAATTGGTGCAAAAACATATGATTTATCAGAGACTTCGTTATTGGTTACAAAGTACCTTGATGTATTTATTACTTTATTTTTCTTGTTTGAAATAACCATTAGATTTTTGTCAGAAGAAAGTAAGAAGGACTTTTTTAAATCTGGCTGGAACATATTTGACACTTTGGTGGTTGTCATCAGTTTAATTCCAATCGATGAATCTGAAATGGCTTTACTTGCTCGATTAATTCGGATTTTTCGCGTATTACGTATGATTTCGATTATCCCAGAGCTGAGAATACTCATTAACTCGTTGCTACAAGCTTTACCTCGTTTGGGCTATGTTGTCTTGTTAATGTTTATTATTTTCTACATTTACGCTGCTGTCGGGAGTTATCTGTTCCAAGATATTAATCCTGTTTTATGGGGGGATATTGCAATTTCAATGCTGACCTTGTTCAGAGTCATGACCTTTGAAGATTGGACTGATATTCAGTACGAAACGATGGAAATATATCCAATGAGTTGGATATTCTACATGACCTTTATATTCTTCACTGCGTTTGCCTTCTTGAACATGGTGATCGGCATTGTGGTTGGAGTGATGGATGAGGAAATGCATAAGGAGCGCTTGAAGTCAGAACCTTCGATGAATGAACTACAAGACCAGATTAAAGACATAAGAGGTCAGATTCAGATATTGATTGATCGAGAAAATAAGTCGTAGGTGCAGTTATCGCGTAATAGACAAGGTTTATTTTAAGCAACAACACGGGATAATTATGCCGGAGTAGTGTTGGGCTTTTGCAAAACTCTATAAGTTGAAAAATCAAAAAAAGCGGGAGTCTTACGTTTGACTACCGCTTTTTTTTGGTACTAATTTGTATTGCTACTTAATTAGATACAGCTTGTTATGCTGGTTTCATTACTCGGTTTATGGCCAACAAATCATCTTCGGTGAGCGTTCCTGCTGCTCGTTTAAGGTTGATAATTGCTGTGATGAAATTGTACCGAGCGTCTGCTAAGTTGCGTCTCGCATCAAATAAGTTTCTGGTGCTGTTCAGTACATCAACGATTGTTCTTGTGCCAACGTCAAAACCAGCTTCAGTAGCTTTCAACGCACTGTCAGCAGAAACCACAGATTGTTCTAGGGCGCTAATGGTAGCGACGGCTGCCTTTACGTCATTGAAAGAGCTTCTTACGGAACGCACGGTTTGACGATAAACGAGTTCAAGGTTTTCACTAGCGATTACATAGCGACTGCGAGCTTGGTCAGTACTTGTGCTAACGCGGCCACCTTGGTAGATCGGAATATTTAAACTTAAACCTAATGATTGATTATTTAGGGTCGGAAACTCGTTAGATCCTGCGCCTTGAATTTCCGTGGTTCGGTCAACTCTGCTCAGGGAAGCTGATAGTCCTAATGTCGGGTAATGGCCCGCCTTAGCCGATGCGATATCTTCCATTGCGATATCTTTTGCGAAACGCTGTATCAGTAGATCATAATTAGAGTCTTCAGCCAGTTTTAACCAATCATCAACTTTCGCTGGCGCTGGTTCAGTCGCTGAGAATAATTTTGTGTCTAGTACCGAAATGTCCTTATGATATTTACCGGTAATTTCTCGCAACTCTTCTAAACGCAATTCTAATTGGTTTTCAGCTCGGATTTGACGTGCTACCGTATTATCAAAGTTAGCTTGCGCTTCATGGACGTCGGTAATTGCTGTTAGACCTACCTCAAATCGCTGCTTAGTCTGTTCTAATTGGCGTTCGATTGCACGTAATTCAGCTTTGACAAATTCGACGCTGTCTTGCTCTCTCAACACAGCAAGGTAAGCATCTGTGACGCGAACTATAAGTAGTTGTAAAGCTGACGCTAAATTTGCATCACCTTGTTGTGCTACTTTTTCTGCTCTGTCCATACCTACCCAGTTGGCGTAATCATAGATAGACATGCGTAAGTCTATACCCATGGTCAAGGTATCAGATTCAGAATCGATGGTCCCGAATCCGCTTGGAGTGGCGAAAACTTGATCACCAGAATTAAGCGAATAAGAAACTGAGCCCGAAAGTTGTGGCAATAAGTTAGCTCTACTTAGCGCAATTCCGCTGAACGCGAGTTCTTTATTAGCCTTTGCTCGATTAATAACTGGATCATTTTGTAGTGCAAGTTGATAAACTTCAGATAAGTCGTCTGCTAATACTGGTGTGGTGAGACTAAAACCGATAAATAGTGAAAGTAGGGTTTTCTTCATAAAATGACCTTAAAAATAGTATTTTTTTACATTGAGCTTTTCATTTGTGTTGAGTGTAAGACATTCGTGTCTGTAAACATAACGAATGGTTGTTACATATTCCCACTAAGTGTAACAGAATGTGATTTTTATGCTGAAATTCAGATACGCATCGTTTAGTTTAGTTAAAAAATATCAAAGAGGATCATCATGAAACAAGCACAGTACACTAATGACGATGTAAAAATACTGACCGAGGAGACCGTTTTTAAAGGTTTTTTTGAAATGAAACGAGTTCAAGTTCGACATAAATTATTTAATGGTGGTTGGAGCCGTGTTTTATCTCGTGAAATGTTTGAACGAGGACATGCGGTCGCCGTTTTGCCTTATGATCCAAATACGCAGGAGTTTGTATTAATCGAACAATTCCGCTTCGGTGCTATGGCAACGTGTGATTCACCGTGGTTGTATGAAGTGATTGCGGGGATGATTGAACCTAATGAAGAGATTGCTGACGTTTGTCATCGCGAATCTTTTGAAGAGGCGGGTATCTTGCTCACAGGCTTACAAAAAGTGCTTTCGTATTTATCCAGCCCTGGTGGAACCACAGAACGTCTGCACATTTACATGGCGAAAACCGATACAACCTTAGCCAAGGGCGTGCATGGTTTAGAGTCTGAATCAGAAGATATTATGGTGCATAGGGTAAAAGAATCAGATGCAAGAGAATGGTTGGACAATGGAAAGATTGACAATGCAGCCGCGATCATCGCCCTGCAATGGTTTTTCTTAAATAAGCAAAAGTTACTAAAAAGTTGGCAGTAGGACACACCTGTTTGTTACGCTAATGGACGGCTTGGAGTTAGATCAGCATAAAACTTCATTTATTTACAACATCTACCAAAGCATTATTATGCATAAGATTAAGGAGTGACAATTGAGAAAGAAGTATGTTCCGCATTTACCCAGTATTCTTGCAACTTGTGAGAACAACTATGCGTGCGCTCTAAAACTTCTTCCTGACTGCGATTCGGAGAATCTTAGTTATGAATTTATGATTAACGATCAGTTAAAATATAAAATAAAAATTTTAGATTCTGCAAGATACACAAGTACGATAATGATGTCGCAGATGGCAAATAACACCCCCAGCTTTTTAAGACCATCTATGGAAATTAGGCTTTATCACGACGCGAAGGTTGCAGAAGTATTAAGTTGTCAGAAAGTATCTAAGTTACAGCCGACCTATGAATATCCTAACTTAAATATGCATTTGCGAAATGAAAAGCAAATGGTGAATGTGTTTTTGGCAGAGTGGCTACACTTTTGCCTAGAGCAGCGGAAAATGCAAATTATAATAAGTTAGAAACACGATGGGAATTGAATGGACCACATTATTTACCTACACGGATTTCTCAGCTCACCGAAATCCGAAAAAGCACAGTTAGTGTCGAAATATGTCACTCATAACCATCCAAATATAAAACTACACATACCGAGGTTACCTGGCTGTCCTGCAAAAGCGGTGGAGATTATTGAGCGCCTTATCTGTACTATTTTTAACAATGAAAGCTTGAACCAAGACACACCTATTAATGAACTTCGATTTATTGGAAGTTCAATGGGGGGTTTCTTATCTACGTATTGTGTTGAAACTTATGGCGGTAAAGCAGTACTGGTTAATCCCGCAGTTGAGCCATTCAATCTGCTGACAGAGTATTTCGGTGAACACCTTAATCCCCATACTGGAGAAGTGTTTAGCATCGACCAAAATAGCGTTAGTCAGTTACTGCAATTGCACAAAGTAATAAAGAAAAATACTCCTAACTATCTGGTTTATTTGCAGAAAGAAGACGAAACATTGGATTATCGTTTAGCAGAAATAAAATATGGCACTGACTGCTGTATTATTGAAGCGGGAGGTAATCATTCATTTGTTGGCTTAGAAAACCATCTGAGCGAGATTATTGGATTCTTATCGCAGTGATAGGAATATGTTTTATAGATATGATGTGGGTTTTTAGTTCGGATGTTGGCTTTTAGACTCAAAATAGGTGTGTCTTTATTGGCTGTTCTTAGTGCTAATGAAATTAGCTAAAACCTTCATTGCTCAAGAGCTTCAGCCTTGCTAATATCGTGGTTAATAAATTAAATAAAAACTTAAGCAAGAAACTATGTCAACACAATATAATTCTGATGCTATTGAAGTCTTAAATGGCTTGGATCCGGTTAAGCGCAGACCTGGAATGTATACTGATACAACCCGTCCGAATCATTTAAGCCAAGAAGTTATCGATAACAGTGTTGATGAAGCGCTCGCAGGTCATGCGTCCTCTATAAAAGTAATATTGCACGAAGACCAGTCATTAGAAGTTACTGATGATGGTCGAGGCATGCCTGTAGATATCCACCCTGAAGAAAAAATTTCAGGTGTTGAATTAATCATGACCAAATTACATTCTGGCGCGAAATTTTCTAACAAAAATTACGAATATTCAGGTGGTCTGCATGGTGTAGGTATATCTATTGTAAACGCATTATCTACGCGAGTGCTGGTCACTGTTCGTCGCGACGGTAACGTTTATCAAATGACATTTGAAAACGGTGATAAAGTCGAAGAACTTTCAATTGTTGACACTTGCGGTAAACGTAACACGGGCACTAGTGTTCACTTTTGGCCTGACCCAAAGTATTTTGATTCCTCAAAGTTTTCTGTTACTAAATTGCTTCACGTCCTGCGCGCTAAGGCTGTGTTATGCCCAGGCCTAAAAATTCGTTTTGACGATAAGATCTCCAAAGAGACTACAGAATGGTACTACGAAGACGGGTTAAGAGATTATCTCTACCAGTCGGTAAAAAATTACATTACATTACCAAATGATAGCCCTTTTATAGGGCAATTCACAGGCAATGGCGAGGCTGCAGATTGGGCCGTAATGTGGCTGCCTGAGGGTGGCGAAATGGTGACAGAGAGTTACGTGAATCTTATTCCGACAGCTCAAGGCGGAACTCATGTAAATGGCCTTCGGCAAGGGCTTTTAGATTCAATGCGTGAATTTTGTGAGTTTCGTAATTTACTGCCAAGAGGCGTGAAAATTACTGCTGACGATATTTGGGAGCGCTGTAGCTATATTCTTTCAACAAAAATGCATGATCCACAATTTGCGGGGCAAACGAAAGAGCGACTTTCTTCTCGTCAAGCTTCTGCTTTTGTTTCTGGCGTTGTAAAAGATTCATTTAGTTTGTGGCTAAATCAACATACAGATGTTGCTGAGCTACTTGCTGATATGTGTATAAATAATGCGCAGAAACGTTTACGTCAAAGTAAAAAAGTTGCGCGGAAAAAAGTCACTCAAGGTCCAGCCTTGCCCGGTAAATTAACCGACTGTTCATCTCAAGATATTAATTATTCAGAGCTATTCCTGGTTGAAGGTGATTCTGCAGGTGGTTCCGCCAAACAAGCTCGAGACAGAGAATTCCAAGCTATAATGCCCTTGAGAGGTAAAATACTAAACAGTTGGGAAGTCGACTCATCTCAAGTTTTGGCTTCACAAGAGATACACGACATATCCGTTGCATTAGGAATTGACCCTGATTCTGATGATTTATCAGGTTTACGTTACGGTAAAATTTGCATTCTTGCTGATGCTGACTCTGATGGGTTGCATATTGCAACATTACTATGCGCACTATTCGTAAGGCACTTCAGAACCTTAGTTGATCAGGGGCATGTGTATGTTGCTATGCCACCATTGTTTAGAATCGATGTTGGTAAGGAAGTTTATTACGCGCTAGATGAAAGTGAAAGGCAAGGGATTTTGGATAGAATTCAAGCAGAAAAGAAGCGAGGAAAAGTCAATGTGCAAAGATTCAAAGGGCTAGGTGAAATGAATCCTTTGCAACTTAGAGAAACTACTATGGATCCAAATACACGCAGACTGGTGCAATTGACTAGCCATGATTCGGAGGGAATGCTCGAGTTGATGGACATGCTTCTATCTAAAAAACGTTCTCCTGATCGCAAAGCATGGTTGGAAACAAAAGGTAATTTGGCAGTAGTGGATTAGTACTGTTGCTCTAAAAAAATTGGACTAGTAATGAAACGATTCATCAAGGTTGCAGCACTTGCTCTAATTAGCTTATTTTGCCTTTCTGTGATTTTGTTAATCGATTTATCACCAATTGTTGCAAAAAATGCATATCAACAAGTTAAAAATGCTGAGAACGTATCAGAATTAATTATGCAGCTGCGCTCAAGCCTTCGGAATAGATATCAACCGCAACAAATTGATATCTCATATTCACAAGCCGAGAGTTTGTTAGGTTTTACTCAGCGTGCTCTACCGAACGTAAATAGTGATATTAAATTATCTGAAGACCAGGCTGAAATCCTGATTTCATACCAACTCCCTGCTTACCTTTTATCTTCATATGTTAATGTCTCGATAAAAGTTAAAGAAGCCAGTTATCTGGATGTTAAAAGTGTTTCCATCGGCGTAATTACTTTGCCGGGAAATTGGGTACTAGGTTGGGTCGAATCATTAGCGAATTCTTACACAAATAGTGAAGTTGCGACTAAAGCAATTCAGCAAGTAGCAAAAACAGATATATCACCCCATCAAGTCATTATTAGTCTGAATCCGTTGGACCCATTGCTTCGAGAATTAAAGAATATTAAGACTTCAGGTGATGGCAATGAACGACAACTGTTGATAATAAAAACTGCACACTACCTAAGACTTTTAGATAGTCTCCCTTTACCTAATAACTTAGCAATGCAGAACAAAGACACATCTCTTAGTTATTATTTGCACAAGATTATGCTCGAAGCGAAAACAATGAGTTCCCAAGATCCATTAGGAAATTCAAATTCAGCTACCTTAGAAAATGAAGCGGCTATAATGGCTTTGGCAATTTATGTTGGACACAGAAGGTTTTCAACACTTTTTGGTGATCTTTCATTTGCAGTCGATCCAATTCCTACAGTCCGAAAAAAGCCAGTTTTAGCAAATCGACAGGATTTGAGCTTACACTTTATATTCTCGGCTGCGATTAAACTATTATCGGAGCAGGGTATCAGTATTGCTGTCGGTGAGTTTAAAGAGCTCATGGATAGAGGTAATGGAGGGTCTGGCTATAGCTTTATTGATTTAACAGCAGATATTGCGGGCGCTAATTTTGCTACTTTGGCTGTTGACCCCAGAACAGCTGAGCAAATTCAAAATATTATGTCCTTGGAAGCAAATGAATCCTTTTTCTTTCCAAGTATTGATGGTTTTGATGAGGGGATGAACAAATCACAATTTCGACAAAAGTATTCCGATATAGAAAGTAAAGAATATCTAAAGGTATTAAAAGAGATTGAAAGACGAGTGAGCAGATTACCCGTAAGTAGAATATCAAATTGATAGAAATTTATTGAAACAAGCGTAACGCTGTCGATATTCCTTTTAGTTTCTTTTGCCGGAGCTTTTTTCTGTATTCTTCCATAGATATTACGGAACCGACAACGTAACTAAATTCTTCTTCGATATGCGAAGTCAGTGTTAGCCAGTTATCCTCATCAATTCCAAACTGTTCCAATAGACTAGATTTAATCTTTTCATTTTGTGTATTTACTAGTCGAATGTTCTTCAATTTTGTTGCCGTTTGACGCAGCAGATGTGTATAACAAGTTAAGTCAATATTGATGAAGGTCGGGTTACTTTCGAGCTGAGTTTTTAGGCATTTGAGTTCAGTAGGTTGTTTACCGATTTTCATACAAGCTAATCGTCTTTTTATACTGGTATAATGTGAGTCTTCTAAGCTACTGGCTATTCCTGCTCTTATTGGATTTAAATCGACGTAGATCATACACGAGAGGATCGCACGCTCGTCCAACAACGCTTGAGACTTGAAACGTGACTCCCAAAAACGGCCAGAACACTGCTCTTCTCTATTCGCCCGCAACGCAATGTACTGATTCAATGCTTTCATGAAATAACTAATGCTAGTGAGTCTTTCTCTATAAATATTAGTAATTTTGTGGATGCTAGATAATTGTATCGGTGTCAGTTTCTTTCTTTGTTGTGGGTCGATATACATAGCTGTAATTGTTTTATTCGGGTGCACTGCATGCCAACGTTGCATAACCTCTATGTTGCTCCATTTTTTCGCACGCTCGGTGTCTACATGTAAGACTAAATGGTTGTGATTATGCATAATAGCGTATGCACAAACATCAATCGAAAATGCTGACGAAAGCTTGGTTAAACGCTTTTCAAACCAATTCCTGCGATGCTCAAAACTCTTTCCGGTGAACTTGTCATAGCCACATAAAAACGCCCGGCGAACACAGCGGCTTATGCAATGATAGTATGAGGTTTGTGACAAT
Source organism: Brumicola pallidula DSM 14239 = ACAM 615 (assembly GCF_000428905.1). Lineage (GTDB taxonomy): Bacteria > Pseudomonadota > Gammaproteobacteria > Enterobacterales > Alteromonadaceae > Glaciecola > Glaciecola pallidula. The sequence continues at coordinate 132,242 of NZ_KE386814.1, forward strand.
ATTATTTGTTTGCTGCGAGCAATTGGCATTTTATTTCCCTATATTTATCGTTCTTATAGGGTATTGGACTAAGTCAAAATTAGTAGCTGCCTTGAAGTACAGTTTTCGCGTTTCTATGTGAATAAATAAATTCAAACAAAGACACACCTATCAATTCGCAGTGTGGTAAAACAAAGACACACCTATCAACCCGCCGTTTGGTAAGTAACCAATTTAAAGTTTGCTAGGATGTATAATAAAAAGAAACAGGTGTGTCTTTTTAGGCTACTTTTAGATTATACAAGGAAAACCTAGAGCGTTACTTTGAATTTTGCGAGTGTTAAAAGCATCAATTCCATTTTTTTTACTATCGTAGTAACTTCACTTTCAATATTGACATCGTCGCTTTGAAGCATCGTGACATCTCTTGCAAGTTCGTCTACATAAGGTCCAAAACGCTTACTTTTTGTAGTAAAACCATTGTCTTCAGTGAATATTACTGAGAACTTGGCTTTACCCGATTGTTGAAGTTTCTCGAGGGCAGAATCTGCATCAATTGCCTTCCTATATATTATTTGCATGTTTTCAGTTATTTTTACTAGAACCTGCTGCACGAAAATCTCCTAAAATTATCCTTAAGAAAATGGCTCAACTGCCGATATGCTGTTGAAGTGCGCAATTCTGCACACTTTTTTACGTAGCTACAAGCAATAAAAGGAAAAGGTATGGATATTTCAGGTACAAGTGCCTCAAGTGTATCCGGTGCGTTGGAGATTAAATCTGCTAAGTTGGCCAAAAGCCTTCAAGAGCAGGAAGGTCAAGCAGCGCTTCAGTTGATTGAATCAGCTGACGTACCCACATCATCATCTAACCCTGGATTAGGCTCTGTTATTAACACTTATGCCTAAGTTAGCGCTTGATGAAGGTTGTAAATTCAAGTCTATCGGCGTTTTGCTGGGTTGTCCTCCAATCTCAGTTACGAGCTTGGGGACAAGATATCCTGGCAAACGCTTTATTACTTCTTTAATTAATCCCTTAGCAAGTTTAACGTCAACATCAAAATGAGCGGCCCCTTTTACTTTGTCCAATAAATGTAAATAGTATGGCATTACGCCAATTTCAAAAAGAGCTTCACTCAAAGCAACTTGTTCATCTACTGTATCGTTGACATCTTTTAAAAGGACCGCTTGATTGAGAAGTGTAACGCCAGATGCACGCATTTTTGAGCAGGCTCTGGCTAACTCAGGGCTTACTTCATTAGCATGATTCGTATGTAAGACTAATACTTTCTGAAAGCGGCAACTTGCAAACCAATCAATGAATTCATCATTCACTCGAGAAGGGACAACGACAGGCAGTCTTGTGTGGATCCGAAGCCTTATTAGATGCGGTATTTCTTCTAATTGAGTAACCAACCATTTTAGGTGACTGTCTTTAGCCATTAATGGATCGCCGCCAGAGAAAATCACCTCATTGATTTTGGTGTTTTCCTTGATGTAATTAATAGCCTCCTGCAATTCGCGTTTATTGACAGAGTTTTCTTCATAGGGGAATTCTCTCCTAAAACAATATCGACAATTTACAGCGCATCCACTTTTGACTATCAGTAAAACCCTATTTTCGTATTTGTGTAGAAGGCCTTTTATTTTGTTTGCGTGCTCTTGAAGCGGGTCTTTAACATAACCAGGTGTGTCCTTATATTCAATGTTTTGTGGGAGAACCTGAAGCAATAAAGGATCGTTTATATCATTTTTTTTCATTAAACTAGCAAAATGTCGCGGTACTTTCATGGCAAATAGCTTTCTTGCCGCGCTATTGTTTATCGCAATTTCAGGGTCCAAATCTAAAAAATCTAGCAACGACTCAAGGGTCGTAAAACAATTTGCTAATTCTTTTTGCCAGTTTGACTCTACAGCAATGCTATTTTTAGGTATTATTCGTTTCACAAATATGCTCACAACGTAAATTTTAGAGGAACTATGGCTCATTTCAGTACAAACGAGTTCAAAGCGGGCTTAAAGATAATGCTCGACGGCGAACCTTGCAACATTCTTGAGAATGAATATGTAAAACCAGGTAAAGGACAAGCCTTCAGCCGTGTAAAGCTTCGTAAACTTATTTCGAACAAAGTACTAGAGAAAACCTTTCGTTCTGGTGATTCAGTAGAGGGTGCGGATGTCATGGATACCGAACTTTCCTATCTATATACCGATGGTGAGTTTTGGCATTTTATGAACAATGAAACGTTTGAGCAAATTGCCGCCGACGAAAAAGCGTTAGGTGATAGTATCAAATGGTTGGTTGAAAATGATACTTGCACTATCACATTGTGGAACGGGACTCCTATTGTGGTAACTCCTCCGAACTTTGTTGAGTTAGCAATTACTGAAACTGACCCCGGTCTAAAAGGTGATACAGCTGGCACGGGCGGTAAACCTGCGACATTAGTAACTGGCGCTGTCGTTCGTGTTCCATTATTCGTTCAAAAAGGCGAAATAATTAGAGTTGACACACGAAGTGGTGAATATGCCTCACGTGCACAAAAATAAGATAGCGAAAGAGGTTGTGCTGCAAGCGTTAACCTCTTTCATTGTTTAATGACTATCTCAAATGAATGGCAACCCTCGGGATCAATCGAAAGTCTTGTCAAAAGAGCTAAAATACTTTCCGACATTAGACGATATTTCGCGACTGAAAAGGTGTTAGAAGTTGAAACACCCACAATTTCACCGTCGACTGTTACAGATGTTCACTTAGAAGCCATGAGAACGTTACATACAAATCCACTCTCGGTTAAAAAGACACACCTCTTTTTACAAACTTCGCCTGAATATTACATGAAACGTATGTTATGTGCAGGTTTTCCAAGCATTTATCAAATCACTAAATGTTATAGAGACGATGAGGTGGGTCGGTACCACAATCCTGAGTTTACGATGCTTGAGTGGTACCGGTTAAGCTTTTCAATGAATGAGTTGATACAAGAGGTTGATACGATTTTAAGACTCGTCTTGGACACACCTGTTTGCGATAAAGCGACTTATAGAGAGTTATTTTTCAAGTATCTAGGTTTAGATGTGAAAAGCGATACTGATTTGAAAGTTGTGTCGATTTGCAAGAAGTTTGGCTATGAAAATATAGTTCCACCGGGTTTTAAAGATACACTTTCTACGTTTGATAGAGATATGCTTTTACAACTATTGTTTTGTGAAAAGATTGAAACCCAAATTGGCAGAGAGCGACCTATTGCCGTAACCAATTTTCCAGCTAGTCAGGCGTCGTTGGCTAAAATTGATCCGTCTGATCCATGGTTATCCCTTCGGTTTGAGTTTTATTATCAAGGTATTGAGCTTGCGAATGGCTTTGAAGAACTTAACGATGCTGATGAACAAAATACGAGATTTATTTTGGATAATAAGAAAAGGAAAGAAAAGGGTTTGGAAATAAAGCCTCAAGATGTAAAGTTTTTGAATGCATTAGACGTTGGCTTGCCGATGTGTTCTGGAGTCGCACTCGGGATTGACCGCCTTTTAATGCTAGCGCTTGGTAAAAAGCATATCAGTGAAGTATTAAGTTTTGATTTTGCGGCCCTGTAGATAAATACTAGAAAGGAAAGTCAGTATTAATGGAAAGTGAAGGCAATATTGATGTTTGGTTTCAGCAACTAGCAAAAGCTAAAGAAAGTGCAAACAAAGACACACCTCACATAGTGGTCGGTTATGGTAGTCTCATGAGCAAACAAAGCCGAGACACGCATAGCAACATCAGGTCACTTCCGCTTCCTGTTATTGTCAATGGATGGGAGAGGGCTTGGGTCACGAAGTCTAGTGATGAAAAACAGACTTATGTTGGCGCCTATCAAAATAATGCAAGCTGTTTTAATGGTCATGCTTTCTATACTAATATCGATGAAAAGTTACTTCAGCGAGAGCAAGATTATAGATTTTCGAAACTCAAGCTGGATCAATTGGATTTTGGCTCAGTAATAAGTACTTCGATGTTAGAGGTACTATCTAATTGCACGGTGTACGTTTGCGAAACGCTTGAACGCAAAAAGCCAAGCAGAGAGTTCCCCGTAAATGCTAGCTATATCGATACGTGCTTAAAAGGTTGTTTGGATGTCGGTGGAGTTGAGGAGGTTAAACGATTTATTAGTACAACAAAGTATTGGCCTGATGTTTTCAAGATAGATGACCGATTAAAGCCAAAGTACCCTAGGGCGGCCGAAACATGTATGTCCGAGTGTGAAAAATTTGATGAGATACAAAACCAAAACACATAATAATGAAAATTCAGAAATTGTATTTTGTAAAATAAAATGAGTCAGATGCAGAGTTCACCGACAATCTAGTAAATGCCCGAAGATTGTTGCAATAAATTGGTGATATATAAGTAAATAATCAAGAAAATACAGGTTATTTTTTAGCTGAAAATATAAATGTTAATCCATACAATGGGCTCCGTGGAATCAAGCTTCGATTTATTTGAAGAACTCACAAAAAAAATCGTGAAGAAAGACACACCTATGCAGGTGTGTCTTGTTTCTGGCTCTTTTAAGGCCGTCGCATTTAAGCAATTATTGCGGTGTTCTTAAAACCATTAACCTAATTTCAGTCATGTCTTCTATTGCAAACTTGACTCCCTCACGACCTAGCCCCGATTCTTTCACTCCGCCGTATGGCATGTTGTCAACTCGCCAACTGGGTACATCTCCAATGACTACGCCACCGACATCCAATTCATCCCAGGCTTTATGGGCCTTATAAATATCCTTAGTAAAAATGCCGGCTTGTAAACCAAATTGACTGTCATTGACTAATTTTAATGCTTCATCGAAATTAGAGAAAGGTGCGATTGTTGAAACTGGGCCGAAGGCTTCTTCTGCATTTATTTCACAGTCTTTTGGAACCTCAGCAAGAAGAGTAGCTTTCAGCATTTGCCCATTCCTTGAACCGCCACAGAGCAACTTGGCACCAGCGGTAACCGCTTTTTTTATCCATTCCTCAAGGCGCATAGCTTCCGATTCGGAAATCATTGGGCCGATGAATGTATCCTCGTTCAATGGGTCTCCATGGACCAAGTTTGCTACTTTTTCCGTGTATGCAGATTTAAATTTTTCGTAAATTGATTCATGAATAAAAATGCGTTGAACACTAATACAACTTTGACCTGATTGATAATAAGCACCGAAAACAATGCGTTCAATCGCATCATCAATATCGGTGTCATGGTCTACTATACAACCGGCATTACCCCCTAATTCTAATATTACAGGTTTTTTACCAGCCTTGGCTTTTAATGCCCAACCAACGCTGGGCGATCCGGTGAAGCTTAAAAGTTTGAAGCGATCATCAGTTGTAAATAGATCTGCGCCGTCTCTACTGCATGGTAATATTGAAAACGCACCTTCAGGTAGGTTTGTCTCCGCAAGTACTTCACCGATAATTAATGCTCCGATGGGAGTTCTGCTTGCGGGTTTTAATACAAAAGCACACCCAGCAGCTATTGCAGGTGCTATTTTGTGAGCAGCTAAATTCAATGGAAAATTGAACGGAGAAATGAAAGAACAGGGACCAATTGGCACTTTCTTATATTTTCCTTGATATCCTTCGGCTCTCTCGGTAATTTCTAAATTCATTACCGCTCCCTCTATTCGTACTGATTCTTCCGCTGCAATTTTGAAGGTATCTATTAGTCTTGTGACTTCGCCTCGCGCATCTTTAATCGGCTTGCCAGCTTCGATACATAATGCATAAGCAAGTTCATCAAATCGCTCTCTAAACCGTGTTACACAGTGTTCTAATATCTGTTGACGCTTATATGCAGGCATTTTATTCAGTATTTTCTGACTTTTCTCTGCGGCATCAATGGCTTTATCAATTGTTTCTGGATCAGCCAATGCAACAGTTGAAGCGACCTCACCAGTATATTTGTTGGTTACTTCAAGATGTTGATTAGCAAAAACAGCTTTGTTTGCAAGAAAGTATGGATATTGTTTTGCTAGATTCGTCATGGTTATTGTCCTTTTATAAAGACACCCCTTATTTTGAAATAGGTGTGTCTAGTTTTAGCTTCTCTAGTTTTAGCTCAAATGTAGAGTTTAAACAGAGGCTCAAATAGGTGTGTCTTTATTTACTTAATTTAAATCTACAGAATTATAACTTCGCGCTAAGCTCTCGAATTGTCTTGTTCAATGTTTCATCATTCAAACTATAATCAACAGGCACATCAATTAAATGAACGGCAGGCTCGATAAGGCAATTTTGTAAGGTTGGTAATAGCTCTTCCGTCGCTGCAATTCTCCAGCCTTTGCCGCCATATGATTCCACATATTTAACAAAATCAGGATTACCATAATCTAACCCATAGTTTTCAAACTGCATATTGGCCTGTTTCCACTTAATCATTCCATAAGCGTCGTCACGCAATATAATCACCACGATATGCAATTTTAGTCTGACAGCTGTTTCCAATTCCTGGCTATTCATCATGAAGCCACCGTCGCCGCAAACAGTAATGACCGCTTTGTCAGGATAAACTAGTTTCGCAGCTAATGCTGAAGGCAGACCCGCACCCATGGTCGCCAATGCGTTATCGAGCAATACTGTGTTCGGCAAATATGCCGGATAGTTTCGAGCAAACCAAAGTTTATAGATGCCATTATCTAATGTAACGATCCCATCTTTGGGCATGGCTTTTCGGATCTCACGAACAAAACGTTCAGGCAATATAGGGAAACGATCATCATCTTCCGAAGCGGTTCGATGCGCTATATAAGCGTCGTGAACATTTCTGTAAAAATCTAGCGTCCAGCTATCTTGCGGTTGTATTTTCTGTTTAATTTGCCAAATACTATTGGCTATATCACCAATGACCTCTAACTGCGGGAAATAGACAGGATCAACAGCAGCTGAGTCGAAGTTAATATGAATGACTTTCTGATCATTGTCTTCCATAAAGAAAGGCGGTTTTTCAACTACGTCATGCCCAACATTGATAATTAAATCAGCTCTATCGATAACGCGATGAACAAAATCACCAGATGACAATGCCGTATTACCCATAAACAGTTCCCCACTCTCATCCAGTACGCCTTTGCCCATTTGGGTCGTGATGTATGGGATCCCGGTTTTGTCGACAAATTCTTGAAGCATTTTTGCGGTCAGCTTACGATTTGCTCCAGCTCCAATCAATAAAACAGGAGATTTTGCTTTTTCAATCATATCAATCGCAAAACTAATCGCTTTATATTCTGCAATTGGGCGTCGCGCTATGCTCGGCTTGAGTAATTTTGCGTTGGTAGATTCATCGGCGATATCCTCAGGAAGTTCGATATGAACAGCGCCCGGACGCTCCTCTGATGCCAGCCGAAACGCTTCTCTTACAACCGAAGGGATGCGATCACCACTAACAACTTGTGTTGTATATTTTGTAATAGGGCGCATCATGTCGACCACATCAACGACTTGGAATCGCCCTTGCTTACTAGTCTTTATTGGTTTCTGACCCGTTATCATTAGCATTGGCATAGCACCAAGTTGCGCGTATGCGGCAGGTGTTACTAAATTAGTTGCGCCAGGTCCTAATGTTGATAAACACACGCCTACTTTACCAGTTAAGCGACCATAGGTGGCCGCCATAAAACCAGCACCTTGCTCGTGGCGGGTTAAAATAAGTTTGATGGATGAATTACGTAAGGATTCTAATAAATCGAGGTTTTCTTCGCCGGGTATACCAAATATATACTCAACACCTTCTGCCTCCAGCGCCTTCACCATTAAATCGGATGCTTTCATAATTTTCCTTTTTTATAACTGAACTTCCAGTATAGACAGGTAAATTGAATTTACATATTCAGTTTAAGAATAAAGTATTAGGCCGCGTCTTTATCAATGTTATATACGATGGTGAATTTACTACTCTGGTTCAGGCAACACGGTGGCTGCTATTAATAGCACATTTTTTTTTGGTGCATCTTGAAAACGAATAAGTGCTTTATATTCTGTTTCAACCAGTGCCATTTTATCAAGCACATCGGTACCATCGATAACGCTACCGAAAACAGTGTACCCCCATGTTTTTCCGGGGTCTAAATTGTTATTATCCTTCATGTTAAAAAAGAATTGACGTTTCGCTGAATGTGGGTCGTCTTCTCTAGCCATAGCAACGCTATATATATTATTTTTCAGTCCATTTCCCGATTCGTTGATAATCGAACGACTAGCTTTCTTTTCTTGATATTCAGGGTCATAACCACCGCCTTGTATAATATAATCTGGGATAACGCGATGGAATAGCGTGTTATCAAACTCACCTCTTTTAACATAGCTCAAGAAATTATTTGCGGTAGCGGGTGCTTTTCTTCTATTTAACTCAATCACTAAATCACCCATGCTAGTTTCAAACTTTACCAAAGGGTAATAATTATCTTTCTGAATGTTTTCGCCAGGTTGTTTTTGTGTATCTGCCACTAAGCCAAAACTTAATACAGCAAGCATGAAGAATGTAAATGTCAATTTAATCATTTTATTGCCTTGCTTTGTAAGTTGATAAAATACTGAACTTTTTATTACTATCGATGACTTCATATCCGCCAAAAAGTTTCTTTAATTTAATTGGATAATCCAAATGACGATTACCAACAATTCTTAATTCTCCGCCATGTTTAAGGCTTTTTTTTGCATCGGTGAACATTTGATATGCGACGTGATCAGTAATCGTATTTTGCTGATGAAATGGCGGATTACAAAGTACAATATCGTAGTTTGACGATCCAAGTTTCAACAGCTCTTCTAAACAATTACTAACAATAAAAGTTGCTCGGTCTTCACTACCAATATGGTTAATAACGTTTTGTCTTGCAGACTCAACGGCCATGAAGGACTCGTCAACGAAAGTGACATGCGTATCCTTGTTTTGATCCAAAATAGACACACCTATTACACCATTACCGCAGCCTAAATCAATAACCTGTTTGCTCATCGCATTGGGGAGGTTTTTCAACAATATTCGGGCACCAATATCTAAGTGCTCACGACAAAAAACATTTGCATGGTTACTGAGGGTAAATGGAATTAATGGGTCAGACACAATCGTAGGGTAGGGAGAGGTTTCTGTCTTGATACCTGTATATGTTGAAAAAATGAGTCTTGCTTTCTTTTTTGCCAAAGAGGTTGTCGTTATACCAATGTACTTTTCAAATAATTTTAAAACAGAGTTTTGTACGATTTTTACTTTTCCTGCGGCAATAACTGTAGAGTTTTCATCGAGGACAGACTGCAATGTAATGAGCTGTTGTTCTAATAGAGCAAGTGATCGTGGGATTTTAATTAATACTACTTTTGCTTTTGTCTCAATGACTTCTGCAAGATTAGTAAGTGCATCACAGAATTCAACATTTCCCGCGTCCAATCCATTGATCATAAGGTTAGTCATAAGACTTTTATGAGAAATCCATGAATCAGAAATAAAGACCGGTTGTTTGTGGTTAAACCAACACGTCAGGGCCCCAAAGTCATCATTAATAATAATAAGAGGTGTGTCTTTATTCGACGTTTGCGCTAGTAGTGAGCAATTCTCTACATGTTCAATAATGTATTCGTCCGCGCCATCCCATGCTTGAAGACTCACATGCTGATACTTCGCGGGGTAACGTTCTAAATGTAAACTGCGCTCAAATGCAGTAAAATGTGTATTCATTAAATTACCCGTTTTGTTGACAGTGAGCAACTTAAACCAAATGCAGAGGTGTTATGCAGCATTGTCTTTTTTCCAATCATAGTTTGCAGAGTTTACCCTTGGCTGATGCAAAGGTACAATATTTAGCGAATTGGCTCGATAATGAAACAGCAGATTCTTTGTTGCACTTATTTCAGCGTGAATTGAATTGGAGTGAGGCGGAAATAAAGATTTTCGGTAAAATGATCAAAATACCTCGGTTACAGGCGTGGTATGGTGACGCAGGAACGAACTATACGTATTCAGGTGTCACTATGACGTCACTTCCTTGGCATGATGAATTACATAAATTAAAAGCTAAATGTGAGCATCAGTGTGGCTCATCGTTTAACTCAGTATTAGCAAATCTGTATAGACATGGTCAAGATAGCATGGGAATGCATTCTGATAATGAAGCAGAATTAGGTATTGAGCCCGTTATCGCCTCCGTTTCTTTGGGGGAAGTCAGAAACTTTGACTTTAAACATAAAATAAGTGGCGAAAAATTTAGATTACCGTTGGAACATGGTTCTTTATTGATTATGAGTGCTGAAACTCAAAAACATTGGCAACATGGGATTGCAAAGACAAAGAAACAAGTTAAGCCTCGAATAAATTTTACTTTTAGAAAAATTCTTCGTTAGCAGAATTTTTGGTTTATTTTGGTGACTCGGTTTTAGCCTTGAGAGGTGTGTCTTTGTTACTAGGACTGAAACCGACTTATAGGTGTGTCTTGTTTAAACTTTGATTGAGATAACGGCACTACCACTTTAGAATGCAGATATCTGCGAAGGGCAACATTAAATAGAGAAACGTGATGACAGTAGAGCAAGGCATTATCAATAAACTCAACGAAAATTTTCAATTGTCATATTTGGAAGTGTTGAATGAAAGTCATATGCATAATGTGCCAGCAAACGCTGAAACTCATTTTAAAGTGACCATTGTTTCGAGTGATTTCGATGGTAAAAGGTTAATTCAAAGACAACGCTTGGTGAATCAATTATTATCTGCAGAATTAGCAGGTCCAGTTCATGCATTAGCTCAGCATACCTATACGCCAGAGGAGTGGAACAAGAAAAATAGTATCTCTCCTGAGTCTCCGAATTGTTTAGGTGGTGGTTCAAAATAAAACTTTACTGAGTAAAACCTTCTTAACATTCTGTTAAAAGAAATTGTGCTCATTATCTGCTAGACTCGCGGAAGTTTTGAAACAATAGAAATGTAAATATGTTTAATTTGATAAATGGTACAAAAGGGAATGTTAAAAACGACATTTTCTCTGGTATCACCGTCGCTTTTGCTCTGGTTCCCGAAGCCGTCGCATTTGCGTTTGTTGCAGGTGTTGAACCGATGGTGGGTTTATATGCTGCGTTCATGATGGGATTAATTACATCAGCAATCGGTGGCCGCCCTGGTATGATTTCAGGCGCAACAGGCGCGATGGCTGTAGTTATGGTTGCTCTTGTTGCTCAGCATGGTGTGCAATACTTATTCGCTGCTGTTTTGCTAGCCGGTTTTTTGCAAATCATGGCTGGTGTATTTAGACTCGGAAAGTTCATTCGTTTAGTGCCCTACCCAGTTATGCTCGGATTCGTCAATGGCTTAGCAATTGTTATCTTTTTAGCACAATTAGGGCAATTTAAAATAACCAACTCTTTAGGTGAGCTGGAATGGATGACAGGTAACTTGCTCTACATAATGCTTGGTCTAGTCGCACTGACGATGGCTATTATTTACCTGCTACCAAAATTGACAACAGCCATACCTGCTTCTCTTGTAGCTATTGTAGCTGTCACTGCGTTAGTCCACGGCTTAGATTTAGATGCTAGAACCGTAATCGATTTCGTTCGAGATATGGCGCCAGAAGCACAAAAAGATACGATTACTTTAGCTGGGGAATTACCAACTTTCGCTATACCGGTAGTACCTTTTACTCTTGAAACACTTTATATTATTTTACCAACAGCGGTTATTTTGTCGCTTGTCGGGCTTATTGAATCGTTGTTGACATTATCGCTTATTGACGAAATGACTGATACTCGCGGCCAGGGCAATCAAGAATGTGTGGGTCAGGGTGTCGCAAATACCGTAAATGGTTTCTTCGGCGGAATGGGTGGTTGCGCCATGATTGGACAGAGTATAATCAATATAAACTCGGGCGGTCGAGGTCGTTTATCAGGCATCACAGCCGCATTGGTTTTACTTGGCTTTATTCTATTCGCAGCACCTCTTATTGAGATGGTTCCATTAGCAGCGTTAGTTGGTGTTATGTTCGTCGTCGTTATCGCTACGTTTGAATGGGCATCTTTCAGAATTGTTCGTGGTGTAAATAAAGAAGATGCTTTTGTCTTGTTTTTGGTGACCGGTATCACCGTCGCTGTTGATTTAGCCATAGCGGTTGTTGTAGGTGTAATCGTGTCAGCACTTGTATTTGCATGGAAGCATGCAACGCATATGATGGCAAAAACGTATACAGATGATGATGGATGGAAAGTTTACGACCTGGAGGGACCGCTATTCTTCGGTTCGGTAACTTATTTTAGAGACATTTTTGATCCGCAAAATGACCCTGCTGATGTGGTCATTGATTTTCGGGAGTCTAGAGTTTGGGACTCTTCGGGGATTGATGCATTAGATGGTCTTGCTGATAAATATAAAGAGCAAGGCAAAAAGCTGCATATCAGACATATCAGCCCTGAGTGCCGAGTATTACTTAGGAAAGCAGGCGAATACGTTGAAATTAATGTGAATGAAGATCCACGTTATCGAGTTGTTTCAGATACGCTAGGTTAGTGTAAGTAATCGCATAACATTTAGAAGCATTAAAAAAGGGAACTCAGTGATGAGTTCCCTTTTTCATTTGCTAAGGTCAAATTAATTAAGGCTAACTTCGGTACAACGTTTTTATAAGATGAAACCCAAATTGTGTTTTTATGGGGCCATGAACCGTCAATATTTCTTTTTTAAATACGACGTTCTCAAAAGCTTTTACCATGTCGCCTTGGCGAAACTCTCCTAAATCTCCTCCTTTTTTTGCTGAAGGGCACTGGCTATATTTCTTAGCAAGTGCTTGAAAGCTAGCGCCTTTGTCTAACTGAGATTTAATGCTTTCAGCTTCTTCCTTGGTTTTTACCAATATATGACATGCATTTGCTTTCATATTTTAAACTTACCTTATTGTGCTTTCTTAAACAAAAGAGTCATGCGATTCGATTCTCCAATGGCATCAACTTTTTCTTTTAATCTTGGATCGTCGGCGGTGCCGTTATAAGAAGGTGGAAGTCGCCATACAGTGTCTTTTTCGGTCGGAATATCATTCGAGTTTTCGTTAATATCAGACTCATTGACAAGTTCAAAACCCGCTTTTTTGAATGCTTCAATCACTGCTGATTTCTTTAAGTAACCGGCACTGCCATCGGCCCATTTATCTGAACTTGTTTCGGGTGCTTGATGTTGAACAACACCAACCAATCCACCATCTTTAAGTAGCATTTTTGTTGTTGCCAATGCTTCACTCATTGTCCCTGCTTCAGTTTCGAATCGGTTTACGTTGTGAAGAGCTCTAATAAACAACACTCGGTCAACAGTCCCGGTCAACTCATCAGGTGGTGTGTTAAAAGTAAAGCCAGTTGATTGAGGTGCTTTTTCGACAAACGCACTCACCATATCTGGAAATTTATCAGTTCTTTTAATTGCCTCTTGTATATCCTCTTCAGAGAAGAAACCAAATCTCGCCCACATCTCATCATTATAATTGATACCGTGCAGTTGACCTTCAGAGCCTAAGTAATAGGCTAGAATTTTTGAATACCAGCCACCGCCAGGAAGTCCTTCTGCAACAGTCATTCCAGGGGCGACTTTAAAAAACTCAAGTGTCTGAATTGGATTGCGTGAATCGTTTCTTGATTTATCTTCGTCATTCTGGTTTTTTAAAGCGTAAAATAGCTTTCCACCATCGACTGCAGGAGCCGCATCTTTTAATGGTGAAGGCTGCATAGCTACTTTCGCTTTGGGTTCAGTATCCTTAGCATCGTCTTTTGGAACTTCTGAACAACCGAACGTCATAGCAAGGGCTAATGTGCACGTTGATGCAATAATTGATTTTTTGAACATGATAATCCTTATTATAATTATAAATTTTTATTGTAAGCTCATTCACCGCAAAAGGTAAATTGATGCTCAATTATTTTTGTTGGCTAAGCCAATTAACTAAATCTACAATATCTTGCACGCTCATTTCTCTCGTAAATATGGCTTGATACTTTCCGTTGACGATAATATTTGGAACACTTTGTAAATGTTCCTTAAATCGGCTTATTTCATTATTATTCTGCATAAATGCATCAGTTAACTCTGTTTTAATTAATGTACTTTCAAAATCGACGGCTGGTATATCATAAGAAATGAAAAGTTGTTTAAGATCGTTTAATCCTTCAATTTTTTGTCCTTGTTCATGGATATGAGCAAATATTGCAGCATTCATCAACTCTTCGGTGCCCAATGACCTGCCAATAAGCATAGCTTTAGTTGCTTGCTCTTGTATTTCTGGGGTTGTGAACTGCATGAAATTAACATGAACTTTTCGAAAAGTTACACCCTTAGCCAATTGTGGCTTTATTTCATTTATGATCATCTCAAAGCGATAACATGCAGGGCACCAAAACGAAAAATATTCGACGATTTGTTTTTTTTCAGAAGCTGTTTCAGCAACAATATTGTAATGAGTACCATTGATCCACTTTATTGGTAATAGCGGCGATAATGGTGCTTGCGCATTAGTTTCAATAGTTACAAGTGCTGGGCTCGAATCTACTGGCGGACCTTCCGAGCATCCGGCAAGTGTTAAACTCACTAGCAAGGCTAAAAAAAACGCGATTGTTGGTCTATTCATGTTGCTTCCTAAAATAAATTCTATTAGATGAACTCTTGATTATAGATGCTTTTGAGTAATGGTAAACCCATTAGCTACAATAGTGCTATTTCTCAAATAATTCTTAATAACAACCTCCAATAAGAACCTCCAATAAGAACCTCCAATAAGGACACACCCATTTAGCAAACCTCCAATAAAGACACACCTATTTTGCGTAAAACAGGTGTGTCCTTATTCAGGGTTTGGAAGTAATAAAAAAGGACCTTTCGGTCCTTTTTTTGCAAATTAGACTTATTGTTATGATTGTTTTGTTAACCATACAATGAGGTTTACAATTTGATCGGCTGTCATGTCTCTTGAAAATTTAGCTTGATATTTACCATTCACAATAAAGTTAGGCACGCCGTTTAGATATTCGCGATAAGTTTCAATTTCTCGGTTATTTTTGTTAACCAAGCTTTTTACACTAAAACTTTTCGCCATTTTATCAAACTCTTCAGCTTCAACACCATTAATGATGAAGACACTACGTAGGTCTTTTAAGCCAGTTACTGTTGAACGTTGCTCATGAATGTAATTGAAAACAGCGGCGTTCAAAACATCTTCTTTTTTCATTGCGCGTGCAATGATCATCGCTTTAGTCGCATCGTCCTGTACATCCGGCCCAGCACTTTGCATAAAGTTAACTTGGATTTTTGTGAATTCAACATCTTCGCCTATTCCTTCTTTAATCTTTTTGACCAACGGCTCAAAGCTATAACAAGCAGGACACCAAAACGAAAAGAACTCTTTTACTTCAGGTGTCGCCGTGGCTTTATCGCTGATCACGATGTAATGCTCGCCTTCTTGCCATTCATCGGCTGCATGTACTGAAAATGGAAGCAACATTGCAACAAGCAGTATTGAAAACAGCTTTTTCATAAAAAATTCCTTTAATTGAGGGCTAATAATAGTAAATATAAATCGTCTTAAGTTCTAAATGGAGAATACCACAAAGCAAAATACCTTTTCAAAATATAAGGGCGAATGCCTGCATGATATTCGCCCTTGTTCAGATGTCATTCACATTTAAAACTTCATATAAGTAGCTTTAGAGAGGAAGTTATATGCTTAGTTCAATTGATATCGCATATTCAACACAATTTTACGTGATTGGCCTACAAAACCAAATACATCTTCAAAATCCTCGTTCAACAAATTGTCAAAACGAAGTCCAAAGCCCAAATTTTCATTATACTTATACTGATAGTTTGCACTAACTAACCAATACGGACTCAATCCCACAATTTCTGATGAATTAGGAAATGGAGGGAAGAATCGGTCTTGTTTTGAACCGGTATAATCTGCTTGCAAATAGAGGTTGCTGTTTTTATTCAGTGCATAGTTAATGGTAGTAGAACCTGAATGGCGAGCTCGTCTAAGTTCAAGCTCTGTTGGCGCTTTCGCCTCTAGGTAGGCATAATTCGCTGACCAAGTAATGTCTTTCCAATCCCCATAGAGAGAAAACTCTAGGCCTCTTCTTGTCGACGTTTCATCAATGTTCTGCGCAGTAAAAGCACTCGTTGCTGGGTTAAAAACAAAGCCGTTGATCTCATTTTCTAATTTAGTGTCGAAATGAGTTAGTTCAGCACTAAAGCGACTCGATAAATTATAGATTAAACCAATTTCATTCGCATAACTCGATTCAGGAAGTAAACCAGAGTTGCCTGTAAATGTACCTGGAAAGAAACCAAATCTCTCAGTGAATGACGGATTTTTAACTGCTTTACCGCGACTTACAAAAACTTTCAACTGGTCGGTGAAATTGTAGCTCAGTCCTAACCTAAAACTATTGGCATCATCAAATTCATCACTTTGATCTGCCCTCGCGCTATAACTAGCATAAAGATCCTTAGCAACTTCATACTGACCATCGCTCAGCACTGAAATAGTTTGGTTATCTTGGGTTTGATTTGGATCGCCAAAAACGATAGGACCGCTTTGCTCGAAGTCTTCTATTACACTATCAAGTCCGACGTTGATAAAATCGTTGGCACCTAAATCAATGTAGTTTATCCAATTAAGTCGTTGGGTCTTACCAACAGTGCCACCAGAAAATCCATCACTTGAAAAGCTATCACTCGCAAAACGATTTAATTGATAGCTTAACGATTGTGACCATATGCCTTTAGATGGAGTGAAGTCCCATCTCAATAAAGCACTGAATTGTTTTCCTTTTGAATAGTTATCGGCGTCAGCAGGCAAACCAGTATTGACGAAGTCGATAGCATCAAAGTCAGTGACAAAATCAACGAGTCGCACATTAAAAGCTAATTTGTGTTCTTGGTTAGCTTGATAAGCAACATTAGTATTGAAAGAGGTGTTGCGATATCCGTCTTCTTCGTTACCTTGGCGGGATACATTTTCACCATCAGTTTTAAGGTGATGCAAATTAGCTGACAATGACAAGCCATCTTGGCGCGTTTTATAAGAAACACCTACTTGGCGAGTTGCTTGTGTTCCAAGTCCAATGTTAGCTGATAATTTATGTTGTCCAGAAATCGCCGCTTTTTTGCTGGTGATGCTTATGACCCCTGAAACGGCACTGCTTCCCCATAGCGCACTTTGCGGTCCGCGAAGTAACTCAATGCGCTCAATGTCCGATACCAACAAATGTGCAAAGTTTACTAAGCCGCCTTGGCCAATGTCGTTTATCTCGACACCATCCACCAACACTAAAATATGGTTACTCTCACTACCTCGAAAACGTATTTCAGTTAATGTACCTGTAGGACCAGATTGACTGATATTAATACTAGCGAAAGAACGTAATAAATCAGTAACGGTTGCCGCCCCAGAAGCCTCAATAGTATCAGCGTTTATAAAAGAAACAGAGCCAGCAAGTGTCGATTTATCAACAGGCGCTCGAGAACCCATTATGCTGATAGTTTCTATAGATCGGTTTTGTTCTAAAGCGAGAATGGAAGTTGAACAAGAGGCAGCAAAAATTGCCGCCAATAAAGGAAATTTTGTTTTCATAAAATTAAGACTCTGTATATGCTCCACCCGAGCATGACAAAAAAGAAAGGCAAATTGCCAGCACCTTTCAAGGCCGGTATCCGGGCTTACATTTTCTTATTAAAACCTTCCCATGTTTGCACACAGTGGATGACGCCGATACAGATATCGATGAATAATAAGCGAAAGTGTTACGAACTTCCAATGTTTACCGTTGCGGGGGCAGCGCTGGATTTACACCAGTTTCCCGTTTAACTTTTTGCATTAGTACAAATAGCACCTTGAATGCGTCGGAGTATAGAGTCTTTGCTGCAGATGTGAATGATTAATTTGACTTAATATTGAATGATATGCGCTTTTTTTAAAAGGTTATAGCGTTATTGGTGGCTCTTGAAGTGTTAAATACTGTTCTTTCAACGCTAATATTTGGCTTTCCCAATACTTATTTTCAGCGAACCAGGGAAATGCATTTGGGAATGCAGGGTCTTCCCATCGTCGGCTTAGCCAAGCCATGTAGTGAACCATTCGCATAGCACGCAGGGGTTCGATGAGGAATAACTCATTTTTATCGAATTCATGACATTCATTATAAGCTTCAACGAGCGTCTCTAGTTGGATGAACTGCTGTTGGCGATCGCCCGAAAGCATCATCCAAATATCTTGTATTGCGGGCCCCATTCTGCAGTCATCAAGGTCAACAAAAGTCGGTCCATCGCGCCATAAAATGTTGCCTGGATGCAAATCACCATGCAAGCGTATCGAGCGGTAATTATGCGTGAGTTTCTTTTTAGTTTGTGCAATCACCATATCGAGAACGGCATGAAATGCGGTTTGTAAATGGTGCGGAATTAGTGAACTCGTTAACAACACTTTTTTAGGTGTGTCTAAATAATCGTTAATGCAAACTTCTGGACGATGCTCGAACGGCTTAGATTGTGCCACTTTGTGCATTTGGCCAATAAAACGGCCTATCCATTCAAGTTGTTCAATGTTGTCAACTTCAAATTGACGACCGCCGGCGGAAAGAAATAGGGCGAACCGATAATTAGCATGCTGATGCAAACTCTGACCATTGATGACTAATGGCGCAACAATTGGAATTCCTGCTGCCGTCATTTCTAAGCCAAAATCGTGCTCTTCTTGAAGTTGCTGATTACTCCATCGTTGCGGACGATAGAATTTGACTACATAACGTTTGTTATCCTCGGCCAAGAACTGATAAACCCTATTTTCATAGCTATTTAATGCCAACAAGCCAGAAGATACTTGAATATCGACAGTCTCAATAGCATCAAGGATCAGATCTGGATTCAATCCTGCGAACGAGAAATTAGACATCAGTAAAAATAAATCGACTGGTTTCTTGAATTTTAATTATGTCACCATTTTCATCTTGGGTTTCTACGTGAAAAGTAAAATCGGTAATTTCTTCAGTGAGAGAATATGGGCCAGTCACAACGCTCATAGGAAGCGTATAAATTTCACCTCCCCCCACCTTTACTTCAGTTTCGCCGACATATTTTGCGCCTTCAATTCCGCTAATTGAGATTTTAAAGATGCGATCATTCTGTGATTTATTTAATAACTTCAGGGTATATACGTTTTCGATTAACCCTTGGTTGGTTTCTCTATAGAGTGAGATCCTGTCCTTGATGATGTCGATTTCTAAAGGTTGACGAGAGTATATGTCATATACCAGTAGACTTGTCATAATAAGCAAAACAACGGCATAACCGATTAGCTTGGGACGCACTATTTTAGTTTTCCCGCCAGCAAGTTGATGCTCAGATGTAAAGCTAATTAAGCCTTTCGGATAACCCATTTTGTCCATAACACCATTGCAAGCATCAACACAGGCACCGCAGTTAATACACTCATACTGTAATCCATTGCGAATATCTATTCCCGTAGGGCATACCTGAACGCAAAGGTTGCAATCGATGCAATCTCCCAAGCCTTTTTCTTGCAATTGTTCAGGTGTGACTTTGCGAGAACGTGGACCGCGTTGTTCACCTCGACTTGGGTCATAGGCAACGGTAAAAGTGTCTTTATCAAACATTGCTGACTGAAAACGAGCATAAGGGCACATGTGAGTACACATGATTTCGCGCATATAGCCGGCGTTAGCATAAGTGCAAACGGCAAAAAATATAATAAAGAAGCCAGCCCAAAAGCTAACACCAAAGGTGAAAAAGTCAGTGAATAAAGCGTCTATTGGTGAGAAATAGCCTACAAAAGTCATGGAAGTAAGCAGGGCAACAGTAATCCAAGAAAAATGTTTGAGTGTTTTGCGAGTGAATTTATCCACATCCATTTTACGTTCATCTAGTTTCATCCGTTTATTACGGCTACCTTCAATTTTTTCCTCAAACCAAATATAAAGAAATGTCCATGTTGTTTGAGGGCACATAAAGCCGCACCAAACTCGTCCAGCAAATGTGGTAATAAAAAACAAGGCAAAAGCGGCAACAATAAGAACATAAGCAAGGATGGTGAGGTCTTGAGGCCAAAGTGTCATTCCGAAGATATTGAAGCGCTGTTCACCAAAATCGAAAAGAACAGCTTGGTTGCCATTATACTGTAACCATGGAATAACGGCGAAAATGCTTAAAAATATTAAACCAAAAAAGCGCCTTATGTTCTCAAGCATTCCTTCAACAGCACGAACATAAATACGACTTCTAGCCGGATAAGTAGCAGTCTCTGCTGGCTTGTGGATTTTGACCGGTGTGACATCTTTAATTTTTATTTGTTCGTTCATTAACCGCTCCGGAAAGTACTAAAAGAAGTGCTGAAAATTGATCGAAAATATGCACGGAAACTAACTTGGCTAGTATAACAACTTGCCACGGAAAATTGTTATTCCAGATCAAAAAATATGAGATTCTTTGTCAACCTAAAAATTATACCTTTATTCGTCATCGTTAACGCCATAATCTATACAGATGTATTAGTGAACATCTTTGTTTCCTAGGGTTACGTAACTAGTATATTATCTATTAAGAATACATATTGTTATACGGTAACATTTCTTTTGAGGACTTTTGTTTACATATGTGGCGAGCTTTTGTCATTTTTATTGAAATTGTAATATTAGTTATCGTGCTAAGGACCTCCTTCGTCCAATATTTCTTGTCAGATATTCAGCAGACTGTTTCTGGTTGGATTGAGTCGGTTGTAGACATTCCTGAGCAACAATCGCTTTCCACATTGAGAGAAAAGTTTTTTCATAACAATATGTTATTGCAACCTCATCAAACTGATTATGTGCTAGATATTACTGAAAACAGAGAAAAATTAGAGTCTTTCAGGCAGTTCTACTGCATCAAAAATGATAAAAACCCATTTATTTACGGACAAAACCTGAGGCGATTATGCGACCAAATCGAAAGTACTAAATTTTAGATCGTAAACATACTGAGCTAAAATCTTTACTTGTTGGTCGTGTTCAGTAGCTAATTATGCTGCTGGTGAGGTGTAGCTTATGCTTAATTATTTTAAAGAGTTGCTTTTTTTTCTAATTTTTTTACTAAACGCTCATGCAATGTTTTTCATCCACAAAGTCCTCAAGCACCTAATGTATAAACACAAATAATCTAAAGTAACTCATCTATTGTGCGGATTGAAGCACAAAATTATCGAGGAGATTACCACGTTAGGTAGTCAATACTGTTCAGAAAACGTTATAGAGAACCATTATTTGTTGACTTAGAAAGGTTTATTTACGTTACTAGGCGAAAGTCGCCTAGTAGGTGGGGTAATTCCCCCGAAAAATAATTGAATTTGAAACTCACTGTTCCAGATCTGGCTGGCACAGTTCAAAAATCAGCAAAGGCGGGCTTAACTAATTTTTTCAATCTGGTAAATCTGGCAACAAAAGATTATCAAATTGTCAGGGCTATTAATATAACTCACATGACATTTTTATAGGAGTTAATGGATGATAACAGGCATATTTAAAACAAGAAAAAGTCGAATTAACAGACACCTGTTTTTGTTAAGAGTAGGTTTAGTCAAAAAACATCGCTAAGTTACGAAAAAGTAGTCATTTTAAGTTGGTTTACACAAATATTTATGACTCAAAGCGAATAAAATTAAGACCATTACTTATACGTGAACAATATATTTATTAAGTAATTTGATCTGTCACATTAATGTAGTAATTTAGCAGTACTTTTAGTGCAGTTAAGCTTCTATTTTAATACTCTATGGACAGGTCGATATGAACATCAAAGCTCTTTCAACATCATTGCTGTTAAAAATCACGCTTTCAGTAATCTCTCTTTGTGCTTTCAGTATCAATGTATCTGCGGATGTATTTATTTCTGAATATGTAGAAGGCTTAAGCAACAACAAATCAATAGAAATCTATAATAATAGCGCAAACCCTGTCGATCTTAGCCAGTATAAACTGGCGTTCTACTTCAATGGCAATCAAACAAAAGGCAACACGATCCAACTAGCCGGTTCGCTGCCCGCTTTTTCTGTTTATGTTGTGGCTGATGAAAAGAGTAACAATGCTTTGAAAATGAAAGCCTCCATGTTGGCTTCGGGTAGTTTCTTTAATGGCAACGATTTTATTCAGTTAGTTCAACTCGATCCCTCTGAAACCGACATTGTTATAGATACTATTGGTACGTATAACCTAGATCCAGGTAGCGAATATAAAGTGATTGTTGACGGAGTTATTTATTCAACAAAAGACAAAACATTGGTCCGCCGCCAAAATATAGTAATGGGTGATTCTGATGGTACTAATGAATTCGACCCGAGTGTTGAGTGGGATGTATTTGCAACTGACGACTTTTCTAATTTAGGTGCACATATTACCGTTGATACTCCTACCGATGGAGACTCTGACGGTAATTCGGATGGCGGAGTTGATAATGTTTCAAATGGTGATTTAAGCAACGTTTGTTCTAATTGTGCTGACCTCCCACAGTTTAAAGATCCTGCGGCTTTTGATGCTTCGGTTTATTACACTGAAGTAAACCAACTGGTATCAAGTAATGCTGAGCCAAGCCAAATTAAGGCAAAATTGAGTGACGTCATTTCAACCGATATTACTCGCTTAAGTTACAGTCAAGTTTGGACTGCGATGACAGCAACCGATCAAGATCCAAACAACTCAGATAATATTATATTACTGTATTCTGGGCGCACTATTCCGAAAATGTCGAATGGCAGTGGGGCTGCTAATGCAAATGGCGATAACTGGAATCGTGAGCATACTTGGCCTAAGAGCCGAGGATTTAGTAACACTGATGACGAACCTTACACTGACATTCATCATTTACGTCCAACAGATATATCGATTAATTCAGCGCGCGGAAATCTGAGTTATGATGAAAGTGATCGTGCCTTATTTGACAGCGAAATCACCACTGAAAGTGATGCCGAATTAAGAGTATCAATACTTTCTCAAACTGCCCAAAATTTCAAAGACAATGACTCATTCGAACCTCGTGCAGAAGTGAAGGGTGACGTAGCTCGCATGATGTTATATATGGATACGAGATACGAAGCGTCGGGCACCTATATCGACTTAGTATTGACCAGTGACCTAGCAGACAGCGGCGGCACTCTTGGTAAACTATGCACTCTATTGCAGTGGAACAGGGCTGATCCAGTCAGCGAGTTTGAGATCAATAGAAACGATGCGGCCTATCAATACCAGGGCAACCGTAATCCCTTTATCGATAATCCTCAGTGGATTGAATTGTTATATCCAATTGAATCTTGTGAATTTGCTACGAGTGGTGGTTCAGAAAGCGTTGATGACGGTGTTTCAGATGACGGTGTTTCAGATGGCGGTTCTAGCGAAGTTCTAGGTGGAAATTCAACAGGTGTAACTAGTCCTAGTCCATTAATTATTACCGCAATTTTCGACGGTCCATTGAGTGGTGGTATCCCTAAAGGTATTGAAGTTTTCGTTGCTCAGGACATTAGCAACTTGGCGACTTGCAGCATTCGCGGCACAAACAATGGCGGGACTCCATCGGGTATTGGATATGCTATTGAAAAGTCAATGGGTGCTAATTCAGCTATAAAAGATGAATTCTTATACTTCTCATCTGAAGAACCTGGATTTACCGCTTTCTTCGGTTTTGCCCCCGACGCCACTACAGGCCAATTAAGCATTAATGGCGATGATGTTGTTCAGCTACTCTGCGATGGTAATGTTATCGACACATATGGTGTTGAGGGCGTCGATGGCTCTGGCGAGGTCTGGGAATACCTAGACGGTTGGGCCTATAGAAACGCGGATACGCTTGCTAGTGTAGAATTTGCCGCCAGCAATTGGTTGATTAGCGGTAAAGACGCATTGGACGGCGAGTCATTAAATACGCCTAACTTAATACCTGTTGGCACGTATTCATTGCTCCAAGGTGGATTGATTATTTCTGAATATGTTGAGGGAAGTAGTTTTAATAAAGCGATTGAGATTGCCAACTTAACGGGCGGTGAAGTGGATTTATCTAATTACACTATCCAATTATATTCGAATGGTGCTGAGTCTATTACCAAACAACAAACACTTAGCGGCATATTAGCAGCCAACTCTGTATTCGTTATTGCTAACCCTGCTGCCAGTGCTGAAATACAGGCGTTAGCTGATCTTAATTCTTCAATCATTGATTTTAATGGCGATGATGTTTTTGTTCTTGCAGATGCCCAAGGTGATGTAGATGTAATCGGTCAAGTTGGAGTTAAAACAGAGTGGGGGACTGGCGATGCAAGCACATCTAACAATACCATTAGAAGAAAGCTAACAGTGACTCAAGGCGACAATCATGGTTCAGATGCATTCGATCCTTCAATTGAGTGGGATGGCTTTGAAACTAATAATATTGAAGACTTGGGTTCATACGCTGGTTTTAATAATGGCGGTGGCGATAGCAGCGGCGGAACAGGTGGTCCAAGCGATGATGAGCTATTAGGTTTTTGTTTTGAAAACGCGACTAAAATCCACACGGTGCAGGGGGATTTAGAAACGTCTCCACTGATTGCCGAAAAGATTGTTGTTGAGGGCGTTGTTACTTTAGTTGCGCCGACATTAGGTGGATTCTTCATGCAAGAGGAAGATGCTGATCGCGATGCTAATTCAGCAACTTCTGAAGGTATTTTTGTTACCGTTTCTGCTGATGGTTTGGATATCTTCGAAGGTGACGTAATGCGTGTTTTAGGCACTGTTGCTGAAACTTTTGGCCGCACTCAAATAGAAGCAGCGCTAATCTCTACTTCATGCACGAGTGATAAGGTGAGTAAAGTTGAACTTGCACTACCACTAGCTGCTGAATTTGACTTAGAGTCAATTGAAAACATGCTTGTTGGCAACACTGACACCTGGTTTGTGACCGAACTCGCTAGTTATGTTCGTTTTGGTGAATTGGTTGTATCGGGTGAGCTTTTATACACACCTACGCACTTATTTTCTGCCTCTAGTGAGGAGGCCATTGCGTTGGTCGGCAAAAACAGGCGCAACAAGATCATTGTTGATGACTTGACGGATGGTACTCCTACATCGTTGGATTTGCCTGTTGGTGGGTTTGATGCAACTAACCCTATCCGTATTGGCGATTCATTAACGTCAGTAACCGGAGTTATCGACTTTGGCTTTGGTAATTATCGAATTCGTCCGGTTATTACGCCTATATTGGAGCAAACAAACTTCAGAACCGACGCACCAGAATTAGAAGAAGGTAATCTTAAAGTTGCCAGCTTCAACGTATTGAACTTGTTCAATGGTGACGGGCTTGGTAATGATATCGCATCAGGTCGCGGAGCTGATACACAGCAAGAGTATGAATTACAGTTAATTAAAATTACCAATGCAATTATTGCAATAGACGCTGATGTAATTGGCTTGATGGAAATTGAGAATGATGGTTACGACGAATTGAGTTCTATTGCTCAGTTGGTCGACTCTATCAATGCAAATCTGGGTGCTGAAGTTTATCGCTTCATTGATGCTGTTGAGTCGCAAGGAACAGATGCTATTTCGGTTGGTCTTTTGTATAAAACTGAGACCGTAACGCCGGACGGTGCTCTCAAAGTGCTTGATTCTGATAACTCGATTAAAGATGAGAATAATGCACCATTATTTGATTCATCCTTGAACCGGCCATCGTTTGCTCAGGTATTCAAGTTGAATGAGTCGGACAAACCGTTTGTTATTAATGTTAATCACTTCAAGTCAAAAGGTAGCAGTAATCGTTGTATTCAGCCGGGTGACAACGATGGCTTACAAGGGAATTGTAATGTAACTCGAACTCGCGCGGCTCAGGCTCTGAATATTTGGTTGAATGAAGAATTCATTGATTTGCCAGTAATGATTATTGGCGATTTGAATGCTTATGCTAAAGAAGACCCCATTCAAACTTTAGTGAGTGCGGGTTTTAAAGATGTAGCCAGAGAGTTGGAGGGACCTTTTGCTTACAGTTACAGATTTGACGGCCAGCTGGGTTCTTTGGACTATGTATTGGCAAACGAGAAGGCGTTTGCAGCGATTGTTGACGTAACTGAGTGGCATATTAATGCGGATGAATACGCTGGATTTGACTATAGTTCAACACTTCCTCGTTCCTCTATGGTCAAGCCTAATGAATTCTTAAGTGACTCGGTCTATCGCGCGTCAGATCACGATCCTGTGATTGTGAGTTTGCTACTAGAAGCTGATGAAGCTGCTTTTGGTGACTTGAATACAGATGGTGCGATCAACTTTAAGGACTATATTATCATTATTCGCGCTTACGGCTCGTCTGAAGGAAGCCGACGGTTTAATCCCGCCGCGGATATCGACAACAGTGGTAGAGTGAATTTTCGAGATATAATTATCTGGACCTTTGCCTACCTTTATAGCCGATGATTAAATAAAAAAACTAAGTAAAAGCCAGCTCCAGCAGCTGGCTTTTTGCTAAAAAGGACACACCTGTTTTAAAATTTCAGCTTGAACTATCGATCTTACCCCTCCAATTAAGACACACCTATTTAGTTGAAAAGAGTGCTAAAAAAGAGTGCTAAAAAAGAGTGCTAAAAAAGAGTGCTAAAAAAGAGCGCTAAAAAAGAGCGCTAAAAAAGAGCGCTAAAAAAGAGCGCTAAAAAAGAGCGCTAAAAAAGAGCGCTAAAAAAGAGCGCTGAAAAGGACACGCCTATTTATTTTAAAATAGTTGAACAGGTGTGTCCTTCTAAAACGACTTAAGGGTGTATTTTGATATCTGGAATTATAAAAGTAACTCAAGAGTTGGACTTAAGAGCGAGTAGCCTTTACATTAACTGTTACAATGCTGATTAAGCTCGCTAACTTATTTATGACACCAGCAGTCCTTTTTTTAGAAAAGCAAAAAGTATCTTTTGAATTACTGGAATATTCGCATGACGATAATACTAATAATTTTGCGAATGAAGCATCAGAAAAGTTAGGTTTATCGCCTGAAATGGTATTTAAAACGCTTGTCGTTGCAGTTGATACCAATAACTTTATTGTTGCAATACTACCTTCAGATAAACAACTTAGTATGAAAAAATTGGCAAAAGCAGTGTCTGGTAAAAGAGCTGCAATGGCGGAGGCTAAAAAAGTACAAAGCATGTCTGGATATGTGCTCGGTGGAGTAAGCCCGTTTGGGCAAAAAAAAAGCTTAACCACACTATTGGATATTAGTGCGAGTTACTTTGAGATAATTTATGTCAGCGGTGGCCGAAGAGGCTTAGAAATAGCAATATCCCCCAATTCTATTGAGCAGTTTTTAAATGCAGCGGTGACAGATATCACAATATAACCACATCCTTTTCAAATATAGGTATTTAATGAACATCAAAATCGAACTTGTCGATTACGACAACGAAAATCAAACAAATGAATTGTTACTCCTTTTAAATGAGTACGCGAAAGATCCAATGGGCGGTGGAAGTGAACTGGCTGCTTGCTCCAAAATAAACCTGATTAAAGAATTAAAGAAGCGTTCGTTTATTTTTTCTATTATTTGTTACGTAGATGGAAAACCTGCAGGATTCTCAAATTGTATAGAAGGGTTTTCTACATTTAAGTGTAAACCTCTTCTAAACATTCATGATTTTGCAGTAAATCCAGAGTTTAGAGGATTACAGCTTAGTCAGCAATTGATGAATAAAATTGAAGATGTCGCTATATCTAAGGGGTGTTGCAAGATCACGCTTGAAGTTTTAGAAGGCAATCAAGTTGCTCAGAATGCTTATATAAAAGCAGGTTTCAAAGGTTATGAATTAGATCCTGAAATGGGTAAGGCAATGTTTTGGGAAAAATCTCTTTAATTTTGATTTCTTTTTTTTGGTTTTAGGAATTAGCTGAAATGACTATATCTGTAAATCACATACTTTTGATATAACTCTCCTGGTCTCAGGATATCTTGATCTAGTGCTTGGTGATTAATAGCATCCGGATAACCTTGAGCTTCTAGGCACAAAGCCGACTGTGCTGTTGGTAAAAAATTACCAGAGTAGAATTGAATACCGACTTGATCTGATTCTACTTCTAAGCTTATTTTGTGCTTTCTTGAAGTGAGTGTTGCCATTTTTGTATTTTTGGCGTGGTAACAATGGTCAAATGTACCTGACATCAACCTATCTGCCAAAACAGCGCTTTCATTAAAATCAAACCGAGTATTAACAACAGTGTCAAAATACCCTAGTGGAATGCTTTCGGCGTCCACAGGTATATATGTATCAGCTTGAATTCGTAATTCTAGATTAGAAATGTTTTTCTCGCCCATGTTAAAATAAGCATGATTACAGAAATTAATTGGCGTCGGTTTAGTTGATGTGGCTGAAAAATCAAGCCTAAGTTCGTTTTTCTCGTTAAGAGTAAATAATACCTGAGCATCTACTGCGCCGGGATACCCTTGATCTCCATCTTGTGAATGAAGTTCGAAAGTTAATGAATTGCTGTGAACATTGGTGCCTTTTGTATGCCAAATCCTTTTGGAGAAACCAACTTCGCCTCCGTGTAGATTGTTTACGCCGTCATTGGTGGAAATAGAAAATTCAACACCATCGAGAGAAAATTGGCTGTTTGAAATTCGATTACAAGTTCTTCCTATAGACGCACCCATGTAAAATTTATCGCTGATAATATCTTCATCATTGGCCTGATTCAGAGTGGTTTCTAAAAGCTTTCCATCTTTATCAGGAACTTTTATAGACAATATTCGAGCACCAAAGTTACATAGTTCAACGTGCATTCCTCTGTCATTTCTCAATATAAATCTCTTCAGCCTTGGCATGTTTTAACCCTGTTTTTCAATTTGTGCGATTATCCTTTTCATATATTAGCTGATAAATAGGATTTATTAAATATTGGATTTTTTCTTTTTCTTAATGTTTGTTTAAAAAATCAATATGTCGCTAAAATGTTGTGTTTCAACTTGAACGCAAACAGGTGTGTCCTTATTCATCTCCTTATTCATCTCCTTATTCATCTCTCCTTATTCATCTCCTTATTCATCTTGTATTAAATACGAGGGAAAATGCCTGTCTTTTTGACCGTACCATAGGCGAAGCTAGTATCAATAGACGCAATGCTGCCAATAGGATGCAGTACTTTTCGCACAAATACTTCGTAAGCGTGCAGGTCGGCAACGACGATTTTTAATAAATAGTCGGATACCCCGGTCATGACATAACACTCCAGAACTTGCTCGGCAAATTCAATATGTTGCTCGAAATTGGATACAACGTCAGCGGAGTGTTTATCTAACTCCACACGCGCAAATACCGTAATTGGCAGTCCATATGCTTGCGCATCAACTTCAACGCCATAGCCCTTAATAATGCCTTCATTTTCTAAGTTTCGAAGACGACGCAAACAAGGTGACGGACTTAAATTAACTTTAGCTGCCAGTTCTTGATTACTCATTCGTCCATCAGCCTGTAACTCTCGAATAATTTCGCGATCTTTACGGTCCATGCTCATCTTTGCATCACTCATTTTGGCATTTTCTGCTAATTTACCCTGGATATAGAGCTAAAATAACATGAAATAACCTTTCACTGAAGCATATAATTATACTGGCGTACAATGTCTAATCCTAGCAAAAGCAGGCCGTAAATATTGTTGAAGACTAGATTATCCCGGAGGTTTTATGCAAGGTAAGAATAAAAATTTTTCAACGTTAGCTATCCATCATGGTTACGATGCCCAAGCTAATCAGGGAGCATTAACGCCACCTGTACATCTTACTTCAACCTTTGCATTTGAAACCGCTGAAGCGGGTGGTGAAATGTTTGCTGGAGAAAGAGATGGCCATTTTTATTCACGCATCTCCAATCCAACCTTAGACATTCTTGAAAAGCGAATTGCGATATTAGAAGACACAGAAGCTGGCCTAGCCTTGGCCTCTGGCATTGGTGCTATTTCTTCAACAATGTGGACACTACTCTCTCCTGGTGATGAGATTATTGTTGATAAAACACTCTACGGCTGCACATTCTCATTTTTGCATCATGGTCTAGGTAAGTTTGGTATTAAAGTGACACATGTCGATTTGTCCAATCACGAATTATTGAATGATGTTATTTCTGATAATACAAAGGTGGTTTATTTTGAGACCCCGGCTAATCCCAATATGCGTTTAGTCGATATCGAGGCGGTGTCAAAAATTGCACATAGTTACAATGCGACCGTTGTGGTTGATAATACTTACGCGACTCCTTATTTAACTCAACCGATTAAATTGGGAGCCGATATTGTTGTGCATTCCGCAACGAAATACTTAGGTGGCCACGGTGATTTGGTCGCCGGCTTAATCGCTGGACCTAAGGACATAGTCACTGAAATCCGCTTATATGGAATGAAAGATATGACGGGGGCTTGCATGGCACCATTCAATGCTATGTTAGTGATGCGTGGACTGAAAACTCTAGAACTGAGAATGGACAGACATTGTCAAAGTGCAATGCGAGTTGCAAAAATGCTTGAAGCAAATCCAGCCGTCGAAAAAGTCTGTTATCCTGGGCTGGCTAGTTTTGAGCAATTTGAGTTGGCAAAAAAACAAATGACTGCCTTTGGTGGTATGATCACGTTTGAAGTCAAAGGTGGTGTTCAAGCCGGCATCAATATGATGAACAAGTTGCAAATGATACAACGAGCAGTTTCACTGGGAGATGCAGAAACACTGGTGCAACATCCTGCTAGCATGACACATTCAACTTACACACCTGAAGAGCGCCTAGAGCACGGCATTAGTGATGGTTTAATTCGCTTGTCGGTGGGTTTGGAAGGGGTTGAGGATATATTGGATGATTTACAACAGGCACTCAATTCAATCGTCAGTGAATTGCCTGCGTATAACGTTGATACTTCTGCTAGTGGTAAATCCCAAAAAGCTTCTAAAAAGGTAACGATGAAGTAGGCTAACACGAGACATAAGGGAGAGTAATTTCCAACTGCAAAAAGTATTACTCTCTTTTTGATAGCAAAATAACCATGGCAACGCCTCCCAAAATACTGATAGACGCTAGCGCTATTCTAATACTCACTTCTTCGCCCAACCAAATAACACCACCGACTGTTGCTATTACCGGCACAGTCAATTGCAGTGATGCGGATGAAGCCGCTTTTAACAAGGGAATAACCGCATACCATATTGCATAGCCGATCCCTGATGTAATGGCACCTGACGCTATAGCAAATAATATACCTTGGGTAGATATCGACATACTGTTGATGAAAACAAGACTGAGCAGTAAGGTAATTATTGATGCCCTAATAAAGTTTTCAGCCGTCGATTGGCTTGGGTTAAGGACGCGTTTTCCTAAAATAGAGTAAACACCCCAAGCGATACCTGCAACGACCATCAGCACAGCGCCCAATAAAGGAGGTGCACTGATACCGGGTAAAAATAGATAAACAAGGCCAACCAGTGCCATGGCAAAACCAAACCATTGGCCAAAACTAAATCGAGAGCCTTTGACTAAGGCATGCGACAGCATGGTAATTTGAACCGTTGCGAACAGGATCAACGCGCCCGTACCAGCAGGTAAAGTAATATACGCAAACGAGAATCCAGCGGCATAAACAAACAATGATAGGCCGCCCGCCCAGCTGCTTTGTCTAAGTGAAAATAAACGGGCTGATTTTATTAAAAATGCTTCTGGATTAACGGACTTTTTGTTTACGCTCAACTCTGCAGGGTCTAACTCATGTGCTATATTTAGCGCTGAACTGTCAGTACGGTTATCGGCAAATGCTGTTTTCTGAACCATTAACTTTGGAATGGAAATTAACAAAATAGACAACATTAACGCGCCACTGAACAGCCGTACTGATGTGAAGCTAGCAGGGTCAATGCTGTCTTGTTCCAGAGCTAAGCGACACAAAACTGAATTTCCGGCAAACGCTAACATGGCGACAAATGTACCTACAATTAACCGAAAATTCATAACCTTAGCGCTTCGCCTTAAAGCAGTATTCCATTAATTCGATAATGCTGATTATGCTCAAATTTGATGTCACATAATCAGCAAAAATTAAACGCTAGATATAGTCAAATTGCTGATCTTCAACTGCCATTAGATCGTCGGCAGCAGATAATACAACCGATTTATGTATATCCTTTCTAGGCAGTAAACGTTTCATGTAAAAATTACACGTATTGGCTTTACCCCTAGCCACATGCTCATTTGATGAATGCTCAGCAGCGCTGGCCATATCCAGCCACAACACACCCAGCAAAGAATAAGCACTGTAATGCAAGTAATCAGTTGCAGCACCTGCGATATCCTCTGCTTTTGTGCCTAGTAATGCTTGAGACGTTTCATTCCATTCTTGTAATAAAGAGACCGCTTGGGCTTTTCTTACACTATCTGTCATGGTCGCAATGCGTGACGACAATAGAGTAAAAGTAGCTTGCTGCATGTCGCCACCATCGCGTGTTAACTTGCGACCAATCAGGTCAGCAGCTTGAATACCATTGGTACCTTCATAAAGTTGGGCAATGCGCGTGTCTCTTACTAACTGTTCCATGCCCCATTCGCGCACGTAACCATGACCGCCGTAAACTTGGATGCCAATATTAGTGACTTCTGTGGCCATGTCGGTCATAAAGCCCTTACAAATAGGGGTCAAAAAAGCAATCACTTTTTTTGCTTGTTCATGGCGTTCATCGCTGGTGTATTTTTCAACGTCCATTTGCTGTGCATAAAGCATGGCGAGAGCTCTGCAACCTTCTGTCAGGGCTTTTTGAGTGAGTAGCATTTTTTTCACGTCTGGTTGATGTAAGATCGCATCAGCTTTTTGATCTGGTTGTTGCACACCCTGTGGAGCTCTTGATTGCAGGCGATCACGTGCATAGGATAGTGCTCCCTGATAAGAAGCCTCTGCGGCACCTAAGCCTTGCAAACCAACTTGGAATCGAGCGTCATTCATCATAGTGAACATGCAAGCAAGTCCTTTATTTTCCTCGCCAACTAGCCAACCTTTCGCGCCATCGTAATTCATAACACAAGTTGGACTTCCTTTAATTCCCATTTTCTTTTCGATGCTGCCCACACTGACCGCGTTTTTCTCGCCCGGTTCAGCATTTTCATTCAATAAGAATTTAGGTACCAAAAATAGACTGATCCCCCTCACACCAGCAGGTGCATCGGGCAACCTGGCCAGCACCAGATGTATAATATTGGTAGTCCAATCGTGGTCTCCACCGGTGATGAAAATTTTATTCCCAGTAACTGAATAAGAACCATCGTCCTGAGGTATTGCTTTTGAATTCAACAACGCTAAATCGGTTCCAGCATGAGGCTCTGTTAGATTCATGGTACCTGTCCATTCACCACTAATAAGCTTGGATAAATACAGCGTTTTTAATTGCTCAGTTGCATGTTTGTCTACAGCAAGTACGGCACTTTCTGTCAGCATAGTGGTTAAACGCCAGCTCAGGTTTGCCGCATTGAGCATTTCATGAACCGGAATAGCAGCAGTATAGGGAAGGTCTTGTCCATCGAAATCAGGGTTACCCAACATGGCATTCCAACCGTTTGCAATATACTGCTTATAAGCCTGCGCGAATCCTGTCGGTGTTGTCACTGAGCCGTTGACTAACTTACAGCCTTCTTCATCGCCTTCACGGTTAAGTGGAGCGACTGCTTCTTCTGCAAATTTAGCTCCTTGAGCAATAATTTCGTTGATTAATTCTGAATCCATCCCTTCGGCACCGATACTTAGATAATGCTGGTCAATTGCTAACCAGTCGTTCAATAAAAACTGGATATCTGCGGTGGGGGCTTTAAATTGCGGCATAGGAACTCCGGAGTATGCTAATAAAAATATAAAAATATTGCGGTAGCAATAAAATACGCGAAAAATAAGAAAAAGACGACTACTCAGGTGAATTTTGTTGTGATAGTGCTAGATATTACCGAGATTGACTATCAATTGTCCTACTTTGTTCACCTTTCGTTATGACAAAGCCATCTCTGTAAATGACGAGGTTATCTGGTTGGCTCCAAACATCATGTCTCGTGTCAAACGGATTGATAAATTCAATTTGCTGAATATCACTATCAGTCCAACTTGGCGGCTCGATTGGTCCATCTTCACTAGTAAAACCACCACTGAGTCCGCAGGAAAATAACATTATCCCGGATTGCGTCACACCGAGTAGCTGATCAACTTCAACATTAAATCCCGTTTGCTCCCAAGTATATCTGTGTGCCGTACATTGTGCAGATTCTTGAGAAATAGGGTCGCCGAAAGGAAGATCGTATTGACCAGTGGAACGATGCTTAACAACTAAAAGTGTATCTTGCACTCTAATCAGACATCCCGCTGGGCCAGTATAACCAGCATTAAAGGCGTTTGCTATGCGACATGTGGGCGAAGGCGGCGGTTTTGTGCACCCCATTAAAACGAGAGTGCATATAAATGTCAGAAGTTTCAATCCGGTGTTCAACATTTTCAGTATAAATAAGGTATAAAAGCAAACACTAAAGTGCAATCAAGTGAGAATCAAGCGATTCGACAAAGTAAGTGTAAGATTTCGTGTCTATGACTATATGAATCGACTAATAAAACTTATACTGACGCCGAAAATCTTTCTTGAAATTCAATAGGAATAGTAATGACTAAGTTTATTAAGTTTTCTCCACTGTTAATTGGCGTTGCGGCACTTGTCGGCTTCGTCATTTATCTTAATTTGCCAGCTAAAAATATAACAGCGCCGCAGCGCGGTGGTGGTGGTGAAACGGCTGTTGTTAGCGCCAAAGTCGAAACTCAGGCATTCCCTATTACTGTGGAAGCGTTAGGCACCGCAGTGGCTAATGAATCAGTAAACTTAACTGCACAACAGGCAGAAACCGTAAAGTCAGTATTGTTTGAAGATGGTGACATTGTAAACAGAGGGCAGTTGCTGATTGAATTAAGCGACCGAGAAGAAAAGGCTCGTGTGAATGAACTAGCAATTAATATTGCAGAAGCAAAACGCCAATTGAACCGAATTAAAGGTCTAGCAAAACAGAGCGCGGCCTCAGAACAATTATTGGATGAACAAAGGGCCCGTGTTGATGCACTTGAAGCCCAAAAAGACGTATTGGATGCACAGTTATCAGAATTACAGGTTCGTGCACCATTTGCTGGTCGCTTAGGGATCCGCCAAGTGAGTATTGGTAGTTTAGTGCGCCCCGGTGATGTTATTTCAACGCTAGATGACTTGAGTATCTTAAAGGTAGATTTTAGTATTTCTGAGTTACACTTTGCTAGTGTGGCAAACGGTCAAAGTATCGTTGCTACTTCAATCGCGTATCCGGGAGAGAGCTTTACAGGTCTAATTACTAGTATTGATTCACGTATTGATCCCGTTACTCGAGCTATCCAAGTTAGAGCGCAAATACCCAATGGTGATTTGAAATTACGCCCCGGTATGTTGTTACAAATTAACGTTGAAAAACGTGTTGTTGATGCACTTGTTATCCCGGAGAGTGCTTTAGTACCAGAAGGCGAGTCACAGTTTGTGTTTGTTATTGACGACGAAGGTAAAGCACGTAAAACCAAAGTTGTTATCGGTCAAAGAAAGCCGGGTTGGGTCCAAATTCTCGATGGAATCGACGCGGGTCAAGAGGTGATCGTTGAGGGGACGTTAAAAGTGCGTGATGGCAGTGGGGTGAAAGTTGTTTCACCGGCTTCTGTTGCCCGCAAAGATTAGGAGGCTTTATGTTGCTATCTGATGTCTCTGTTAAACGTCCTGTTTTTGCATCTGTTGTGAATCTTATATTGTTGGTATTTGGCATTGTCGCGATTAGTTTCCTCTCGTTGCGTGAGTACCCTGATATTGACCCGCCAATAGTATCTGTAAATACCAGCTATCCAGGTGCTTCCGCTGAGATAGTTGAAACTCGGATTACGCAGCTGTTAGAAGATCGGATTAGCGGTATTGAAGGAATGAAAAACATGACTTCTTCTAGCCGCAATGGTCGCTCTAGTATCACCATTGAGTTTAATTTAAGTCGCGACATTGATGCAGCTTCTAACGACGTGCGAGAAAGAGTCTCACGTGCGCTGGCCAACTTACCTGATCAAGCATTACCGCCAGAAGTATCTAAATCAAACAGTGATGAAGACGTAATTGTTTGGTACAACTTGCGTAGTACTAACTTAAATACAATGGAACTAACCGACTACGCTGACAGGTTTATTGTTGACCGTTTGTCCACCGCTGATGGCGTAGCGCGTGTTCAAATTGGAGGCGGAAGAACATATGCTATGAAGGTGTCGGTTGATCGCAATGCGATGGCCGCTCGTGGTATTACCGTCGGTGATATTGAACGAGTGATACGCTCTGAAAACGTCGAGCTTCCGGCTGGGCGCGTTGAATCAAATGAACGTGACTTTGATGTGCGAGTAGCCAGGTCATTTTTAACCCCGACTGATTTTGCTAATTTGACCATTAAGGCCGGCTCTGATGGGTTCTTAATTCGCCTCTCAGAAGTCGCAACGGTTGAGTTGGCAGCGGAAGATGATGAAACTGATTTCCGTGGTGACGGCGTTAATATGATTGGTTTGGGTATCGTAAAACAATCGAAGGCTAATACCTTAGATGTTGCTAAAGCAGCGAAAGCCGCAATCAAACGTATCGCAGATACATTGCCTAGTAATATCTATTTTGTTGAAAGCTATGATTCATCAGTGTTTATTGAAGAATCTATAAACGAAGTTTATAACACCTTAGCTATCGCTATGTTTATGGTGATCGTCGTTATCTATTTATTTTTAGGAAATATCCGCGCAACCTTAATACCTGCCATAACCGTTCCTGTCTCCCTAGTCGCTGCATTCATCGTCATGTATATACTCGGCTATTCTATTAACTTGTTGACGTTATTAGCGCTGGTCCTAGCCATCGGTTTAGTTGTGGATGATTCTATTGTGGTACTCGAAAATATTTATCGCCGAATAGAAATGGGCGAGCCACCAATACTCGCTGCTTACAGAGGTGCCAGAGAAGTCGGTTTTGCCGTCATTGCAACTACGTTAGTGCTTGTATCGGTATTTTTGCCGTTAGTCTTTTTGGAAGGAAATATCGGTAGACTATTTACTGAATTCGCTATAGCAATTACAGCCGCAGTGGTTTTCTCTAGCTTTACAGCATTGACCTTGTCGCCAATGCTAGCGTCGAAGTTATTAAAGAAAAGAGAGCGTAGCTCTGGGTTTGGAAAGTGGATTGATGTG
The DNA here is from genome assembly GCF_000428905.1 of Brumicola pallidula DSM 14239 = ACAM 615. Taxonomy (GTDB): domain Bacteria; phylum Pseudomonadota; class Gammaproteobacteria; order Enterobacterales; family Alteromonadaceae; genus Glaciecola; species Glaciecola pallidula. Next base: position 169,504 of record NZ_KE386814.1, read on the forward strand.
AGCTTTAAGAAGTTAGAGCTAAAATACTACAACACTTTAACTACAACCATTAAACAGCCTATTATGATTCTATTGATGGTTGTTGTTAGTATTGTGCTTCTGGTGCAATTACAAAGCAAAATTCCAGAAGAGTTTGTACCCAGAGAAGATCGTGGAAACTTCTTTATATTGATGCAGGCACAAGAGGGTGCCAGCTATGAGAGCAATGCACGTAATCTGAAAGTTATTGAAGAAATTTTACTACCCTATAAAGAATCAGGCGAGGCTAAACGTATATTGGTAAGAACGCCAGGTTTTGGTGGTTCAGCCGGTATTGCTATCGTCGGTGCGGCTGATTGGAAAAGCCGAGAGCGTTCAACATTTGATTTAATGAATGAAATTAGTGGCAAACTCTCGCAAATCCCAGACGTCAGGGCGTTTGCGGTTATGCGTTCAGCGCTTGGTGGAGGAGGTTTAGGTCGACCTGTACAATTTGTTTTGCAGGGAAATACGTATGAAGAACTAATCACGTGGCGTGATATTGTCATGCTTAAAGCGGCTGAAAACCCGAAGTTATTGCGTGTAGATTCAGACTACAAAGAAACATCACCACAATTATTAGTTAATATTGATAGAGATAGAGCGGCCGATTTAGGTGTGTCTATTTCCGAAGTCGGGCGTACATTAGAAACGATGCTCGGCCAAAGGCGTGTATCAACGTATTTAGATCGTGGTCAAGAGTATGATGTCGTTTTAGAGGGTAACGAGGCCGACTATCGAAGTCCAAGCAGTATAGACAACATCTATGTGCGTTCTGATAGAACGGGGCAGTTGATACCAATGGATAATCTTCTGGATATTTCAGAACGAGCGACGTCTAACACACTGAATCGTTATAACCGCATGCGTGCGATCACTATTAGTGCTAACTTAGCCGATGATTATACTGTGGGTGAAGCATTGGCATTTCTTGAGAATATAGTGGCAACTGAATTACCCATCGGCGTTTCAATAGGCTACAAAGGTGAATCTCAACTTTATCAAGAGTCTGGGTCATCGTTCATTTTTATATTTGCATTGGCTTTAGCGGTCACCTACTTGGTTTTGGCTGCTCAGTTTGAAAGCTGGATCCATCCCTTGGTCATTATGTTGACGGTACCATTAGCATTAGTGGGGGCATATGTTGGCCTTTATTTGGCTGACATGTCGATCAATATATATAGTCAAATTGGATTAGTTATGCTCATAGGGCTCGCGGCCAAAAACGGCATACTTATTGTGGAATTTACGAACCAGTTAAGAGATGCCGGGGTCGAATTTGAAGAAGCATTGAAGAAAGCCTCAATGTTACGGCTACGTCCGATTGTAATGACTGGCTTTACGACCGTTTTTAGTGCGCTCCCTTTAGTTTTAGCTGCAGGTCCAGGATATGAATCACGAGCAGTTATCGGCATGGTTATTTTTGCTGGTGTTATTTTCTCAGCCTTTATGACATTGTTTATTGTTCCTACGGCGTATGCATATCTAGCAAGAGGAACAGGATCCCCCGAGAAGCGCGCCAGAAAACTCAAACAACTTGAAGCTGAAGTGCCTTACAAGAAAGGGGAAAACGAGCTTAAGGACGAGGCGGGTATGCCTAAGTAGATGGCTATTGAATTGCTTGAACTCGTTATTAACTAGTGTTGTTCAGCGTCAAATAGACTAATTAAGCAAAGGTGCGCTGTTAAGGCCCACCTTTTTCTATGCTCTGCGAATTCGAAAATGTTTAATTAAGATATTTAAACTAGACACACCTGTTAAGTAAAAATCAGCAAATAGGTGTGTCTAGTTTTAGCAAATAGGTGTGTCTAGTTTTAGATTAAATTGATGTTTTTTGATTTTATAAAGGATATAAAAAAAGCCCTAATTTTACTTAGGACTTTGATTTTTATGCTCAGCTAGCGAATGCTTACTATTCGTCTAAGAAACTTCTTAGTTGCTCAGAACGGCTAGGGTGGCGCAGCTTACGTAGTGCCTTAGCTTCAATTTGTCTGATACGTTCGCGAGTAACGTCGAACTGCTTTCCTACTTCTTCCAAAGTGTGGTCAGTGTTCATATCAATACCAAATCGCATTCTCAGTACTTTAGCTTCACGTGCCGTTAGCCCAGCCAATACTTCTTGAGTCGCGTTCTTCAAGCTACCGCCAGTGGCAGAGTCAAGAGGCTGTATAATGGTACTGTCCTCAATGAAATCTCCCAAGTGCGAGTCTTCATCATCACCAATAGGTGTTTCCATGGAGATCGGCTCTTTGGCAATCTTGAGCACCTTGCGGACTTTGTCTTCCGGCATCAACATACGTTCTGACAATTCTTCCGGTGTTGGCTCTCTACCCATTTCTTGCAACATCTGACGTGAGATACGATTTAATTTATTAATCGTCTCAATCATGTGCACTGGGATCCGGATAGTTCTTGCTTGGTCAGCAATTGAGCGCGTAATTGCTTGTCGTATCCACCAAGTGGCATAAGTTGAAAACTTATAACCGCGACGGTATTCAAATTTATCAACCGCCTTCATCAAACCAATATTACCTTCTTGGATGAGGTCCAAAAATTGTAAACCACGATTCGTGTATTTCTTCGCGATTGAGATAACCAAACGTAGGTTTGCTTCTACCATCTCTTTCTTCGCACGGCGTGCTTTAGCTTCGCCAATCGACATTCTGCGATTAATGTCTTTAATGTCTGGAATAATTAAACCAGTTTCAGCTTCAACAGCATTCATTTTGCTCACACTACGTTCAATTTCTTCCTTAAATTCAAGAAGCTTTTCAACGTATGGTGCTTTGCCTTCTAATGCTTTGTAAAGCCAGTCTGTGCTAGTTTCGTTACCCGCAAAGGCTTTTATAAAGTCCTTTTTCGGCATTTTTGCATTCATAACACAATATTTCATAATCAAACGTTCTTGAATACGAACTCTATCCATCATGCCGCGCATGTTTTTAACCATACGGTCGAATTGCTTAGGTATTAAACGAAACTCTTTGAATACTTCACTAAGCTCATGTATTTCTTTACGTGATGCTTTGTGTGAGCGTCCTTTTACTGCAATTACACTCATTACTTTAGTGTATTGCTTACGCAATGCAGTAAACTTTTCACGTGCTAGTTCAGGGTCAACGCCAGTGTCTTCTTCTTCCTCTTCCTCGTCGTCTGAATCGTCGTCTTCATCATCAAGTTCTTTTTGAGATAATTCAGATCCAATATGCGTCGCCGTAGGTGCTACATCCTGCTCGTTAGGGTCAACAAAACCGATGATAATATCGCTAATGCGAATCTCTTCAGCTTCATATAAATCCCACTGATCAAGCAGATAAGTAATCGCTTCTGGGTATTCCGCGACTGAGCACTGAACTTGGTTAATACCATCTTCAATGCGTTTAGCGATTTCAATTTCGCCCTCGCGTGTTAGTAATTCAACCGTACCCATTTCGCGCATGTACATGCGGACAGGATCGGTTGTGCGGCCGATTTCGCTTTCAACTGTGGCTAGCGCTTGAGCAGCGGCCTCAGCAACGTCTTCGTCGGCAGTTGATTCTTGCATAAGTAATTCGTCAGCGTCTGGCGCTGATTCGGAAACCTTAATCCCCATATCGTTGATCATGCGAATAATATCTTCAATTTGATCAGAGTCAACAATGTTTTGAGGAAGGTGGTCGTTTACTTCGGCAAAGGTTAAGTAACCTTGGTCTTTGCCTTTTGCAATCAGGAGTTTTATCTGGGACTGCTTGCTTTGCACAATATACCTTACACTTAATTAGGAGTTGTTAAACGCGAATAAGCTACCTTACAAAAACTAGCTTATTTTCAACCCGTTAAACGATACCAAGGATATAAACCCTCAGCTTACTTTATCGTAGCGTTTGCGAATTCATCAGTCTAACACGAAACGACTACTTTTGACTACATCTTGTTGTTTTCTTGCTTCAATTAATATGGGCTCAAATTGGCTCTTTTCAAGTGCATGCTTGATTATATTTTGGAACGTGAAAAGCCTCAAACCCACTAATTTCAGATACATTATTTATGCACTTGTTTAATATATCAGCTATCTCAATCAAAACAGAATGACTATCTATATTGGACTAAAAATAGCTGCGCATTTGGAACTATTAATGCAACTTCTTCATTAACAAATTTAACTCTTGTTGCTCTTGTTCGGTTAATTCTGAAAATTTTGTTTTTGCGTTTAATTCATCAATGCGTGCTCTGAAGTGCCATTTAATTAAATTTTTAAAGCAATCCTTATAGAGTATTTTTACGTTAGTGTCCAAAGCCACAACATCACTCTCTAATAGCTGAGAAAGGTGCTTGATATGCGGGTGCTCACGAAACGCTTCCAGCACCATACCTGTATTTGCCTTCGGGTTTTTATAACAATAAGAATGCAAATCAATCAGTAAGGGGATCCCCGAAATTGCTGTATTTTTAAGTGGTGTTAGTTTCACATTCGGGCACTCTGAGGCTAGGCTTGGTGAATCCATCAGTAATCTGAGCATCATACGAAGCGGTGATTGCTTTATTCTTTGAGGAGCTTGGTAATCAATCTTTCGTGGTGCCTTGCGACTATTCGCATTTTTAATGTCTCGAGCTAATGTTTCTTTAGCTTCTTCACCAAATAATTTACTAAGATCGAACATCAATAATTCGCGCTGATTCTGACCTTGAATTTTCCCTATCAAAGGCATTGCTTCTGCTTTTAGCGCAGACTTTCCTTCATTAGAACCAACAGAATGTCGTTGCAACAAATTATCAAAAAAGAATTTTGATAACGGTACAGCCTTGCTTAACAAATCCTCGAACGCCTCTTTTCCTATCTTTCTAACCATTGTATCGGGGTCTTCACCATCGGGCAGAAATAAGAACTTCATACCCACGCCGTCTTTTAAAAATGGCAGGGCGTTTTCAAGTGCGCGCCATGCCGCCTCGCGACCGGCTCTGTCACCGTCATAACAACAAACAATTTCAGCCGTCGATTTGAACATGGCTTGAATGTGTTCAGGTGTGGTTGCGGTGCCTAATGCGGCAACAGCATAATGGATGTCAAATTGACTTAATGCCACCACATCCATGTATCCTTCAACCACCAATAAGCGCTCAAGCTTGCGATTATTCTGGCGTGCTTGATACAAACCGAAAAGCTCAAAGCCTTTGTGAAATATGGGTGTTTCTGGGCTATTTAGGTATTTAGGGCCATCGTCTTGCATGACGCGCCCGCCAAATCCAACAACGCGGCCTCGCTTATCTCTAATTGGAAACATAACGCGGTTGCGGAAAAAATCAAAGCGACGTTTATTGTCATTCTCTGAAATCAACTTTAGCTCAAGTAGCCGTGATTGCTTATGCTCATCAGTGCCAAACGTTTTTAATACCGAATCCCACTCGGGTGGTGCAAAGCCCATGTCCCATGCTTTGACAACATCGCCGCTCAATCCTCGACCCTTTAGGTATTCGATGACTTCAGGCGCTTGAGAATGGTGCTTCAACTGATGCTGAAAATATCGAGTAACCGACTCCATTAATTGATAGTCATGTTCACGCTGACTTTTTTGTTGGGCAGTCGGTGCTGGTGCTCCGCCCTTTTCTCGCGGAACATCAACCCCGTAGGTTTTTGCAAGTTCCTCTATTGCTTCTGGGAACTCTAAGCGGTCGAACTCCATTAAGAAGCTCACCACATTGCCTTTTGCGCCACAACCAAAGCAATAATAGAACTGCTTATCCTGACTCACAGAAAAAGAAGGGCTTTTTTCATTATGAAAAGGACAACAGGCTTGATGATTTTTACCTGCTTTCTTGAGTTTTACCCGCGCATCAATAATATCGACAATATCACTTCGAGCGATAAGATCATCAATGAAGTCGCGAGGAATACGGCCAGCCATATATCTAAGCTAATTTAGCTTTAATACTACCGCTCAATGCACCCATGTCAGCGCGGCCAGTTACTTTCGGCTTTAGCCAACCCATCACTTTACCCATGTCCTGCATCGATGCAGCACCAGTGGCGGCCATTGCATCGTCAATTAATGCATTGATTTCGTCGGCAGTTAATGGCTGTGGTAAGTATTTCGTTATAACGACGATCTCTGCTTCTTCAATGTCTACTAAGTCTTGACGACCCGCAGCCCTGAATGGCGTAATAGATTCATTGCGCTGCTTAACCATCTTGGTCAATATAGCAAGAACATCGGTATCGTTTAACTCGATACGCTCATCTACTTCGCGTTGTTTTACCGCAGCAAGAGCCATTCTCAATGTTTTTAGCGTCAATTTGTCTTTGGCGCGCATTGCATCTTTTTGAGCTTCTTTTAATGTTTCTAATAAAGTCATCGTTATATTCCCCTGATATATTTGCGGTTGGCAGAAACAAAAACGGACGTCATAAAGACGCCCGTTTTGAATTTAATTGGTTCGAGACCAGTTAAGTTCTGCTCTACAAGTTAGTACAATCTGACTCGACGTGCGTTCTCGCGAGCTAACTTCTTCATGTGACGCTTTTTAGCAGCAGCTTTCTTGCGCTTGCGTTCCCAAGTTGGCTTTTCAAAAAATTCGCGACGGCGAACTTCAGATAGTACACCCGCTTTCTCACATGAACGTTTGAAGCGTCTTAGCGCAATATCAAACGGTTCGTTATCTCTTACTTTCACGATTGGCATTAATTCATCACCTTAAGATGTTTTATCTACCAGGTATGTTTTATTACCCGGGCTTAAAAATGGTGCGGAATACTAAAACTTTTACAATTACTTGTAAAGAGATTTAGTAGAAAAATATTTGCGTTACTTGGTTTTCCGACAGCGATGCGCAGTATATACTAGCAAATCACCGATTGCACTGTGATCGTTGGCTATTTTAGCGCTTTTTTGATTGTTACTTCGTAAGTAACTGAAACCATTACAAAGCTATTTCAAGCGCATATTTCAAGCGCATATTTCAAACGCGTATTTCAAACGCGTATTTCAAACTGGTATTTTAAAAGCGTATTTCAAAACGTCTTTTAAAGGATTATTTTTTTACTGAGTATTTACATGAAAATTCTAGGCATCGAAACATCCTGTGACGAAACAGGTGTGGCTATTTATGACACTGACAGTGGCTTGTTATCTCACGAACTCTACAGCCAAGTTAAATTGCATGCTGATTACGGGGGCGTTGTGCCTGAGCTAGCATCTCGCGATCACGTTCGAAAAATTGTGCCTTTAATCAAGCGCACGATTGCAAGCGCTGGACTCAGTTCGAATGAGATTGACGGTGTTGCCTTTACGCGTGGGCCTGGCTTAGTAGGGGCATTGCTTGTGGGGTCTTCAGTGGGTCGCAGTTTAGCCTACGCTTGGGGAGTGCCTGCGGTTGGTGTACACCATATGGAGGGACACTTACTGGCCCCAATGTTGGATGATAATCCGCCACCATTTCCCTTTATTGCTTTGTTGGTGTCTGGCGGCCACAGCATGATTGTCGATGTTCAAGGGATTGGTCAATACACCGTTCTAGGTGAATCATTAGATGATGCCGCGGGAGAAGCATTCGATAAAACAGCAAAGCTCCTTGGCCTCGATTATCCTGGCGGTCCTTTGTTAGCAAAGTTAGCTGAAAAAGGCCAACCCGGTCACTACAAGTTCCCTAGACCTATGACTGACCGTCCTGGTTTAGACATGAGCTTTAGTGGATTAAAAACATTCGCAGCAAATACAATTCGAGCTTGTGATGGCGCCGACCAAACAAAAGCCAACATTGCTTATGCATTTCAAGACGCGGTGGTGGATACGTTATTGATCAAATGTCAGCGTGCATTAAAGCAAACCAATCAAAAACGTTTAGTGATTGCTGGCGGTGTTAGCGCAAATAAGCAGCTTAGAGCCACGTTACAAGATTTGAACCGCCGTAAGGGGATCGACGTGTATTATCCTGCTTTTGAATATTGCACAGATAATGGGGCCATGATCGCGTATGCAGGAGCGCAACGTTTATTAGCCGGTGAGTCTGAAGGTTTGGATACGAAAGCGATGCCAAGATGGCCTCTGGATTCTCTACAAGCTATATAATAGATTTTAGGCGGACCACAAGACGCTTTCGCTTAAATTATTGAGCTAAAATGACTAATGAAATATGGTCGCAATCTTACGTGAATTAGTTAATTGCCTTCGGTATGTATACTGTTTTCACATTATTCATTAACGTTGCCCTTTTTCCATATTTTACTTTCTTTACCGCCAAGTAGGCGTCTAATATTATCTCGATGCTGCCAAATGATCAGGGCCGACAACATGATTACGGGATAGACGTAGTCAGGCTTAAAAAGCAGGGTGTAAATAGGAGCAAGCGTGACGGTAACGATAGCAGCGAGTGATGAATAGCCGGTCAGTATAACGACTAATAGCCATGTTCCTAGCAATAGGCCAGCTAAATTAAAGTCTAAGGAAATTAAACATCCTAAGGCAGTTGCTACGCCTTTACCGCCTTTGAATTTAAAAAATACGGGGTACATGTGGCCGAGGCAAGCAGCGATAGCAATAACACCAATCGATATAGCATCAACACCGAATAGAAACGCCGCATAAACACTCACGGTTCCTTTCAATATATCAAAGACTAAGACGATAACCGCAGCGAAAGGGCCTGCAATACGCAAAACATTAGTTGCCCCGGGATTTCCTGAGCCCTGAGTTCGTGGGTCGCCTTTACCAAAAAGATAGCTAACCATAATCGCACTGGACACGGAACCTAACATATATGCGGCAAAAATCATCATCAGCGTGAATGAAATCATATACTTGGTCCCTGTGTTGCGGTTACACTTAATCATACATTACTAGAAGGTGAAAAAAATCGCTAGCCGATTAAGTTATTGTCATGGATTTAGTTAAAATACAGGGCTTAACCGTCCACGCACTTATTGGTGTTTTTGAGTTCGAAAGGCACGCAAAACAGAGGCTCATACTGGATGTCGATATGGTTACTGACCTAGAGTTGGCGGCCAGTACCGATGATGTCAACAATACGATCGACTACGGCAAGGTTGCTCAGCGCTTAGCTGAGCTCGCTGATGGGTCGTCCTACTTTTTACTCGAAGCGTTGGCAAAAGAAATGCTCGATATGATATTTGCAGAATTCAACCCGCAAAAAGTCACGCTCACTGTTAACAAGCCGGATATTCTAAAAGAAGCGGTAAATGTCGCTATTAGTATGACCAGAGAGCGCAGTTAGTGTCTCATTTTATACTTATTAGTGTGGGCTCTAATATCGATAAAACGGCGAACACCAATGCCGGGCTTAATGGCATTGCTGAGGCTTTTGACAATGTGCAGCTTTCGCCAGTCTATGAAAGTGAATCTGTTGGTTTTAAAGGCGATACATTTTTTAATTTAGTCGTGTCTGCTCAAACTGATGCCAGCGTTAAACGAGTTTGTGAAATACTAAAAAAAATTGAAGATGAAAATGGTCGAATTCGAGGAACGCAAAAATTTGCACCGCGAACCCTCGACCTCGATTTATTGATCTTTGATGAGCGTGTCATCGATAAGCCTATTATTTTACCCCGTGATGAAATTCTCTATAATGCTTTTGTATTGAGGCCGCTAGCTGACTTAGTACCAAAGCACATTCATCCCGTGGTGAAAAAAACTTATCAAACCCTATGGCAGCAGTACGACAAGCAAAAACAAAACTTGTGGGTTGCTGACTATGCGTGGAGCAATACCCGGAAATGACGTTTTTTGAAATAATTATTCTTGCGATAATTCAGGGTTTAACTGAATTTTTACCTATTTCTAGTTCCGCTCACCTTATTTTACCCGCCGAAATTCTAGGTTGGCGCGAGCAAGGTTTGGCGTTTGACGTTGCTGTGCATGTGGGTAGCTTACTTGCAGTTATGATTTATTTAAGAAGTGATATTGCAAAGCTAACTGTTGCTTGGTTTTCGACTGGCTTTAGTCGCCAACAAACAACAGAAAGTAAGTTAGCTTGGTGGATAATTGTTGCTACCATTCCAGGTGTCATTTTTGGTTACTTAATGAAAGATTTTATTGCCGAAAATTTACGCGTTGCAATCGTCATCGCAATCACGACTATCGTATTTGGTTTATTACTTTGGTATGCGGATATAACCGCAAAACAAACAAAAAAGATTGAAAATATTGGTCTCAAAGAAGCTGTTATCATTGGCTTGGCTCAAGCGGTTGCAATTATTCCAGGCACGTCTCGTTCAGGTATTACTATGACCGCGGGACTCATGCTTGGACTGGACCGAGAAAGTACGGCAAAATTTTCGTTTTTACTTTCCATACCGATCATTTTAGGTGCCGGTTTGTTTTCGGTATTGGGCTTGTTAGAAAGTGTCGCTAAAGTCAACTGGAATGAGTTGTTTTATGGTGCTGCTTTTTCCTTTGTTGCTGCTTATTTATGTATATTCTTGTTTTTAAATTGGATTTCTAAAATAGGAATGTTGCCATTCGTTATTTATCGATTGGTATTAGGTTTCGTATTGTTATACATAGTTTTGGGTTAATTTATATACCCAAATTAGTCAATCGTTTACCAAAAGGGCTGTTAGTATGAATGACACGATATTTACAAAAATTATTAATAAAGAGATCCCGGCCGATATATTGTTTGAAGACGACAGGGTCATCGCCTTTAAGGACATTAACCCACAAGCGCCAGTGCACTTCTTAGTTATCCCGAAAAAGGCGATCGCTACCACCAATGATATTGTTGCTGAAGACGAAGCACTCATCGGTTATATGCATCGCGTTGCAGCAAATGTCGCAAAAGACTTAGGTGTCGCAGAGCAGGGATTTAGAACAGTAATGAATTGTAATCAAGATGGCGGGCAAACGGTTTACCATATTCATTTGCACGTTTTAGCAGGGAAAGCATTGGGATGGCCTCCTTATCAAGAACGATTAAAAGGGTAAACTAATTCATCAGTTTGAAGCGATTAGTCACAATTTTCAGTTGTACAGTGATGCAATCAAACCAACGGTAAAATGTCATCAGAGTTTTGCTAACGTAGTTAAGCAAAATATAAAATTATAAGGTTTTATTTACATGTCAACTCAAAATGCACTGTTAACTATTTTAGTCGAAAAAATTAACAACGATACTTTGGTGTTACCAACGCTTCCTGCAATTGCATTGAAAGTAAGAAGATCGGCTGACGATCCCAATATCAATTTGAATGGCATGGCTGACGTAGTAGGTCTTGATCCGTCGTTGAGCGCTCGGATGATTAAAATTTCCAATAGTGCCTATTTAGGTCGTACCGTTAAGGTAACTTCTACCACGCAAGCGGTAACTCGAATTGGTCTAAATCAAGTCAAGAATATTGCCACCGCTTTGGCGATGGAACAACTGTTTGTTTCGAAAAATGAAACTGTTAAAAAATACATGACGAAAATGTGGAATGACACTGTCGATATTGTAGCAAATGCGATGGCGGCTATGCTGACTTATCAAGCTGCGACAGGTAAAAAGAACCTGAGTTTAGATACCATGACACTTTCTGCATTGGTAGCTAATATAGGTGCATTACCGGTATTAACTGAAGCCGAACGTCATGACAGTGTTTTTGCCAATCCAACTTTCCTTGATGTAGCTATCCAGAAACTGTCCGGTCGCATTGGTGGCAGTATTATGCGTGAATGGCAATTTAATGAGGTTTTTATTCAGTGCGCAGAGCATTGGAGAAACTTAGAGTTCACTGAACCAACCATTGACTATATTGATTTCGTTCGTATAGGCGCGGCATTATCAAATCAAGCAGACAATGGTGATGAAATCCTAACGCTAGCACAACAGAAAGGTATTTTTGCTGATGTTGAAATTTACCAGTCCCCTGAGTTTGCGGAAATTAGAGATAATGCAAAAGCTATCTTCGCGTAAATGCCTCTACTGAGTCGGATCTTGAATTATCAACTGAACATTCGTTGACTGATAAATTCAGGAACTTAAAATATATAATTATAAAAGCTCAACGTCTGTTGGGTTTTTTTTTGCATTAAGGGTTTGCAGCCGAAAAGTAAAATACAGTCATATATATTATCCATGGTCTGAAAAAACAGACGGGATTATTAGTCAGTTCCGGGGAGCATAAATGAGGAGTGTTCTTGTTGGTATTGATATTAATTACTTGCGTGTCACTGGATGGCGAGAGATAGAAAAAGCTGCCTTTCTCAAGCTCTCACCATGTCAGGATTTGCTGGGAACTATCCTGTTCCGAATTTCTGCTCTATAGAGAGACGGCTTTCCCTGCAAATTGTTTAGCAAATGTTTTGATATCTTGATTGTTGCAAATGATATTGAATCTTTGCATGTCATGCTTCTCTAAAGCGACATCAACACCAATCAGCACTGCATCTAAACAAATTTGTGATTCAAGCGATTCATCAGTAACAAATTTAACTTTTCTTATGTTTTGTGTTTGTTCTTGGTCTGCTTGTTTAAATGTTCTTGCTGTGCGAGCTAGCGACTTGCCGTTGCAACTTAAAATAGCAGTGAAACGGTCAAAGTTTTCAGTGCTCTCTCGCACTAGTTGGTAAGCGGCTTTTAAGCTTTCAGTTGCTGCGGTGTAGCACACTTTAGTTTCAAATGTATTGTCTGCCGGACGAAGTTGCACATTCGTTGCTGAAACAGAAGCGCTAAATGTGATTGTCGCAATAGCGATCGAGGTGAATAAAGTTTTCATATGAGTATCCCAGTAATAATATTGTGCAACAACATTGTTGCCATATAAATAATACTGATTTACATAAAGAGATCTAGCTATTTTGTAATAAAATTACAAAATAATTGATTTTCGTATCTTATTTAACGTTAAAATGTAATTAAATTACTGTATTTTAACAATTGATACTCATTAGTCACCAAGTTTTAACAATATAAACATAAGATGCGAATGCTTTTTACTGCACGTATTTAGTGACTTTGAGCTGTTTTGGTGAGGTTTTACACTTTCTTTCTGCACTACATTGGTGTGATTTTAGAGTACTGAAACAAAAGTGTAATAAAATTACATTTTTAGGCTGACCTAGCGATCAGCCTCATACTTATATCTTTATTATTCCGAATCGACTTCAAATATTTTGCGAAGAGCTTCAGCAAATTCGACGACTTCAGAAGACATTAGTGTAAAATCAGCATCCAGCTTCACGTTGAGTTCATCTTTAGGGATATCTTCATTTTGTTCTTTTACGACATCAGTGAATTTCAAACGCTTTATAGATAAATCTTCGGCGATGATACAGGTGAGTCGGTCCTGCCAAGCAACGCTTAATTTTTGAACTAACATACCAGATTGCAAATGCGCTAGTATTTCAGCCGCATCTAGGTCTTGTGATTTACACCTAATTACGGCGCCATCTTCTGACGGTGACTTGAACTCAGCTTCATCCAGTATTTCGATTTGCTCAGGTGCGTCTTGAAGAACCCAAGACGTTAGAATTTCTTGTTTGCTGCTTTTTGCAAAAGGAACAACGGGAAGTGAGCCAATACACTTTCTAACACAAGACAGAAAAGCTTCAGCTGCACCATCAGAGCTGGCATCTACGACAACAAGGTTATTCTCGGGTGAAATGAACCCGTGGGTGACACTGTTTTTAGTGAATGCTTGAGGAAGTAAACGGTGAACAATTTCTTGTTTCAAATCTTGTTGGGATTTCTTCGGAACAGGTGAACCTGTTTCAGCCTCAATTTGTGCTACTTTTTCAGCTAATTCATTGTTAATCACTGAGGCTGGCAATATTCGTTCTTGTTTTTTGAGCACTAACCAATAACGATTAGCGGTTTTTTGAAACAACATGTCGCTATTTCTAAACGGTGATGTCCACCCCATAGTAGCAATATCTTGAGAACCGCAGGGACGAAAAGACATACTTTCTAACTGAGTTTGAAGTTGTTCTTCGGTGAGTTCTAACGAGTTTGTTAGTTGATATAATTTAAGATTTTTGAACCACATAGTTATTCTAATAATTACCGATAAAAAAAGTGGACGCACTCTACCAATCTGCACGCCGATGGTCAAAAGCAATTTCCGCAAGGCACTGAAAAAGGACACACCTATATGAGTTCAAATAGGTGTGTCCTTTTTCAGTGTCTTTTTCAGTGCTTTTTGAATGGGTATTGCAGATTTCAGTTGGTCACGCTAGTTTTGCCTGAAATAGGTGTGTCCTTATTCTTGTGGTGGGGTAATATCAGATGTCACAAATTTTGGTGTTGGCGCAACTAAACGCTAAAATATGGTGTCTATTGGACGTTTTTTTGATTATTTTTAGAATAATTTGGTTGTTTTGCTAATTCTTTTAGTTATTTAATAAAACTGTCACAGAATACTTTAATAATGGCGGTCAATTAATTATGTCACGAGTTAAATCTATGTCTCGCACAATTTTGTTAGTTGAAGATGAAGCACCCATCAGGGAAATGCTTACTTTCGTGTTAGAACAAGCTGGTTTTAATGTTGTCGAAGCCGAAGACTTCGATGTTGCATTAGAAAAAGTAAAAGAACCGTATCCTGATCTGATACTCCTTGACTGGATGTTGCCAGGTGGTAGTGGTGTTCAATTGGCAAAAAAACTAAAACAGCACGAATTTACACGTGAAATCCCTGTGATTATGTTGACTGCTCGAGGCGAAGAGGACGACAAAATTAGAGGCTTAGAAGCGGGTGCCGATGATTATGTCACCAAGCCGTTTTCGCCAAAAGAGCTAGTCGCTCGCATCAAGGCTGTTATGCGCCGCGTGACTCCAACTTCAAAAGAAGAGCCAATCGAGTTTAATGGCTTGATATTGGAACCTATTTCGCATCGCGTAACGGCCAATGGCGATCCTTTAGATATGGGGCCAACCGAATTTAAGTTATTGCATTTTTTCATGACCCATCCGGAACGCGTTTACAGCCGGGAGTTGTTACTAGATAATGTATGGGGTACTAACGTTTACGTGGAAGACCGCACGGTTGATGTGCATATTCGTCGTCTTCGCAAAGCCTTATCACAACATGGCCACGATGCCATGATCCAAACTGTCCGTGGCGCAGGATATCGCTTCTCGAATAAGATTTAAATGTAATGTATTACCCGCGATCATGGACCAAAAGTATATTTAGGCTATTTATTTATCTAGCCTTCATTGTCTTGATTGGCATTTACTTAGAAAATGTCACTTTAGTGCTTTTGATCGCAACCGTGTCCCTCATTATTTTCAACTATCTGCACTTATACCAGCTAACCAAGTGGCTGTGGGAAAGTCGTAAAATGTCACCACCATCAGCCCCCGGTGTTTGGGAACATGTATATGAAGGCATTTATTATTTGCAGCGCCGCAATAGGAATAAACGCCGTAACCTAGGTGAATTGGTCAAGCGCTTCCGCGAGGGCTCAGAAGCACTTCCAGATGCTGTCGTTGTAGTAGATAAAGAAGCGAAAATTGTGTGGTGTAATCGTCATGCAAGGATTGAAATGGGCTTAAAATGGCCTGACGATTCTGGACGCAGAATTGACAACCTTATCCGTCATCCTAAATTCATCGACTATTTTCATTCCGGTGAATATCAATATCCAATTGAAATTCCGGCTCCGACCAATCCCAATAAAACCTTTGAGTATCGGATAATGGCGTATGGTGAAGACCAACTCTTACTGATAGTTCGAGACGTTTCTCGTGTGTCTCAATTAGAAGAAATGCGCAAAGACTTTGTGGCCAATGTATCCCATGAACTGCGCACCCCACTGACGGTTATCAACGGGTATCTTGAAGTACTTACTGGCGACGGTGACGAACAAAATCCTTTCGTAAATAAAGCAATGACGGAAATGGGAACGCAAACTAAGCGCATGCAGGCTCTTATTGAAGACTTGCTTATTTTGTCGCGAATTGAAGCATCGGCAGAGCGTATATATGAAAACACTATCGACATGACGGCAATGTTGAGGCAAGTTGAAACAGAAGCTAAAACCTTGAACAACGAAAAACAACACACTATTACGTTTAAGGTAGATAATGAACTGCGCATATTTGGTGTTGAAACTGAAATGCGTAGCGCTTGTTCGAACCTTATCTTTAACGCTATTTATTACACGCCACCGGGCGGTAATATAAAAATCATATGGAAAAAGCGGGGTAACGCGGCGTGCTTCGCTGTGATCGATAATGGCGATGGTATTGAAGATAAACATTTACGTCGACTAACAGAGCGCTTTTACCGCGTGGATAAAGCGCGTTCGCGAAAAACCGGTGGTTCAGGTTTGGGGTTATCCATTGTCAAGCATGTACTCAATCATCACAATTCTTTTTTAAATATTGAGAGTAAAGTTGGTAAGGGCAGTGAATTTTCATTTATACTGCCCCCAGAACTTATTTATGAAAATAGTTTGGATTCGTGATCAACGTACTGCTTAAACAAGCCATTTCTGAAAAAATTAATATCAGCCTAAATGATGGTAAGCGTCTTTTGTGCTCCTTCGCCTGTCGGATGATGTGTCTGTTTATCGGACTATTAGTATTTTTCCCATTACACCTAAATGCGCAGGAGCAAGAACAGAGATCACCAGTTAAACCTGCAGTAACAAACTCATCTCAAATAGACACATTAACCAACAAAGAACACAGCATAGAATTGCCAGATACCACTCCCGTAGACTTGGCCTCCTTGACCAAAAAAGAGAGTTTAGCCGGCGTTTATGGCAGCATATCTTCGGTAGGTTCGGATACTTTAGCCACGTTAATTTCACTATGGTCTGAGCAATTTAAAACCGTTTACCCGCATGTTAAATTTCAAATTCAAGCATCCGGCTCAGCCACAGCGCCACAAGCCTTAACACAAGGCACCGCGACAATAGGCCCAATGTCGCGAGCGCTGACAGCGACTGAAATCAGTCGCTTTACGCAAAAATATGGCTACCCACCAACAACGCTTATTGTTGCCGTGGATGCAATTGCTATTTATGTTGAAAAAAATAATCCGTTACAATCGCTGACGCTACAGGAAGTGGATGCGCTTTTTTCGGTGACTAGATTCTGTGGTTCATCTAAGAAGATAGACACTTGGACTGATATTGGTGTGACCAAGTTCGGTGAAAATCGAGAAGTACTGTTATACGGCCGTAATTCTGCTTCAGGGACCTATGATTTATTTAAAAAACAAGCCTTGTGCGAAGGTGATTTTAAGGCCACGGTTAATGAATTACCGGGGTCATCATCAGTTGTATTATCGATTGCATCATCCGTTGGCGGGCTTGGCTATGCGGCGCTTGGGCAGTTTAACGAAAATGTTAAAGCGCTTTCTATTAGCACCGAAATCGATGGTGAAAATGATTATATAGAACCCAATACCGACAATGTAACCTCGGGTAAATATCCATTCTCTCGCTACTTATATATTGTGGTCAATAAGCCACCCGATCAGCATTTACCAGTCTTGGAACGTGCATTTCTGACTTTTATTTTATCGAATGAAGGGCAGGATATGGTGAATAAAAATGGCTACTATTCAATTAGTAAAGAACTCAGGGACAAGCAATTGGTCTCTATTTTACGTTAATTAGGGCAATACGAGTCAAACAAGTCCCCGACGGCTACCATAAACATATCAAATACAAACTCAAACTCAAACTCAAACCCATCCTCTTGTATTAAACTTTTGTGACAATACCGCTGTGTAACATAACTGTCATTTACATCAAGTAATCTGCTTTAAAAATTTTTAGTAGTAATTTCTTATTTTTGAAACATTGGAGAGCAAAATGAACTTGAACGGACTATTTAGAGTTTCTGCAATTGCAGCTACTTTGGCACTTGGCGCATGTGGCGGAGATATTAATATTTCTGAAGGCGATATTGTTGATAATAGTGTTGTAAACAATGACAACAGCAATAGCGGTACTCCGGTTACTCCTACTCCTGATGATACAAAACCAGGTTCAGTAGATACCGCTTTAAGTGCTCAAGTATCGACCGCGTTAGGTCAATCCATTGAAGTTAGAGAGCTTGTTGGTCGTCTTACTGATGCAGATGCTGTTAACGGTGTTATCACACTAACTAACGACACCGTCTGGGCATTAACTGGAGCGGTCTTCATTGGTAATGATAAAGCAAACAGCGTCACCCTTAAAATCGAACCAGGCACTATTATTTTTGGTAGCGCTGGCGCCGATTATTTGGTTATCAGTCGAGATTCAAAAGTCGAAGCGCTAGGTACTGCGGCTTCTCCAATTATTTTCACTTCATACAATGACGTTATCGGTAACGAAGTTCAAGCTGGCCAATGGGGCGGTATGATCATTCTTGGTAATGCACCAACAACCAAATGTCCAATTGACGGAACTGATTGTTCACTGCAAGTAGAAGGCGCTGAAACTGGCGCAGTATTTGGTGGTGTAAACGATGCTGACAATTCGGGTATACTCAACTATGTTGTTGTTAAATACGCAGGTTTCGAAATTGCACCTGATAATGAATTAAACGGTATTACTTTTGGTGGTGTTGGTTCGGGTACAGAAATCGATTATTTACAAGTTCATGCAAACGCGGATGACGGTGTCGAATTCTTCGGTGGTTCAGTGAACGCTAAGCACCTTGTATTAACTTCAATTCAAGACGACTCAGTTGACTGGGACAATGGCTACAACGGTAAACTACAGTATGTCTATGTTGAACATGCAAGTGATGGCTCTGATGCTAACCGTGGTATTGAAGGTGACGGCGATGGCGGTGACGGCACCCCATTCTCACTTCCGAAAATTGCTAATATTACGATTATTGGTAATGGCTTCGATACTGCAGATGCTGACTCTGAAGGTGTTTTACTTCGTGACCAAACCGGTGCGAATATCATCAACATGCTAATTACTGGTCCAGCGGGTATGGGTGAGTGTTTAGAAATGGATAATGACGCAACGGTTCAAGGTAACTTGGCCGACGGTGACATCACTATTACTCATTCAGTTATCGCTTGTGCGGAAGCATTTAACTTTACTGCACCCGATGTTGACTTAAATATCTGGTTCGGCACAGAGCAACAAGGAAATAGCATCATTGCTTTTGCTGACCGCGCTAACGTTGGTATCAACAGTGACGGTACCTTGACCGCGGAAAGTTCACTACGTACGTCTGGTGGCAATCCAGCAAGTTTAGACACCTATTTTGATACTAATGCATTTATCGGCGCAATTGGCGCTGATGATTGGCGTCAAGGTTGGGCGTTTGGTTTTGGTGGTGGTGAAGTCGGTGTGGTTACAGCAGCGTCAGGTTGTCCAGCAGGAACAACCACTATTCCAGCAGTAGATGGCACCACCAACACATGCCAGTTGTCTGGTCGCATTACAACTAACCTGCGTTTAACAGCGGGCAACCACTACGCGTTATCTGAAGCGGTGTTCATTGGTGGCGATAATACTGACAGTGCTACATTAATAGTCGACCCAGGCGTGGTTGTTTACGGAAGCTCAGGTGCGGATTATTTAGTGGTTAGCCGTGGTTCCAAAATTGAAGCGAACGGCACAGCAACGTCACCAATTACATTTACATCTAGTCAGCATGTTGCTAATGGCCTAACTGCCGGTCTAGCAAATGGTACCGCTGGTCAGTGGGGCGGTATGGTTATTTTGGGTAACGGTAAGTCTACCAAATGTCCACAAGACGGCACAGCTTGTGCGTTGCAAGTGGAAGGCGTGCAAGAAGGAGCTGTATTCGGAGGTGATAATGATGCTGACAATTCAGGAACCTTGCGCTACGTCCGAGTTATGCATGGTGGTTTTGAAGTTGCTCCTGATAACGAATTAAACGGTATTACTTTTGGTGCAGTCGGTTCAGGTACGGTTGTTGAGTATCTTCAAGTGCACAAAAACGCAGACGATGGTGTCGAGTTCTTTGGCGGTGCGGTTAATGCTAAGTACCTAGTTCTAACTGGTATTCAAGATGATTCAGTTGATTGGGACAACGGCTATAAAGGTAAAATGCAATTTGTACTGGTAAAACACGCAGATGATAACTCAGATGCGAACCGTGGTATTGAAGGTGACGGTGATGGCGGTGAAGGTACTGCTTTTTCTAACCCAACGCTTGCTAACATGACGATTATTGGTAATACCTTTGACACCGCTGACACTGATTCTGAAGGTGTTTTGTTGCGAGACCAAACTAACGCGCAGCTATATAACTTTGTGGTAACCGGTCCTGCAGGAATGGGCGAATGTTTCGAATCTGATTTATCAGATGGTGATATTACGCTAGAAGAAAACATGGACGGAACAAGTGCTACACAGTTAGTATTTCAGTCTTCGGTACTGGCTTGTGCTGAAAATATTAAAGATTCTGGTACCTTCGACCAACAAACCTGGTTCTTAGGTCAAGCTGGGAACTCAATAGCAGCAGACCAGGCCGCTGTATTAAACGGGATCTTTACAATTGATGCTACAGCTCCTACTGACGTAACAACCTTAGATAGCTTCTTTACTCCGGTCGATTTCATTGGCGCGGTTAAAGATGCAAACAATGACTGGACTGCAAACTGGACAGTAGGTTTATAACAACTCCAACGGTTTGAGAGCGTTTAGCTCGATAGTAAATTGATACGAGTGCGTTACTGAAGGGTAGCGCAGTCGCGTTTCAAAGAGTCAGTTTTAGATGTTGCTTGATTTTAGGTATTATAAAAAAATTAGCAGCTAATGAGGTTAAAATGAACCAGCCTACAAACAGGTTTTCGATCAAACAAGTGACACTTGCCGTGATGGCTTCGCTTGCGATAACTCAGCCAATTTTTATGCAATCTGCAATGGCTCAGCAATCAGATGAAGAAGAGGCAATTGAAGAAGTTGTTGCCACCGGAACAAGATTAAAAGGAACAGCAACCGCTGTTTTGGAAGAACGTAAAAACCAAGCTTTTGTGGCAGATATCTTGGGTTCTGAACAAATTTCAAGAACGGGTGACAGTGATGCCGCGTCTGCGCTTCGTCGTGTAACCGGTTTGACATTGGTTGATGGCAAGTTCATCTATGTTCGTGGTTTAGGTGAACGATATTCAAGTACGCAACTGAACGGGGCTGCTGTACCTAGCCCAGATCCAACCAGAAACGTTATTCCGTTGGATTTATTTCCAGCTGATATCATTGAAAGTTTGTCCGTACAGAAGTCGTTTTCGCCTTCTATGCCCGCTTCTTTTGGTGGTGGTAATGTTAATATTCGCTTAAAAACGATCCCGACTCAGTTTATATTTAACGTATCCGGTAGTCTCGGTTACAACACCGAAAACTCCGGCGATGCGCTAGCTTATAACGGCGGAGATAAAGATTGGCAAGGTCGCGATGATGGCACTCGTGCAGTCCCTTCTTCTATCGGCTCTCGCTGGCAAAATAAACAGTTCCTAGATTCACTTGAGCAAGACGTTGCGCTTTCGTTATTGCGCGATGTTAATCGTGACTACGACCCATTCTTAAAAAGTATTGGTCCCGACATGGGCTTCAGTTTTTCATTAGGTAACAGTTTTGATATTGATGACAAGTGGCGGTACGGTTTTTTGCTTACAAGTAGTTACGATAATAAAACAAACGTCTCTCAAGAATACGAGCTTCAACAAGCTGATCGAGTGCAAGATTCGATAAATTTAGTGCGCTTCTTTGATGATATTTCAGTTACGGAGACAAGTGTTAAATGGTCAAACATGCTTAACTTAGGTATTGATTACAATCGTAATCATAGAGTTGATTATAGCTTGATCTTATTGAACGATACGCGCGATGAAATTAGCGAAAAATTTGGTAATACTGAAAACTTAAGTCAAGCTGAAGGCTTGCGTATTCGTGATGTTGAAGTTGAATATGAAGAACGTAAAATGTTTACTAACCAACTTCGTGGTATGCATACTTTCCCTCAATTCAATTTTGCGGGTGTTGATTGGAAATACAGTTTAGGACGTTCGGTGCGAAATGCGCCTGGAAACTTCGAGTCACGTTTTGTCATCAGTGACGAGAACAATGATGGTTTTTTTGATGCAAGCAACGAAATTGCATTGAACAACTCAACTACCGCTGCACGATATTCATTTCAAACCTTACACGATAGATTGGAAAATGCGGGTTACAACGTCTCACTGCCTTATTCTATAGGCAATTGGGAAATGGAGTTTAAATTCGGGGCTGATTTTCTAAGCAAAACACGGACAGCTGAAAATCGTCGTTTCGATATCAATACGCGTGCATTTACTGGATCAGAATTATTGGTTGGAGACTCTTTTTTTAGCATCTTCAGTGATCAAGTCCTAGCGGATGAAACTAATTTTTCCGGTGCCGGTCCTGCTATTATCCGAGACACCACGATTGCTGGAGATGACTATGCTGCGGGTCAGAAAGTTGATGCTTATTATATTGAAGGTGATTTATTCTTTAAGAATAAATGGCGTTTCAGCGGTGGCGTGCGTTTTGAAGATTTTCGTCAAGTTGTTGCTCCGTTCGACCCAAGAACCAATCAATTCGATTTGCCGGATGAAGCTGACCGTTCTCAGTTAGCCTTTCAAGAAGATGACTTTTATCCTGCTTTGGCGATGACGTACATTAAAGATGAAAGCATGCAGTTTAGAGCAAGTATTGGTCAAACAGTGGTTCGTCCTGATTTACGCGAAGTATCATCTTCGACGTTTATTGACCCGCTAACTGAGTTTCCAATTGCGGGTACACCGGGTATTAATACCACGTCAATTATTAACTATGATTTGCGTTGGGAATGGTATCGCGAAGCTGGCAACAACTTGTCAGTGGGCTTGTTCTATAAAGACATGGATGCGCCAATTGAGTCGGTGCAATCGCCAGCGCAAGATGGCCCGCCTTTAATTCGTATCGCTAACGCTGAAACAGGTGAGTTGTATGGTGTCGAAGTGGAATTCTTGCAAGGCTTAGATTTCATTGGTAAAGGTGTTTGGGACAATATATTTGTGTCAGGTAACCTAACCCTGAGTGATTCTGAAATTCTATTGGATCGTCAGAGCATTGTTGAACAAACTGGCGTATCAGCTGCAGTAACTAACTTAAAACGTCGCCTAACAGGGCACTCGCAATATGTAATGAATTTACAAGGTGGCTTCGACTCTGACAATGGTGAACATTCCCTTTCTGTTGTTTACAACGTGTTTGGTGAACGTATTCTGATACCGGGTATCGACGGTTTTGATGATAGTTACGAGCAACCGTTTCATTCCTTAGATACAGTTTATAAGTTTTATCCTAACTTCAACACCACCATGACGTTCAAAATTCAAAATATATTTGGCGAATCCAAGAAGCTAGAATTTGAAAACGTGTTATTGCGTTCTGAAACCAAGGGCCGTAAATTGAGTTTGTCAGTGAAGTATAATTTTTAACTGACACAAAAAGTTCATAAAACTCTGTTAATGCCTCAAAGCTGTACTATGTAGACCCTTTACAAACATAGTATGGCTTTTTTCTATCTAGATGCAGCAAGACTTTCGCGAATATGACAGTTATGTAATAAATCTGTAATAGAATACCTCTATCCTTTGCGCAGATTTTGGCCTTGTCGTTGGTTTATTTTGCTAGCGCCTAGCTCGTTTATTTTGAACTTAGGATGCGTATATGAAGGTTTTTCAAACGTTAATAGCGACTGCAGTCACGTCAGTGTTACTTAGCACGGCGGCTCTTGCACAAGAAGATAGATATCTTGACCCAGCAGCCAAAAAGGCGACTGAAATTAATGAATCTGCGGTTAAGTCGCAAACTAAAATTAATAGCATCACTGATCAAATTGATGACAAACTTCAGCAGTTCAAAGCGCTAAGCAAAGAAATAGAAGGCTTAGACGTTTATAACGAACAACTACGTCGTCAAATAGCTAACCAAGACCAAGAGATGTTAGATCTCAACCAATCAATAGACGAAGTAAGTGTAATTGAGCGTCAAATTACGCCTTTGATGCTGAATATGATTACCGGCTTATCTCAGTTCGTCGAACTTGACGTGCCTTTCCTTGCCGAAGAACGCGGTAACCGAATCTTAGATTTACAAAACATGATGGATAGAGCTGACGTCACGTCATCTGAAAAATTTCGTCGCGTTATGGAAGCTTATCAAGTTGAAATGGACTACGGCAAAACGATTGAAGCTTACCCTGGTTTGAAAGACATTAATGGACAAGAACGCTCGGTTGAATTTCTTCGCATTGGTCGCACGTCATTGATTTATCAAACGCGTGACGGCAGCTATCAAGGTGCGTGGAACAAACAAACACAGCAGTGGGAAGAACTTGATTCAAGTTACAAAAACCAAATATCCAAAGGTTTACGTATTGCGAAGAAACAGCTAGCACCGGACCTATTAATGGTTCCAGTCGCGATTACGGATTAAGGGAAAGATAATGAAAACATTCTTTTGTAAGAGCATTTGTAAGAGCATTTGTAAGCGCATTTGTAAGCGCATTTGTAAGCGCATTTGTAAGAGCAGCAGCAACGCTATTTATAATACCAATACGCCAATGACATTTGTAAAATCGTTGTTAGCGGCAACGGCAGCTGTGGTTTTGTCATTTTCTGTGCAAGCACAGTCAGACACTGCACTTGACTTGGACGCGCTTCTTAAGCAATTAGAAGATGGTAAGTTCGCACAGTCAGAGCAAAACAGATCGCGTGAACAAGACTTTATGTCAAAGCGCACGCAACAAGATCAGATTTTGCGTGACACGCTGAAACTCCGTGATGCCCAATTGGCTTCTTCTGAGAAGCTAGAAACTCAATTTGAAGAGAATGAGTTTAAAATTACGGATTTAAACGGTGCTCTAGATAATCGCTTAGGTTCATTAAAAGAATTATTTGGTGTATTGCAACAAGTTGCTGGTGACACTAAAAATAAACTTTCTAACTCCATTATCTCAGCTCAAATTCCAGGTCGTTCGGAGTTCTTAGACATGATGGCTCAGTCGATGGGTAAATCCACTAAACTCGCATCAATTGCTGAAATTGAGCGTGTTTGGTTTGAAATTCAACGAGAAATGACCGAGTCAGGCAAAGTCACTCGTTTTAACACCGATGTGGTTGAAGCTGGTGGCCAGAAAGTGAATAAAGAAGTCGTGAGAGTCGGCCCATTTGCGCTGGTTTCTGATGGTAAGTACTTAGAATATCAAGGTGCAACAGGGGTTGTTTCTGAATTACTACGTCAACCAAAAGACCGTTTTGTTAATTCAACTACTGAGTTACAAAATTCGTCAGGTGAATTGGTCACCTTTGGTTTGGATCCAACGGGAGGCTCTATTCTTGGCTTGCTAATTCAAGCGCCTTCATTAGAAGAGCGTATTCATCAAGGCGGATTAGTGGGTTATATCATCATTGCTGTTGGTGCTGTGGGTATTTTGGTCGCTTTCTGGCGCTTTATTGTGTTATCGCTAGTCACCGCTTCGGTTAGTCGTCAATTGAAGTCAGATACGTTATCGAGCAACAATCCATTAGGCCGCGTTTTGAAAATAAAAGAAAATTACCCTGATGTAGATACCGAAGCTTTAGAGCTGCATTTAACAGAAGCAATTTTAGGTGAAGTACCCAAGTTAGGTCGTTACTTAACCTTGGTCAAAATGATTTCAGTGGTTGCGCCTTTGGGCGGCTTGCTGGGAACAGTAACCGGTATGATTGTGACGTTCCAACAAATCACCTTGTTTGGTACTGGTGACCCGAAAATTATGGCGGGTGGTATTTCATCGGCATTAATGACAACGGTGCTCGGTTTGGTTGTCGCTATTCCAACAACCCTGCTTTATGCACTGTTGAGTACGCAAAGTAAAAATGTTGTGATGATTCTACAAGAACAGTCTGCTGGTGTTATTGCGGAGCGTGCTGAGAAGCAAGCTGCTAAGCAATCTGTTCAGCAAGCCAAGGCGTAAGTCATGTTTATAGATATTTTCGAGTCAATTCGTGACTTTACTGAAACTGGTGGAAGTATTCTGCTGGTTATTGGAGCACTCATCTTCGTGATGTGGATATTGATACTCGAGAGAATTCTATATGTGACCAATAATCACAAGCTGATGATGAAAGAAACTATTGCGCAATGGCATGCACGCCCTGAACGTAATTCGTGGAATGCGATGCAGATCCGCCAGGCAATGATTTCTCGAGTGAGTTTAAAATTGCGTTTTAGTTTGCCTATCATTCAAGCCTTGGTTGCCCTTTGCCCATTACTCGGATTAATGGGAACGGTGACCGGTATGATCATGGTATTTGACGTTATGGCAATGTCGGGTGGTGGTAACGCTCGTTCAATGGCTGCAGGGGTATCGCAAGCGACTATTCCAACAATGGCAGGCATGGTCGGGGCTCTTTCGGGTGTATTTGCGTCAACTTGGTTAACCAGAACCGCAAAAACTGAACGTATGCATCTAGAAGACGCATTACAACTTCAACGCAGCGAATAATCGCTGGTTGGTTAAGGAATACTTATGAAACATTTACAAAACTTAGTCGAAGAAGAAGAAGCAACAATTGATATGACACCGATGCTTGATGTTGTATTCATTATGTTGATTTTCTTTATTGTTACGGCGTCTTTTGTAAAAGAGTCAGGCATCGACGTTAACCGTCCGGATGCGGCTACTGCAGTGAAAAAAGACCGCGCCAATATCTTGATTGGTATCAGCGATAAAAACGAAATTTGGATCAATAAACGCAGAATTGATGTTCGCGCTGTGCAAGCTAACGTTGAACGTTTACACGCTGAAAACCCGCAAGGCTCAGTGGTCATTCAAGCGGATCGTAAATCAACAACTGAGTATCTAATTAAAGTCATGGATGCTTCACGCGCGGCTGGTGTATCCGACGTTTCCATCGCTGCACAAGAGTAGATTGTTATGCTAAGACTGTTAATTGCTATTGTCTTAGCTGCTGTTATCACACTGAGCTTGTTCTTTTTAATGCAAGCCTTGATAGCCAGCGGTGATAAGACGTTATCTGAACCACCGGAAGGGAAGGTACTTGATTTTGTGCGAGTGCCAAAAGAAGAAAACGTACAGAAGAAAGACAACAAACTAAAACGTCCGCCAAAGCCAGAAGCGCCCCCACCTGAAATGGAGGCACCGAAAATGGACTCATCTACACCTGATGGGGAAGGCGCTGCAATGGATTTTGGTGCTGATATGTCGAATGATATTGCGCTTGATGGCGGCTTAGCTTTAGGTTCAGGCGATGGCGAATATTTACCTATTGTTAAAGTAACGCCAGTGTATCCGAGACGTGCTTTACAGCGTGGTATTCAAGGTTACGTAATTGTTGAATTCACGGTAAACAAAACAGGCGCCGTGGTTGATATTTTTGTGGTTGAAGCTAACCCAGAAGGCATTTTTGATGACGCGGCGATGGATGCGGCTAAGAAATTCAAATACAAACCACGTGTTGTGAATGGTGAGCCCGCGGCTGTTTCTGGGGTTCAAAACCGCATTACTTTTAAGATTGATGGATAAAGGGACGATGATGAAAAATAAACTCTCTTTGGTATTTAACGTGGTCTTATCCTTAATGATCGTTTTTGTGTCTATGCTAACGATCTCATCAGTTACTAATCTGGCTTTCGCCCAAGACGCGGATGTAACTGAGTCTTCAACAATCAAACCAGGCGAACGTAAAACTCGCCGCGTACCGGCATTGCGTTCAAAGGTATATGATCAGTTGTCTCGGGCGCAAACAGCTGGTGATGCTGGCAACGTGGCCGAAGCTATCGAAATATTAGACGAAGTTCGAGATAAAGACAGTTCGATGAACGGCTATGAAAAATCGATGATGTATAACTTCTACGGGTTCATCTACTACAATAATGAACAGCTAGAAAAATCGATCGAAAGCTTTGAACAAGCGGTGGCTCAAGAACCGATCCCCGAAAAGTTTGAACAAACTACCCTGTTTACTTTAGCGCAATTGTATATGGCCACGGGTAAATTCGAAAAGAGTATTGAGAAATTAGAGCAATGGGAAGCCTTAAACAATGGTGTTATTCCACCGAAAAACTTTGTTCTAAAAGCCCAAGCGCATTATCAAAATAAAAACTATGCTGAGTCAGCTCGATATATTGAGTTAGCGATTGACGGTCACGAAGCTGAAGGTTACTTGCCCGATGAAGGTTGGTTGATTTTGCAACGTGCTGTTTATTATGAAATGAAGCAGCCAGAAAAAGTAAAAGAGATTTTGGCGAAGATGATACGCCTATATGACAACCCTAAATACTGGATACAGTTGGCAGGAATGTATGGTGAGCTTGGTCAAGAAAAACGTCAACTAGCGATGATGGAAAGTGCTTATCAACTGGGTTATGTAGACTCTGCGTCTGATATTTTTAACTTTGCACAATTATATTACTACCACGAAGCACCAATCAAAGCAGCGGCACTGATGGAGCAAGCTATCAAGAATGGCGTGTTAGAACGTAACCTGCGCAATCTCAAGTTCTTGTCTATCTGCTTAACGTCGGCAAAAGAGCAAGACAGAGCCATTCCTGTCTTAATTGAAGCCGCTGAATTAGCCGAAAATGGTGAACTAGACGCTCAACTCGCTCACCTTTATTACAACAATGATAAGTTTGAAAGCGCGATAGCCTCATCAAGTAAAGCGCTTGAGAAGGGTGGCTTGAGCAACCAAGGTTCAGTTCATATGTTACTGGGCTTAGCATATTATAATCAGAAAGAATTTGTGAACGCCCTAGATGAACTTGCCAAAGCCGAACAGTTTAAGTCAAGCAGAGCGGCTGCCCAGCAGTGGAGGCAATTTGTTGGTAGAGAAAAGAGTGAAACTGAACAACTTCAAGCTGAGTTGGATCGTATGTAAATTGCTTAAATATAATATAAAAAAAGGCGGCTTTAGTCGCCTTTTTCCGTTGAAACTAAAGGCAATTTAGATTGTTCATGCAGAGTAACCTTCGAATCCTTAGTACAGCGATTTTACAGCTTATCGTAAATATTTTGAGCCAGCGCGACCAATTAATTAGAGTGTCTGAATAAATTAAACCGTTGTATAAGCAACTGCTTTTATCAACGTCTAACACATGCAGCTTAAATGTCCCGTTCCTGTTTTGTACAAGCCATTAAACATGAATTCTCTGGACTTCGTATTCTGCTATCAATATCCCTAGCTATCCATTTTTGCATCATCTTTGCGCGACAAATAGTCAGTTTAGTGCAGCGCCATTTAGATAATGACTGAGCTGACGCGTAAACAGTGGCTTGTCAATGTGGCACTGATTATGCTGTGTTTTTTACGTACAGCACTTTCTTCTGTATTCCCAGTTATTAAACTATTTCTAAGGGGTGTTATGGAAGTTGAGCTGTTGTGGTTTGTAATAACCTTATGTCTAGCGGGTGCAATTGCTGGTATTACATCTGGATTATTCGGAAACGGAGGAGGCTTTGTCGTCGTGCCAGCTCTTTTGGTTGTTTTTCCTTTTTTTACTGACTCATCTGGTGAGCTCATCAAGGTTGCAATTGGCACGTCTTTAGCATCAATTGTGGTTTCCAGTGCGCGCTCTGTCCAGGCGCATAAGAAAAAAGGTGCAGTCGATTTTTTAGTATTGAAAGACTGGTCAATCTGGTTGGTGGTTGGGGTAGTCGTTGGACTATATATTGCGTCACAGACAAGCTCAGAAAGTCTTATTTTGGTGTTTGCTATTGGCGTATTACTGTACTCGATTTACTTTTTATTCCCCGCACTCTTTGCTGGTACCTCAAACACATTGACCATGCCAAAAGGTATATTTAAAGCCGGACTAGCGTCTTTCTTAGGTGGTTTTTCGGCATTGCTTGGTATTGGTGGTGGAACCATTACGGTGATGACTATGGTGATCTGTAATCGCAGCGTGCATCAAGCTATAGCAACGGCTGCCGGTGTTGGTTTTATTATTGGTATACCGGGTTCAATTGGATTTTTACTGATGGGGCAAAATGTGCAGGATCTGCCTTACGGTACCGTTGGATTCATCAATATTCCGGCACTTATCGCTATCAGCGCCGGATCTGTAATGACGGCTCCATTGGGAGCTAAATGGGCGCATAGTCTGGACGAGGTAAGTTTGAAGAAAATATTTGGGCTTTACCTGATAGCAGTATCTATTTCTATGTTTTACAAAGCGTTTTAAAAATCAATTAGAGACTAAAAGTAAAGGGCTGATAACATGACAGAGAATTTAAGTAGACGATTATTTTTAAGAGGAACGTTGGTAACAGCTTCGGCTTTTGCTGTCGGGGGCTTGGTATCTTTATCAGGCAGTGCACTGGCGGCAAATTATACCGTCCCTTTGGTTAATTATGGGCCGATTGCGGGTATCGCCAAACTTAATGCTAATGAAAATCCTTACGGACCAAGTCCTGATGCAATGAATGCCATGATGCAAGCAACTGCTAAGGGAGCATACTATGCCGCTGAGCCATATCAAGTATTGGTTGATATGATTGCTGAGAAAAATGCCTTGAGTAAAACCCAAGTATCATTGAGTTCGGGGTCAAGCGGTGTATTGTCGTATGCTGCTATTGCAGCATCAAATAAGGGCCAAATTTTAGGTCCAGACCTATTTTGGGACACAACCGCACAAGCACCGGAGAGGATGGGTAGAGAGAAAATTAAACGAATTGCCAAAACTGCAGATTTGAGTATTGATCTGGATGCTTTGTATGCTGCGATTGATGGTAATGTTGCTATGGTGCATGTGACAAACCCTAACAATCCTACCGGGCAACTATTGGACGCAGGTAAATTAAGAGAGTTTTGTATTAAGGCGTCTAAGAAAACATTGGTGTTAGTTGACGAAGCTTATAATGAAGTGACAGACATGCCTGAAACAAACTCAATGGTTTCGTTGGTGAGGGAGGGACATAATGTGATAGTGGCCAAGACTTTCTCTAAAATATACGGCCTCGCTGGCATGCGCGTCGGTTACATGCTGGCTTCTGAAGAAAATACAAATGACATAAATCGCTATAGTTTAGGCGGTTACGCAATGAATCAAGCAGGATTAGCCGCAGCCATAGCCAGCTACAATGACGAAGCTTTCTTGAAGATGTCTAAGTCCAAGATCATTGAGGGGCGCGAAATGGTAGTAGATGCGGTTAAGGCAAATGGGCTGATCGCACTCCCTTCCTCAACTAACTTTGTTTTTGTTGATTTAGGCAAAGGGAATGCCGAAATTTTTAGGCAAAAAATGGAAGAGCAAAATGTGCTGATACGCGGGATCTATCGTGATTATACCAGTTGGTCACGCGTCAGCATGGGCATGATCCCCGATGTTCAAAAGTATGTTAATGCATTACCTAGAGTATTAGAGCAAACCTTAGCATTGTCTTAATTTATAATGGTAAATCACTCAAAACAGTAATTTACCTCTCCAATCGCCCAAGGAATGGGCTTTCTTTAGGCTTTTAAAGCGTGTTTTTAGTTAAGCCATAAGACAAAAGTGAAATCAGCAAAGGTAGATTCATTTTTATTGCCTAAGCATGCACTGACAATCGCGCGTCATATGCTGTTTCCTCTAGTGCATGTTGTAACTGAGAAGGAATACACAGCATTCTAGCTAATTTATCTAGGTAAATACGTGAGTCGGTTTGACCTAAGTCCAGTGCAATAGCGCTAATTGCATACACCTCAGCGGCGGCTTCAGAACAAGGTACTTTAGCAACCAGTTGTTCAATACTCATTGGGTTGCGCATTTCATCAAACAGCGATGACTTGTCTTCCGTGCTCAAATCCATAGCGTCAACTTGGTCGAATATCTTCATTCGTTCAGTTTGATCTATGTGTCCGTCGGCATGCGCTGCGGCTACCATCGCTCTGAGTAATAAAAGCTGGCCTTGGGCGTTCGTTTCGTTAACCACAGCATCGAATTGCGATTCATTCAAACTTTGTGGGTCGTAAGCAAATTGGGACGCTTGCTGGGGTGACTGAGGTTGCGGGCTATCTGAATAATCTTGATATTTACCGCGACCAAATGCGCGATCTTGTGCCTGTTGGTCAGAGTATGACTTGTATGCTTTCCAAGCAATGCCTCCCACAGCTGCTAAAGCGCCTATTTGTAAGGCTTTCTTCCCTGTTTTCCCTGCACCCTTGCCACTCATAAGGCCACCGGCAATTCCGCCAGCAATGCCACCGCCCAATAAAGCGCCACCCGATCCTTTCATCATTCCTGAGCGACTTAAACTGGCAAGCATCTTATTTATATTAATCATTATTTCACCTCAATAGACACATTAGTTTTATTGAGTATAAAACAAGCTAGCACAAACAAAAGACGAATAATTGGGGCTTAATCATCGTAAAAAACTGATTAACCAAGCGCACAGGAATTGCTTACTAGTGGGCTTAACAATAAAAAAGACAATACTTTAAAGAAATACTGCCTTTAGATAAGAACATTAATGGCTACTTATCGTTAGCAATTTGTTCATGTAACCAAGCAGCATGTCGCGGCGCTTTTTTAGTTTTGCTCCACTCATCTAACATTTCTGGTGCAACTCTATGTAGCTCTTGCATTTGCTCTTGTGTATGAGTATTGGCTGCCAGTTCTAAACGATGGCCGTTCGGATCGAAGAAGTAAATCGATTTGAATATGCCATGATTAGTTGGGCCAATGACATTGATGCCGTGACTCTCAATCGAAACCTTAGCTGCATTTAAAGCCTCTAAGTTATCCAATTTCATGGCGATATGTTGCACCCATTTAGGCGTATTTTGGTCACGATCCATATCGGGCTGCTGTGGCAGCTCGAAAAAAGCCAACACGTTGCCATTGCCGGCATCCATAAAAATATGCATATAGGGGTCATAAGCACCAGTAGATGGCACGTGGTCTTCGGCTATCGCTAGCTGGAAATCCATACCTAATACGTTCTGGTAAAACTCAACAGTCTGTTTCGCATCTTTGCAGCGATAGGCCACATGATGAAAACCATTTAGTTGGATTGGATGGCTCATACGTCCTCCTTTTCCTCAATTTTCTTGGAAGTGTTTAAAACACCGCGATTTATTTGGTCGCGCTCAATAGATTCGAATAAGGCTTTGAAGTTACCTTCACCGAAACCTTCATCACCCTTGCGTTGAATAAACTCAAAAAACACTGGACCTAATTGTGTTTCAGAAAATATTTGAAGCAACAATCTTGGGCCACCTTCGGTAGTACCATCCATTAAAATACCGCGCGTTTGCAGTTCTTCAACAGGCTCTCCATGATCCGGCAAACGGCCTTCTAATAGTTCGTAATAGGTCGATGGTGGAGCAGTCATAAACGGCATACCCATGCCTTTTAAACGGTCCCAACAGGCAACTAAGTCATCACAACTAAAGGCAATATGTTGAATTCCTTCGCCATTAAATGCGCGTAAAAACTCTTCAATTTGTCCTTTTCCGCCTTCACCTTCTTCGTTTAATGGAATTCGAATTTTACCATCAGGTGCACTGAGTGCTTTTGACGTTAATCCCGTATATTCACCTTTAATGTCGAAGAAGCGAACTTCTTGGAAGTTAAATAATTGTTGATAGAAATCAGCCCAATACTTCATTCGACCGCCATAAACGTTGTGCGTTAAATGGTCGATAACCTTGAAGCCAGCGCCTACCGGATTGCGGTCAACGCCTTCAATGTAGTCAAAATCGATGTCATAAATAGATAGTTCATCGCCATAGCGGTCTATCAAATAAATGATGGCGTTACCAATACCTCGAATCGCAGGCAAACGAAGCTCCATAGGACCGGTTTCGACTTGCACTGGCTCGGCACCTTGGGCTAATAAGTGTTCGTAAGCTTTTACCGCATTTTTAACACGGAAACCCATACCGCAAGCGGCAGGGCCATGCTCTCGAGCAAAATACCAAGCCGCAGATTTTGGTTCGTAGTTCGCAATGAGATTGATGCCACCCTGGCGCCACAATTGTGCGTCTTTGGTGCGGTGATTTGCAATGAGGCTAAATCCCATAGCAGTAAATACTGTTTCTAGGTGACCCTTTTCAGGAGAAGAGAATTCGATGAATTCAAATCCATCTAAGCCCGCTGGATTTTCAAATAAGTCTGCCATTGTTCACTCTCTTTAGTCATGTATAAATTTAAAGGCATTTTACGCCAAATTTTAATGCTCGCAGTTTAGGTTATTTAGCAAAAAATTACTCGGGAAGGAGATATTGATGCTCAGTCATGATTTAATGAAAAATATATAAGTGTAAATAATTAAATACGGAAATGTGGTTGAAAGCCACGTTTTTTGGTTTTTATTTCGATCATAGATGACACGTCTTCCATTATAAAAACCATTTATTGGGTCCACTAGTTGCTTGGCGAGTGTAGGATTGCATTCATAGATTTAAAAATATGTATAAATCTATACCAAACTAGTCTTCGCTGCGCCGCTTAAGCCTTTTTATTTATTTTCTAAAAAGCAGTAACAAAATTGATAACAGTGGAATAAACTGGCACTAACACATTTTGAACAAATTAGCAGAATTAGACTTAGGTAAGTGCTTAAATGAACAACTGGGAAAAAACAGATCACAGCGGATCAAGTAATACATGGATACAGCACCAATGAACGGCAATATCGAAATTCTCCCTTTTAAGGATGAATTGGCCTCTTATTTTGAGAGCATTAATGCACAATGGATCAATGACATGTTCGTCCTCGAAGATATTGATAAGCAAGTACTGCAGCAGCCGCGTAAGCATATTATAGATAAAGGTGGAAAAATCTGGTTTGTAAAACATGCAACACTCGGCATTATTGGCGCTTGCGCTTTGCTGAACAAAGGTAATGGTAATTTTGAACTAACTAAAATGGGCGTATTAGACACGGCCCGTGGCTTGAAAGTGGGGGAGGTTTTACTTCGCTATGTGATCCAAGAAGCGAAAGAGATGCAGGTAACATGTTTATTTTTACTCACTAACGCAAAATGTGAAGCTGCCATTCATCTATACGCAAAGAATGGTTTTGAACACGACAAACAAATTATGCAAACTTACGGACAAAGCTATGAAAGATGCAATGTAGCGATGCGCTTTATTACATAGTATGGCTTTGTTCGATTATTATTTTAAGCTGACAAAAACCGTCTATACTTATAAAATGATAAAAGCACGATGATAAAAGCACGATGATAAAAGTAAAGCGATAAAAGGCTGCTAGGCCTATTAAAGACCAGTTAATGGATAAGGAATAATGATGGGCAATCGAGATACAGATAGGCTCAAAGTTGTTAATCAATTATTGGCAGATCATGAAGGCATATCCGCTTCTATTTACCAACAAATTATTGAAGTCCTCGAAACGCAACATGAAACCTATGGTTACAATTCTAAAAAGCAGCTTAAGGTTGCTATGTTTGACGCACGTTCCTACGATATTGCAGCATTTAACGCTGAAAACCATGCACATATTCATGCCATCAACATTCAAAGTTCGCTGAATGAGGTGTCTGCCATTCAAGCGAAAGGTTGTCTAGCTATTTGCGTATTTGTCAATGATGATTGTAGCGAGCCGGTGATAGCTAAACTTGCTGCATATGGTGTAAAGCTCATAGCCTTACGCTGTGCCGGGTTTAATAATGTTGATTTAAGCGCTTGTAAGCAGCATCGAATTGATGTGGTGAGGGTACCAGAATATTCACCTCATGCCGTCGCAGAGCATACAGTTGCGCTGATGATGATGCTTAACCGAAAGCTACACCAAGCTTATATGCGCAATAAAAATGGTCAATATGTATTAGACGGGCTGGTTGGATTTGATATGTATGGCAAAACAGTCGGGGTGGTCGGGGTTGGTAAAATAGGCCGCTGCTTAATTACTATTTTACTTGGTTTTGGCTGCAAGGTATTAGCTTACGATATAGAGCTTGATCCAGCACTGCAAGCTAATCCATTTGTGGATTTTGTGTCTTTAGAAACGCTTTTTGAATCTAGTGATATTATTACGCTGCATGCTCCTTTGACAAACCAAACGTATCATATGATTGATGAGAACGCGCTTAACAAAATGAAACAAGAAGTGATGATTATTAATACCAGCAGAGGGGCGTTAATTGATACTAAGGCCTTGGTTCAAGGACTGAAATCAGGCAAGATTGGTTCAGCAGGCCTAGATGTATATGAAGAAGAAGCGAGTATCTTTTTCCACGATAAAAGCGGTGAAGTGATCACCGATGATGTCTTTGCAAGGCTAACCACATTCAACAATGTGGTTATTACTTCTCATCAAGGGTTTTTAACAAAAGAGGCTTTGAGTAATATTGCGCAAACCACACTTGAGAATTTTGCTGAGTTTATTGAAGGAAAAAGAGGCGATGAGCTGACATGTGTTGTGAGCGATTAGGCCCTGAACAACGTAGACAATTGGGTGCTGGTGTATTTTTTTGCAGCGCTTTAATTAAAGAACTTTAGATAACTAGACGGTTTTTAATAAACCGTATTTAGATAGACTGTATCTAAGTGGATCGTATTTAAGCAGACCGTATTTAAGCAGATCGTATTTAAGTAGACTCAACTTAAGTAGAAAGCAGGTAAATAGACAGCACATTGCACACGTTTCGCGCACTACGTTGGTTTAGATCAATGTCGTGCGACACTCAATTTATTAATATATAGGAAGTTTTCATTCTTCTTCCTTTTTCTGGAAATTATTCATGCAATCTGTTGTTTCTCAGTCTCATAATTACATTGATTGGTCTGCCATTATTAAGTCAGGCGACCGCATCTTTCTTGGCTCCAATGCCGGAATTCCGAATGCTCTAGTGGATAGCTTAATTGAAAATGGCAAAGATATTAAAGACATTGAAGTGACCCATATAGGTACGTTATCAGATGAACGATGGGCCCTGCCTAAGCACCAGCGACAGTTTAAAGTGAACACTTTTTTTATCCACGGTAACGTTATCCGCCAAGCAGTGGATGAAGGAAGAGCTGATTACACACCTTGTTTTCTATCGGAAATTTCTAGTTTGTTTGCCAATGATATTTTGCCCTTAGATGCCGCTCTAATTATGGTTAGCCCCCCAGATGAACTCGGTTACTGTTCGTTAGGCGTCTCTGTTGATGTGGTTATGTCAGCCGCGCGCTCTGCAAAAAAGATAGTGGCTCAAATAAACCCGCAAATGCCAAGAACAGCAGGACATTCATTCATTCATATTTCCGAATTTGCGGCGTGTATTGAACACGAACAAAAGCTACCAGAGGTAAAACCCGCTGATAAGAATGAAATTTATGAGCGCATTGGTCAATACGTTGCCATGCTGGTGGAGGATGGTGCAACATTGCAATTAGGTATTGGCAAAATACCGGATGCCACACTACGCTATTTGGGCAAGCACAAAGACCTTGGTATTCACAGCGAAATGATCAGTGACGGGGTGATTGAACTTATTCAAGACGGTGTCATTAATAACCGTGCTAAAACCTTTCATCCAGGTAAATCAGTAGTGAGCTTCTGTATGGGCACAAAACGCCTTTATGATTTTGTACATAACAACCCGCATGTTGAATTCTATCCATCAAGTTATGTGAATAAACCCACAAATATTGCAAAAAATGACAAGCTTGTTTCAATTAATAGTGCGTTGGAAGTCGATTTAACTGGGCAAGTCGTTGCTGATTCAATTGGCCACGATTTTTATAGTGGTATTGGTGGTCAAGTTGATTTTGTTACAGGAGCAACGCTTAGTAAAGGCGGAAAGCCGATTATCGCCTTGCCCTCCACTGCAAAAGGCGGCACCATTTCTAGAATAGTTGCCAACATTCAGGAAGGCGCCGGCGTTGTAACATCGCGTGGTAATGTGCATTACATTGTTACTGAATTCGGCGTCGCGAGTTTAAAAGGCAAGAGTATCCGAGAACGTGCATTAGAATTGATTAGGATCGCACACCCTAAATTTAGACAAGAATTACTCGAAGCGGTAAGGCAACATTATTGGGTACCTGATTATCAAACCAAATATCCTACTGATATCCCTGAATTAGGTGAAATGCAACTGCAAGAAATAGACATACAAGGTGACGTATTTTATTTGAGGCCGCTTAATCCCGCAGATGAAAGGCGCCTGCAGGAGTTCTTTTATTCGCATACCAAAGAAACGCTGCGCTTGCGTTACAACTACTTGCCACAAGGTATGAGTCGACAAAACTCGTGTGATTTGGTGAGCGTTGATCAAACTAAGGATATCGCCCTTACAATAGTTAACCAGCAAGGATCCAGCGTTAAGATTGAAGCCGTTGGACGATATTATTTGAATGCTGATAGTACCTGTGAAGTGGCTTTCGTTACGTGCGAAAATCAGCAAGGTAAAGGCATGGCCTCTCGATTAATGAAGCTGATGATTAGTATTGCCCAGCAAAGAGGTGTGTCAAAAATGGTAGCTTACGTGCGCAGTGAAAATAAGCCGATGATAACTGTGTTTGAGCAATTTAAATTCAAGCGCGTATTCAATCCAGATCCTGCCGAAATTGAACTGGTATTATTTCTACAGGAGAGTTAAATGCCGATTACATTTATAAGCAGTCCTAAGTGTTTATTACACGACATGGACCCTGAACATCCAGAGCAACCCGCAAGGCTGCATAGCATTAACGATCAGATAATTTCGTCGGGCGTTGAATTTGCGATTAACTTTGTAGATACGCCGCCGGTGCAGTTGGCTCAACTTTACCGCGCTCATGATAATCAATTTGTTGATAAGATAATCAAAGAGGCCCCAACAGAAGGGCATAAATGGTTAGATGACGATACCTTAATGATGCCACAATCATTGGATGCCGCAATGCACGCAGCAGGAGCAGGTATTCACGCGGTAGATCTGATCATGAATGGGGATTCGAATAAGGCGTTTTGTGCAGTGCGTCCGCCTGGTCATCACGCCGAGTATGCTAAGTCTGGCGGCTTTTGTATCTTTAACAACATTGCTGTTGCAGCTTTGCATGCGCTCGACCACTATGGCATGAAGAAAGTCGCTATTATTGACTTTGACGTGCATCATGGTAACGGTACTGAAGACATTTTTAAAGATGATCCTCGCGTGTTATTTTGCTCGTCATTTCAGCATCCTTTTTATCCTTTTAGCGGTGATAAGCCAACCAACCAGCATATCCTCAATATTCCAATCCCAGCAGGAACCAAAGGTGATGAATATCGTCAAATGATAATGCCTTGGTTTGATAAACTAAATGATTTTGTGCCAGAGATGATTTTTATCTCCGCCGGTTTTGATGGGCATGCCGAAGATGCATTAGGGCATTTGCGCCTAGTTGAGGCAGACTATGAATGGGTAACATTGCAAATCAAGAATATTGCAGACAAACACTGTGGTGGCAAAATAGTGTCTATGCTTGAAGGCGGGTATGCGCTAAGCGCATTATCACGCAGTGTTGTTTCACATATTAAGGCGTTAATGAACTAAGTATTATCACCGCCTGTTGTTAACGGTAAAATACATCGATACTGGTTTTTATTTAGCTTGTTTCTGTCACTGTGTCTCGCGTTTGTAAAAAAAGACAAGATAAAGTAACAATCGACTTTTTAAAAACTATGTATACTCTACAGCATAATGAATATTATGCTGACAAACCTGAACGCTAGCGCCCGCAACTCGTTGGTGAGCAAATGCTTTTCGCTTTGTTCAGGTTTAAAAGGAAAAAACAATAATGAAATACTCTCCCCTCGGAAGTTCCAGTTTGTCTGTGTCTCGTGTTTGCTTAGGAAGCATGACGTGGGGTATACAAAACACACAAGCGGATGCAGATGAGCAAATTGAATATGCAATGGCCTGTGGCATTAACTTCATTGATACCGCTGAAATGTATCCCGTGCCTCCCTCAGAAGAAACTTACGGTGATACAGAGCGATGCATAGGTAACTGGCTGGCACGTAACCCTGAGCAACGTGAAAAATTAATTATTGCTAGCAAAATATCTGGCCCCGGCTTTCCATATGTTCGTGGTAATTCTATGATTAGCAGCGCGACTATCGAGCAAGCATTAGATGCTTCATTAGCGCGACTGCAAACTGATTACATAGATGTGTATCAACTGCATTGGCCAAATAGAACGTCGCCACACTTTGGTAAGCATTGGCCAAACCAGGTTATGGCTACCCAGCAAAAAGTAAAAGCTGAAAAGAAACGCATGCGAGATATCGTTTTAGGCTTAGGAAAAGCGCTTGAAAACGGAAAAATTAGACATTGGGGACTATCAGACGATACTACCTGGGGCATTCATACTTATCTCAACCTATGCGAAGAATTAGGTGTAGCCAAACCCGTTTCAATTCAAAATGAATTTAGTCTACTACAAATAAAAGACTGGCCTTATCTAATTGAGTCGTGTGTGTTTGAGAATATCGCCTATCTACCTTGGTCTCCTTTATCGAGTGGTATGTTGTCGGGTAAATATATTGGTGGCGCAAGACCCGAGGGTAGTCGCTGGACCATGACTCAACGCCAAGGTTTATTCCGTAACACGATCTATTCAGAGCAAGCTGTTGTTGCATATTGCGATGTGGCTAAAAAGCATGGTATGACATCCAGCCAAATGGCACTCGCGTGGTGTGATCAAATTGATGGTGTAACATCTACCATTATTGGAGCGACAAATATGCTTCAGTTAAAAGAGAATATTGAGGCTTTTGATGTATCACTATCGGATGCATGTTTAGCGGATATTGAGGCGGTATTACAACAATTTACGGCGCCATTCTGAGTTTAGTAATTGCCAATCTGGTAAATTTAGGCCACTGGTTTAGCTCAATTACGGTTTGATTTATTCATCTAACCTTAGATTTTCTATCAGTGCGCTCACTTCTTGCTTAAAGCGTGCTTTTCGCAACGTACTATTGATTCTGCCTAAACCGTAATACTCTATTTGAGCTTGTGCGTAAAAAAAACTATCGCACCTTGTTTCTGCAAAGCTAATTTCGTCTAAATCAATATGCTTCATAGAACGTTGAAATATAATCAGGTCAGTCATACGACTTACATAATAACTAAAAATTACAACCGTTTGTTGTTCTTTAGACAGCTCTGAATCTGTCAACTTATTGAGCATCGGAAGCAAACTCGCCCCAATACTGTCGATAATTTGGTCCGGCAGTTGAGCGTTTATTGCGAAGGTTTTGCCCATTATTGCTGTGTTAGTTCCTAATTCGTTCTGAATGCCCTTAACACGCTCAAAGTGTGTAGCATGGTTCAAATAATATTTTGCAATTTTAGGTTGTGCAGTGAGTAACGAAATATCACCTAAATAATCTAGTAAGCATCGCGTCGATAGTTCAGCTGAATTATCTAGTTTCAGATCCTTAGCGATTAATAAACCTATTGAGCTAGCAAGAAAACTGGCTTTCCAAATTTTGTGATACGCTCGTTTTTGCTCATCATTTACAAAGTCTGCACTACGATCTAGTGCAAATTGCATTGCAATGTTTTTTGCTTGAAGTACGCCTAAGTAGACGATGGCATGGTTGATGGTGGTAATTGATTTACGCAAAGCAAATAACGACGAATTGGCTACATTGATAACTTTAACCACCAGCTCAGGATCGTTTTTAATAATATTTAATAACTCTTTAGGGTCGTTGATATTGCGTGTAAGCGACATCAGCAAAGGGTGTGGCTTTTTTAGGCCGGTCGCTGAATCGAATTGCTTACGTTGTTTTTCATCAACAATATCTTCAAGCAAGATAAAATTGATGAAGTCTTCTGATGGATCAGGCACATCTTTTGGATTTCGAAGTTTTGGGCTTGGTTCACTAGCCTCCCCAAGTCCACTAAAAGTCGTCGTATTGATAGTACTTTTCAACTTTGGATTTTTTGTCGCAATAGTCGATTTTTTACTCATCCGATATAACAACAATACAAGGATAAGTCCTACAATCGCAATTGAGTTAATAATGATATCTAAGGGCACAGAGGGCCTCGCAAAAGCTCGATTCTTAAAACAATATTACTATAGTCATTAGTCTAGTTTATGCATAAAATTTGATCTAAAGGTATGTTTCTGTAATACCAATTATGTGAACTGCGTTCGCAAGATAGCAAATATAAAGTCGAATTTACGCACGAATAAACCGTCATATAGCACAATAAAAAACGATTCATTTGTAATACAAGTGTCATTTTACAAGGCTATAATCAGTGCAAAATTGTTAGCTTCTTTAGCGCCATTTCTATGAGTGAAAGCACATACTATGCAAAATGAAATTATTGCACCCGTCAGCACGATTAAAGGCGTAACAAGCTTGCCTAAAGCGCTACGTTGGTCTTTATTAGTATTCTTAGTGTATCTGATGCTGTTGGCAGTTGGGCTCATTGGTAGCGGCTTCAAAGAAGCAACGCAAGAGCAAGCTAAAGCGCTATTTGAATTAGCAGCTAATCCGGTCATGGGACTCATTATCGGTATGGTGTGCACCGCGCTTATTCAATCTTCAAGCACGGTGTCGTCTATTATCGTTGCGATGGTTGCAGGTGGCTTACCCATCAGCATAGCTATTCCTATGATGATGGGAGCAAATATTGGCACCAGCATCACCAACACGATTGTCAGCCTCGGTCATATCGGCAATAAAGCTGAGTTTCAACGCGCCTTTAATGCGGCGACTATTCACGATTTCTTCAATATTTTTGCGGTACTTATTTTTCTCCCGCTAGAAATAATGTTTGGTATTTTTGAACATATCAGTGCCGCAATGGTAAGTTTAGTCGCGTCAGGGGCGACTGCAGAGCTGGGTGGTTTCAACCCTATTAAAGCAAGTACTGCACCCGTAATCGACTTCGTCAAAGCGCTGCTAGTTAATACTAATGATATTTATAGCGGTTCTATAAAAATTATATTAGGTTTAGCTTTGATCATTATTTCTATCACTTGGATGGGAAAGATAATGAAATCGTTAATGATAGGCAGGGTTCAAGATATTCTAAAAAGTGCACTTGGGAAAGGATCTGTTACTGGCATTTCGTCGGGAGCCATCATGACTATCTTAGTGCAATCTTCATCCACAACAACGTCCCTTTTGGTTCCCCTTGTGGGCAATGGCATTGTTACTGCAAGGTCAATCTACCCATTTACTTTGGGAGCAAATATTGGCACTTGTATTACTGCATTAATCGCAGCGCTTGCTATTGTCGGACCCAATGCTGAACTTGCATTACAAATAGCCTTTGTGCATTTGGCCTACAATGTGTTGTCGGTAGTGGTTATTTACGGTATTGCTTTATTGCGTGAATGGCCACCAAATTTGTCTTATAAATTATCATTGAAAGTTGCTGACCGCAAAATATATGGGCTTGCATACATTATCGGTTTATTCTTTTTATTGCCCTTAGGTGCGGTTTTTATCGTTTCTTAATGGCTACTTCTACGCCATATAGTTTGGCTTAAGAATAAAAGTCTATACGTTTGGAGCATAGACTTTTTGGGTTTTTATATTAAGCCCTGAGCATAATTATATTAAGAGGTAAATTATGCAATTGCACATAAACTTTAGAATGCGTACTTCATTGAGAATTGAACTCTTGTCATATCGCCCTCAGCACCAGATTCAATTTCTCTGGTCGCTTGCTTAACCTCGCCACCCACGGTAATTTTCTTGGTGGGTGAATATAACAAGTTAGCGCTTATGCTACTGGTACTTGCAGTCGCCGATGTTCCGGTAAAGGCAACATCGTTATCAACTGACAATGATGAATAGCTAAAATTTGAGCGCATTTTAGCATTCCACACATGGCGATAGGCAACTGAATAGGCTGTTGAATCAATCGTTTCTAAGTTGCCATTGGCATCTAGTACAGCACCATTGACCGTATTTAATGCTACATAGCGACCCAAACCTGAACCGGTTGTAAGTGATAAGCGGATATCATCTTGCCCTCCGACGTTGATTTTTGAGTTAATGCTGACACCCGTTGATGACGTTGAATCATCAATTGCAACTGTGTCGTCATATTTTAATTGACGGATAATACCCGCTACTGACACATGACCCCAATCGGCTGTGTGAGTGTAGCGAACAACCGCATCGGGAACTGGATCGTCATCAGACACGATCCGTCCACCGCCACCAAAAGGAGTGATAGTCGTTTCTGAGTTCTCTAACGCAAACTCCCAAGCACCCGTTTTATATCTTACCAAGGCTTGACGAGCAAACGCGACACCATCGGTTGCACCCACAAAATCGAGTGATTCAGGTAGCGTTTTTACGTCTTGGAAGGTCGTCCATGTTTGACCTACTGTCCAGCCACTATAGCTAATAAAAGCGTGACGAACGCGTGGTACATAGGAATTACTTACCCTCTCATTGCCGCCTGGAGTGACTAAGAAATCTAATTCCAATACGCCTGTTATGCTCTCACCCTCTTCTGTTTTTGTGTTTGTAGTGAAACGAAAGCGACTCTGTTTAACGTGTGCATCGAACTGTGTATCTTCTTTGGCGCCGCCAACAGGCGTGAGGCCAGGAAGATAAAAGTCTCTGCCAATACTCTGGGTTCCTAATGAACCATCTGAGTACGAACTAAACATCGCATCGACTTTTATATAGCCGCTAAATTTTACATCGGTGCCTGCCAGCATGTCGG
The DNA here is from genome assembly GCF_000428905.1 of Brumicola pallidula DSM 14239 = ACAM 615. GTDB lineage: Bacteria > Pseudomonadota > Gammaproteobacteria > Enterobacterales > Alteromonadaceae > Glaciecola > Glaciecola pallidula. The sequence goes on from NZ_KE386814.1 coordinate 214,052, forward strand.
CCTGCGCATTTATCGATACCGCTGATACGCCAAGAGCCAAAGAAACCGCTAATGCAGACTTTAATATTGAATTTTTCATATTCGTATCCATGTGCTAAAACGTTAATAGTGTGTAAATTTGTAGTTAACTGGATGTAATTTTACGTAAATCAATCAAATTGCAAATTAGCGCATGGTCTATCAGACTAAAGTCGCAGTGAATTGATAAGATGTCATTGTCGGGTCATACCAAAGTCTCATTTTGGTTTGCCCATATAAGTTTATTGTGATGGTATTAGTCAGAATAATTTTTTAGAACCTCAAATACGGAGACGATACAATGTCGGCCAAGAAGCTTTATCCAGTCCCAGAGTCATATAAAGAAAATACGCTACTTACGCCAGAGCAATACGAAACGATGTACCAGCAGTCGGTGAATGATCCTGATGCGTTTTGGGCTGAGCAGATGACTCAGATTGAGTGGTATAAAAAACCCACCATTATTAAAAACACAACGTTTGACGCTTCCACGCTTTCGATTAAATGGTTTGAAGATGGCGAATTGAACGTAAGTTACAACTGTATTGATCGCCATTTAGCGACGCGTGCTAAAAAGACCGCTTTATTTTGGGAAGGTGACTCTCCCAGTGATAGCCAAAAAGTATCTTATCAAGAGCTTCACTACGAAGTTTGTAAACTGGCGAATGGCTTGAAAAAACTAGGCGTTGAGAAAGGCGACCGCGTTGCGCTCTATATGCCAATGGTGCCTCATGCTGCTTATGCAATGTTGGCGTGTGCCCGTATTGGCGCAATCCACTCTGTTATTTTTGGCGGCTTTTCACCCAATGCGATTGCTGACCGTATTAATGACAGCCAAGCTAAAGTAGTTATTACCTGTGATGAAGGTCGCAGAGCGGGTCGCTCAGTGCCGTTAAAAGCGAATGTTGACCAGGCCCTAGCCAATGGCGCTTGTCCGTCAATTACCGCTGTCGTTGTGCATAAGTTAACTGGTGGTGAAGTTAAAACAAACGATGTCGACGTTTGGTGGCATGATCTTGTTGAAGATTGCTCTGCTCAATGCGAGCCAGAAGTAATGAATGCCGAAGACCCACTTTTCATTCTGTATACATCGGGCTCTACCGGGCAACCCAAAGGAGTGGTTCACACAACCGGCGGTTATTTGTTATATACGACCATGACATTTAAATATGCATTTGATTACCGCGAAGACGATGTCTTTTGGTGCTCTGCAGATGTGGGCTGGATCACAGGGCATAGTTACATTGTTTACGGTCCATTATCGAATGGTGCGTCACAAATATTTTTCGAAGGTGTACCCACCTATCCTGATGTACGTCGTATTGCGCAAATTGTTGAAAAATACAAAGCAACCACACTTTATACAGCGCCAACAGCAATTCGTGCCTTAATGGCGCACGGTGATAAGCCAGTTGAAGGGTGTGATTTATCGTCATTACGTATTCTTGGGTCGGTAGGTGAACCTATTAATCCTGAAGCGTGGGATTGGTATTACCGTACTATTGGGCAAAGTAGATGTCCGATTATTGATACTTGGTGGCAAACAGAAACCGGCGGTATTATGATTATGCCGATGCCAACAGTACATGCCTTAAAACCCGGTTCAGCAACGCGTCCGATGTTTGGTATTGTGCCTGCATTATTTGATGCCGAGGGGAATGAGATAGAGGGTGTTGGTGAAGGTAACTTGGTAATCAAAGATAGCTGGCCTAGCCAAGCTAGAACGGTATATGGCGATCATAAGCGCTTTATTGAAACCTACTTTAGCGCCTACCCAAATGTATACTTTACCGGAGACGGTTGTCGTCGTGATGAAGATGATTATTTTTGGATTACAGGACGAGTCGATGATGTGCTTAACGTATCGGGTCACAGACTCGGTACAGCAGAAATCGAAAGTGCATTAGTAGCGCATCCAGACGTCGCAGAAGCTGCCGTTGTGGGTTATCCACATGACATAAAAGGCCAAGGTATTTATGTTTATATAACGCCAAACGAAGGCATTGAAGTGAATGACCAACTCACTGCTGAAATACGTAAATGGGTTCGCACCGAGTTAAGCCCAATTGCTATGCCAGACATAATTCAGTGGACTAAGGGATTACCAAAAACCCGTTCAGGTAAAATTATGCGTCGCATCCTGCGCAAAATCGCAGCGAATGAGCATGAAAACTTAGGTGATACATCAACATTGGCAGATCCTTCTGTTGTTGATACACTCATAACGGAGCGATTGAATAAATAAAGGAATTGGTATGGTAACCTTGCTTATTGCAGACGACCATCCTCTATACCGTGATGCCCTGAAAGGGGCATTATGTATGGCGTTTAGTGATCTGGAAATACTTGAGTCTGGCAATTTAAATGAAACGGTCAAGGTGCTGCATGAGCACGTTATTGATTTATTATTACTTGATTTACATATGCCAGGAAGTAGTGATTTATTTGGATTATTACATATCCAAAAAACATTCCCTGATCTTCCTATTGCGGTTGTATCTGGAACCGAAGATGTGTCGTTAATTTCTAAAGTGGTCGGTGTTGGTGCTATGGGTTTCATCCCCAAAACCGCCAGTGCACAAAACATAAGTGATGCGGTAAACGCGATGTTAGAGGGTGATATTTGGGTTCCAGAGAGCGTGAGGCAGCAAATTGAGCAGATGGACGAACACTTCTCTGAATTAGCTGAAAATGTGGCTAGTTTGACACCTGCCCAATACAACGTGCTATGTTACATGCGAGACGGCTTACTCAATAAACAAATTGGCTACAATTTAGATATTGCCGAGGCTACGGTGAAAGCTCACGTCACCGCAATATTTAGAAAGCTGGGTATTAACAATCGTACACAAGCCGTATTAATAGCCAGTGAGCTGCAACTCGAGCCGCCAATAAAATAGCTACTTCGTCACTTTAAATACAAGCCATTAAGGGCCTTTCTCACAGCTTGGTTTCTGCCTTGAATATGAGCTGCCCCTGTGCATTAATTTCTCGACTAAACTCACCTGCAAAATATAAATAGTTAAGATGTGCAAAAGCTTCGGCAACGGCAAAAAACATATTATGCGGATTGAGTTTACGTTTAAATAATACAGGCAAACAATCGTTTATAGTTTTTTCCTGCTGACAAAATTCACGCAAACGTCTTAAATGGGCATGGTGATGCTCAATGAGTTCATTTACGCGTGTGTGCAAACCATGAAAAGGTTGTTTATGCGAGGGCAACACCAGCGTATTTGCTGGCAATGTTAAAAATTGCGGTAATGTAGTTAAATAAAGATCTAATGAATTTGCGTTGGGCTCGGTACTGTAAACGCCTATATTAGGAGAAATACCAGGTAATACATGGTCGCCAGAAATAAGTATCCCTCTTTTATCGCTATATAAACACACATGTTCCGGTGAATGTCCGCGTCCAATCATGACCCGCCACTGATCATCGCCAATACTAATTGAATCACCTTCTCTTAAACATTCATACTGCAGCGGAATAGGACGAATAACCTGACCAACGCCTTTGTTTTCTTTGCGATTTTGTTTTGTTTTTTCTACGTATTCTGCAGACATCCCACAGCGCACCAAGTACTCATCATCCTGCCAGTGTGAAGCGCCTCTACCACCGGCCGATATAGCTCTAGCAACAAAATACTCGGAATGGCTCATGTATAGCGGCACTCTGAATTTTTCAACTAAGTATCCAGCCATTCCGATATGATCAGGATGCATATGAGTGACAATTACTTTGCTAATGGGCTTTTCTAATTTAGCCAGCAGGACATCCCATAATTCTTCAACACGACTAGTGCCAATACCAGTATCAATTAAGGCATATCCGTCGTTACCATCTTCTACCAAATATAAATTAATGTGGTCTAGGTCGAATGGCAACGGCATGCGCAACCAAAAGATGTCTGGAGCCACTTTTTGCACTGTGCCTGGCTCTGGAATAGGTACGTCTATAAAAGTAGTTAGCATGTTTCGCCGCAATATGAATTAGTGTTGTATTACCATTAAAAACAATAATGGTGAGCAATACCAAGCACAATTATGAATTATCAAGTATTAGAGAATTGAATAGGGGAGTGATATAAATGAACGAGATGGGCCTGCTTATATGGGCCTATGGCCAATATAGGCTGCAGTGAATTTGCGACATCTATTTGCCCTGCTTATGGACCAACTGCGATTAAGACCGCGTACTGCTTTTGATAAACCTGTAGTACACTCAGGGTTCATTAATTTTTAAAGGACTTTTACATGTTTAGCCATATCATGTTGGGCGCTAACGATATTCAACAATCAAAACAGTTTTACGATGCTATTTTAGGTGTTTTGGGTCACGAGCCCGGTGTTATTGATGAAAAGGGCCGTTGCTTCTACTTTACCGACACAGGTATTTTTTCAATAAGTAAACCGATTGATGGTGAACCTGCGAGTCATGGTAATGGCATGACAATTGGTTTTGCTGCCGCAACAATTGAGCTAGCTGACGCTTGGCATGCAGCTGGTCTAGCAAACGGTGGTATTGACTGTGAAGATCCTCCTGGCTGGCGTGAAGGTGGCAGCAAGAAGCTGTATCTCGCTTATTTACGCGACCCTGCGGGCAATAAAATGTGCGTTTTACATCGATAGCGTTAAAGGTTATTCATAAATAGCGCTGATAAATAGCGCTGATAAATAGCGCTAAATTCTATTCACAAGTAGAGTCAAATTGCTTAAATAAAAATATTGAGGGTTTGAGCAAAAATGCAAAAATCTTCAATAAACTGTAAAACAGGGTTCTGTTTAAGCTCAGTCGCTCTATTTCGACGAGTGAATATCAAACAACGCTAGCGTGATCAGCAATCCCAATCCGCAATCCGCAATCCCAAAATAGCGTGAACACTAACGCTAAAATGGCGTAAGCCTACTTAATCGGTTTTCACCTTCGCTGCTCTTATAAACTTAGTCATACTCTGTATCAATGTTCTTAACTTGGCTGGTTTTATTGGCTTACTTAGATAATTGACGCCTTGCTCTTTACATAATTTAATTAAATCATCACCACGCTTTGCCGTCACTAAACATGCAGGAATGATCATGTTTAACTTAGCTCTAATCGCTTCAATAATGGCTAAACCATCTGGACCGTTACCAAGATGATAATCGGCAAGTATAATTTGTGGTAAAAAGTGTTGGGCGACTATCACCGCTTGTTCAAAATCTTGTGCTGTTTGAACTTCTATGCCCCATTTGGTCAATAATGTTTGCATGGCATCCAAGTTTTCTTGCTGATCATCAACACACAAAATACGTAATCCACTAAATACGGACGTGGCTCTGTACGCAACGACACCTGCAAACTCTGGCGCATCGACTAAATTAAACATAATCGAAAAACAGCTTCCTTTGTTTTCCTCAGACATAACCTTAACGGTGCATTGCAGTTGTTGTGAAAGCCGTTTCACTACACCTAAACCCAGTCCTATACCTTGTTCATTGCTATTTCCCACACGATAAAAATCGCTAAAAATGGCAGCTTGCTGAATCCTAGGTATACCAATGCCGGTATCTCTAACCTCGACAACGACTTTGTTTTTTTGTTTTCTAGCTGTCAATAAGACAGTGCCTGTTTGGGTATATTTCACAGCGTTGGAAACTAAATTTTGTACAATGCGATAAACATAAGTTCGGTCAGCACTTATCCACACGTCTTGTACATTATGTTTAAATATCAAGCGTTTTTCTGTCGCCGTCATACTCATTTCATTGATAATGGGCGTCAGGATCTCGATCACATTTAGGGTTTCAATGAAGGGTTTTAATTCACCTTGATCAAGTCGTGAAATATCCAGAATAGTGCTAATCAAGTTTTCGCTTGAAACTACCGAGTCATTCAGTTTATTAATGATATTAGTGGTGTCATCGTCTAGTTTAGTTTCTTGCAATGCTGACAAATAAAGCTTAGCCGCGTTTAAGGGCTGGAGTACGTCATGACTCGCTAAGGCAAGAAACCGAGACTTGCTTGCGTTGGCATCCTCAGCTTCTTTACGCGCTCTGATTAAGTCTTTTTCAGCGCCATTACGGCGTTCAATTTCTAGCCGCAGTTCGGCATTAATTGAATGCACTTCTTCAGTCCTTTTACGAATGCGTTGCTCGAGCGAAATATTTGTTTCTTTTAAGGCTTGCTGTAACTCAACGTGATCTGTAATGTCATGAAAACTTGTCACAAAACCACCGCCTGGCAAAGGGTTACCAATCATTTCGATGACCCTGCCATCATCACGTTTACGTGTGAATTTATGCGATTGGCCTGATTTAAGGCGCTCAATTCGTTTTTGAACTCGGTTTTCAATCTTATTCGGAGGGCCATCGCTATGCGCCACGTCATAGCGGATCAATTCCTCTATTGGCACACCAATTGATAACATGTCCAGCGGAAAATGGAACAGATCACTATACCGTTTGTTCCAAGCGACTAAATTGAGGTTTTTGTCGACAACACTGATACCTTGCTCTAGATTTTCAAGCGAGGTCATTAAGGCACTGATATTAAATTCGACGGCTTGTGCATTTTCTTCAAAGAAGTTAACCACCTCTGAAATATCCAGCTTTTTGCCTCTTACCAAGCTGTCAATTAAAGCTTTTGAGCTTGAAGAACCAACCACACCGCCCAGCGCGCGTTCACAAAATGAGAGGAATTCTTCGTTGGCAGAATCGTGCATTTTTACGTCGATATTGGTGCGTCTTGAATAGTCGTCAAACAGCTGTTCACAGCGTTCAACTCCGCTGAACTTAGCAATTAATGTGTGTAAGTCTTCAACTGTTACTCTGAGGGGAGGTGCAGTTGCTAAGGGCGATTGCACGTCCGCAGGTGACACAAAAGCTTCGGCTTGTATACGGTCAATTAAGCGAGAATTGGTAATCATCGAGAAGGTAATGTAAGCAATGATATTTGCCAATAAGCTGACCATAGCACCTTTGCTTAACAATTCTGATTGATCAATATCAGGTCCCGAACCACCTAATATTGGCAACATTAACCACATTAAAAAAACCACAATTCCAGCTGTTAATCCGGCGTAAACACCATGTGCATGACCGCGTTTCCAATAAAGGCCGCCAACAATGGGGGGTAATAAATGAATTACTAGGGAGAAGGCTAATAGACCAATGGAAGCTAAGCTCGCGTCACGGGTCATTTGTTGTTGGTATAAAAAAGCGAGGGTCAAAATAAGAAAAATAATGATTCGGCGCAGCAGCTTTATGCGTTTAATTTTATTGGTTTTTACATTCGATATGCGTTTAAGTACTTTAGGTAAAACAACATCATTGGTAATCATGGTGCTCAGAGTAAGCGTGGCGACGATGATCATTGCGGTTGCGGCGGACAAACCGCCGATGAAGACGATTATTTCCAATAAGAGAGAATCAGACAATAGCGCCAGGCTTAAAACATAGTTGTCGGCATTTATGTTCGACTGGCTAAAAATAGCATCACCCGCGGCAGCAATAACTGGAATAGTGCAAGCAATAATGAATAAATACAATGGAAATACCCAGCGTGCTTGTTTGAGATGATCTAGGTTTAAGTTATCAACAACGGCAACGTGAAATTGTCTTGGTAAACAAATAACGGCAGCCGCTGCCATCAGTGTTTGTGCCCAAAATGTGAATGAATAAAATGTATCGATTGCGGCATCAGTTTTGAAATCAACGAAGATATCATTGCTTGGATTCGATTCGTAGTATTGATATGCAACAATTGCAACCAACACGAGAGCAAGCAATTTGATACATGACTCAAAAGAAATGGCGAGCATTAAGCCCCGTCTATACTCCGTTACATCCGTATTTTTAGTACCAAAGTACATGGCAAAAACAGCGACAAAGACGGTTGCGATAAGCACAACCAGACTTGAGTGTTGCTGTTCAGAGATAGAAGTAAATAAGGAGCCAATGGCCTTTAATTGCAAAGCGATATAAGGAATAGTCGCAAGCAGGGCAATGATTGTAACCAGCAGAGCTACAATTTGACGTTTGCCATATCTAGCGCTAATAAAGTCTGCAATGGTGCTAATGTGCTGTTTTTTGCTAACCAATATCAATTTACGAATAAACCGATAAAACACCAAGTAAACAATAATGGGGCCTAACAATATAGGTAAATATAACCAGTTGTCTCGACTCGCTTGACCCACGGCACCAAAAAATGTCCATGCTGTGCAATAAATGCCTAACGCAAGCGAATAGACCAGTGGATTTGACGTGAGCCATCGGGATGTCGGTGTATTGCGATCACCCCATTTGGCAATCCAGAATAACAAACAAAGATAAATTAGTGCGAGTGCAAGCCATCCAAACGACATGTATTTTCCTAACAAAAAATTAACAATTCAAACTGTATCATATTCTATCAGTGGCCTAAGACCACTAAGACCATCGTCTCATTTTACCTTTTTTAGCTAAGAGATACAGTACCCCTAACAATGTTAATGTCAGGTTTTGCAGTGGTTTGGCTCAAATTTGTATAAAAATACAAGTCAACATCACTGACAGCAAAGGCTTACGTTAGCAAAATGTTAAACAAATACATCTTATTAACTTGGTGAGGAACGTAAAGATGGCTTTTAAAAATGAAGGGGATCAGAAGGCTTACTGGAACGAGAATTTATCTCTCCTGTTTAAACTTCTAATTGTATGGTTCGTCGTCTCGTTTGGCGCCGGTATTATTTTTGTTGAGGTACTGAATCAAATTCAGTTTTTCGGGTTTAAACTTGGTTTTTGGTTTGCACAACAAGGCTCAATATACGTGTTTGTTGCACTTATCTTCATCTACATGAAGAAAATGAATGCCATAGACAAAAAATACGGCGTGGAAGAGGAATAACTGATGAGCGTACAAGTATTAACATTTATCATTGTTGGGGCATCATTTTTGCTCTATATGGGCATTGCCGTTTGGGCACGTGCCGGAACAACTAATGACTTCTATATTGCTGGTGGTGGTGTTCATCCAATATTGAATGGTATGGCAACGGCAGCTGATTGGATGTCAGCAGCGTCTTTCATCTCTATGGCAGGTTTGGTCTCTTTCATGGGATACGATGGCGCAGTTTATTTGATGGGATGGACCGGGGGTTATGTGCTTCTCGCACTTTTATTGGCTCCTTATTTGCGTAAGTTTGGCAAATTTACAGTGCCAGATTTTATCGGTGATCGTTATTACTCGCAAACAGCCAGAACGGTTGCAGTAATTTGTGCCATTTTCGTATGTTTTACATACGTAATTGGTCAAATGCGTGGCGTTGGTGTTGTCTTCAGTCGCTTCTTAGAAATTGAGTTATGGCTGGGTGTTGTTATCGGTATGGGTGTGGTTTTTTTCTACACAGTACTTGGCGGCATGAAAGGGATCACTTACACCCAAGTGGCTCAATTTTGCGTCATGATATTTGCCTATATAGTTCCGGCAGTCTTTATTTCAATCATGTTGACAGGTCACGTACTGCCTCAAACTGGTTTTGGTGCCACATTATCTGATGGCTCGGGTATGTTTTTACTCGAAAAGCTAGATATGTTGTCAACCGACTTAGGTTTTAATGAATACACTTCAAATACTAAATCGTATTTAGATATTTTCTGTATTACTTTTGCTCTAATGGTCGGTACTGCCGGTTTACCTCACGTAATTGTTCGTTTCTTTACTGTACCTAAAGTAAGTGATGCGCGTAAGAGTGCGGGTTGGGCTTTAGCGTTTATTGCTATCCTTTATACCACTGCTCCTGCACTTGCGTCGTTTGCTCGTGTGAACATGATTGAAACTATTAATGGTCCTGACGGTACGGGTATGTCCTATGCTGAAGCGCCAAGCTGGATTAAGAATTGGGAAAAAACCAACCTTATCTCGCACGACGATAAAAATGGCGACGGTAAAATGTTCTACTCAGGCGATGAGCGTAACGAGATGACAATTGACCGTGACATTATGGTTTTGGCTAACCCAGAAATTGCGAATTTACCAGCTTGGGTAATCGCATTGGTTGCTGCTGGTGGCGTTGCTGCTGCGCTGTCAACGTCTGCAGGTTTGCTATTGGTAATATCCACGTCGGTCTCGCATGATTTACTCAAACGAAACTTGATGCCAAATATTTCGGATAAGAAAGAGCTACTGTCAGCGCGTATTGCTGCGGGGGTAGCTATTCTAATAGCCGGTTACTTTGGCATAAATCCGCCAGACTTTGTGGCCGCCATCGTCGCCTTTGCCTTCGGTCTTGCTGCTTCCAGTTTCTTCCCAGTAATCATTATGGGTATATTCAGTAAGCGTATGAACGATAAAGGCGCTATTTCTGGCATGATTACAGGTATCGTATTCACGGCTGCTTATATAATCTACTTTAAGTTTGTTAGTCCTGAAATGAACCAACCGGATAACTGGTTATTCGGAATTTCTCCAGAAGGAATTGGTACTATCGGTATGATAATAAACTTTGCTGTTGCCTTCGTAGTATTCAAGTTTACGGATGATGCACCGCAAGAAATCCAAGATCTTGTTGAAAGTATTCGGTTCCCTAAAGGGGCTGGTGAAGCACAAGCTCACTAGTATGATGTAATATTCAAAAGCCCAGCTATGCTGGGCTTTTTTATCACTGTAAACTACAACCCCTTGCTTATTAATGTACTTATACTTGTTACCTCAATAAGGAGTTATTTATGCATGCTGTACCCCAGCAGGTGACTGATTTTCTTCAACAGTCAGGTCCCTTCGATATGTTAGATATCGAACAGCTTCATGCTATTGCTCGACATTCTCATATTATTTACTTAGCGGCTGAGAACCAGCAAGAGATGCTTTCGACGCATAAAAACTCACTTTACTTGATTCAAAGCGGCCAGTTTTCGGTCAAGGATTGTGACGGTGCACTTAAGCATTTAAGTGACGGTGACTACTTTGGCTACGCTGCTTTATTGGATAACGTTAGCTATAAACTTGATGTTACTGTCGACAGCCCTGGACTTGTCCTTTGTATGCCAAAAGAGTGGTTTGATAAGGCCATGTCGCACCCCAGAATTAATCAGTTTTTTAATGCGGCCAAAGACGATGTTTTGCAGCATGATGCGGTGACCGACTCAAATTCGATGTGGCTGCATAAGCCTCTATTTGAAATTATAGAAATACTCCCTATTACCATTTCACAATCTGCCTCTATACAACGTGCCGGGGCGTTGATGAGTCAAAAGCGCGTATCATCAGTTTTGATCATTGAACATGATCAATTGCTCGGTATAGTAACCGACCGTGACTTGCGCAACAGAGTGGTAGCAGTCGGCCTCGATATGCAGTTACCGGTAAGGCAAATAATGACTGAAAATCCAGCCTATTTAACTCAGAATAAAACCTTATTTGATGCGGTTTGTTTGATGAATGAAAAATCCATTAATCACTTGCCTGTGCTTGATAAAATTACTAATGCACCGGTTGGTATGATCACGGCAACCGATATTTTCAAACAACAACGTAACAACGTGTTATTCGTTATTAGTGATATATCAAAAGCCAATAATCTGTACGAACTCACTCGTTGTTCTTGGCAATTGCCGCATTATTTTGCTTCTAGTGCTAAGCGTCCCGGCGATTTTGATATTGTGGGTAAAGTACTCTCCCAAGCTACTGATGTAATGACGCGTAAATTGATTACCTTCTTTCAGCAGCAGAATGGCGAAGCGCCCATGCCTTATTCTTGGTTGGTTTATGGATCGCAAGCGCGTGAAGACCAAACAATGGGATCTGATCAAGACAATGCCTTACTGTTGGCCGATGAACCAAATCAAGAGCAGGCTGTATATTTTGAAAAAATGGCTAAATACGTTTGTCTAGGATTGGGGAAATGTGGCATAAAATTATGTGATGGCAATATTATGGCATCAAATCCCAAGCTTCGCATGTCTTTGAAAGCGTCTATTGAACAATCTAAAGCATGGGTTCGCCAACCGACTCCTAACGCTATGCTGTCGTTTAATATTTTCTTAGATGCTCGTTCTGCGGCGGGCGATTTAAGCTTGTTTTCGCGCTTGCAAGAAGAACGCAAAACATTGTTTCAACAATCTATGTTTTTGGCCGCTTTAGCGCGTCAAGCAAATGAAGGGTCAGTGCCGCTGTCTATGTTTCAAAAGTTTGTTTATGCAAAAGATAAGAAAGTGAAAGACAGTATTGATTTGAAGCACACAGCCATTGCCATTATCAATAATTTAGTGCGGATTCACGCACTGGCAAATGGAATTACAATACCGTCGACTGTGGGCAGGTTAAATGCATTACCAGAAAATAGCGGTGTTTCTTCAGAAGATATTAAGAATTTAAAAGATATCTGGTTATTTTTAAATCGACTAAGGTGGCGTCATCAACTCCATAATAAAGTACAAGATAACTTTATTCGTGTGAGTGATTTATCGTCCATCGAAAAGCATCAATTGAAAGCTGCGTTTCAGGCGATACACAGAGCACAACAAACCGCAGTGCTTAAATATTCTGGTGGCATAGGGTAATGGTTTCACTATTTTCCAAACTACTCAAACGCCAGCCAACCCTGCCTGATAGATGGAAATCAATGCGCATAAAGGACACACCTCTTTTGTCCATCGATTTAGAGCTTACTAGCTTGGATACAAAAATTGCTAAAATCACGTCTATCGGCTGGGTTATGGGAGAGCACCACAGTATTGATTTGAGTTCGGCGTTTTATACTGTTATTCGTGCTTCGGGAGATTTGCAGCAAAGCCCGGTTATACATGGCTTAACTGCGAGAGACTTGCTAAAGGGTGAGCATGTCAAAACGGTGATTGGGCAGTTGCAAGCATTTGCCAGTTCGCATGTTTGGGTTTTGCATAATGCCAGTTTAGATATGCAAGTATTGAACAGAGTTGCACATAACCTCGGCATCCCTAAAATTGAAATTACAACCATTGACAGTATGTTGCTAGAGCTTTATTTTCTTAATAAAACCCAAGATATGGTAAAGCAAGGTGCAGTCACACTTGAAAATTGCCGGCATCGATATGGTTTACCCGAAGCACCAAATCACAATGCATTGGATGATGCACTTGCTACTCTTTCTCTCAGTTTTGCGCAATTGTATAAATTTGATAAACAGTCCTCAGCGGCCCTTTCGGATTTGTTGCATTCCAAGGCCATTAAAATATATCGTATTGGAGAGGCGTGAGTTGGATCACGATTTTTTGTAGTGTACTGGTTTTTGTAGTATTAATACTTGAGCGTAACAATGTAGTCGTCGAGCGTGTAGTGAAAACTAAATACGTCGTGCTGGACTCATCAATAATGAGAACAAATAGTCAACTTAGTAATATATCAGTCGGCCGTGCTTACCATATCAGATATAAAAAATGCCAGTCAGAGTATCTGACTGGCATTAACTACAATATAACTATTTGACTTACTCTTAGAAGGTGTAACGAACACCCACTTTGATACGCCAAGTAGATTCTTCAGGTCTAAACTCATTCCAATTACGAAGGTCTGAACCTCTGAAGCGTTCTTCATATTGATAGCGTCCGTCGTCTGAAAGACCTCTTAAGTCAAACAAAGACTGTTGAGGGAAACGCATTTGATATACCTGCCCCCAATCATCGTTTAGTAGGTTCGCTAAATTATCAACGGTAAGATACACCATGCTCTTATGACCATCAGTGAAACCAGGAAGTTCTTGAGTAATATTCAAGTCCATCGTAGTTACCCACGGTTGAGTTGTTGCATTCTTAGGAGCGTAGCCACCTTGATAAGCAGCAAGTCCAGCTTCATCAATAATCACTTTCATTTCTTCATAGCTTAGACGACCACCGTCAAAATCCATGTTCGGATCATCTGGGCCACTTGGCAAATACACTTGATAAACAGAATTTGAGTACAGTGATGGTTGGTCACCGAAATCATCATCTCTAAATAGGCCAAGCGTATATGTCAAAGGACGGCCTGAACGACGTGAGAAAAACAAATCAAACGTTGTGTCATATCCATCAAGGAACTGAGTTTTGTAACCGAGATTAAGTACAAATCTATGCTCAGTTTCAAAATCAGTAGTACCAATTAGCGGCTGATTTCGGTTCAAGTTGACGTTAAATTGGTAATTAGAAATAGAACGTGAGCTTGAACCAGGGTTTGCATTTGTAATATCTTGATTAGTATAAGACATATTCATACGAACGCCGTTGTCCCAACTCTTCTTCAAGCTAGTTGTCCAGATAATGCTACGGCCATTGTCATCAGCATTAGTAAGCGCTATATCGAAGTTATCTGCTAAGTCGCCCTCGTAACGGCTCTCGTAAATAATACGTTTGCCATCAAAAGTGCGTTCACCACTATCTACACGAGAACTATCAATCCAAAAAGAGGCATCTGATTGCTTCACATAATTAACTTCGGTGCTCCAATCAAAACCGTCTCCTAAATAAGGAAGATCAAAATTCCAATCGAAACCTAACTGATAGCGCCAATCGGATGGCATTTCGTAATCTTTTGACACATAGTTCGTGCTGCCTGTACCTGATTGAAGAGCATCTAAGGCTGCTTGAGGTATACGCGTAAAGTCAACGTTAGCTGGATCGCGTGCTATTTCGGTTGATACACTTGCTGGCAATTCAACAAAGGTAATACCGTCATTCGTAAATGAGTTAACTACCCAAACATTTGGCTTACCACCACTATATTTACCAACGCCACCACGAATTGTCATATCGTCATTTAGATAATATTTAAAGCTTGCGCGAGGTAATATAATATCTAAACCATCAAGATTTTCGGTATTGTCAAACCCATAAGTATCTACGAAGTTCGGGTTTAGGGTAGGTTTATCACTTGATGCTAAATATTCATAACGAACACCAAAAGATACGTCTAGTTCATCTGAAACAGCCCAATTATCTTCTATATAAAATACGTGAGTTTCACGTGTTGCGTCATACGCAGTATCGTTTGCATCATTTGTAAACGCGTTCTTATATGCAAAACCTTGGCCTCTAAAGTCGTCAGGCGTACGGTTTGCAAAATCCTCTAAACCGGTTGTACCGTCAAAACGGTCATCATCAAATGACCATACCCCTAAAGAGCTTTCTGCGAATAAGTTAAACAAGTTTAAGTTTTCGTAATGATAGCCAAAGTTAATACTATGGTCGCCGGTCAAATAGTTAGCATCAAAATTAAGTCGTAAAGTTTCAGTTTCTGCTTTGTTTGCGTGTCTAAACGCATCAGTACCGAAAACTATATCACCATTATCTGACGCAATATTAACTTCACCAAGACTTGAATTAGTTAATGAATTTGCTTCTGTATTTTTATAGCTCATCGAAATTTCAGTTGAAAAGCCGTCATTCCAATCTGAAAATACACGAGCAGCAAAATTAGTCGACTTTGTATTTAACTCATAAACATTCGAGTTCATGATAATTTCATCATCAGCGTCGGTGTTATTTCTATCTTCAGAATTGTCTTGATATTGAAAAGTAAAGTCTGCTCTGTGCTGGTCGTTTATATTCCAGTCAAGTTTCAGTAGGAACTTTTCATCTGTTTCTTCCGGATCACCAGATACTTGATCCGTCAGGCCGTATACGTCACCTAAAATTTGAAAGAAGCTATCAATTTCTGTTTGTGTAATTTGACTCTGATTTGCACCACTGCCGATGCCATAAAGAACTGGAGTCTCTTTTTGGAAGTTCTCGTAGTTTACGAAGAAGAATAATTTATCTTCAAGTATTGGACCGCTGTAGCTTATACCATATGTACTTTCTTTGCCCGTTGCAAAGTTTTCCACGGGTGCATCAGGGTTGAATTGAGGATCTTCGTCGGTTCTTTTGTTTTCAGGATCACCTGAAAAATTATCATTCTTAAATTCGTAAAATGTAGAACCTTTAAAAGTATTGGTTCCTGATTTTGTAACCACATTTATGATACCACCAGAGAAACCACCTTGCCTGGTATTAAACGGAGTAGTGTCGATCGAAATTTGCTCAACGGCGTCTAATGAAATAGGTGAGCGCTGCGCAGGATAGCCTCCCGAGTTCAAACCAAAATCATCGTTTTGGCCAATCCCGTCTACAGTAATACTGTTAAATTTAGAGTTTTGGCCACCAACGCTCAGGTCACCGCTAGCATCTACAACTGCCAATGGGTTATTACGAATAATATCTTTCAGATCTCGATTGAACGAAGGCATTCTCGCTATTTCTTCTTGGCCATAGGATGAACGAGCACCCGTAGCATCAAAAATAGCAGCAGTGCCTGTTACTTGGATCCGTTCAACACTATCTGGTTCAAGTCTTTGTACTAAGCGATAAGTTTCACCAAGATTTAAAAATACGTTAGTCACAGTCGTGTCTTTATGTACGTCGGAGTCAATTACCACCTCGTATGGACCGCCTACTCGAAGACCTTTAGCAATAAACGCACCCTGGGCATTTGTTTCCATTTCTTTAATGGTGCCGGATGGTATGTGTTTGATTATTATTTTAGTATTCGCTGCAGGTGAACCTGTTGGCGTTGTAATCATGCCGCGAATATCTGATGATGTTGATTGGGCTTGGGCGATTCCAGTCAAGCTAATTGACATCGCTACTGCAATCGCGATGCGATTGAGTTTTGCTTTTTTAAACATTGTCTAATCCCTAAATGTTCTTTGCTATGAACTTTTATTCAATGCGCTGGTCTTTATATACCAACAGGCTATTTTTAATCGTTTTCGAAGAACGATCCATCTATTTACTAGCGTAGTGTACCAGATTAATTATGACACTTTTATTACGAAATTACTCTTGCAGCTTTTATTTGAAGCGATACGGAGTGAGATGGCGTTATAAGCGCTTTATTAATCCTTGAATGCAGTGCTTAAGCCCAAACGAATTATCAGAGTGGTTCTCGTAAGCAATGTCCACCAGCGCAAAATACACTGAATATGTAAAGAACGAAAAATAAAATTTCTAATATAACAATGCCGCTCAACTTGTTTAATTGGCATTGTTTGTTTTTATTCTATTTAAAGAAGACCAGCAACTTTTTCTCTAAGGTTGTTGCGTCGTTAATAACGTCATAGAACCCCAAGCTCAGTTAAACGCTCAGTGAGGTAAGTGCCCGCAGTATGTCGTTCGGATAATTTTACATCAGGTCGTGGATGCAAGAATAGAGGTAATGAAATACGAGACTTGGTTATGTCTGTGCCTTCAGGATTGACGACTCTGTGAGTTGTCGATGGGAAGTACTGGCCAGAGGCTTCTTGCAACATATCTCCAATGTTAACAATCAAGTTACCAAAATCGCAGGGTACATCTAGCCAACTGCCGTCGGTCGCTTTTACTTGCAGGCCGGGCTCATTTGAAGCAGGTAACAATGTAATTAAATTAATGTCTTCATGCGCTGCTGCGCGAATGGCATCAATTTCTTCATCACCACCTAGGGGCGGATAGTGCAACACTCTCAAGAGGGTTTGCCCACTGTCCTCAATCATGTGTGAGAGTGGCATGCTGTAATGCTTGCTCACTTCGTCAGGTGATTCTTTTTCTATCCAGTTTAGTAACTGAGCGGCTAGCGCTGACGTGTTTTCGTAATAATTACTGAGTTCACTCTTCAATTTTGCGGGACACTGACCCCACGGATAATAATGAAAGTATTCCTTTATGTCTTTTTTCTTAAAGCCTTTCGCAATTTCTGACACGCTTTGTGGAAAGTAACCATCTTGAGTACCCTTATTGTAAAGGTACTGGTGTTTTGATTCACCATCGAAAAATGTTTGCCAGTTAGCGTAAATACTGGATACTGACGTTTGCTCAATTGGATGATTTTTTAAAACGCCAAAGCCTGTCTGACGCAATGATTCAACAAATTTCTGCGGCGCATCGGATGCGGTAAAATCAACGGCTTCTAATTTCATATTTTCGTGAACCTATATCTGTTTAATTGATTAACCTGAAACTGCTGGGCTTGATGTTTATTCAATCAAACTCGCTCTGTTTTAGTTATATTCCAAGTGATGAGAACGCGTCATTTCACTTTATTTGTTTTCTACTGTGCTTTTTCTTGGATAAAATATTACAAACTTAAGGTAATAAATATGCCAGCAAGTGCGGCACTCATTAAATTAGCTAACGTGGCCGCAAATACCGCTTTCAAACCCAACTGCGCAATCTCTTTGCGTCTGGCTGGGGCAAGAGCGCCTAAGCCACCCATCAATATTGCAATTGATGAAAGGTTAGCAAAACCACACAATGCAAATGTCACTATAGCTTGAGTAATGGGCGATAACTCATCGGCATATTTGATAAAGTCTGAATACGCAACGAACTCATTCACGACCACTTTTTGGCCAATAAAACTGCCAGCTAAATTTGCTTCGTTCCATGGCACGCCAATTAACCACGCTATTGGTTGAAATACATAGCCCAAAATAAGCTGTATCGATAGCTCTTGTTGACCAAACATTGCGCCAATACCACCAAGCATACCGTTTAGCAGGGCAATTAGCGCGATAAACGCGAGTAACATTGCACCTACATTCACCGCCAGTTTTAAGCCTGCACTCGCGCCACTTGCGGCAGCGTCGAACACATTAGCATATTCTTCATTATCGGCTTTGACATCGGTCAAGCCTTCATTAGTTTTGTTGGTTTCAGGCTCCAACATTTTAGCCATTAATAACCCACCTGGAGCAGCCATAAAACTAGCGGCTAACAAGTACTTTAATTCTATCCCTAAACCAGCATAACCTGCCATGATCGAGCCCGCAATTGAAGCTAAACCACCAACCATAACTGCAAACAATTCTGAACGCGTCATGGTCGGCAAAAAAGGTTTGATAATAAGCGGGGCTTCGGTTTGGCCTACAAATATATTAGCAGCTGCAGACATCGATTCAGGCCTGCTGGTGCCGAGTATTTTCTGCAATGCGCCGCCTATTACGCGAATAACAACAGACATAATGCCAAGGTGGTAGAGAACGGCAATTAATGATGAGAAGAATATGATGACAGGCAAAACATTGATGGCGAATATAAAGCCTAATGACTCACTGCCCACTAAACCGCCAAATAAGAATCGAATACCTTCTTCGCTGTACGAAATAACATTCGCCACATAAACTGTTAGGCTATTGAGGAAGTTGATACCTCCTTTTGAATACAATATAAAGGCACCCAATAAGGCCTGAATAGCAAAAGCGCCAATGACGGTTCGCCAATTGATACTTTTCCTTGCCGAAGAGAACAAAAACGCCATGCCTAATAAAAAGGCGATCCCTAATAATCCTGTCATTTGATTTTCACTTTTTTTTTTATTTTACGCTACTACCGATTTGCCTTCCAGTAAGTAAGAACATAAAACATCCACTGCCAAGTGATTTTCACCTCCGTGGGGTACGATTAGGTCAGCAAATGTTTTGCTAGGTTCAATGAACCGATGATACATCGGTTTGACTGTCTCTTCATACTGTTTTGCAACGGAGCTAATAGATCGACCACGCTCTTGAGTATCACGCAACATTCTTCGCATTAAACAGACATCAAGGGGCGTGTCGACAAACACTTTGATGTCGAATTGGTCGAATAATTGAATTTGTGTCAGCAACATAATCCCTTCAAGAATAATAATAGGCGCTGGACTAATAACGTCAAAGTCGGGAAGTCGCGTATGCGTAACATAACAATAACTTGGATATTCAATGCTATTACTACCGGTATTCAAATCTTGTAAATGTTGATTTAATAAGTCGTGTTCAAAAGCATCAGGATGGTCATAGTTAGTATTGACACGTTCACCCATCTCTATGTGGTCTTGAGCTTTATAGTAGTGATCCTCTTGCAGCACAAGCACTTCACGACCGTGTTGGCGTAATTTTAATGCTATATTTTGTGTAAAAAGTGATTTTCCAGAACCTGATGCGCCTGATATTGCAAGTATAATTGGTTTTTGCATGAATCTAGTTTAAGTCGGTAATGATAGTAGCCATAGGATACCCTTTCGATTCATTTCGATCAATTTAAGCTTTTATAGTGGACAGTATTATATGAAGATGCTGCTTAATTATACCGTCATGCCTTAAAATTGACGCTAGTTTATATCAACGGCTTATCATTTTTTCTATTTCGCGCAGAAGCTTAGAAAGTTACTTTGCTAACATCGGGCCAAGGATTGCAAGATCATGCTTAAAATCGAAGCGAGCCTCTAAACTAAACGATAATAAGCCTGACGAGAAAAATACTAAACTAAAAACTAACACAGGAATTATGATACGTTTACTACGATGGAATTGAGCCGCATTGCTTAAGTAATGGTCAATCTGCAGCTCGAGGATTGGGCGTTGGTGGGCCAAACGCAATTTCATTTTTTAACTACGGTAGCGGTGCCTGATCGGTTAAATTTAGGTACTGCCACTTAAAATTAAGAAGCTCCGCATAATGTTAACTATTTTTACGCGTAATTAATTTATTGAACGTCCTGCATGCGACTATCTTTGCAGTCGCATGGTTAGTTTAGTTATCGCGGTTATGTTGTCGTTCTTAGCTGGTTTTTGTATATTCTTTATGTACAGCGTTATGTGCGATTAGTGCAGTTTTATCCTATCATAATATTCAACAAAAGTAATCTTGTAATAGATGCGTCACAATACATCTGATAAACTATCTGACAAAAAAGTGCGCACAGCGAATAAGTTTACTGTCAATTAGAAACTACTTTGCACTCTTATATTAAATATGTGGAGTGCAGCCTATATCAAATTATAAAACTCACATAAAACAGGAAAACATAATGTTTAGAAATACAAAACTTAGTCGCACAGCGATTGCTGTTGCTATGTCGATTGGTATGTCAACTGCGGCGATGGCGCAAGTTACTTCTTCAGGAATGACTGGAAGTATAGTAGGTCCTCAAGGTAATCCAGCTGCAGGGACCGTAGTCACTGTTACTCATGAACCTACCGGCGCAACTAAAACTGTTACAGTTAGTGCAAACGGTACTTTCAACCTTACTGGATTGCGTGTAGGTGGACCTTACACCATAAAGCTTGACTCAGAGTCTCTCAATGATGAGACTATTACGGGTGTATTTTTGACCCTGGGTGAGGATTATCCAATTGAAGTTGCTCTTATATCTGACCAAGATGTTGAGCGTATATCGGTTACCGGATCGCGCATGAGCAGCGTTGCTTTTGGAAAAAACAGTCCTGCCACAACGTTTGGAATTGATACTTTAGAAAATGTTCCAGCTATTAACCGAGATATCACTGACATTCTGCGCATTGACCCAAGAGTTTATGTGGATGAAGCGGGTCAAAACTCAATCCAGTGTGCGGGTAAAAGCCCTCGTTTTAATAGTTTGACTGTAGACGGTGTTCGATTGAGTGATTCATTCGGTTTGAATTCAAATGGCTATCCAACCGAAAGAATGCCTTTTTCTTTCGACGCTATTGAGCAGGTTGCGGTTGAATTAGCGCCAGTGAGTGTTATTTATGGTGGTTTTACAGCATGTAATATTAACGCTGTAGCTAAAACGGGTACTAATGAATTTCACGGTTCAGCCTTCTACGACTATACCAACGACTCACTAAAAGGTGATTCGCTTGAGGGTGATAACATAGCCCTTAGTAGCTTTAATGAGAAACGTTACGGCTTCACTGTCGGTGGTCCACTTATTCAAGATACGTTATTCTTTTTCGCTGCATACGAAAAATTAGAAGGTAATAATTTATTCGAACGCGGCGCTACTGGTTCTGGTGCGGTAGTTGAGGTTGAGCTTACTCAAGCGGAGCTAGATGAAATTGCTTCCATATCAAACACCCTTTATGGTTTTGATCCAGGCGGTATTCCTGCGAGTTTAGCGAATGAAGATGAAAAACTTCTGATTAAATTAGACTGGAATATTAACCAACAACATCGTGCCTCATTCACATATAATTACAATGATGGTTTGAATTTCAACCAGTCTGATGGTGATGACAGTGAGTTTGAATTTGAAAAGCATTTGTATGAGCGTGGTGCAGAATTAACCTCATTAGTAGGCTCTTTATACTCAGATTGGACTGATAGTTTCTCCACTGAAATTCGCATCGTTAACCAAGAGCTAGACAATCGTCAAAACTCACGTGCGGGAGATGGCACTATTGGTGGCAATGATTTCGGTGAAATACGTGTTGAACTTGACAACGTAGACGTATACCTTGGATCGGACGACAGTCGTCAAGCTAATGACTTAAATTGGGAACAGTTCGGTCTTATCCTTCGAGGCACTTATTATTTTGACAATGACCACACGGTAACGTTCGGTTATGAACGCGATGAATTAGACGTGTTTAACTTATTTGTGCAGCATACGGAGACTGAAATCCGCTTTGACGGTATTGAGAATTTCCGCAACGGATTCGCGGATGCTATCTATTACAACAATGCTCCATCAGGCAATCCTCTCGACGCTGCTGCGGATTGGGGCTATGCCGTCAATTCTTTGTATATTCAAGACAACTTCTACCTAACAGATGATTTGTCAGTTACCGCGGGTTTGCGCTACGAATGGTATACCTCTAGTGATGCGCCAGCAGAAAATGCACAGTTTGTTGAGCAATATGGTTTCAGCAACAGCGGCACGATTGACGGCGAAGGTCTTCTTCAGCCACGAATTGGCTTGAACTACACGTTGAGCGACAACACCGAACTTCGTGGTGGTCTTGCCTTATATAGTGGTGGTAACCCTAACGTCTGGTTGTCAAACAACTTTTCTAACACCAACGTAACTCAATTTGGTGCACGAGGCAGGGATTATGGCTACACCGACGGTTCGCGCTCTTTATTCGATGCCGATGTAGTTTACTCCGGTCTTGAAGCGGGCGTGCCAAACGGCCCAGGCTATGGTGTGCCATCTGAGATGTTTGATGCAGTTGCAGGTGGAACTGGTGCAAACTTTGAGGTCAACTATTTAGACCCTGGTTTCAAGCTGCCAAGTGAGCTGAAACTGACTGCCGGTATGACACATTTAACGGATTCTGGCTATGTATTTGACGTTGATTTAATTATATCTCGCACTTACGACGCAGCTATTATCTTGAAGGGTGATTTAGTGGAAGAAGGTATAACTGATAATGGTTATATCGACTACGCAAGTCCTAATATTGATTCGTTTAAACTAACTAATTCCACAGCTGATTCGACCTCTCTGAGCCTAGCTGGAAGCATGACCAAGAGTTGGGATAACGGTATTCAGTTAACAACAGGTTATGCCTACAGTGACGCTGAGGATTCACAGCCAATGAACAGCGCCGTTGCGTTTTCAAACTACCAGTTCCGTGCTTATACTAATCCGAACGAACAAGTTTCTTCTTTGTCGGATTGGAACATTGAGCACCGTATTACCGTTGATTTTCGTTATACGGTTGAGCTAATTGATGGTTTGCAAACTCGTTTCTCGGCCTTTGGTTTAAGCCAATCTGGTAGCCCATATAGCCGCGTGCTAGAGAATGGTAACTCAGAATTTGGATTTACACCTTTCCTTGAAAGATTTGATAGCGGCAGTGGTGCAGTGCTACCAATTGGGTCGTCACGTAACTCATTTGAAAGCTCATGGTGGACAAAAGTCGATATCAGTGTAAGACAAGACATACCAGCGTTTGCTGAAGGCCACAGTGCTAATGTTTACTTTATTGTCGACAACTTCACCAATATGTTAAACGATGACTGGGGTGTTTTGTATGAAGCGCCTAACACAGTTCGTATTGGTGATACTACACCGGAAACTCGTCAGGGTGATGCATCTCAGTGGGAACTTCGTTTTGGTGTACAATACAAGTTCTAAAACCTACACTAGGTTAGTTGAACTGCCTACTTTTTGAAGAGCCTGTTTTAATTGAGACTCTTTAGTAAGGCCACTACAGAGGCTTGATTTCGGTATAGTACCGGAATCAAGCCTTTTTTTCGCTACTAACGAGCATATTGACTTTCTTAACAACACTATACTGTGAGTCGCATATAGTCTTGGTTACTGAGCAGTTGCTTAGGCTAGACCGGAAATAAGTGACAACAGTATGAGCACTTGTCCCTTCAGATCGGTGTTTGATAGGTTTTTATTGAAACGGTGAGTGTGTTTTGATTCGTTCATAACGCCCCAAAAGTGATATTCAACTTTTGGGGCTACTGCGTTCTTCGAGTTTTTGTTGCTGCGATTTGTTAATTGGGCGGTACTGAAATAACAATTATGACAAGCGAGCTTTAAACTCTTCGTACGTAAACTCTTTTATCAAATCAAAGGAGCCATCTTTTCGTAAAACCCCAATACTCGGATGCTCCACACCATTAAAAAAAGTTGTTTTAACCATGGTGTAATGCAGCATGTCTTCAAACACTAATCGGTCACCGGCTTTCAATTCATGGTCAAAGCTGTACTCTTCAATTACGTCACCGGCCAGACAGGAGTTGCCACCTATTTTGTAGGTAAATGCTTTTTCGTTGGGCATACCAGCATCACTAATTTTAGGTCGGTATGGCATTTCCAGTACATCAGGCATGTGCGCTGTTGCACTGATATCCATTATCAGAATTTGTTGCTCATTTTCAACGATGTCGACAACTTCGGCAACCAATGCACCCGCTTGCCAAACAACAGCCGAGCCAGGCTCCATAATAATACGTAGATTTGGATACTTCTCTTTAAAGGTGACCAAGGCCTTAATCAAATGTTCAAGGTCATAACCTTCTTTTGTCATCAAATGACCGCCGCCCAAATTTAACCATTTTAGGCTAGGCAGATACCTTGAAAACTTTTTCTCTATTGCATGCAATGTGCGTTCAGTTGCAAATGAATCACACTCACATAAATTGTGTACATGAAAACCGTCAACACCAGTTAAGTCTTGACCTTCAAGTTGAGACGCTAAAATTCCTAAGCGAGAACCAGGTGTACAAGGGTCGTACAGGGGGGTGTCAGCCTCTTGAATCTCTGGGTTCACTCGTAAGCCAGCAGAAACCGAGCTTTGTATAACCTGTTCTTTAAATTGATCCCACTGGCCCATGCTGTTAAAAGATAAGTGATGCACTAAATCTAAAAGCTGGTCCATGTCTTTCTGCTTATAGGCAGGAGAGTAACAATGCACTTCGCCGCCCATTTCGTAATTGGCAAGCTTTGCTTCCCAAACAGCACTTGCTGTTGCACCCTTCAAATACTGCTTAATCAACGGAAAGGTTGACCACATCGAAAAGGCTTTGAGCGCCAAAATGATATCAACGCCTGCCTTATTTTGGACGTATTGCATCAGTTGCAAATTTTGTTCAAGCTTCGCCTCGTCACAAACGTAACAAGGAGAAGGGATATCATCTCTTAAATATCTATTTGTCATTGAGTATTATCTCACTACTTCGCAAACGGGCTGCTTTCGCATTCAATAACATGCCAAGGTAGGCCATGTTCCTTTAGCATTGCCATAAACGGGTCTGGATCGAATTGCTCCATGTTCCAAACGCCTGGTTTTTTCCATGTATTGTTTAACATCAGCGCTGCACCAATCATAGCAGGGACACCGGTGGTGTAAGAAACCGCTTGCGCCCCAACTTCTTCATAACAAACAGCGTGTTCACAGTTGTTATAAATGAAAATAGTCTTTTCTTTGCCGTCTTTTATGCCCGTGATGTAAGTACCAATACAGGTTTTTCCGGTATAACCTTCGGCTAGTGAGCCGGGGTTAGGTAATACTGCCTTCAAAAACTCCAGAGGAATTATTTGTTGGCCTTGAAAGTCGATAGGGTGAATACTTGTCATACCGATGCCTTCAAGCACTTTTAAGTGATTCAAGTAAGCATCACCAAAGGTCATCCAAAAACGAGCACGTTTTAAAGTAGGGAAGTGCTTCACTAATGACTCGAGCTCTTCGTGGAACAACAAATAAGACGCTCTTACGCCGATGTTTTGATAATCCAAATCTTCACGGACAGTTAATGGGTCAGTCTCTTTCCATTCGCCATTTTCCCAAAAACGACCCCGCTGGGTTACTTCGCGAATATTAATTTCAGGATTAAAGTTTGTAGCAAAAGCCTGACCGTGGTCACCACCATTGCAATCGACAATATCCAAATAATGAATTTCATCAAAGTAATGCTTTGCCGCATAGGCCGTGTAAACGTTAGTTACGCCGGGATCGAACCCGCTGCCAAGAAGTGCCATGATGCCGGCATCATGAAACTTTTGCTGATACGCCCACTGCCAAGAATATTCGAATTTAGCGACGTCTTTTGGCTCATAATTTGCGGTATCAAGATAGTCAGTTTTCGTCGCTAAACACGCATCCATAATAGGTAAATCTTGATAGGGCAGGGCAAGGTTAACCACTAAGTCAGGTTTCACTTTATTTATTAATTCGATGACGGCGTCTGCGTTATCGGCATCAACAGTAAAAACGCCTTTTAGGCGATCCCCACCTACTTCTTTTTGAAGCGCTTCACATTTTGATAATGTGCGACTCGCCAAATAGATTTCGTCAAATATTTCAGGTAATCGAGCACACTTTTTAACAGTTACGGAAGAAACGCCGCCAGCGCCGATTATTAATACACGAGACATAAGAATTCCTTACTAAATAATTTGGCTGCATCGTAACAGCAATTTTTGAATTGGCAAGTTTAATGGAAAAGCGCAGAGAGCGATAGGATCAGTCTGAAAAATCACAAGTAAAAGGCTTACCTATTTTGATTGAATTTACTTCAAACTCATAAGGATAGAGTGTTAAGGTATTTTCACCATTTGCATCGCAAATACTAAACATGAGTGCATCGTTCTCTGCTTGTTGGGGTGATCTAATGGTAGCGGCATAAACAAGCATGCCAATGGCCGAGTTTGCTTGTTTTTTACCTATCGCTAACTGATGTTCGAGCTTTTCGATCATGCCAAAATGCGCGCCGTTAGGATGTTTATTGTTGTAGTCCTCGTCATCAAGAAAAATGCATTGGATCTGTTTTTCGATTGAGAGAACGGCAAAGGGATACAAAGTCTCTGATCGAGAGAGCATGACTTCACACAAGTTTAATGCTCTATCAATCATAGATGCATATTGCACCTGTTGTTTCAGAATCATTTTGTGCTTCACGTCGTCCACCTCAATTTCTATATTTTTTAATGGTATACAGACCTTTATTTGCGATCTATATGTGAATGTTACATATGGGTAATCTAACGGCAAGCACGGCAAAATAGTTCAATCTACTAATGCGATGGTTTTATAAGGATGTATCACTTTATTAGCGGGCCCCCTGTAATCCGCCTGTATGAATAATTAAGATTTTGCTATGGGGGGCAAAATAACCCTGTTGGATAAGCGTTTTGAGGGCGAAAAAACATTTGCCGGAGTAGACCGGTTCAATGCAAATAGGTGTGTCTTGTTTCGCTTGTTGTTGATTGACCTCTTTGCAAAACGTGTCTAGCTCAGCTGTACTTTTGGCATAACCACCAAAGTGAAATTGGTGATTGATATGCCAAGGTAAATAAGGTGTGTCCTTGTTTAGGAATTGATCTACCAAGCCTTCTAAGTAGCCCTCGCCTTGCAGTACGCCGATGCCTATTATATTTTTGGCGAGTTTGGGTGGGCAGTTTTTAATGACACCAGCCATGCTCGCGCCGCTGCCAACAGGGAGTAATATGGCGTCGAAGGGTCTGCTTGAATTAGCTAGATTAATTTCATTTAGCATTGCCTGCATACCAAAAAGCGCGTCTTGTTGTGAGCCACCTTCTGGAATAATAACATCGGCATTCATGTCTTTACGTAGTTTTGCTAAGTAGTTCTGATCGGTTTTTTTTTGGTAGGTTATCTTGTCCACAAAGACTAAATTAGCATTCCAGTTGTTTAAGTCTTGCAAAGTGCGGTTAAGCGCTTGGTCTTTTAGATAAGCGCCGCGAATAACCGCAGTAAACTTGATATTTAGCTGGTTACAGCAATAGCTAAGTGCATGCAGATGATTTGAATATGGACCGCCAAAACTGAGTATGTGTGATGCTGGAATTTGCTGAAAGTCCTGCAAAGGCTTAGTTAGTTTACGCCACTTATTTCCTGCTATAATGCCATGCAGCAAGTCATCTCGCTTACACCAAACTTCAACGTTTTTTTCTCTATCATCATCATCGATAAAGAAACGAGTCCAGGCGGCTTCTATTTTTTGCAAAGGCGAAGGAGTAACAATTGAAAATCGTGTTTCGATACTCTCTGTGCGCGGATAGGTTAACAAAGTTTAATCCTTTATACTGATCTCTTGCTGTAGGATACGACGTTACTACTTACATATCATCTGTAATGCGACAGATAATGAGGAAGCGACTATGAAATTACCAAAAAAAATATTATCTTCGATGCTTTTTGCGCTGTCATTTACTTCTGTAATATACACTGCTGTAGGTCATGCGAAAACACTTGAAACGCCAACTCAATTGAGTGTGTCAACTGCCGCCGTAGACAATACGCCATTAACCTTTATGCAGATTTCTGCACAGTATATGCAAAACCCAAAAGTGGTTGGTGAAGCGCGACTCAAGGTCATGTTTTGGAACATTTATGACGCCAAACTATCGGCAGCTAACGGCGAGTGGAAAAAGGACACATCTTTTGCGTTATCGCTGACGTACTTACGCGATTTTGATGGCGAAGAAATAGCCAGTCGGTCAGTAGATGAGATGCGAGATATTGGTTATAAGGATGAAGTGCTCTTAGCCAAATGGTTTGAACAAATGCGTTCTGTTTTCCCGAATGTGAAAGAGGGTGAAAATATTACCGGTGTGATGGATGAAAATCAGCACACGCACTTTTATCATGAAGGCGAACTGGTAGGTAGTATAGAAGATAAATCTTTTGGTCAATCTTTTTTCGGTATCTGGTTGAATGAAAAAACTTCTGAGCCAAAAATGCGTAAACAGTTGTTAGGGCTTTTATAATACGCTGCTCGGCTTGTATCTACTATCTAACTAAACAGGAGTAGCCATTTGAGTCGCAGTGAATATAGGAGCAATGCTAACAAGCTATAAAATAGCTCAATTCTGTTCTAAGATGAGTGTACAAGGAGTAAAAATGAATTTGTCGAAATTGTCGAAAAAAATCACCATGCTAGCAGCACTGGCCGCTTCAATTATTTTTTTGGGCGCATGCTCAATATCGTTGGATGCGCAAAAATATGAGCAAATGGAACCTAAATTTGATATTGAAAGTTTCTTTGACGGTAAAGTAAAAGCGTGGGGAATTGTCCAAGACCGAGATGGTGATATCGTTCAGCGTTTCGTCGTGCATATTGACGGTTATAAAAAGGATGGTAATTTAATTCTAGATGAACGCTTTGAATATGGTTTTGGCGACGGTCCAAAAACACGGGTTTGGACCTTGAGCAAAAATGCAGATGGCTCTTTCACGGGTAATGCCGGCGATATAGTGGGCACAGCCAAAGGCACACCGCATGGTAATGCATTTAACTTCGCATATGAAATGGACCTAGCCGTGGGGGGCTCTACCTATCGAGTTAACTTTGACGACTGGTTTTTTGCTTTTGATGATAAAACAATGATGAATCGTTCGTATATCAGAAAATTCGGCATTGTGATGGCTGAAGTGACGATTTTTATGCAAAAGCAATAAAGCAACCTAGCAATGAACCAGAATAAAGCATCAATAACGACACTGTCGTATTTGGTAGCCGGGGCATGATTGACGCGTCATCCCTTGGCTGCCAAATTTATCCACGTTGAGGTAATACAATCTCACAGCCTAAGCCTGACGATGTTGCTAATGGCTTGTCAATAAATCCAATGGTGCCCTTGTGCAGATTGACAATCGCCAGCACCAGCGCCAAGCCCAAACCATTGCCACTTTTACTTCTGCTACTATCTGCACGGTAGAAACGTTGTGTGAGTTTTTCAAAAGCCGATGGTGTGACGCCAGGGCCTGAGTCTAATACGCTGAAAACCATTTGCTTTTGCTGGCCTAAGGTCGCGTTATCTAGGGTTACAATAATGTGACCCCCTACTTGATTAAATTTAATCGCGTTATCTAAGACATTTGCGAAGGCCTGAAATATAAGATCTTTATCACAATACAGTGCCTCGTTTTTTAAGTTGATGGTCAACGTCAAGTGAATCTTATTGTCCTCAATAATGGGCGAGTACAGATCAATTACGTCCTCGAGAATTTTTTTCATATTGTGTTGAGCAAACGCACTGGTTTTTCGTTCGGACTCAATATCTGCAATTCTTAATAATGAGTTAAAGATAGACAATAAATTGTCAGACTCTTTCAATAGTGCATATTTATCATCGCCCTCAGGCATAACTTCAATATGCGTTTTGAGTCTTGCCAAGGGTGTCCGTAAGTCATGCGCAATGTTGTCAGATACCGATTTAATGCCTTCTACAGAATACTCAAATTGGTCGAGCATTTTGTTTAGCGCCATGGTCAATTTACTCAAATCATCCCAGTTGCTATCGACCGGCAAGCGCTCAGTTAATTTACCAGTAGAAATAATGTCATCAGCTTTTTCTGAAATAATATTAATACGGTTTACAACATAGTAGGCTACCCAGATGCTGGTGGCTGAAATTAGGCAAAGAATTAATATCATTATCCAACCAAAGGTTCGGCCAACCCACTGAATAATTTCTATGTCGTCTATATTGCGTCCAATAAGTAATTGATGGCCGTTAGTCAAGACCATTATCTTGGCCATAACATCATATTCTTTGGATGCGGCGTCACCAATTTTTAATGATATCATGCCATTTTTGATGCTCTGTGTACCATCGCTCGGCCAAAACAGCATATTGCCAGTGATAAACTTGTTTTTGTCGTTCTTGAGATGATAGAAAAAGTCGTTCCCGTTTTCTGCAATTCTATCATTTAGTGCTTTTTCAACGGCTTTTGATCCAGCCGCTCTATAAAGTGAGTTAAAGCCTCTTATATCAGCGTTGATGGCCGCTTCTGATTCTCTTATCAGTAAATCGTCATTCGAAATAATAAGGAAGTAGGTAATAAACACCACTCCAATCATTAACAAGCTGGTAAATACAATACTAAGAGTAAAACTGGAGCTGTTTCGAAATGCGCTGATTGCTCTCACTTATTGGGCTCCTAAGCTGTTGGCTCTGATACTAAGTACCCCGCTCCGCGAATAGTTTCAATAATTTGATAGCTAAAACCTTTGTCGATTTTATTTCTTAATCTGCTGATATGCACATCGATCACATTAGTTTGAGGGTCGAAGTTATATTCCCACACTTTTTCTAACAGCATGGTTCTTGTGACTATCTTGCCTTTATTTTTCAATAAGAATTCAAGCAGTTTGAATTCTTTTGATTGTAGATCGATGACAGTATCGTTGCGGGTAACACGTCGATTAATTAGGTCGAGTTTTAGCTCACCCAACACAATTTCGGTAACGCTAGGCGTTGCCGGTGATTGACGAGAGGCAACAATTTCAATGCGCGCCAATAGCTCTTCAAAAGCGAAAGGTTTGGTCATGTAATCATCAGCGCCCGAGCGCAAACCTTTTACTTTATCTTCAACTTTGTTTTTTGCACTAAGGATAACCGCAGGCGTTTTATTACCAGACCCTCTAATGGTGCTTAATAGCGTAATGCCATCGACGTACGGCAACATTCTATCCAGAATAATCACATCATATTTATTGGTCGTGGCCAATAACAGTCCTTGTTTCCCGTCGTTTGCCACCTCTGGGGTGTGGCCTGATTCTTTAAGACCCTTGTTAATGTATTGTGCAACGGTCGAGTCGTCTTCTACGATAAGTATTTTCATTTCAGTCGTTTTCCATTTGACATATTGGCGATTTTTGTATCTTTGCTTACCTGAAAATATCCATATTATTCATGCAATGATTTACAAACCTTATTTCGCATAATCGTATATTATTGTAGTCATAAATAGACCGCATTAGTTTTTTTACGTAACATTTTACAATAAAGACCTATCCCCCTTACTTTTTCAAGGGAAACCAAACTAGGAGAGAAGTATGACAATAGTAGTAATTTGTATGGCGATAGTGGTTTTCATGCCGATGTTGGCGAAAGTGCCCTTGGCCATCATGATGAATAAGCAAGGAGGATATAACAATAGGTTACCTCGTGAACAACAAAAAAACCTAGAGGGTTTGGGCGCTAGGTCAAAAGCGGCGCATGAGAACTGTTTTGAAGCGACCACATTTTTTGCGCCAACCGTATTGTTGGTGCTTGCACTCAATGCCGTTAATCATACCACCGCTTATTTGTGTATTACTTTTGTGGTAGTTCGTCTGGCTTATTTAGTTTGTTATTGGGGCGACTGGCATTTGTTGAGAAGTTTATTCTGGGGTATTGGCATGTTCACAGTCGCAGCTCATTATTACTTGCTGTTAAGTTAAGTAATCAATTAACGAATAAAGCGATATCGCGCAGGGTAAGGTGTGAAATTTTGAATGACACCTTGGGCGGTTATGCGCTGAGTTTCGAGCCAATATTCAGTGGTCATGAGGTCGCCGTGTAGTTCTTTTAAAATGTCTTTAAATACTTTTTTACCCACAATAAAGTGTTCAAACTGTTCAGGGAATACATCAGTAGGACCCACTGATAGAGTATCAATAGCGTAGGGGTCGCCGTTTTTAGGTAAACTACGAAACTGACGTTCGGACATGTAGCAAATCTCATCATAGTCGTAAAATATAACTCTTCCGGTTTTCGTTACGCCGAAATTTTTATGTAACATATCACCTGGGAAAACATTCGCTAGGGCTATTTGCTTAATACAGAGACCAAGTTCATCAAGCACATTACGAATTTTAATTGGATCGGTTTCCTGCTGCAGATATAGGTTAAGTGGCGTCATTTTTCGTTCAATATACATGTGTGAAAGTATCACATCGCTTTCTGTCATTGTCAGACTGCTCGCGCAAGTATCCTGAAGGTATTGTAGGAGTTCTTGGTCGATACGATTGCGCGGAAAACGAAAGTTCATGTATTCATGAGTATCAGCCATCCGGCCTACGCGATCGGTCGCTTTTACTAATCGGTAGCGATCTTTGACGTATTCGCGAGTAATTTTTTTACTTTCGGCAAATTCATCCTTAATCACTTTAAATACAACGCCATAAGAGGGTAAGTGAAAAACAGTCATCACTAGTCCTTTTATACCAGGTGCAAGCTCAAACATATCGGCCGTATTATCACCTGAAGTAGCGTCTAAATGGGCTAAAAAATTACGATAAAATACGGTCTTACCATGTTTGTAAAAACCCATTGACATATATAGTTCAAAGTTCTTTTTATGCGGCAACAACTCTTGCAAAAAGGCAACGACTTCAGCGGGATATTGCGTGTCGGCCATAAAATACGAACGTGCAAAACTGAATATCACACTTAAATGATGCCGCTCAGTTAACAACGCATCGACCATGAGCTTGCCATCATCCGTCATCTGCATGGCGATAACAAAAGGTAATGTTTCGTCGGGCATACAAATTCTGCCTACCAAATAGGCCGCTTTTCCGCGATAAAAAACAGGTTTTAGCATTTCGACAGCGTGCACGCTGGCCAATTTATCACGATTCAATTGCGCCCTTAATGCCCTGTCCATGTTATCTAAATCGATATCTAGATTATCGAAAGGCGTTTTGAAACGATAAGTATCAAATATAGATTCATGCATGGCTCTGACAGTGCCAGAAGTGTCAAAACTATGAATAACTTTATGCCGGTCTTGGCCAGGTAAATAGCAACGACTGGGCAGCACAAACATCATATTGTCATCAATTTTACTGTGTTTAAAAATACGCCCGATAACTGAATTATAAAAGGTCTCAGCCAATTCAAATTGTGGGTGGCCGTTAAGCAATTTAGAGTATTGATTTTTGGCTGCTTTCCAAAAGCGTTGATCTTGTTGCTTAGGATGAACTTGTCGATATAAGTCAATAACTATATCCGTTAAACTCTGCTCATAAATAGCGATCCGCTCTTCAATAGCGCGTTGAGATGCAGCCCACTGTTGATTCTCAAATCGTTCTTTTGCCCCCGCTGTAATACGACTATGCCAACGATATGATTTATCAAAACCAGTGATGATTTGGTAGGCAAATTGGCGTGCAATTGCGTCCAGCGCTTGCTGATTGCTGCTGGCTTCGTTTTTACTTTTGTTGTCGCTCAATGGAGAAGTGCTAACTAAACCTTCATGGCTAATAGGCGCTAACGTATTCTTCGCAGAATGAATGGACGCAGCAGGCACAATACTTTTTGGCGAAGCGGTTTTTTTTTTCATCGTTTAACTATTCTTCATTGCCTTGCGTTAACTTATGCTAGATTACCATGTATTTTATACTCTGCTAACACGTTGTCATTGTCGCGACCTTGATTAATCCAATCCTTACTATATATTTTATATTAAGCGAGTGCAGATAAAAGGCTATTAGTAACTGTGCACTTCAAGTTAAGTAGGAATTACATTGATATTTAAAACACTCGACAAGCTGTTTTTTGGCGTCACATTAGTTTTGGCTCTTCAAGTGCCTCAGTTGGCGGATCATTATCAGCAATTTTTAGCGGGCATGCATGAATCGAATCAATGGCAAATTGATGGGTATCAAAAAACTGCCAAAAAATACAATTATGACTCTGTAGACGCTATGATTGAACATCATCTGCAAAATGCAGTTCCTAGCGTGCGCGATGACGCAGTTCAGAAACAACAAACCATCATTAAGTATAATGAGTTGAGTGAAGGACTCGCGGTTTTCCAAAGCGGCAATATAATTCAGAAGTTGTTCTTTATGCTGTCCCCAAGTGGTTGGCAATACATAGACAATACCTTAGAAAATTTTTCATTTGGTTTACCTATTACAACCGAAGGTATTTTATTTGGTGTATTATTTGGCTTGTTTTTGAACCTACTTATTAGCACACCAACATCGATGATTGCAAAGAGACGTCGAGAGCGAAAAAAACAAAAGGGACTAAAAAACGGAATTGTAGACAGCTAACTTTTTAATTTTTTTATAAAGCTTTATAATTCCGCTTTATTATCAACTTTTATGCTTAAACGCTATTAATAAAACAGTGTTATAAAACGCACAGCTAACAGGCTCTCCAGAGGTTTTGTTTTGAAAAACCGCAACTTCTAATATCCTAGTATTTGCGCTTATATCGGTGTTGAGCAGAAAAACATCATTTAATCCCACCAAATCGTATAAAATACTGTATATTCCGCATTCATTTTTTGACTGTAGCCAGTGGTTATTGGTCTTTCATGCCATTAAACGACTACATTACAGAAAACCGCTACAGAGGACCCCACATGAAATTTTCAACTTTAGGCCTACACGCATCACTTGAGCAAGCTATTGAGGCTTGCGGATACAGCGAGATGACGCCTGTTCAAGAATTATCAATGGTGAAAGCGCGTCGCGGTAAAGACTTGCTTGTCCATGCCCAAACGGGTACCGGTAAAACGGCTGCTTTTGGATTGCCTGTTTTGCAGCAAATGCTTGATACGCCTAAAGAGACTATTTCAAGTAGCCCAAGAGCGCTAATTTTAACCCCAACCCGAGAACTCGCTGAGCAACTTGCTGAAGCTATCGGTGGTTATGCTCAATTCACGGCATTAACGGTTACGGCATTATACGGTGGCGTAAAAATGGCTGGGCAAATGAGCAAATTAAAACAAGGGATTGATGTGCTTATTGCAACGCCTGGTCGTTTACTCGAACACATGGCACTGAATAACGTGACTTTGGCCAACGCAGAGTTTGTTGTGCTTGATGAAGCCGATCGCATGCTAGACATGGGCTTTATCGCTGATGTGAGTAAAATTATGCAGCACACGGCGAAAAAACGCCAAACTCTC
This sequence comes from Brumicola pallidula DSM 14239 = ACAM 615, assembly GCF_000428905.1. Lineage (GTDB taxonomy): Bacteria > Pseudomonadota > Gammaproteobacteria > Enterobacterales > Alteromonadaceae > Glaciecola > Glaciecola pallidula. Next base: position 249,916 of record NZ_KE386814.1, read on the forward strand.
TTATACTCTGCAACCAGTTCGCCCGCAGTAAATGAGTTGTGCCACAAGATCCTAAATAATCACACTGAAATTCGAGTGAGCAGAGCTAATGCTGCTGCTGACACAGTAAACCATGTAATGTACCCGGTTGAAGAATCACGCAAAATTGATTTATTTAAGGCCTTGCTGAAAGAACAAAATTGGTTCCAAGTATTGGTTTTTACCAGCACAAAAGAGCAGGCCGACAAACTCATGGCGGCACTCAAACAAAGTAAAATTGAGGCTGCGGTTTGTCACGGTGATAAAAGTCAGGGCTCACGTCGCCGCGCACTGGCTGATTTTAAGTCAGCCAAGCTTCAGGTATTAATTTCAACTGAAGTTGCAGCACGAGGACTAGACATTCAAGGTTTGGATTTTGTGGTCAATTACAATCTGCCTTACTTACCCGAAGATTATGTTCACAGAATTGGTCGTACGGGTCGCGCTGGAAACTCAGGTAATGCAATTTCATTTGTGAGTCGTGAAGAAGAGCGCACCATAAGTCGCATTGAGACGCTTATTGGTTCTTCTATTAAGCGAGTGGTAAAGAAAGGGTTTGAAGTGAGCAATCGTCAAAGTTTGTTGAAAAGCATTTCAAAGAGCGGTCGCCCTAGCAAAACCAACAAAGTGAGTAAAACAGATATCACGGGTGATAAAGTTAAAGCGAAGAAACGCAATACTTCTAAACGCAAGTAGTACGTTTCGATTCTTTAGCGTTTTTTTATTGCATGCGTTATCTTATTGCATGCGCAATGTATTGTTTAATTTCGCTTAAACTATTTGGGTTTTTGAAGATATCAGACACATACTGAGGCTCATTTAAAATGCCTTTGGTAATCAATCGGCTAATTTGTGGCAAATAGTCAATCGATGTTTTACCCGCAAATAGTAAATTGAAATTAGGCTCGTTTTCATAAGCATTCAGCATTTTATGAAAACCTTGCATGTATAAATAATCCTTCACGAAACCGCCACCTCTGTATATGCGTGAACATACCGCGAAGGCAATATCATTGCTCGCGCCATACTCTTCTTTAAGCATTAAAAAACTTTTTCTGAAGCTTTTTTCCTTTATCATGGATTGCACTGCGACTACCCGCAAGGCCAATATTTTCAAACGTTTGATGGTTAAGTTATCCGACAAGTATTCACTTAAAATAGCCAAACCTTCTTGCGTCATGGTATTAAGCGGGTTACCTATTTCTAATATTCTTAGCGGTTGCTGTCTTGCATTTAACGTGGTTACTAGGTGCACGCCAATTTCATGTTGTGCCAAGGCATTGGTGTCGCTTAATGAAAGCTTTGCATTTTTGTTTAATTTAAGTGTATTACCTGATATTAGGGCATTTGCGATCATGTTTTCTTCGATCTTGAGATTGTAGGGTAAGCCATTACTTTCAGCAAAATCGACTAATATTTTTTTGATTTCCTCAAATACTAAAACTTCCTCATTTTCCTCATTTAGATTACCGGGTAAATGCAGGATGAATTTTGCGTTGCCGATATCTTTTTGTGTGGGCTCACCAAAATAACGAAGAGAATCATAAATAAAGTCACTAGTACCAATAGAGTTGAATTGATCTACTTTGTCTAAGTAGCTATCAATGGTGTCAAAATAAATTTCCGTAAGGTCGTCATCTACGACCTTTTCAAGGGGTAAATTTAATAACCTCCTTTTGGTTGCAAATACGTCTAATTTACTGCCTTCATAGGTGAACTCAGGTTCAATCGAAAAGTGGCTATCAAAGAAGGTTTTTTTTTGTTGGTCAAAATTAGTTGGATTTACTGCGCTCAAAATATTGATTGTTTTTGTGATTTCGTAAAATTCACTGTCAAATTCAATTAATTCTTGAGAGATTTGTGGCTTACCTAGAATGACCTCTGTCACTTTTTATCCTTTGATTTTTGGGAGCAGTCTACACTGATGAACTTTTACATATAGTAGCTTTATGTTCAATGATACTAGTAATGCTGCGTATGAGTTTATTTTTGAGTCGTCAATTATATCAAGTAGTCGAGTAAGCGGGCTGCATTTGTGCCGTCAGAGGTAGGTTTTGATGAACATTCTTTATTATTGCGCTCAAGTTCTCAGTGTTAACTTGAGCGCGTTTGCTAAATAGAGATGGCTTAACTTAGGTCCATATCTTGGATAATTTCATGCGCAATTTCTGGTGTAGTTACTGTGGGTTTCTCATGTAAGTCACCTTTTAATTGGCCTTTTCGGTGTTTAAGCGCTGCATCTAATTTTTTAATGGCTTGAGAAACGGCCGGATACATAACGTCATTCTTGCCTTTTACTGCAATACTGCTACCTTCATATTTAGTGGCAACCTCGGCGCTGTATTCTCTGTGCTCTTTAGTCAAAATCACATCTACGGCGATGAGGGTCGGGAAATGGCTCTCTATTTTTGAGAATTTCTGCTGAATATCTGCTTTAGCTGACTCTGAGATATCGCAGTGGTGACCTGAAACATTTATTTTCATAGGTTTTCCTCTTTGCTTTGATTACGTTTTTTTTGTTTGCATCACTGTATAGCTTGGGACAATATAAGAAAAACACAAGGTATTAAACATTTTTTTTATGCCAGTGACTTAAAACATATGGATGTTGGAAGCTAGATCAATAATTGGGTCTATATCGTTTTCTCGCTTTAAGTTGTTAGTCGCATGAAGTGAGTATTGCTTGAACTCAGTTCTGTTGTATAGATCTAGGATAGCGTTTATTCTTTATATCTTAGAACGTCGACAACACTACAATAATCAGCATGACTGCGGCGATAACAAAATTCAACAGGCGAGACATTCATGACTACTCATGCATTTGGCGAAAACAGTACGTATACTATCCCAACCAAAAACAATGAGGATCTCCTCGTTCGTAAATGGAATGCAGCAGAGACACCTAAGGGGATCATTATCGCGATCCATGGCGGAATGGCTCACTCTGGAGACTGGAATGTGGTGGCGCAGTTCTATAATCAAAAGGGGTATGAGCTGCATGCCATAGACCTTCCTGGCCATGGAACCTACGCCGAAATAAATGCGGGTAAAAGAAACTTACTTGATATTGAAACATTTGATGTTTATTTACAGCATATTCATGATCTCGTTAACGCTTCACAAAACGATACTCAGGATCTTCCAATCTATATTTTTGGCCATTCGATGGGTGGACTAATCGCTTTGCTATATGGGCTGAGTTTAGGCAAAAACCAAAAAAACATCCGCGGTTTTGGAATTTCTTCACCTTGGCTCAAGAATAAGACGGGTCCACCTATTCCAGTATTTATTGTAAATATACTTGCAAAATTTCTCCCCACTTTGCCAGTTTCATTAAAAATTGATTTGAGCCAGTTGACTCATGACCAAGCAGTTTTGAAGCGACATCAGCAAGACATCGACTCTGGACTGCGAGGCGGATTTGCCACTCCTCGTTTCGCCAATGTCTCCAAACAGGCTCAAGCGAAACTAGCAATAGAACTCTCGAATTGGGCAGAATATCCTCTTGCTGTGGCTATTGCTGGAATGGATCATCTGGCAGACGCTCAGTTTGCTAAGACTCAAATGGACCTCATCCAGTCACCGCTAGCGCAATACCGTTATTATGAAGATAACCTGCATGAGAACTTTAATGAAATAAACCGAGATGAGGTTTTTCAGTACCTTTTCGACTCACTTAACATGTAATCAGAAGGTAATGAAGAGAGCGCCCCCTAGACCTTTGACTTAAAGTTTATAGGCTTAGATAACTGCAGGACTCTTTTCTTAGATGCTTCATCAATCAATATGTCATTTGCATAATTCTCAAGGACCGAATTGATTGCTTTTAAATGAGGCATCAAAAGTGTTTTGTCTTTTGCTTTAATATTATAGTGGTTTATGGTTCTTAGTAATTTTATTGAAGCACTATTTACACTACTATTTTGTCTCGGGGTCGGATTGTCATGAGGAGTCGCGAGCCCTAATTTCCGTATGACTTCTTGCACCACATCACCTTCATATTGAAATACTGAAATATTATTTATACCAAACACTGTTTGGCATTCTGTAACGAAGCCTTGATAGTCTAAATGTTGAAAAAACCAGTTGATATTTAACATTTCAGCAAAGGATAAGTCCTTGCCATAACATGGGTTGCCGACAACTTGGGGGTTGCGAATACATTGCTTATAGTAACTTTCAATAAAACCTAAGGGTTCACGAAACCACACCCAGACTTCAATATCGAAGAGTTTACTCAACTCACCTAAAATATCTTTTGATTGGCTGGGAAAATCCCACCAGTAATTATAAATACCTTCAGATGACAATATAATGGTGTGGGTGTCGTTTTTAACTTGTGAGATTATATTCTTAAAGTTTTCTAGCAAGCTGTCCAAATTTACCGTTACTAAATTCTTCTCAAACCATTGGTGTTTTGGTGCTGCGGTATTCTGTAATTTATCAAGATTATGTGGATAAAGGATCCCTTTTCCTCTGAGCTTACGTTGTTTTTTATCAAGATAGGTTTGCAAGCTAGTGGTGCCAGTTTTTGGTGTGCCAACATGGATGACCAGCTTGAGTTTCTGGAGTTTAAGTTGCTCTAGTGATTGCTTAAATGGTGCTAATAACCCAGTTAATTCTTTAATAAAATGAAGCTTCGATTTTTCCATCTCGATATATAAAAAACCTTTAATTAGCGCGGTTCAAAGAGTTAGCTTATTCTAATCTGAGATATTATTACTAGTCTGTAAATGGCCTTACTCAACATTTACAGAGATACCTAAAGCATAAACACTGCGGCTCTTACTTACCGCAACATTTCTTGTACTTTTTAGCACTACCACAAGGGCATGCATCGTTACGGCCGATTTTAGCGCCTTCTCTAATAATCGGAGTTTGTGGCTCGTGATGATGGTGATGGTTGCAATCTGGACCATGAACATGACCTTCGTCGTCATTTTTTTGCTGTTTGCTTGGCATATTTTTTCCTGATTAAATATAAACTATCTTTTTTTTTTCATAATAACAGATCGGATAAAAATCAAAAAAGAATTAAGTCAGATAATTTCAGATGATGGGGAGTATTCGCAGCTTTTACAAAAGATATTTACAAAAGATATTTATAAATTGCAGTAATAAAGAGCAGTAATAAATAGCAGTAATAAATTGCAGCAATAAATTGCAGCAATAAATAGCAGTAATAAATAGCGCTGCATTCGGTCAATCAGTAGAGTATAAGAGGGGATGTAAAACAAAAAACCGAAGCAATTTGAATCTGCCACTAAACATTGACCGCCTATGCTGATTCTTCTGTGAAACACAGTCTGTAACTAATTAAGATATAGGTAGATTATAAGGAAAATAGTAAATGAATAGTGTCTATAAATTATACTTAGCTATTGGGTTTTTAGGCGCTATTAGTTTTTATATATTCAGCCAAGGTGATACTAATATTGAAAAGGATACTTTGAGTGAAAATAAAATTATAGAGAGCACTCAAGGACTAGAGCCACAAAAAACGTTATATTTTCTAATAAAATGCAAGATAACGACATATGTGATGATTACCAAAGAATAACTAAAGAAATCGACAAAGACCGAGAGTTCACCCTGATATTGTTGAAGAGTTAATAAAAAAGTTTACTGGCAGTATTAATAGAGTTTGGCTAGAAAATAACAGAACTTACTCTTTACTTGCAGCAGCGACGTAAACACTTCAGTTTGAAACACTTCAGTTTGAAACACTTCAGTTTGAAACACTTCAGTTTGAAACACTTCAGTTTGAAACACTTCAGTTTGAAACAGTAAAGAAGCTAATAGATTTTGGTGTTGTCTATGAAATGACTGGAGACCTTGGCTTGCTATATCTTATAACTGTTCCGCAGAACGCGAAAGAATTTGAAATAGCAGAAATCACTTTTTTACCTCCCACAAAGCAGTCATAAAAGTATGTTGACAACCAATACTTCATCCGAGTCCGAAGCGACTAAATAAGCTTTGGTAATAGTCTCATTAACTCAATTCACTCTTGCCCACGCTTAACACCAAGCACTTTTCCGTTCTTCGCTATTTCAACGTAGATAACGTTAGTGTTAGTGGCGTTTGTGGCCCTGACAATAAATGTTTTATCTAATTCCTGTATTAGACTGAAACTCGAATCAGTTAACGACTTCCAACTTGCATCAAGTTTACCTATATCATAGCCTAAGTCCTTAAACGTAAGCTGTTTGACCGATTTATTGGCAATGCTGAGTGCCGTTTCACTGCTGATGATGTCATGGCCCTCATGGGCTATGGCAAAGCCTGTTCCTATGCATGTAATTAAGAATACGGTGGATATTGCTGTGCGTATCATTTTTTTCATTTCTGCAATCCTCTGTTTATTTATTATTTAAGACCAATGACTTCATATTGCCCTTCAACGATCAATTGAATGGCAACGGGCTTGTCACTGTTGTTCTTCCAATACCATCCATGCGAGCCCGCAAACGGTGAGGTAAAGCTACCTTTCATTGCGCTTAAAGTTGCGATTGCGTAACTCTCGAAATACCCCGTGGTATCTCCTTGTGGCTCGCCGTGCAAATCAAAGTAGAGCGGCTCACCGTCGGTTATCCATTCGTAGGTCATTTTTTCATACTGAGCCATTTGAAATTTATACTCGATACCTTTACCCGCAGGCACGGTCACTTCAATCACCTGCTGTCCTTGCTTTGCGTTAACTATAATATCAGCTTTTGACTCAGCTTCATCGTCGTGGTGGGCTAATGCTGTTAAACCCAATCTATGACCAATGTGAGTAGGGTCAATGTTGTATTCTGCTGGCAGAATAAAAACAACAAGGACAATTAGGGCGATTATCGTGGCTACAATCGTCGATTTAAGTAGTGTTTTAGTGCTAACTATAGGTGGTGTCATTGTGTTTTCTCGTTCATTGTTAAGATAAATAATAACCGGTTAATTGCAGCCCAACTAACATTAAGCCGGCGCTCATAAGCATGGTGTTAGTGGTGATCGCAAAGCGTTGGAATGAAGGTGACTTACGCCAAAAATTAATCGCAATGACGATGAACGCGAGTGCCATGAATTGGCCAAGCTCAACGCCAATGTTAAACGCAATCATATTGGCAACGAGACCGTCTGAGTCCAATTCGAATTCTTGCAGTTTGGTGGCTAATCCAAAACCATGAAATAGACCAAATATTAATACCGCGAGCTTCGTACTTGGCTGTTTACCCAGCAGTCGTTTAAACCCGCCTAGGTTATCAAAGCCTTTATAAATAACCGAGAAACCAATAATGGCGTCAATAAGATATGGATTAACCTGAATATCGCCAAGTACACCCCACAGCAAGGTAATACTATGGCCAATGGTGAACATGCTGATATACAGCAACACGTCTCTGCTTCGATACAAAAAGAATATGACACCCACTAGAAATAAGATGTGGTCATAACCCGTAAACATGTGTTTTGCACCAATGTAAATGAAGGGAATAAACTGAACCCCTGTATTTTGCTCCAAGAATACGCGCGTCTTGTCGTCAACACCGTGGGCGAGTATGTCAAACGACATACCCATCAACGCCACGGCAAATAACAATGCGGTAAAACGTAACACCTGACTATGCATGAGTATGCTCCTTATTAATTACGTCATGGTCGTACTTATCTTTGTGTAATATACGATATAGTGCAGGTACAACAAACAAGGTCAGTAGCGTGGCTGAAATAATCCCACCAATAACCACCGTCGCAAGCGGTCGTTGAACCTCTGAGCCAATGCCTGTGTTGAGAGCCATAGGAACGAAGCCCAAAGAAGCGACCAAAGCGGTAGTGATAACGGGGCGTAAGCGCGTGATAGCGCCGTCAAATATAGCCTCTTCCAGTGGGATCTTTTGTTTGCGAAGATCACGAATAAACGACACCATAACTAAGCCGTTTCCTATCGCAATACCCGATAGCGCGATAAACCCCACAGCCGCTGAAATGGAGAATGGAATATCGCGAAGCAACAGCGCTGCAATGCCACCCGTTAGGGCAAGTGGCACGCCGGTAAAGATGATCATGGCGTCTTTAAATGAGCCTAGAGCGAGTATTAATAATCCAAGGATCATGAACAAGGTTACCGGCACCACAATCGACAAGCGCTTTGAGGCTGATTGCAGTTTTTGATATGTACCGCCATATTCAAGCCAGTAGCCCGCAGGAATATCCACGTTTGCATTTATTTGGGTTTGAATATCGGCAACAAAGCTACCTAAATCACGACCTCTAACATTCGCGGTCACCACTACCCGTCGCTTACCGTTTTCGCGGTTCACTTGATTTGTACCTAGTAACATCTCTAGGCTAGCTAACTCTTGCAGCGGCACATAGTGCCCATCGGGTAAATGGATAGGCAAGCGATACAGGGCATCAATGTCGCTGCGCATGCTCTCTTGCAAACGCACCACAATGTCTGCTCTAGCATCGCCTTCATAAAACTTGCCGGCTACGCGACCGCCCAATGACGTGGACAGTTGCTGCTGGATGTCAGCTTTAGAAATGCCGTATTGTGCAAGCTTCTCAAGTTTGGGCTGTATGGTTAGCATAGGCAAACCGGTGGTTTGCTCCATTTGTATATCGGCAATACCCTCTACACTACCAATCGCATCTTGGATGCTACTTCCTACTGCGTCTAGTACTTCAAAATTGTCGCCAAACACTTTGATAGCCAACTCTGCTCGCACGCCGGACAAAAGTTCATTGAAGCGCATCTGTATTGGTTGTAAGAATTCATATCGATTACCGGGTATCGGTTCTACTAATGCGGCTAATTCTTCAATGATTTGATCTTTAGGTTTATTGGGATTAGGCCACTGGTCGCGTGATTTTAGGATGATAAAGTTGTCGGCAACACTCGGCGGTACCGCATCGGTCGCTACATCGGCGGTGCCAATTTTGGAAAATACGCGTTCTACTTCCGGCATTTCCATAATGCGTGCTTCCAAGCTTTCTTGAAGTGCAACCGCTTGACTTAATGATGTACCCGGTATGCGCAGTGCATGCATGGCAATATCACCTTCATCTAAGTTAGGCACGAATTCGCTACCAAGTCGCGTAGCTTGGTAGCCCATAATGCCCACCAAGGCGATGGCAGCAATCACCACGAACCATCTGGCTTTAATTACCCAGCCAAGTGCCGGTCTATACAAGAAGGTAGCACCACTCATAATGTAGTTGTGGCGTTCTTTGACCGGCTTTTTGAACAATAATGCAGTCGCAGCGGGCACAAACGTGACCGATAATATAGTTGCACATAATAATGCAATAACAACGGTGGTAGCCATGGGGTGAAACATCTTACCCTCCACGCCTTCAAGTGCGAAGATAGGAATATACACAACGGTAATAATAAACATGCCAAATAAGGCGGGGCGTATGACTTCTTTTGTGGCCGTAAATACAACTTCCAAGCGGTGCTTTAACGCTAACTGCTGGCCGTCGCGATTTGCGTTACTCGCTTGACCTAGCCGACGTAAGCAGTTCTCCACAATAATAATGGCGCCATCCACCAATAAACCGAAATCCAGTGCGCCCAGACTCATTAAATTAGCACTCACCTTAGTTTCTACCATGCCCGTGATCAACATCAACATCGTGATGGGGATAACCAGCGCGGTTAACAATGCAGCGCGAAAGTTTCCCAGCAATAGGAATAACACAACGATAACTAACAACGCACCTTCCGTTAGGTTAGTTCTGACCGTGTTGAGCGTTTGGTCGACGAGTTTAGTTCGATCATACACTGCGGTGGCGATGATCCCTTGGGGCAGTGATTTGTTTACTTCCTTTAGCTTCTCGCCCACGGCATATGCTACCGTGCGACTATTTTCACCAATGAGCATAAACACGGTACTCATGACGACCTCTCGTCCGCCCTGTGTTGCTGCGCCGGTGCGCAATCCATGCCCTTCGCTTACATTGGCGACGTCACTGACGCGGATACTAGCGCCGTCTGTAGTTTCAATTACAATACGTTTCAGTGCATCTATATCTTCAATTTGCCCGGGTATACGGATCAACCATTGAGCACCATTTTTCTCAATGAAACCAGCACCTTGGTTGGTGTTATTATTCTCTATGGCACGAACGATATCAGCCTGTGTAAGACCAAATGAAAGTAATTTTTCAGGTTCAAAGGCGACCACTAACTCGCGCTCAAAACCCCCAATTGGATTGACTTCAACCACACCGGGCACGCGCATTAACTGTGGACGAATTACCCAGTCGTGAACGGAGCGTAAGTTCATCGGCGTAATCAACTCACCGTCTTTATCTCTCGCATCAGGCAGTGCATCAACCGTGAACATGAATATCTCACCAAGCCCCGTCGCTATTGGACCTAACTGAGGTTCAAGTCCAGCGGGCAGTGACGATTTAGCTGATGAGAGTCGTTCATTAACCAACTGGCGAGCAAAGTAAATGTCGGTGTCATCACCAAAAATAGCGATAACTTGAGACAAACCATAGCGTGAAACCGAGCGCGTTCCTTCAAGGTTCGGTAGTCCAGCTAAGGCAGTTTCCAGTGGATAAGAGATGCGTTGTTCTACTTCCAGTGGAGTATAACCAGGGGCGTCTGTGTTTATCATCACCTGAACGTTGGTAATGTCGGGCACGGCATCTATGGGTAATTTGGTAAAATTCCACAAACCCAGCGCCGAAACGCCAAGTACTAACACCATAATAAAAATGTTGCGCTTGATGGCAAAACGTAAAATGAAATCTAACATGCAGCGCTCCTAGTGATCGTGTGATGCGCCGGATTTTTCAATATCGGCTTTAATTATGTAGCTATTATCAGTGACGTAAACAGTCCCTAAATCGATGCCACCTAATACTTCGATCCACTCACCCGCTTCACGGCCTAATTCAAGCATTCTAACTTCGTACTCTTCGCCTACTTTTGCATACACGACGGTGAAGTCCCTAAAGCTTTGCAACCCGATCCGCTTAACGGCGAGTGGTACCTCAAATGTGTCCACCTCTATCTGAGCACTCACAAACATACCTTCATTTAACTGACCATGGGTGTTGTCTATTTCTGCTAACAACAAGCGTGCTTGATCGTCACGCATAGGCAGTCTGGCGCCGTTAATAACGGAGGGGAATGTGCTAGCTTGACCATTTATCGCTAAGGTGACTGGTGCAGCTTGTTTAACCAAAGGTGCATCCATGGGGAACACGGCCAGTTCAGCAATAAGTTTGCTTATTTGCGTGACTTCTAAGAGGGTCCGTGAGCCTGTTTGCTCACCGGTATTTGCGTGCTGTTGACTGATGACACCGGCAATCGGTGATTTAATTTGGAATGACTGCAAGCTTTCGTTGCTTTCGATTGTGACGAGCAACTGACCTTCTTTAATCGTGTCGCCTAAACCCACGTGCATGCGTTTGATTTCACCTTCAAATCGGGCCTGAATAGTGCGCTTTGCATTAGCCGGCAATACGAGTTTGCCGAACACCTTAACGGTTTTATGCAACGTGGCCGAACCGACAGTTTCCGTTTTAATATCCATGGCTTGTGCGACTTTTTCTTCAATGAGGGTACGACCTTCAAAGTTATCGTACTGCCATGTATAGTTTTTGCCTTTATACTGCGCGCTAACGGACACGACAAAAGAGTGAGGTTCATAAATTACCGTATCGCCACGTAAATAATCGTCTTCTGCTTTAAAATTGATATCGTCTACAATGCCGCCTAAGCGCGTTAGTTTTATATTTAAATCAACCTGTTCAGGGCTTAACAGCTTATCGCCTTGTGTCACGTAGATACGAAACTCAGGGGGCACGCCGCTTTCAAATATAGTCAGCTCGACCGCAAAATCACCGTCGCGCAATAGTCTGCCCCCATGTATTCCTTTGTCTGGCTCAGCTTCTTCGCTTATCGCGGTGGAAGCTGCCTGTACGGCATTGGATGTCAGCGTAAAGGCCGTCCCTAGTTGACACAAAAACACTAAAATAACGAGTCGTTTATTCATCTTTTTCTCACTTAATTGGAAAGGGTGGCACCCGTCAGGCGCTGAATTTCGATATGTTGAAGGTGGATGGCTTGATAAGCATCCAGTAATTGCGCTTGCGTACTTAACAGCTCTTGTTTAATGGTGGTCCACTCTAAATAGCCGATTCGACCAATGTCATAAGCATCACTCGCCTGCATGGAGGCTTTCTCTAATAGGGGGATCACTTGCTTGGTTAGCGTATCAATGACATGTTTACTGTGTTTCATGTTTTGCAAAAGTACAAACAGCTGGGTATTTAGTGCACGCTTTAGCACCTCGCTTTGACTTTGATACTCAGCTTGCTTGGCCTTAATTACTTGCACTTCACCCATGCTGCGCCCGTCATTGCCAAATGGAATAGAAATACCGGCGACCAAACCAAAATCATCACTTGTTTCATAGCGTCTTATTCCTGCCGACACCTGCCATTTTGGTCTGGCTTCGATACGAGTAAGCGCTATTTCTGATTGCGCGATGCGCTGCTGATTAGCAAATGCGAGCAGCGCAGGATGCTCATTAAGCTTTGCTAACTGTGCTGATAAATTCTGTATAACGGGTACTTTGAGTAAATCGCCACGAAGTGTGTATCTGTCTGCTTCACCGCCCCATTGCGCCATTAATTTGTAGCGACTGGCCTCAAGTTCGTGTTCGAGATCTTCAACTTCCAAGGCTCTGCGAATTAATTCAGACTCTGATTGAAGTTGCTCAATAGATAAGCTTTTCCCTGCCATGACCTTTCGCGCAATGACTTTTAGTACCTCATTAGCTTGTTTTTGGGCAAGTTTGGCGAGTTGCAATCTTTGATCTAAAATCAAGGCGTCAATGAATAGTGTGGCCGTTTGTGCAGCGATATCTAAGGCTTTTATTTCGATGTCAAAATCAACCTGTGTTGCGGCGATTTTGGCTGCATTCACACGACTTTCAATGGCTCTTTGCTCAAGTACCCAGCCAATGTTCAAGGTGCTTTGCGCCGCGCCAAAATTACTGTGTTCGCCAGTGCCCATGGCATCTTCAATAGTAAAGCCAATTGTTGGTCTCGGTAAAATCGTCGCTTGTTTTACCCTCGCATTTAGCGCATCACGTTGATAAGTGAATACGGCCATTTCCGGATGCTCAGCAAGCGCAAGACTAATGGCTTCAGATAACGCTAAGGTTTCTGAATTTACGTTATTTTGCGATAATGCTTGTTGTGGAAACAACATTAAGCCTAGGGTGAGTTGAAGACATAAATATCTCGCCCTTTTATTCAAAAGCCGAGCTGCAATCGGTTTTAAGATTAAGTGAAAATGAAACAGATTTTGCATGGTTTAGTCCTTAAGAATGGGTAAAAACAGATTCAACAAGGTGATGAGTGGCATCTACCGCAACAATGGTTACGCAAAGCATAATTAGCATTACCGCGACGGGAATAATCATCGGTATTGATTTTTTTGTGGGTTTTAGCAATTGCTGTATTCGCAGCGTAATATCATTGGCACCAAAATAACTCAGATATAAGTTTGTATCCTTAGCTGGCAGTAACTTTTGTAATTTAACGACCTTTAGGATGGTTGCAGCAACATCTTCCGCTGAATGTTTTAACACGGTAGATTGGTCGGCTGCGTGCTCGGTCATTAATCGATATTTCGCGTTTAAAAGCAGCGCTAGCTTTTTCGGATAGTAAGCTGACAAGCACGCAATTAATAACATAAATAGCGGATCTTTATTGCGGGTATGGGCTAGCTCATGCTCAATCACAATATTGAGTTCTGCGACACTCAGTTTATCAATCAGCCCTTGTGATATGTAACAGGTCGGACGCAATAGCCCGGAAGTAAACGCGGTGGCAACATCGCTGTCTATTATCAATATTTTTTGGCCATGGTTAGTGAGGTGCTCTGAGCTTGAAAAGTGTTTTAATGTATATAAGGCATTACCTTGTCGATAAACTTGCGAACCTTTAATAACGATTAAGCCCACACTAAATACGATAAAAAGAATCACAGTGACGCCGTGCCAACTATTTAATTGGAAAACGTAAAGGTGATGCCAGTGTGCAAGCCGTTCAATCCGAGCATATAAAGCAGTTTGTTCAAACAAAGGGCTAAAAATAAGCATGGTTACTAAGCCTAAGAGCCATGGGCCTAATAGCCAAGTCCAAACCAACATTTTCTGTGACGAGGTGGAATACAAGCTAACAAATCGTCCGAATAAAAACCAAGTAAAAGATAACAATAAAGCGCCAACGAAAAACCCAAGTAGGGCAATTGCCATAAGATTCAGGGCAAGCGCTAAGTCACTTATCAGCATTACTTTTACTCTGCTTAAGTTGGCTGCGTTGGATCTCTATCAACTTCTCTAATTGGTCAAGCTGACCTTCATCCATGTCTGATGACACTGAAGAGAACGCAGCAACAAGACTGTTTTCACCTTGACTGATAAAGTCACTGGCAACGCTATCAATTAGCTTAGCGATTAATTCTTCCCGTTTTATTTTTGCGCGGTAAAGATAAGCGTGGCCCTGCTTTTCGCGACTTAACAGCCCTTTTTTGAAAAGGCGTTCCAATGCGCTTTGAACAGTATTAGGAGAACTGTCACGCTGTTTAGCGAGAGCCGCATGCACCTGTTTGGCATCGACATTGGGCGAGGACCAAAGATATTGTAGGACCTGTTTTTCGAGTTCACCTAGAAACATTTGAAATACGTACTGTTAATTTAGAGATTAAACATATACTGCCAGAACGAAAACCGATAAGCAATCGGTTTTATAATATGGAGTAATTGATGGGCTGGTTGATCATAAAATATTTAATAACCGCAGCTATTATTGTTGGCGTTTCTGAAGTGGCTAAGCGCAATGAAAAGTTAGGCGCTTTATTGGTAACTTTACGGGCACGAGCGAACAGCCTGGCAAGATGGTGAAACAAAAGTCCGGCTTAAATCGTGCCATACTCGATCAGGGCTGGGGAGAATTCAGGCGGCAGCTGGACTACAAGGTGGCATGGAACGGTGGTATGCTGCTTGCAGTGCCGCCGCACCACACTAGCCAAACATGCCCGTGCTGCGGGCATGTCAGTAAAGACAATCGACTCACGCAAGCACAGTTCCTGTGCGTCGATTGTGGTTATGCAAATAACGCCGATGTGTCGGCGCGATCAATGTTTTAGAGCGAGGATATCGCTTGTTAGCCTGTGGAGAGTCGGCGCAGTCAGGCCGCTCTGTGAAGCAGGAACCCACCGAAGGTAGGGCGCAGAAGTTGCTTTCACCCGCAGGGATCCCCGCCCTTTAGGGCGGGGAGGATGTCAAGCTGGCAGTCGTCCTAAGAAACTTTAACTTGGACTTAATGACATAGGAATGCACCTCCAAAAAGCAGGCAATGATGGGTGTTTTTTCCTTTTTGGGGAGGCAGTATAAACGCATATTGATAAACCGAACTACTCTAAGTCGGGTTAACGGTAACTGCTATTATAAATAAAGTATTGTGGCCGAAAACTCGACTAAAAAGCTACCGTAACCTAGCGCTATTTGTATCCGAAACGTGTGCGCTCTTGCCCCATACAACTAAAAAATTTTGCGACAATTTAGCCGAAAACCTGCTTAATTGAACGAAATCCGAATGACCATAATTGGCACCTACTTGCCCGTCAATAAATTAGTGGAACCTTGCGCTTTGGGTCCATGCCGTGTGAAAACTAATTTGCGACCGTTGACAATGCGTCGCTTTGTCAACGAAACAAAGGAATTACCCGCAAAGGACCATTTATATTGATTGTAGTGAAGGTTTTTAAGGGAAAATTAAAGACAAAAATCCATGATTTGGAGTTTTCACACGGCCTGGATCGAAAACGGCTATTAAGATAGATACTAGTTATAGGCACACAATCGCACAACAGCCATCAATACTTCATAAAAAATAAAATCAGATAAATACTGTGCAGTTGTAAATTTCACTTCATGGTCCATAAGTGTCGTTTCAAACTTTATCACCCAGTTTCAAACATTAATACACAGTTTCTAACTTTAATACGATCGCACGCTACTGCTTAGTTGCATTTATAGAGGGGATAGTTGAAAGATTCGACTTGGGCAAGCCAGTTAAACGTCGCTAGTATCCTCAAAGGAGATTGTTTGCTTGACCGTTAAAAGAACATCGAAAAGATGAACGATGCCAATTCACGAGCCTGTAACGTATTCTGTGTAACTGCCATTATTTAACTCATTGGGATACTAATATAACACCTGAAATTAAAGGAATGTAAGGCAATTCCTCAGGCACATTATTTTCTAAAACAACATAAAATTGGAAAATTTGTTTAGTTTCTAAAAATAAAAATTATTTATTGAGTAACTTAAATACAAGGAAGTCCCAAATTCCCACCTCAGATGACAGATTTTGTAAGTTGATATGATGCTTATTTTCTATAATATTTTGTTTTTATTAAAATTCCCAAAGTTGAAAGAATTCCCAAATTAAACGATGTTGAACACATAAATATTCCGTTTACCCTAAAATCAAGGTTGACATATAGACGTCTATACGGCAAATTAACGGCATAAAATAAAAATAAAACTAACGACAAGAAAGTTAAACTGAGAGGGTTGAACTACGCATGGTTAACATTGCACGAAAAAACGGCAATACAGCTACCCGTGCTAGTGACAAATTACCTCGCGCAGCCTTTAATGCTGTGAGTCATATTGTAGCAATTATCATCACAACGAGAATAATGCAAACAATGACCAGTATGATGATTACCATGCCACTGAGGGGCCGTCGTTAGCTTTTGTACATTAAGCAGTTAACGAAAGCCCGCCAAAAGCGGGTTTTTTTGTATGTGGCAAATATAAGCTCATTTGAGTATAGGAGAGATACATGAAGGTTTTAAAGTTTGGTGGTTCGAGTCTCGCAGACGCAACTAGATATATGCGCGTGCTAGAGATTAGTACCGATACACACCAAACAGAAGGTGCTGCCGTCGTGTTATCTGCACCCAAAGGGGTGACTAATGCTCTTTCGTTACTATGTGAGCAAGCGCAGTCAGGCGCTGACTACGGCGAGCTTTTTGCAAAGTTAAACATGACCCTTCATGCGATTGCCGATGATTTGAACGAGAGCCTAGATAATTTTTCTTATCAGCCCCTTAGCGATTTTATCACTGAAAAGTTATCAGTGCTTGAACAGCAACTTAAAGGTATTGCGCTATTAAAAATATGTCCTGATCAAATCACGGCAGCCATCTTGAGTTTGGGTGAATATGTTAGCGTGCGTATTTTTAGCGAAATTTTAAATGCTAAGGGGCTCAGCAATAACATTATTGACCCTGTCGATTATATTATCGCCCACGGTGATTATCTTGACAGCATTGCCGACTTAAGTGCCAGCAAAGCCCGTTTTTCTGATGTCGATACCAGTGGCACCTCGCTCATCATCATGCCTGGTTTCGTTGCGATCAATGAACTCGGCGAAAAGGTCACACTCGGTCGTAATGGTTCGGACTACTCTGCCGCAATATTGGCTGCCTGCATTGGCGCTAGTTGTTGCGAAATTTGGACCGACGTTGATGGTGTATATAATGCCGACCCTAATCAAGTAGATGGCGCTGTTTTACTGGACAAATTAACTTATCAAGAAGCTATGGAACTGTCCTATTTTGGTGCTAAGGTACTGCATCCAAAAACCATCGGTCCTATTGCTCAATACAGCATTCCTTGTTTAATCCGTAATACCTTAAATCCAAGTGCACCTGGTACCTTAATTAGCCATGAAGCCAGTGAGAAATGGACAAGTGTGAAAGGAATTTCTCACCTTGAAAATGTAGTGATGTTTAATATTGCAGGGCCTGGTATGAAGGGCATGGTTGGCATGGCTAGCCGGATCTTTGATGTCATTTCCACGGGTAATATTTCAATTAGTCTTATTACCCAAAGTTCATCTGAATATAGTATCAGTTTTTGTATTCAAAATAAGGACGCCGACCGCGCGTTAGAGTTGTTAGAGGACAGCTTCGCGCTTGAACTCATTAATCAATTACTCGAACCAATTGAGGTGCGCCGAGAACTCGCTATTGTCACCTTGGTTGGTGATGGTATGCGACAGTCACAAGGGATGGCGGCAAAGTTTTTTGGCGCATTAGCACAAGCTAGAGTGAATAATGTGGCAATTGCACAGGGTTCGTCAGAAAGGTCAATTAGTACTGTGATTGAAAACTCGAAAGCCAAGAAAGCGGTAAAGGTGATACATCAGAACTTCTTTACTAAAAAGCATACCATTGATGCATTTTTGGTTGGGTGTGGCAACGTTGGTCAGGAGTTACTTCGGCAAATCGCACAGCAACAACCGGCGTTGATGGCTAGAAATATTAGGCTAGAAGTATTTGGTGTCGCTAACAGCCGAAAATTGTTACTGAATAACAGTGGCGTTGATTTAAATTCAGATTGGAAAGCTGAGTTAGAAAAGGCCGATGAAGCATTCTCAGTCGCTCGTATTCATCAGTTCTCGAATGACAACAGTTTAGTAAACCCTGTGATTATTGACTGCACGAGTAACGAGTCGATTGCAGACTTGTATGTGGAAATGATGAATTCAGGTTGCCATGTTGTTACGCCGAACAAAAAGGCGAATACGGCATCCATGGCTCAATATAAAAAACTGCAACGTACTATGCAGAAAACTAACCGACAATATCTTTATGAAACCACGGTTGGCGCTGGCTTACCAGTCATTGATAACTTGCAAAAGTTAGTTTCGGCGGGTGACGTGCTAGAAAGTTTTGAGGGTATATTATCAGGTTCACTGTCTTACGTATTTGGCAAGCTTGATGAGGGCATGAGCTTATCCGAAGCAACCTTAATAGCGAAAAAGAATGGCTTTACTGAGCCTGATCCCCGCGACGATTTATCCGGCATGGATGTGGCGCGTAAACTACTTATTATGGCGCGTGAATCCGGCATGGAGTTGGAACTTTGTGACATTGAAACCGAATCTGTTTTACCGCCTAACTTCGATGCTACGGGCACTATTGATGTATTCTTGGCTAATTTACCGTCTTTGGACGCAAACTTAAAGGCCAGAGTAAATAGTGCGAAAGAGGCAGGTAAAGTGTTGCGTTATGTCGGTTCAATTAAACAAAATAAATGTAAAGTCTCTATTCAAGAAGTCCCACTTAACCATCCCTTAGCAACAGTAAAAGACGGTGAGAATGCACTTGCTATTCATAGCAAATATTACCAGCCTATTCCGTTTGTTATTCGTGGCTACGGTGCTGGTGCTACAGTGACAGCTGCCGGTGTATTTGCTGATGTGCTTCGCACCATGCCTTGGACTCAGGATTTCGGATAATGACGGCAAAAACAACAAAAGCATTTGCACCCGCATCGATTGGTAATGTCAGCCTTGGTTTTGATTTGCTAGGTGCAGCATTGCAACCTATCGATGGCACGCAACTAGGTGACTGGGTTGAGGTAACCGACGCTAGTGCTTTTTCACTCAGTGTGGATGGCAACTTTGCTGATAGACTGCCCCCTGGCATTGAAAACAATATTGTGACCAAGTGCTACACTTTTTTTCAAAACAAATTAACATCTATACATAAAGCGCAGCTCAACGTTAAAGTGCATTTGCACAAAGCACTGCCTATCGGCAGCGGATTAGGCTCCAGCGCGAGTTCGATAGTTGCTGCTTTTTATGCACTAAATGAACATGCGGGTAAGGCATTTTCTGAAGATGCTCTTTTGACTATGATGGGCGAATTAGAAGGTCAAATTAGTGGTAGTGTGCATTACGATAATGTGGCACCGAGTTATATCGGTGGACTTGTCTTGATGACAGGCCAGGCCTCACCGATTGCGGCTAAACTGCCGTGCTTTGACAACTGGTATTGGGTAGTGTGCTATTCTGGTATTACGGTGTCGACGGCTGAAGCTCGGCGATTGCTACCTAAGCAATATGCCTTATCTGATACCCTCGATTTTGGTCGTCAACTTAGCGTGTTTGTACATTGCTTATATACCCAAAACGAAACGTTAGCAGCAAAAATGATGACCGACGTAATTGCTGAACAACACAGAAAAGTGCTACTGCCTCGCTTTGATGATGCGCGCGAGGCTTGTATGAGTAACAATGCATTGGCATTCGGTATTTCCGGGTCGGGTCCAACGGTTTTTGCTATTGCCAGAGAACTTGACGAAGCAAAAACTATGCAGGCATGGTTAGAAAAAGAGTATATTCAAAACAGCGATGGCTTTAGCCATATTTGCCAGTTAGATGATAAAGGCACAACTCTTATCTCCTAAGCCATTTAATTCTAAAGAATGAAAATAGCGAAGACGGCACCTAACGATAACGTGCATTACTAATTAAGCCATTAGCCGAATAAATAACAAAGGTTTTAGACGTGAATTTAGTTAATTTAAAAGATGCGAGCGATAAAGTAAATTTTGCCGAAGCGGTAAAAAAAGGCTTGGGTAAAAACCAAGGGTTATATTTTCCTGAGGAAATCATTCCTTTTGAGAATATTGATGAAGTGTTGGCTTTGCCATTTGTTGAAAGAAGTATTCGTATACTCAAGCAACTTATTGGTGACGAGTTACCTGAGGAGCTGCTGAGCAAAATTGTCACTACGGCATTTCAGTTTGGCGCGCCGTTAGTGAGTGTGACTGAGAATATTTATAGTTTAGAACTTTTTCACGGTCCAACACTGGCATTTAAAGACTTTGGCGGGCGTTTCATGGCGCAAGTCTTAGCCAATATTAGTAAAGGTGAGCCAATTACTATCTTAACGGCAACCTCAGGCGATACCGGTGCTGCCGTTGCCCACGCATTTCATGGCATCAACAATATTCAAGTTGTGATCTTGTACCCCAAAGGCAAAATTAGCCCGCTACAAGCAAAACTTTTCACTACGCTTGGTGGTAATATCCACACGGTTGCTATCGAAGGTGACTTCGATGGCTGCCAGCAATTGGTGAAAGCGGCATTTGACGACCCTGAAGTACGTGATGGCTTACACTTAAATTCTGCGAATTCAATTAATATCAGCCGTCTGCTTGCACAAGTTTGTTATTACTTTGAAGCAGTTGCGCAACTACCTAAAAAACAACAAGACAAAGCCGTGTTTTCAATACCCAGCGGTAACTTTGGTAACCTAACAGCAGGTATGATTGGTAAGTCACTAGGGCTGCCAATTAAGCGCTTTATTGCAGCGACTAATTTGAATGATACTGTGCCGCGTTATCTGAAAACGGGTGAATGGACACCAAAGTCCACGATAGCAACGATATCTAATGCAATGGACGTTAGTCAGCCAAATAACTGGCCACGTATTGAAGCGTTGATTGAACAGGGCTACATAGATAAAGACAGTTTAATAGGCGAGGCGGTTGACGAAGAGTACACCCAGGTAGCTATGCGTCAATTAGCAAGCTTAGGCTATGTTTCAGAGCCTCATGCAGCTATTGGATACCGGTCATTGTCACGCTCTTTAGCTGGCGATGAAGTCGGCGTGTTCTTGGGTACAGCTCATCCTGCTAAATTTAGAGAAACGGTTGAAAATGTCTTGGGGCAACCCATTAGTTTGCCGCAACCGCTGGCTGACTGTGTGGGTAAACCAGACTTCTCTGTGGATATCGAAAATAGCTACGAAGCACTAAAGTCGCACATGTTTTCTATTTTAAAATAAGTAAGTTTAGGAGTGGCTTACATGCAGACTTGGGAGACACTTTTTGGTATTAATAATCTGCAGCAAGGCATTGCAAAGAGCGTTAGCAATGAGGTGGATAAAAGCAATACAGCAGCGCCAGTAAACGCGTCCTTGCGCGCAGGTATGCAAAGTGCTCTGAGTCATGTTGAGGATCAGCGTGCTGCTGGCAAGGTGATTTTCCCTGTGCAGGCTGATGTATTTAACGCTTTCAAATTAACTACACCTGAAAATTTGAAAGTAGTGATTTTGGGACAAGACCCCTATCATGGCCTAAATCAGTCGCATGGCTTATGTTTTTCGGTTTTAAAAGGGAATACAATCCCGCCCTCCTTACGTAATATATACAAAGAACTCGCCACTGATATTGCTGATTTTGAAAAACCTGAGCATGGTAACCTAAGTCATTGGGCTCAGCAGGGCGTATTACTCCTAAATACGGTGTTAACGGTAGAGCAGGGACACGCTAATTCACATAAAAATGTAGGTTGGGAGCAGTTTACTGACGGCGTTATTTCGATCATTAGCAGTGAATTTGATAATGTCATTTTCTTACTGTGGGGTGCTCCAGCACAGAAAAAAGCGACGCTAATTGATAAAAATCGTCATACTATTTTGACCGCTGTTCATCCGTCACCCTTGTCTGCATATCGAGGCTTTTTTGGGTGTAGGCATTTCAGTATGACTAACAGGATTTTAAAGTCATTAGCGAAGCAGCCAATCGATTGGTTGCCTTAATAAATACTGAGGTACACTTTGTAAAAATCAGGTGATTTAGACTTTGACTTTACTTAAATCCGCTTTGTGCGCTTATTAACGAGACTAGTCGAGTGCAATAACAAATTAGTTGAGCATAAAACAAAAATGCCACTCCAAGATGTAATCTGTGGAGTGGCATTTTATGTTGTTATCGCATCATTTCGTTTAATTCGTTCTCTAAGCTAGTATCCAAATCGCATAATTCTCTGTCGAGTTTATACTTGTCTTGGATAGCTTCAATCTCTCTCCATTTTCGCTTCTTGCTCTTAGTTTTAACTGGACGGGACTCTGTATCGATTATTGACATTAACTCGGCTCTTTCCACGTGTATCTCCTTATCGAAACCGTTTACTACATAACCAACTAACTCAATGAAGAGCATCTACCCTCAGCGCTCGTACTAATATGTACCATAGGCGTTGCAAAATTAAAACACATTAATTAACTATTTGTTAACCTGCAGTTGCATTTTCATGACATAAACGGCGACTTATTTTACTATTTATTCTTTTGAGCCTGATTAAATTGAGCAATTAGTGCCGCCGTTGAGGCGTCTAAATGTTCATCACTCTTGTTCCCTTGAATGACATTCAATACATCGTTACCCAACACTTTACCAAGTTCAACACCCCATTGATCGAACGAGTTCACATCCCAAATAGCCCCCTGAATTAATACTTTGTGCTCATATAAAGCGATTAGCGCGCCCAATGTTTTCGGATCGAGTTGCTCAAACAAAAGCGTATTACTGGGTTTGTTTCCCGGCATTGTTTTGTGCGCGGCTAACTTTACGCGTTCTTCATCAGATAAGTCTTTATCACCTAAGTCTCGATAGCACTCTTCAAATGTTTTTCCTTGCATCAAGGCTTGAGTTTGACCAAAACAGTTAGAAGCCAACATTGCGTGATGCGTGTCATCTTGATCCAATACTTTAATCGGTAACATGAAATCAGCAGGGATTGGCAGGTTACTTTGGTGAATTAACTGGTGAAATGAATGTTGACCGTTGGTGCCTTCACCCCCCCAAATAATAGGGCCTGTGCCGTGGTCAACCGTCATCCCATTTTGTGTGGTTGTTTTGCCGTTACTTTCCATATCGAGTTGTTGAACGTAGGCTGGAAAGCCTCTCAGATAATGATAATAAGGTAATAACACATGTGACTGTGCACCCATGAAATTACGGTACCAGACACCTAATACGGCCAATATCACTGGTAAATTTGACTCAAAGGGAGTTGTTTTGGTGTGCTCATCCATTTCGTAAGCACCTTGCAGCACTTGCCTGAAATTATCAAAACCAATCGCAAGGCAAATAGGTAAGCCGATTGCAGACCAAAGCGAGTATCTACCACCTACCCAATCAGCCATAGGAAATACATTGTCAGCAGCCATGCCAAAGTCAGTTGCGGCTTTTACATTTGAGGACACCGCTACAAAATGTTTAGCAATATCAGTTACAGTCGCACCTTGCTGTAAAAACCATGCTTTTGCGGTAAGCGTGTTTTGCAGTGTTTCTTGGGTATTAAATGATTTGGATGACATTACAAATAAGGTTTCTTCAAAATTACATTCGGATAGAACGTCTTGAATATGGCACGCATCAACATTGGCCACAAAACGCACATCCAACACTTTATTTTTATACGGTTTAAGTGCTTCTGTGACTATTTTTGGACCAAGGAATGAGCCGCCAATGCCAATGCAAACTACTTTTTTAATTGGTTTCCCAGTGCAGCCTTTGTGCGCGCCAGATTGGACGCTTTGTGTGAACGCTTTCATTTTATCTAAGGTGGCTAAAACACTCGGCATGACGTCTTCGCCATCAACCATCACTTTGTTACCAGAGAAGTTTCTTAATGCGGTGTGCAATACAGCACGATGTTCAGTGGTATTAATAAGACCACCAGCAAACATAGCATTAATTTTATTACTCACCTGACGTTGTTCAGCAAGCTCAAAAAGCGCTTTTAATACCTCTTCGGTAACCCGGTTTTTACTGTAATCAAGGGTAATTCCGCAAGCGTTAGTTGTGTACTCGCTTGCACGATTTTTGTCGGCAGCGAACCAGTCTCGCATATGTTGGCGTTTTATACCGGTTGAGAGTGCTTCGAGGGTTGACCATGCTTGAGTATGACGAATACGTTCCACGATTGAGTCTCCAATTTTTTAATTTAGCCTAACGATAACCACAGAAAAGACACACAAAAGGCACGCAAAACGCAGATTAACAGCAATAAAAGCTGAGTCTGATTTACGCGTGCCCTATGCTTTCAAAACGCAGCAGGGTGATCCTGTAAATTGCCTGCTACGTTGTTTCGTTGCGAACACAACATGCTTGTTTATATTGGACGCAAGTGAACACAGTTGCTGTAAAAATATCAAACGCTAGAATGGCATTTGCGTTTATAGCATTTTTCCTAGCAATATTTCTAACTTAGCTTGGTCCGCTGCAAAGTTACGAATACCTTCTGCTAGTTTTTCAGTTGCCATTGCATTTTCATTCATATCCCATCTATATTGGGTTTCTGATATTTTATCACCGACATTTTTTACCTTGCCATTATCCATCAAATAAGGTTTTACTTCGCCCTGTGTGTTATGCAATTCTTCAAGTAACTGTGGGCTAATAGTCAAACGGTCGCAGCCAGCAAGGTAAAGTATTTCGTCGGTGTTTCGGAAACTCGCACCCATAACGACCGTCTTATAGCCATAAGATTTGTAGTAATTATAGATTTCAGTCACAGAAATAACGCCCGGATCTTCATCACCGACATACGCTATTTTACCCGTGCTTGCTTTGTACCAGTCTAGGATTCGGCCAACAAATGGGGAAATCAAAAATACACCCGCTTCAGCACAGGCTCTGGCTTGAGTGAAGCTAAACAGTAATGTTAGGTTGCAGTTTATGCCTTCTTTTTCCAAAATTTCGGCTGCTTTTATACCTTCCCAAGTAGATGCAATCTTAATCAATATACGAGACTTGTCGATACCAGCATCGGCGTATAATTTAATCAGTTTATGCGCTTTTTTTAGGGTTGCTGCGGTATCAAAACTTAATCTAGCGTCTACTTCGGTTGAAATGCGGCCAGGAATAACACCCACAATCTCTTTACCAATCGCAACGGCAAGTTTGTCACCAGCATCGTTAAGCTGTTGTGCGGCGTTATTTGATTGTGTCTTTGCCCACGCGACAGACTCTTTAATTAATTCAGCGTATTGAGGCAATGAAGCGGCTTTTAGCAGCAATGAAGGGTTAGTCGTGGCGTCTACCGGTTGATATTTTTTAATCGCCTCGATATCCCCGGTATCAGCAACCACCGTTGTTAGCGTGCGCAATGATTCAAGTTGTGTTGTCATTTTTATGCCTTAGTTTAAATAATACGTCTAGATTACCGATTGTCGCGGCAACTGGCTATAACAGATTGTTTGTTTTTATATTATATTGTGAGGATATAGACATTTATGAAATTGACCCCATGTGTTATACAAGACAATAAAAAGGATAGAAAGTTATTATGTTAATGATCGTTTCCCCTGCGAAAAACCTTGATTTCGAATCTTCATTACCTACCCAAGACTTTACTCAACCTAGTATGTTGGGTGACGCTATAGCGTTGGTGAAGACCTGCAAAAAATTAGCGCCAAGCGATTTGGCTAGCTTAATGCACATCAGCGATAAGCTCTCAATATTAAATGCTGAACGATTTTCAAGTTTCACCACACCCTTTACGCCTGAGAATGCGCGCCAATCGATATTCGCCTTCAACGGTGATGTTTACACCGGGCTGGATGCAAAATCCTTAACCAAGGATGATATTCAGTTCGCGCAAAAACATTTACGTATTCTTTCTGGGCTTTATGGCTTGCTGCGACCACTAGACTTAATGCAACCATACCGTCTTGAAATGGGGACTAAGCTAGAAAATACGCGCGGTAAATCCTTATATGAATACTGGGGTAACTCGATTACCCAAGAATTGAATAAAGCACTTAAGGACGCTAGCGATCAAACTAATAAACTGGTGAATACTGATGCAGAAGGCAGTAGCATCCTGATAAATTTAGCGAGTAACGAGTATTTTAGTTCGGTGAAAAAGAAGCTTCTTGGCGCGACCATTATCACACCTCAATTCAAAGATGAGAAAAATGGAAAGTATAAAATCATCAGCTTTTACGCGAAAAAAGCACGCGGCTTAATGGCACGCTACATTATTGAGAATCGTATTACGTGTGTATCAGCACTGAAAGACTTTGATAGTGCCGGCTATCAGTATAATGATTCAGAAAGTACGGCGACAGAGTTAGTATTTAAGCGGGCACAACAAGCTTAGCGGTAAAATATACAAAAAAAGCGACGATTTATAATAGCTTAAATAGTCGCCTTTTTATTGCGATGTTAGCTCATCACGGTCTTAAATAATGTGTTTACTAGCCCCTAATCAACATACATCAACTGCTGTAATTCAAGTATTTGAGTTTGGTTACCTTGCTGGATAGTGATTTCAAAACGAAAACTTTCTTTATTTGCATGAGAGAAAACGGCTAAGTAGTATATAGCTTCTCCGTCTACCACTTTTTTGAATAATAACTTTTTGGTGTTGCCCAACAAATTTCGTGCCGTGCCTGTTACAGAAACATTTTGCGCTTTCTTGTCACCACTATCTAATACAGAAATATTAACGAATGAATTAAATTTGCTACGCACTATCGAGTTTGCTTTGGCTATTTGGGGAGTTAAAAACGAAGTGGCTAGTACAATATGATGCACCTCCCAGTTACCCAATTGAGTCTTCTCTTCTGCGCTAACTGTCGCTTGCATTAAAAAGGTAGCAATCAATAGCGCTAGGAACGCTAAGCCCCGATATGCTTTCATTGAGTACTGCGGATTGGCTGAATATCTCATAATTTTTCCTCTATTTACATTAAGTACGGTAAGTACTGACCGATTAGATCTAATGCAAATTGAATTGCTAAAATCAATACAAGAGGAGAGAAGTCTAAACCACCTAACGAGGGTAAGAACCGGCGGATAGGTGCCAACAAGGGATCCGTAAGTTGATGCAATACATAGCGAACTGAAGGCCCGACGTTAGGAACAAAACTAAGTATCATGTTGCCTATTAAGACAATGAAAAGTAACCAAAATGCACTCTTAAGTAAGCCAAATAGTACTAAAATAATAGTGGGTAGGACTGGGAACATTGAGTCAGTAAGTACAAAAAACACGATGAACTTGGTGAGAATAACTAAAAATGCAAACACAAAAGTGGCTGTGTCGAATTTGCCCAACGATGGAATAATACCACGCAAAGGGCCAACAGCAGGCTGGGTTGCCTTGACCACAAATTGACTCAAGGGATTGTAGAAATCAGCGCGCGCCCATTGTAGCCATAGTCTTGCCAATACAATCATGGCATAAGTATCGAATAACAGCGTAATTAAATTATTGAAGGCTAACATCTTGGATTCCGTTTAAGTTAAAGGTCAGACGACATTTTTACAGCTCTTGCAACAGCAGCCTGCATAGCTTTGCTTACAATCGCTTCTAAATTGTTTTCTTGGAAGGCAGTAATTGCCGCGTGTGTTGTACCACCCTTGGATGTAACTTGGGTTCTTAGTTCGCTTAATTCAAGGTCTGGATTGTGACAAATCATTTCAGCACTGCCCAGCATTGCTTGCTGTACAAGTACGCGAGCGTCATCACTGCTTAATCCCATTTGTATGGCTTCATCTTGCATCGCTTGTGCAAATAAGAAGAAATACGCTGGGCTGCTTCCGGCGGCAGCTATCACAATATTAATTTGGCTATCTTTTTCTACCCATAATGTTTTGCCAACATGATCCATGACATGCCCAACAAAGTCGCGATCAACTTGTGTCACTGAATCAGGGGCATAAAGTCCAGTCATACCTTTGCTGAGTGAGGACGGCGTATTTGGCATAGTGCGTACCACTTGATTATAATTACCCAGCATCTCAATTATACGGTCGGTGGTGATACCGGCCGCAATAGACACCATAATTTTTCCATCAATTGATGTTTTTTGGATCAAGTCTGCGCAAGTTGGGGCCATGATCTGTGGTTTAACTGACAGAATAATAACATCGCCAGCCTCGCACGCTTCTATGTTTGACTGGGTTGTGTTAATACCAAAATCGTTAGCTAAAGCCTCTAGCTTGGGCGTCGATGGATTTGATGCCGTGATTAGTTTGGGGTCATAACCGCCATTTACCAAACCGCTAATGATACTTCTGGGCATATTGCCCGCGCCAATAAAGCTTAACTTACGTGCTTGCATATTGCTCCTTCACATTTGTTATTAATTAATGAGTGTGCAGTCGATAGCACCAGCATTAAGCTACAGTGCTAAAATTAATCGCGAGCGCCAAAAATAGCCGTACCGACCCTAACTATGGTCGAACCGCATTCGATGGCTGCAGATATATCGCCACTCATACCAATGGATAGAGTATCAAATTGTGGATACTTTTGCTGGCATGTGGCAAATAAATCCTGCACTTTTTTAAAAGAGGCCAGTTGTTCGGATTTTACTTTACTCGCTTTTGGGATCGCCATTAAGCCTCTTATACTTAATTTGTTAAGTTTTTCGCAATCTGACAATAGCGGCATGAGGTCTTGCGGCAATACCCCCGCCTTTGTATCTTCGTCGTCTATATTAATTTGAATACAGATATTAAGTGGGCTGGCGTAATTTGGACGTTGTTCATGCAGACGTTTTGCAATTTTATAGCGATCTACCGAATGCATCCAATCAAAATTTTCTGCCACTAAACGGCTCTTGTTTGACTGCAGCGGGCCGATAAAATGCCAAGAGATATCAGTTAAGTGCTTTAGTTCAGCTATCTTGTCGACGCCTTCTTGGACATAATTTTCACCAAATGAACGGTGTCCGGCTTCATACGCAAGCACAATATCCGATACGGGTTTGGTTTTACTTACGGCTAACAATTCAATATTGTTCGCATCACGACCAGCCTTTAAAGCACATTGTTTTATTTGAGCACTGACGCTCAGGAGATTTTCGGCGATATGATTTGTCATAAGTTGGTTTCTCAAATTTTAGTAACACAAAATTAATTATTTATATCAGCGTTCGCATCAGCAACTACTTTTTGGAGTGACCCATAGTGGACATTAACGAACTTCTCGCTTTCAGTGTAAGCAATAGAGCCTCAGATTTACATTTATCTGCGGGATTACCTCCCATCATTCGTGTTGATGGTGAAATGCGTCGTCTCAATATCAACGAGCTAACCCACGAAGAAGTGCATGAGTTGATTTTCAGCATTATGAATGACAAACAACGCAAAGAATACGAAGAAAACCTCGAATGCGATTTTTCTTTCGAAATAAAAGACTTATCTCGCTTCAGGGTAAACGCCTTCATGCAAAACCGCGGTGCCGCTGCTGTGTTGCGAACAATTCCAAGTGATATCTTAACACTAGACCAGTTAGGTGCACCGGAAATTTTCAAACAAATAATTAATCAGCCGACCGGTATTATACTCGTTACAGGGGCTACCGGCTCAGGTAAAAGTACCACGCTGGCAGCAATGGTTGATCATATCAATACACACAAACGCGAGCATATTCTTACCATTGAAGACCCTATAGAATTCGTACATAAAAACAAGATGTGCGTGATGAATCAGCGTGAAGTTCATCGCGATACGCATAGTTTTAACAATGCACTACGCTCGGCATTACGTGAAGATCCTGATGTTATTCTAGTGGGTGAATTACGAGATTTAGAAACCATTCGTCTGGCAATATCTGCAGCGGAAACTGGCCACCTCGTATTCGGTACACTGCATACTAACTCGGCACCAAAAACGATTGACCGTATTATCGATGTATTTCCAGCTGAAGAAAAATCAATGGTTCGTTCAATGCTGTCTGAATCATTGCGTGCGGTAATTTCACAAACTTTATTGAAAAAAGTGGGTGGTGGTCGAGTTGCTGCGCATGAGATTATGATTGGTATACCCGCGATCAGAAACCTTATTCGTGAAGACAAAGTGCCACAAATGTATTCTGTGATCCAAACTGGACATCAGCACGGCATGCAAACCATGGATCAGTGTTTACAACGTCTGGTTGCTATGGGGGTTATTTCAGCCAACGATGCAGCAGCTAAGTCGATAGATAAATCACCATCCAAAGGTATGTAAGCAAAGCAGAGGATTAAGTATGTTAAGTTTACACCAGTGTTTAGAAGATATGGTTGTGCATGGTGCGTCGGATTTATTTATTACGGTAGGCATGCCAGTCAGCGCTAAGATTAATGGGCGTATGACGCCATTAACCGCGATGAATTTAACTGAGCCAGAAGCGCTCGAACTCGTGCATGATACAATGAGTGAAAAGCAACAGAAGGCATTTGTTGAAGAAAAGGAATGTAATTTTGCGATTTCGATCGAGGGTGTTGGTCGTTTTAGATGCAGTGCCTTTTGGCAACGCGACCAACCTGGCATGGTCATTCGTCGTATTGTCACGCAAATTCCAAATGCAGATGAACTGGGTTTACCACCCATTCTTAAAGACATTATCATGTCGAAAAAAGGCTTGGTGTTATTTGTTGGTGGCACGGGTACAGGTAAGTCAACATCACTTGCCGCTCTTATCGGCCATAGAAATCAACACTCTCATGGGCACATATTGACCATTGAGGATCCGATTGAATTCGTACATGAGCATAATAACTGTGTCGTCACTCAGCGCGAAGTTGGTATCGATACGCATACTTTTGACGATGCTCTGAAGAGTTCACTGCGTCAGGCTCCGGATGTTATCTTAATTGGTGAAATCCGCTCTATGGAAACCATGGAATATGCCATGTCGTTTGCTGATACTGGGCACTTATGCGTTGCAACTTTGCATGCAAATAATGCAAACCAAGCGATTGAACGTATAATGCATTTGGCCCCGCAAAACATGCATCAGAAGCTGCGTTTCGATTTAAGTCAAAACATTAGAGCAATTGTAGCTCAGCAACTAGTCCCGACCATTGATGGCAAGGGCAGAGTTGCTGCGATAGAGGTTCTGTTGAACACGCCCTTAGTGTCAGACCTGATCCAGCGAAATGAAATTGGGATGTTAAAAGAAGCGATGGTGAAGGGCAAAGAGCAGGGTATGCAGAGTTTTGATATGGCCCTTTATACATTATATAAAGAAAACCGTATTTCCGAAGAGCAAGCCTTGCATAACGCCGATTCTCCGAATGACCTACGTTTAATGATAAAGCTTGATAGTCAAGTGGGCAGTGGCCTTGGTAGTTTGAGCAATGTGTCGATAGACATGGGCTAGACAGTCTGAAAAAAGTCGCTGTTTGACTGATAGCATTTAATAAACCCCGCTCTTAGCGGGGTTTATTGTTTAGTTTTATCTGCTCTATTGCGCAGCATTGCTGGTCGCCATAGTAGTTATCTTTAAAGTTACACACTTGAATATTGTCTTTTTGTTTGATTAGTAATAGCCGTTGACTTAGCTGAATGATGATATCGTGCATACTGCGTTCCTTATTATTGTTAACATAAATTGCTATTCATACGCAAATGGCAGCCGCTGTCATTTACTTATATGTTTGTTGGGACAGAAGAATAGAGTGTATCGACAATCATTAAAAACGATAAAAACAAATCGTTCTAATCGGTTTTTAGGATTAGCTTGTTGTATTGCTAACAAAAGCACATAGTCATATTTTTCACCCACGATCCGTCTGCCATGCAATAGTGCGTTGATATAAGTAGATGTGAAAATGGGGATAATTTATCAAAGAGAATTTAATGCAGAGATTTTTTCGTCATCACGACCGCTTTCACGTCTATCAAGTCAAAAGTATTTTAGATGATGCTGGTATTCCTTGTTTTGTAAAAAATGAATTAGTACAAGGCGCTATTGGCGAAATACCGCCGATGGATTCTGAACCTGAAATTTGGCTCCAAGATAGCGAGTGGCAGTCTAAAGCACAAAAAATACTAGATAACTTTTATCAAGAACAAGCCGATATAAGCACCGACAATAAAAATGATTGGGCATGTTTGCATTGTGAACAAATAAATGAGTTTCAATTCGCAATTTGTTGGAAGTGCCAAGAACCCAGAGTCAAAGACACCTGTTGATGTTACTGCTGGGGGATTTAATATTGCGCGATAACCCAGCTTTCGTAAATTAAACAAGCTGAAACGCTATCTACTTTTTCTTTGCTTAGCTTTTTAAATCCGCCTAACTCAAATAAACGTGCTTTTGCATCTACAGTGCTTAAGCGTTCATCAAATGTATGCACTGGGAGACCGAACCGGCCATGTAAGCGATTGGCAAATTTTCGCGCGCGTTGCGTTATTTCTTGCTCCGTGCCATCCATATTCAATGGTAAGCCGACCAGCAGGTTATCTGGTTGCCATTCGGCAAACACATCCGCAATAGTTTGCCAATTTGGTATGCCATCATTTGCTCTTAATGCAAACAACGGTGACGCAGTTCCTGTTATTGTTTGACCAACCGCTACACCAATGCTTTTAACACCATAATCGAATGCAATGGTGGTATTGTTTTTCATTTAAGCATGACCGATTTCTTGAGTCAGTTGCCAAACATCCACACCTAATTTGTTAACAGCGGCTCGCCATTTTGAATGCACAGGTGTGTTAAACAAGAGATCATCATCAGCCTCTACGGTCAGCCATACATTCTCCTTTAGTTCTTGTTCAAGTTGTCCCGGTTCCCAGCCAGCATGACCAAGCGCAATAAGTGCTTTTTCTGGACCTAAATCGTTTCCGATAACAGCTAAAATATCTTTGGACGTTGTCACCATTATCGCGGGTGTAAGGGCGACACTAGAACTCCAGCCTGCTTGGGATCCATGCAAAATAAAGCCTCTATCTTGATGCATCGGTCCACCACAAAGTACGATTTGTTGGCTTTTGTTGTCTTCAACTATCGCGTGCTCATCGGCCTGCGAAATTAGCTCTCGAAACGTCATTGTTGAGGGGAGGTTGATAACAATACCCATTGCTCCTTCTGTATTATGCTCGCAAACATAAATAACAGTGCGCTCAAAAAAGCCATCTTCTAGAGAAGGCATAGCGACCAATAACTGATTTTTTAAGCCATTTTCTAATTTATTTTCCAAGCTATCTTCCACGCTATCTTCCACGCTATTTTCCAAGCTATTCACGCTTTTCATTTATCTTAACTACTTCCTTATTGAATTCGTTTTTCGATAGCATCAAATAAGATACCGCAAATGTTAATGTCATATGCGCCCTCTATTTCTTTCACGCACGTTGGGCTGGTAATATTAATTTCAGTTACTTTGTTACCAATGACATCAAGGCCAACAAATAACAAACCTTGAGCAGATAAATTTTGTGCTATTTTGTTAGCGATCGCAAAGTCCGATTCTGATAGGGGCTGAGGTCGTCCAGTTCCGCCTGCAGCTAAATTACCGCGCGTCTCGTTTTTCGCAGGAAGTCTGGCTAAAGCATAAGGAATAACCTGACCGTCGACAATCAAAATACGCTTATCGCCGTCTTTTATTTCAGGTAAATATTCTTGAAACATGGCATAGCGAGTGCCTAATTCCGTGAGTGTTTCAATGATGACACCTAGGTTATTACCATCTTCTTTTACTCTAAAAATCGATGCACCACCCATACCATCAAGTGGTTTACAAATGATATCTTTGTGCTTGGCGTGAAATGCTTTTATCAATTTATTGTTGCTGGTAACCAAAGTATCAGGAATAAGGTCTGGAAAGCACGAGGTAAATAGCTTTTCATTAAAGTCTCGCAACGCCGAGGCTTTATTGACCACTAAGCAGCCAAGATTTTCTGCTAGTTCGAAAATTTGCGTTGCGTACAAAAATTCACTATCAAAAGGTGGATCTTTGCGCATCAACAAGGTATCCAATTCACCCAAACAAATATCTTGCTCTGACTCGAACGTATACCAGTTTGCACTATCGTTTTGTACGCGCAGCTTTTTGCTAGTTGCACGAGGCTCACCATTTAAAATGTAAAGGTCACCCATTTCAATATAGTACAACTCGTACCCCCGTTTTTGCGCTTCAGTCAGCATAGCAAAACTGGTGTCTTTTTTGATATTGATGGCGGAAATTGGGTCCATCACAATGCCAAGTTTAATTGTCATAAGCTTTTTGGTCTCTTGTCTTTAGTGTATATGTTGTTACAGGGTCACTCAATTTCAAGCTACAGGTCACCAAATAATGCCTGCATTATAGAAATACTAGCCAAAGCGGCAGTTTCTGTACGTAAAATACGAGGGCCTAAATTAACCGAATCAAAGCCGGTTTGTTCACAAGTATATACTTCTTGTTCAGAGAGTCCTCCCTCGGGACCAATTAATAGTCTAAAACCATGCACAGGTCTGGTTAAGCTCGACATATATTTGCTACTGCCGGGGGTGAGCATAACTTTTTGCTGCTCTGTAGATTGACCTAACCATTTATTCAATGAGAGAGGCTGATGCAACGTTGGCAACACATTACGGCCCGACTGTTCACAAGCAGAGATAACTATTTTTTGCCACTGTTCGTGTTTCTTTTGCCATCTGTCAGCTGACAGTTTGACCGCACAGCGTTCGGTGATGACGGGAGTTATTTCGGTGACACCAAGTTCAACTGATTTTTGTAGTGCAAAATCCATTCTGTCGCCCTTTGATACGCCTTGAGCTAGGTGAATATGTAATGGAGATTCACTGCGCATTGACAGTTGCGAATTGACAATCGCAAGGACTTGCTTCTTGTTAATGCTCAATACTTCGGCACTGTATTCATTTCCATCACCATTGAAAAGCACAATGGGGTCAGCTTGTTTCAAGCGTAATACGTTATTGATGTAATGGCTGAGTTGCGAGTCGAGCTCAATTTCGTCATCAACTTGCAGCGGCAAAGGTGTGTAAAAACGGGAAATTCGCATAATAGTCATAATAACAAGGAAATAATCGCGCGATCCTATCACAACATGTTTATTAGCGATGTTTTTATAAATTATTTCAAAAGCGCCAACGTTTACTGTCGCAAATCCGAGTTCGCTAATTTAATCGCATTTGCTGCCATTGGCTTTGGGTGTTTGTATAATAAGGCATTACTACTAATATTGACCCTATTGTCATAAACACTGTTACCAATGAAATTCAATTATTAATACTCATCCTACTTCGATCAAAAAAACTCAAAAGGATGCATGTTGCAATATAGAACGGCTGCATTTTATTTTATTTTGTTTTATTTTAGATAAATGCTATTTTGCTGATAGTTTGCTATGCAATATTGCAAATAAAACTAAAAATAAAAAACCACATAGGATTCGTAAGATGTTTGATTTTACTCAAGAAGATATGATGAAGTACTTTAACGATTACATTATTCCATTGGCAATCAACATTGCCATGGCGCTGGTTATTTATGTAATTGGTAAGGTCATCGTTAATATTTTGGTGTCTGCTTTTGGGAAGGTAATGGCGAAATCGAAATATGATGAAATGTTGATCAATTTCCTTAAATCGATTATTAACGCAATATTAATGCTGTTCGTCATTATAGCCTCGCTTAATCAGTTGGGTATTAATACGACATCATTAGCCGCAATTCTCGCTGCTGCTGGTTTAGCCATTGGTCTATCCTTGCAAAGTTCATTACAGAACTTCGCTGCAGGCATTATGTTATTAGTATTCAGGCCTTTCAAAAAGGGCGATTTTATAGATGCAGGCGGTGTTGCCGGCTCAGTAAAAAGTATTGGCGTGTTCTCTACCATTATGAATACGCCGGACAATAAAGAAATTATTGTTCCAAATGGTAATATTTATAGTGGCAACATCATCAACTTCTCTGCAAAAGAAACACGTCGAGTAGACATGAAGTTTGGTATTGGATATGGCGACGATTTATTACTAGCCAAAAAGCTGCTAGAAGAAATGGTTGCAGCTGATGAGCGTATTTTGGCTGAACCGGCTCCTCAAATTGCCGTTGCTGAACTAGGCGATAGCAGTGTTAACTTTGTTGTGCGCCCTTGGGTTAATTCGAGCGATTACTGGGGGGTCATGTTTGACTTCACCGAAGCGGTTAAATTACGTTTTGACGCTGAAGGTATATCAATTCCATTTCCACAAATGGACGTGCACTTACACAAGTAAAATTGAATGCCATTAACTATAAAAATAAGGCCCGATGAAATGCCTCCCGAAAGCGCGATAGAACTTTCGGAGTGACGTCATCATAGGCCTTTTTAATTTCTAATTACTGCTGACAATTAGGTCGATTAGGTGCCGCTTTATATAGCGTTAAAGCCGCTTGCATGTTCGCTTGTAAATCTTCGATTCTGGTTTTTGGCGAGGGGTGAGTAGAAAAGAATTCGGGTTGTGACTGACCGCTACTTGCCTTCGCCATATTCTTCCATAACTCAACTGACTCTTGTGGATTAAACCCTGCCTTTGCCATTAATTCTAGGCCAATTTCGTCTGCTTCACTTTCATGGGTGCGACCGAATGGCATGGTGACCCCATACTGAAAGCCCAGTCCTAGACCCGTCATGATCAACTGACTACTGGCAACCTCGTTGGTTTGCAAAGCAACATTGACTGCTTCTTGACCAATACCAATTAAGGTGCTCTGTGATACACGTTCATTTCCGTGATGCGCAATTACATGTCCTACTTCATGGCCTATCACAGCGGCAACTTGATGCTGATTAACGGCAACGTCCAACAAGCCTGTGTAGACACCAATTTTGCCACCGGGCAGAGCGAAAGCGTTTACTTGTGCGTCATCAAATACAACGACTTCCCATTTGCCGCCGAATACATCTTTGGGCACATGCCGGGTAATACTGTCTGCAATACATTGCACATAATCGTTCTGGACCGGTTTATTTGACATCTTGATATTCTCTTTCATGCTTGAAAAGGCTTGAACACCCATTTCACTTAACTGAGATTCAGGAAACAACAGCATTTGACTACGCCCGGTTGGCGATGTTGCACAAGAAGCGATAGTCAATGTGGTGGCAATGGTCAAGGTTGCCAATGCGAAGCGATTTGATGTGAATGTCATACGATTTCCTTGTCAAAAAAATACCCCCAAAAGGAGGCATTCAATAAAATATATGCAATTACCTTAGGTAAGTACTATAACCCAGCTGCCTGCTTAAGGTCACCGGCTTTATCTGTTTTTTCCCAAGGAAAATCATCGCGTCCAAAGTGGCCATATGCAGCAGTGGCTTTGTAGATCGGGCGCTCTAAATCTAGCATCTTAATCAGTCCGTAAGGACGTAAATCGAAATGGTCTCTTACCAGCGCAGTCAGTAATTCATCCGATACCTTACCGGTACCGAACGTTTCAACGTTGATAGAGGTGGGTTCAGCCACACCAATAGCGTAAGAAATCTGAATTTCACAACGTTCTGCTAAACCTGCGGCAACCATATTTTTGGCCACGTATCTACCCGCATATGCAGCAGAGCGGTCAACCTTTGATGGGTCCTTGCCTGAAAATGCACCACCACCATGACGTGCCATGCCGCCATATGTATCGACAATAATTTTACGACCGGTTAAGCCGCAATCGCCCATTGGTCCGCCAATGACAAAACGCCCTGTTGGATTGATATGAAACTTTGTTTTATTGGATAACCACTGTGCGGGTAAAACAGGTTTTATAATTTCTTCCATGACAGCTTCACGAAGATCTTCATTGGAAACTGAATCACAATGCTGTGTGGAAAGGACAACCGCATCGATTCCAACCGGTTTATCATTTTCGTAAATGAATGTCACTTGGCTTTTCGCATCGGGTCTTAGCCAACTTAGTTTACCATTTTTGCGCAGTTCGGCTTGTTTTTGAACCAGGCGGTGAGCATAA
This sequence comes from Brumicola pallidula DSM 14239 = ACAM 615, assembly GCF_000428905.1. Taxonomy (GTDB): domain Bacteria; phylum Pseudomonadota; class Gammaproteobacteria; order Enterobacterales; family Alteromonadaceae; genus Glaciecola; species Glaciecola pallidula. The sequence goes on from NZ_KE386814.1 coordinate 288,286, forward strand.
GTAATGGGAGCAGGCATTAATACTTCAGTTTCGTTGCTTGCATAACCAAACATTAAGCCCTGGTCTCCCGCGCCTTGTTCTTCTGGTGATGAACGGTCAACGCCTTGATTGATATCGGTTGACTGCTTACCAATAGCGTTTAAAACAGCACACGAATTGCCATCAAAGCCCATATCCGAATGTGTGTAGCCAATTTCGTTCACGGTTTTACGCGCTAACTCTTCAATATCAACCCAAGCATTTGTATTGATTTCACCGCCAACTAACACCATGCCTGTCTTCACATATGTTTCGCAAGCGACACGCGCTTTAGGGTCTATTTCTAATATGGCATCAAGAACGGCATCTGAGATTTGGTCTGCAATTTTGTCTGGATGACCTTCGGATACGGATTCTGATGTAAATAAGTGACTTGCCATGAATTTTCCTATATTCGTTTCAGTACAGATACTCTTGTGCTCTATACTTTAATTCTAGTACAGCGAAAACGATTGATGTGTTAAAAACTATTTCAGCCCTTAACAATACCCAGCGACTTTGGCGCCTATCTTTACTTAATAAACGTGAATATTTGTGCATTTAATTTTAGTGATTTCTCTCTAAAAAGTGCATTAGTACCGGTTTAAAAAAGGTAGATATTTTTAGCTAATCAACTTTCGCGACTTTGTGGTCGTATTGTAGAGCAAATTTTGTATTTTACCAATATTTACTTCTAGACGTCTAAAAGTCTAACAACTCTAACGCTGTTTACGGCCTCAAGCGCAATTTGGATTTTATAAAACGGGATTTAGTCAAAAAATGCAGACACAAACGCCGAATAATGATTGAACAAAGTGGCCTACTGTATGAGAATACGCGTTCTATTTTGAGATTGCCTTCTATTCGAGGAGTTAGTCTAATACGCAATAAGTAATCGAAGTTTCTAGGAGAGCTCATGCCATCACGTCGTCATCTAGCCAACGCCATCCGTGCTTTAAGTATGGACGCTGTTCAAAAAGCGAAGTCAGGTCACCCTGGCGCACCAATGGGAATGGCAGATATTGCTCAAGTATTGTGGGCAGACTTCTTGTCGCACAACCCACAAAACCCTAACTGGGCAAACAGAGACCGTTTTGTATTGTCGAATGGTCATGGTTCAATGTTGCTTTATTCATTGCTGCACCTTTCAGGCTACGAATTGCCGGTTGAAGAATTAAAGCAATTTCGTCAATTACATTCCAAAACTCCAGGCCACCCAGAATATGGCTATGCACCAGGTGTCGAAACAACGACTGGTCCATTAGGGCAAGGTCTTACCAACGCTGTGGGTATGGCAATAGCTGAAAAAGTGCTAGGCGCACAATTCAATCGTGACGCGTTTGCTATCGTCGATCACCAAACTTATACCTTCTTAGGCGACGGTTGCTTAATGGAAGGTATTTCTCATGAAGCTTGTTCACTTGCCGGTACGCTAGGCTTGGGCAAATTAGTTGCGTTTTGGGATGATAACGGTATTTCCATCGATGGTGAAGTTGAGGGCTGGTTCAACGATAACACGCCTAAACGATTTGAAGCTTACGGCTGGCAAGTAATCAGTGGCGTTGATGGTCACAATCCGGAGCAAATTAGCGCGGCAATCGAGCAAGCCAAAGCGGATACAGCTCGTCCAACCTTAATTTGTTGCAAAACGGTCATTGGTTTTGGTTCACCCAACAAGCAGGGCAAAGAAGATTGCCACGGCGCACCACTAGGTGATGCTGAAATTGAATTGGTTAGAAAAGAACTGAACTGGCCATATGCGCCATTTGAAATTCCTGCTGATGTCTATGCCGGCTGGGATGCTAAAGCCAAAGGTGCTGCAGATGAAGCCGCTTGGGAAGTTTTGTTCGCTGGCTATCAGCAAGCTTATCCTGAGTTAGCGCAAGAGTTTATGCGCAGAAAAAATAACAGCTTACCTGAGTCATGGGGACATGAGTCGGCTAAATATATTCGTGGTTTGCAAGATAACCCAGAAAATATTGCAACGCGTAAAGCCTCGCAAAATACATTGAATGCGTTTGGTCCATTATTACCCGAACTATTAGGCGGTTCTGCCGACCTTGCTGGCTCTAACTTAACAATTTGGTCTGGTAGCAAAGGCGTCAGTAAAGAGGACGCATCAGGTAACTATTTGTACTACGGCGTGCGTGAATTTGGTATGTCGGCAATGATGAACGGCATTACTTTGTATGGCGGCTTTAAAGCTTACGGCGCAACATTCTTAATGTTTATGGAATACGCTCGTAATGCGGTCAGAATGGCTGCGCTTATGAAGCAACCTTGCATATTTGTGTATACTCACGATTCAATTGGATTGGGTGAAGATGGTCCAACGCATCAGCCGGTGGAGCAGGTCGTTTCCTTACGTGCAACACCTAACCTAGACAATTGGCGTCCATGCGACCAGGTTGAATCGGCAATTGCTTGGAAAGCTGCAATTGAGAGAACAGATGGCCCAACAACCTTAATATTTACGCGCCAAGGTTTGCCACAGCAAGCCAGAAATGCGCAGCAATTATCTGACGTAGAACGCGGTGGTTATGTATTAGTCGGCAGCGATGTTGTACCTCAAATTATTTTAATTGCAACAGGTTCTGAGGTGCATTTAGCGGTTGAGGCTGCAGCGAAGCTTCACGCTGAAGGCATACCAACGCACGTTGTATCAATGCCATGTACTGACTTGTTTGACCGTCAATCAGCAGAGTATAAAGAAACTGTATTACCCAGAGCCGTGACTAAACGAGTTGCTGTTGAAGCACTAGCCAAAGATACTTGGTACAAATATGTAGGACTAGATGGCGCGGTTGTAGGTATGGACAGTTTTGGTGAGTCGGCGCCTGCGAGTGACTTATTTACCTACTTCAATATTACTACAGACGCGGTTTATACCGTCGCAAAAGGACTGAAATAAGGTTTGAGATCCAAGTCTAATTTGTTCCGATTAAGGGGCGCATCATAATGTTGCGCATCGCAATAAATGGTTTCGGTCGTATTGGCAGAAATGTCTTGCGTGCACTTTATGAGTCTGGACGTAATGATCAAATTCAAGTTGTTGCCATCAATGAAATTGCATCGCCAGAGGGCGTTGCACACTTGTTGAAATACGATACTGCGCATGGTCGTTTTAAAGGCACCGTTGGCTATACAGACAAATGTTTACTTGTTCAGGGTGACAAAATTCCACTCTTTCAAGAAAGTCATATTGAAGATCTAGCATGGTCAAAAGTCGATGTAGATATTGTATTGGAATGCACTGGTGTATTTAGTTCCAGAGAGTCGGCCCAGCAACACATTAAGAATGGCGCAAAGAAAGTCTTGTTTTCACAACCTTGTGGACAAGATATGGATGCCACGATTGTTTTTGGTATCAATCATACAAGTTTAAAAGCAAGTGATCTGATTGTGTCGAATGGTTCATGTACTACGAATTGCATTGTGCCTATTATTCAGGTCTTAGATGATGCTTTTGGTGTCGAAAGTGGCACAATTACCACGATCCATTCATCCATGAACGATCAACCTGTAATTGATGCGTATCATTCCGATTTGCGTCGTACTCGCGCTGCCAGCCAGTCCATCATTCCTGTGGATACTCGCTTAGCGGTGGGTATTGAAAGAATTTTACCGCGCTTTGCAGGTAAATTTGAAGCAATTGCGGTGAGAGTGCCCACTATAAACGTGACTGCCATGGACTTGAGTGTCACTCTACGTGACAAAGTGACGGTTGGTGATGTTAATGGCGCACTCAAAAAGAGTGCGCATGGCGATCTAAAGCACATCATCGACTACACTGAAGAGCCACTAGTATCGATAGACTTTAATCATGATCCGCACTCTTCAATCGTCGATGGGACGCAAACAAGGGTGAGTCACATGCAACTAGTTAAAACATTAGTTTGGTGCGATAACGAGTGGGGGTTTGCAAACCGTATGCTCGACACGGCGCTGTATATGCATAAACTTAACAATTAATTTTTTAACACGTTTGAAAGGAGAAGTTTTTGACCATTCGTAAAATGCAGGAGCTAGACTTACAAGGTAAGCGAGTACTCATCAGGCAAGACCTAAATGTGCCTGTAAAAGACGGTATTGTAATCTCTGACGCTCGAATTCGCGCCTCTCTCCCAACCATACGGTTAGCCTTAAATAAAGGGGCAAGCGTAATGTTGATGTCTCATTTGGGACGTCCTACCGAAGGTGAGTCCGATCCTGCATTTTCATTACAACCAGTCGTAGATTATTTAAATAAAGCCTTGGATGGTGGTGTTGTTTTAGCTACTGACTATCTTCAAGGCTTAGATGCGTCATCAGCTAAAGTGACTGTGCTCGAGAATGTGCGCTTTAACCAAGGTGAAAAGATGGATGATGAGGCCTTAGCCAAGCAATATGCTGCTTTGTGTGATGTATTTGTCATGGATGCTTTTGGCACAGCGCATAGAGCCCAAGCATCAACTCACGGCGTCGCGAAGTTTGCTACCGAAGCTTGTGCAGGACCTTTGTTATCAGGTGAACTAGAGGCCTTAGGCAAAGCCTTGGATAACCCTGCGCGGCCATTGGTTGCGATTGTTGGTGGTTCAAAGGTATCAACCAAGCTAACCGTACTTGAATCATTGGCAAGCAAAGTCGACCAATTGATTGTAGGTGGCGGTATTGCCAATACATTTATTGCTGCACAAGGCCACAACGTGGGCAAATCATTGTGTGAGGAAAGCCTTATACCAGAGGCAAAACGCTTAATGCAAGCTGCCAAAGATAATAATGGCGAGATACCGGTGCCGACTGATGTAGTAACCGGTATTGCGTTTTCAGCATCGACACCGGCTACCTTAAAAGCGGTAAGTGCGGTTAATGATGCCGATATGATATTTGATATTGGGCCCGAAACCGCAAAAACCTTAGCTGCGATAATAAAGCAGGCTGGCACTATTGTATGGAATGGCCCCGTCGGTGTGTTTGAATTTGACCAGTTTGGTGAAGGAACCAAAGCATTGGCGATGGCTATTGCTGAGAGTGATGCTTTTTCTATTGCTGGCGGTGGCGACACACTGGCAGCCGTTGAGAAATACGGTATTGAAGATAAAATATCTTATATTTCCACTGGTGGTGGTGCATTTTTAGAGTTTTTAGAAGGTAAAACCTTACCGGCAGTTGCTATTTTAGATAGAGACTAACGTTGATCTTACTTGCTTGAGAACTTGCTTAAAGACGAGGTAAGGCCTTGATTAGCGAACGGATCAGAGAAGTGGTAAGGCCCATAAAATCAAGCTAACATAGCGATACTGAGCAAAAATAGCTCACAAACACGAAAAGGAGCGTTAGATGACAACTCAAGCACAACAAGACATGTTGGCAAAAGTAAAAAATGAAGTTGGCTTTATTGCCGCATTAGATCAAAGCGGTGGAAGCACACCTAAAGCGCTTAAGCTTTACGGTGTTGACGAGTCAGCATACAACAATGACGAAGAGATGTTCACTTGTGTTCATCAAATGCGTACTCGTATTATGACGAGTCCTGCATTTACAGGAGAGCGCGTATTGGGCGCTATCTTGTTTGAGAATACATTGGATCGTGATGTTGAAGGTCTATCTAGCGCACATTATTTATGGCAACAAAAGAATGTTGTTCCATTCTTAAAAGTCGACAAAGGCTTGGAAGACGAAGCAGACGGCGTTCAGTTAATGAAGCCAATTGCGGGGCTAGATGAGTTACTAGCAAAAGCCAATGCACAAGATGTTTTTGGTACCAAAATGCGTTCTGTTGTAAAACTAGCAAATAAAGCGGGCATCGACGCTATCATTGCTCAGCAGTTTGTCGTTGCTAAGCAAATTTTAGCTGCCGGTTTAGTGCCTATTATTGAGCCTGAAGTGGATATCAATAGCCCAGAAAAAGCACCAGCTGAAGTTTTATTAAAAGCTGCCATTTTGGCTGAGCTTGATGCCTTATCTGACGCCCAACATGTAATGTTAAAACTGACTTTGCCAGAGTCGAACAATTTCTATAAAGAATGTATTGAGCATCCAAAAGTGCTCAAGGTTGTTGCTTTGTCGGGAGGTTATTCCCGTGATAATGCTAATCAACGGTTAAGTGAAAACAAGGGCATGATTGCAAGCTTTTCGCGTGCGTTGACCGAAGGTGTGTCTTTTCAACAATCGGATGAAGCGTTTAACGCAACGTTGAATAATGCAATTGAAGGCATTTATCAAGCATCAAATACCTAAGCTATAAAAATCTAGTTTAGGACAAGCTCATTAGGTAAAAAGGGAACATTATTTATGTTCCCTTTTTTGTCATTAATGTTCAGCCTTAAAAGTTCGTTACTTTATACGAATATGCATGCCAGTGGCTTCAATATATTGGTTTTCTTGTTGTAAATCTGCGAGCAGTAGCGGTGACAAATCAAACCAGTTGTCGGGAAAACTGAGAATGATTTTTTGCTCAACAATTTCCAAACCAAATTCAGGTAGTTGGCTTTCTTGACGATTAATATTAAGCACAATACCCAATCGCAGCAGTACCAATAATTTAAGCACCACTGTTTCACTGTAGTTAACGAAGGAGGGTAATTCTGCTAGTTTTATTTTTTTGCGGTGGAAGCGAACTAAGGCTGCTAACAGTTTTTGTTGTTCTTGGTTAAAACCGGGTAAATCGCTTTGTTCAATAATATAACTAGAGTGACGTTGCACGCCGCGTGAGTTAATTTGCAGGCCGACTTCATGCAGCAATGCTGACCAACCCAATATATGGCGTAAATCTCCCATTTTGATATCCCAAGCGTCAGCAGCTTGTTCATAAATTTTGATACAAGTCCCCCATACTTTTTTAGCATACAGCGTGTCCACGTCATAACGTGTTGCTAGGCTTTGCGCAGTGCGTTCCCTGATATTTGTAGTCGCACCGCTATCATGCGCTTCATAAAGAACTCCTTCGCGCAATGCCGCGCCACTGACTTCCATCGCACTTAAATTCAAACTACGAAAAATAGCAATGAGAATACTCAGTCCTGCAGCAAAGACTTGTTTTCTATCTTCGGTCAAGCTGGGTAAGTTTAGTTGTTCTGAACGACCCACTTCACAGCAGGCTTGCATCAACTCATTTAAGCCTGCTTTAGTAATAGCGACGTCACTCTTACTTTGCGCCTGCGCAGTCAGTACCGAGCAGATAGAGCGAATAGTGCCGGATGCGCCAATATTCGTTTCCCATTTAAAACGTTTCAAATTACCAACAACTAATTCAATTTCTTGGCGAGCGCCAGTAATAGCGGCTTGAAATGCTTTTTTAGTAATAACACCGTCAGAAAAATAACGTTTTTGATAACTCACACAACCCATTTGTACGCTTTTACACATCATGGGAAGTAAGTGCTCACCAACCGCAAATTCTGTCGACCCCCCCCCAATATCGACCACTAATCGGTTACCTTCAGATTGCGTGGTATTGGCAATGCCGGTGTAAATTAAACGAGCCTCTTCAGGACCTGAAATAATCTCAATCGGGTAGGGGAACACCTTTCGCGCTTTGGATAAGAATACTTTTGCATTGCGTGCTTTGCGTAAGGTATGTGTGGCAACAATTCGAACATGCGAAGGTTCAAGCCCTTGCATACTTTCCGCCATACTTTGTAATGTTGTTAAACCGCGTTCCATTGCTTCGTCAGATAGAATATTTTTATCGTTCAAGCCTTCTGCTAATCGAACCTTGTGCTTTATTTTCTGTACCGTTTGCAATGACCCTGCAACGACTCTAGCAATAACTAAATGGAAGCTATTAGAACCAATATCTAAAGCAGCATAAAGGTTGATATCACGAGTTTTGACATCTTCAAAAACATTTTCTAGGGTCTGCAATTAAAGTGCTTCCTTTTTTGTGAGGTATTTATGTATTTCAATTTGTGAACGCAAGTTTTTGCGATTACCGCGTTTAACGTAATTATTGACTTGGTGCTCGTCAATGATGCGCGCCTTTAAGGTGTCTTTGAACTGGATATCGAGTAGGTCTTCTATCATTTTGATGGCGTCAGGATCGTAAACAGGGCAGCCAACTTCAACTCGATATTCCATATTACGCGTCATCCAATCAGCGGATGAAATGTAAACCCGTTTATCGCCGCCATTCTGAAATACCATGATGCGTGGATGCTCTAAGTAGCGGTCAACAATGCTAATGACTTCAATATTTTCACTTAAGCCTTTTACCCCGGGTATCAGTGCGCACATGCCACGAATAATCGCCCTTATTTTTACACCAGACTGACTGGCGTGATATAAGTTGTCGATCAATTCTTTGTCTACTAAATTATTGATTTTTAACGTTATTAGACCTTCGTGACCTTCGTTAACACGTTGGATCTCTTGTCTTATTAAGGATTGTATTTTATTTCGAGCATTAAGAGGCGAAAGTTGTAAGTGCTGAAACTTCATCTTTTTATACGGATTCTGGATCATGTCAAACACTTGAATACACTCTAAAGCAAGTTCTTGGTTGCAGGTAAATAGACTCAAATCAGTGTATATTTTCGCTGTCTTTTCGTTGAAGTTACCGGTTCCAAAGTGTGAGTAATGCTTCATTACCCCGCGTTCTTCTCGCGACACGACACAAAGCTTACTGTGAATTTTCACATTCGGGTTGCCTAATACAACCTTAATACCGGCGTCAGTCATACTTTTAGACCAGGCGATATTAGCCTCTTCATCAAATCGCGCTCGAAGCTCAACAACCACTGTGACACTTTTACCATTGTCGACCGCATCAATTAACGAGTTAACGATGCGCGATTGTGATGCAACGCGATAAATATTCAGTCGAATATGTTTAACTTGAGGATCGAACGCCGCTTGGCGAACAAATTCAGTGAAGTGCAAAAATTCATGGTATGGATAATATAAAAGAATATCTTTATCCGCGATGGCCTGAAAAACTGTATCGTGGGTTGAAAATGATTTGTTAGAAATCTCGGGTAATGTTGGGTTTTCAAGATAGCTACGGCCAACGTTTGGAAAGCCAATAAAATCTTTAAAGTTACGATAGTGACCCGCGGTCTGAATAGTGTCCTCCGAGGAAATTCTTAAGCGTTTGCGTAAGTCTTTGATCATATCATCGGGCATACCATCGTCGTGAATAATCCTGACGGGCTCAGCAATAAGGCGTTGCTTCATACCTTCAGACATTTTTTCTACATAGCTTTCATCAATTTCATCATTAATTGAGTACTCGGCGTCTCGAGTTATTTTAAATGAATAGGCGTCAGCGGAATCAAATTTGACAAAACCGGTGAAAATATCAGATAGGCAGAGTTTAATAAGATCATCAATTAAGATGATCTGTTTTTTCATTTTGGTTTTTTCAGGTGGCAGTACAACAAAGCGACTAATGGCATTGGTCGGTATTTCCACAACCGCATATTTGGTATTTCGACCTTCTCTGCGTAGGGCAACATCGAGATACACTGAGCTATCATTTAAACGCTGGATCAAATGCCCTTTGCTATCGAGCAATATCGGCGCAACGTGCAGTAGTACCTTGCTCTTAAAGTACTTACGAGCCCAAATGAGTTGACTTTCGCTCAACTCTGGATGGCGAAGAATATGAATATTGTATCTTCTTAGTGTCTTCGTAATATCACGGTGGATGGCGTCAAAGCGCTTTGATAAATGATGTACTTTATCTTGGATGCGTTTTAGAAGTGATTCAAAAACCAGTGCTTGTTCTTCATTTCCATCATTATGAGAAATCGTGATCTGGCGTTTTACGTCTGCAAAGCGCACACGATAAAACTCATCCAAGTTGTTTGAATAAATGCCTAGAAAGCGAATACGCGCAATAATCGGGTTATTTTCATCCGCCGCTTCTTGCAGGACTCGCTCATTGAATGACAACCAGCTAAGCTCTTTTGGGTAGTAAAGTTCTCTTTCGTTCATTATTACTCTTTAAATACTTGTGTAAACGAATGCGCAAACAGACACTTTAATGGTTCAATATGACACGCATTGTTACGCGCTTTCAATTTCTACCATTAAGTCGTCGGTGATATCTTCTATCGCTAATTTAACATTATCTAAATCCATTTGGGGTGATACTGAAATAATAACTTTTGCAGTAAATAATGGGCTGCCCCAATTAGGCGCACTTTCACACTGTGTGGTCATTTCGATAATATTAATGTCAAAGGTTTTTAAGGTAGAGGTAATGTCACTGACAATTCCTCTTCTATCGTTGCCGGTAACTAGAATAACTGCTTTTGCATCAAGTACGATTTCATGCGTATTAGAAGGCTGTAAAGTGATATGTAAATGCGTAAGTTGATGGCAAGCGTGCACTAATTCATTGTGCTTCTCTTGCGGCAGCATCACTTCGATAAAGCCAGCAAATTGCCCCGATAAGTGGCAAAAGCTACTCTTAAGCCAATTACCTTCGGCATCCATAATACATTTGGCGATTGCGTCAACTAATCCGGGTTTGTCTTTGCCTATTAATGTGAGTACCATAACTTGCATAACAGAATTTGCCTTAACTATTGATTTGTCTTGAGTATAGTGCTTTAGTAGACTGAAGTCATTCCGTGTTTTCTACCCAATTTAATATTCCAAATGAACCAGCAAGAACAACATCAATTTAACGCCCGTAGATTTCGCAAAGACTGGATAACGCGCAAAGTCGTGACGGGTTTCGGTTGGCTGGTATTAGCCACTTTTTTATTAATTATTTGGCATATTTTTAGCAACGCCTACCCTCTATTTAAATCACCCAATTTAGAATTAAAGAGCACTTCGCTGCTTGCACAATCAAGCCAATTGTCGGGCATCGTAGAGCTCAGCTCAGGCACTCATTATATGGGTGTGGATAAATGCGATCTCATTTTGCTAAATAAACAACATTTAGATAATGAGCAGCTTGGCTTTAGCGAAACCAAGCGCTTTCCGTTTTCTTGCCAACATCAAATTCTTTTTCTTGAAAAAGGCGATTTAACCTATGTAGGTGTTATTACCCCAAATCATTTATTTGAGCTGTATAAGTTATCTTACGAAAAACAGCAATATAGCCTGATACTCGAAAGTTCTATCGGGATAAATGCAGAAATGAGTGATCGTCGTAAAGTGTCTGACAGCGATCTGTCTGAGCATGCTCTAGCTGACCAAAAACAGGCATGGCAGTTTTCAAAATCCGGCAACTTTGTGATGTTAACTCAGTTCCAAAATTCAAGCCTCAGCACTTACTGGTTTGATAAAAAAAAACCCGCCGCGTTTCAACATTATATATATGAAGATATTGAACAATATCAAGCCATACCAAGGTCAAGGCAACTGCTAACAATATCGAAGAATATAATGTCGCTGGTGGACACTGAAAATAACGTAATTGATCGACAGTTATTATCTCGTGATGTAATGCGTATTTTTTTATCCTCAAGTCAGCGCTCTTTCTTCACTCAAGACCGACAACATGTTTTAAGTAAATGGATAATGCTAAACGAACAAGGGAGTTTTGTTTTTCGCCACAACGAGACGGATATTAGTGAATTAGATGGACCCATCGAGCATATGGCCTTCGATACTGATTCTAATGCCGCGGTGGTTGTCTCGAAAATCGGTAATATCGCTTTTTTAAATCGAATGACAAATGAAATGTTTCGAGTACAAGACTTAGGGCTACCTGGGATAGGCCTGCAATGGTTCGGTGCTCGTCTTTATGTATTCGAACGCCATAAAATGCACTCCCTCGAAATTCAAAATTTGCAAGGCATAACTACGCTTAAAAGTCTTTTTTCAGAAGTATGGTACGAGGGTTATGAACAACCAGCTTACGTTTGGCAAACCAGCAGTGCTTCTGAAAATTATGAAACCAAATTCAGTATTGTGCCTTTGATTGTGGGCAGTTTAAAAGCGTCTTTTCTGGCTCTGTTTGTTGCCATCCCACTTGCCTTGGGTGCAGCCATATACACATCATATTTTGCTGATCCTGCTGTGCGCCAATACCTCAAACCTGCAATAGAAATGCTCGAAGCGGTACCCTCGGTTGTAATTGGTTTTATTGCTGCGGTTTGGATGGTGCCAATAGCTGAAGAGTTCTTGCTGTCTGTCATTTTATTTATTGTGTCTCTTCCTATATTGCTGGTTACCGCGGCACTGTTACAATCAAGAGTGGCAACGGTGTTAGAAGACAAGTTTGACCGCCGCTGGGAAATTCTTGTTATTATTTTAGCCGTCGTGCTACTAGGCTTATTTTGTTTTTCTCTCAGTGACGTGTGGCGCTTTATGTTGCTTGGCAGCGCTGAGGTTGGCGAACAAAAAGACAATATATTGAATATATCGAAAACCACGATTGTGGTTGCCATTGCATTGGGTGTGGCTATTTCACCGAGTATCTATTCGTTGGCTGAAGATGCATTGTTCGAAGTGCCTGAAAGTATCAAACAAGCCTCGTTTGCGCTGGGGGCAACCAAATTACAAACGCTGCGCCGAGTCATTATTGCTGTTGCAATGCCAAGTATTCTTTCTGCCGTTATGTTGGGTTTTGGTCGCGCATTCGGTGAAACGATGATTGTGCTGATGGTCACCGGTAATACGCCTATTAGTGACTGGAATATTCTTGAGGGTTTACGTTCAATGACAGCAAACTTAGCAATAGAACTGCAAGAATCAAGTGTCAACAGCACCCATTTTAATACCTTATTTTTAACCGCAAGTATTTTGTTCATCTTTACCTTTATTGTTAATACAGCGGCTGAAATTTTGCGTAATCGTTTGCGCAAGGTATATACCGATGCGTAAATTTAGCGCTCCTGAACAACAAACAATTTCTAGCTTTGCGAGCGGCTTAAGTGCAGCAATTTTGCTAATTGTATTAATGAGTTTAGTGCTATTTATTGTGCTAAAAGGCTCAGCTTATTTTTGGCCATCGCAGGTTTTTAAAGTCACCACCTATGATACGCCAAACAGTGAAGTCAGCGTGTTTGTGCCCAGTTCTGTTAATATTGACGAATTTAATCAAGCATTAAGCGATAAACTCGATGCGCAGTTTTCTAATTCAGCCTTGCCCATGCCGCTCATAGTTGTTGAAAAAGTCGATGCGGTTTATCAGATAAGTTTGAATTTAGGCGCCATTCAGTACGGAAAATTCCAACAGGTTAATACGCCTAATAGCGAACGTTATCAGCTTGCAGAGTTAAATGATGTGGTCGCTGATGTGGCCATTTTTCAAAATCAACTGCACGATATTCAAACTAATTATTTAACAGTATTGCATCGTAAAATTGCACTATTGAATCAATCCGGTGTGGGTGAGGAAGCGCCAGCGCGTTTGAAAGAACTAGAACAGTTTACTTACTGGCAGCAAAAAGCCGAAGCCTTGCGTCACAAGCTAGCTTCTTATAACCTTATTTTTATTGATGCAGCAGGCCAACCTTTTGATGTTCTGGTGAAAGATATTGACCATCTTTTCCAACCGAATGTGATGAGTCTGTTTGATAAAATTTCATATAGTGGCAATAAGATAATAGAATTTGTTTCAGAATCTCCCAAACAAGCATCCACCAGTGGCGGTGTTTTCCCAGCGTTGTTTGGCACAGTACTAATGGTTTTATTAATGGCTGTTATCGTCGCGCCGTTTGGTGCCATGGCGGCTATTTATTTGCACGAATATGCGCCCAATAATATGACCACATCGGTGATCCGGATCTGCGTCAGTAATATGGCTGGTGTACCGAGTGTGGTGTATGGTGTATTCGGCCTCGGTTTTTTCGTGTATACCTTAGGCGGCTCTATTGACTCACTGTTGTTTAGTGATGCCTTGCCATCGCCTACATTTGGCACTCCTGGCTTGTTTTGGGCTGCACTGACCATGGCATTATTAACTTTGCCGGTGGTGATTGTTTCTACCGAGGAGGGCCTGCGACGGGTTCCAGAAGGGTTGCGAGCAGGTAGTTATGCGCTAGGCGCAACTAAAGCCGAAACTATTTGGAAAACGGTACTTCCGTTTGCTAGCCCGGGTATAATGACTGGCGTTATTTTAGCTATAGCTCGCGCGGCTGGTGAGGTCGCCCCCTTAATACTTGTCGGCGCGGTAAAGTTTGCGCCTAGTCTGCCAGTGGATAGTGAATTTCCGTTTCTACATTTGGAGCGTCAGTTTATGCATTTAGGCGTGTTCATTTATGACGGTGCATTTCATAATCAAACAAACACGCAAGGCTCGTCAATGATGTTTGCAAGTTGTATGTTGCTGCTGATAATCGTTTTCATCTTAAATTTATTTGCTATTATCGTGCGTAATAAATTGCGCGACCGATATGTGCGTATTTAGTCCTCGCGTTCTTGCTACAGCAGGGCTCGTAGTATAAATAGTTATAGGAATAGTAAACAACGCTTATGTTAAAGCTTTTTGAAACTGAAACTCTTTCGTTAGACAAACTCACCGATGAACAAACGGCCATCAAGGTGAAGGACTTCAGTGTATGGTTGAATAACAGTCTTGTATTGAACAAGATAAATATGCGCATTCCAAAAAATAAAATAACCGCAATGATTGGGCAAAGTGGTTGTGGTAAATCGACCTTGTTAAGCAGCTTTAACAGAATGAATGAACTTAATCAAAAGTATGCGTTTAGTGGTGAAGTAGAGCTGGACGGTCGCGATATCTACAATAAAAAAGAAAACGTTGCCAAATTACGCACCAAAGTAGGTATGGTTTTCCAGCGCCCCAATCCATTCCCGATGAGTATTTATGAAAACGTGTGTTTTGGCTTGCGTATTCAAGGTAAAACTGAGCGCAGAATGCTAGATGATATTGTTGAAACGTCATTGCGCAATGCGGCACTGTGGGACGAAGTTAAAGGTCGATTATTTGACTCGGCATTATTACTGTCGGGTGGTCAGCAACAGCGTTTAGTCATTGCGCGAGCGCTCGCATTAAAACCTGAAATATTATTACTCGATGAGCCAACGTCTGCGCTTGACCCATTAACAACCCTGCATATCGAAGAGCTGATCAATCAGCTCAAAAAGACCACAACTGTGGTTATCGTGACGCACAATATGCAACAGGCGGCTAGGGTATCGGATTATTCTGTTTTTCTACATCAGGGCGAACTCATTGAGTATTCAGACAGCGACTCGCTTTTTACTATGCCAGCCAAAAAGCAAACCGAAGACTATATAACCGGTCGTTATGGCTAGTTAAAGGAACGTAACAATAGATGAAAAGACATTTAGAGTTAAATACGCACATATCAGGCAAGTTCAACCAAGAACTTGAGAACCTGACTAACTCTGTTTTAACCATGGGTGGCGAAGTCGAACAACAGTTAATTAATACGATTACTGCTATTCGTGAAAACAATGCCAGTTTAGCTGAGCGGGTTTTGCTAAACGATTTAAAAATTAATTCGATGGAAGTGCAGATAGACGATGAGTGCATGCGAATTATCGCTAAACGAAACCCAACAGCGAGTGATCTTAGACTAATAATGACGGTGTCCCGAGCAACCACTGACATCGAGCGTATTGGTGATGAGATATGTCGTATTGCTAAATTAGTGACCAAAGACAAATTACCCCCTTCTGACATTGTGCTAGGTGGTATGTTGATGATTGCTGAAAAGGTCGTGTTTATGATGCGTGGCACGTTCGATGCTTTCGCGCGTCAGGATGAGAAGTCGGCAGTTGCCGTTTACGAGCAAGACGACGCGATTGATAAAAAACACAAAGAGTTGCTCAAACAAACCGCAAATGAGATGCAAAATGATCATACAGATATGCAAAAATGGTTCGATGTGCTTTGGGCAATTCGTTCATTAGAGCGAATAGGGGATCGTTGTAAAAACTTGTGCGAATACATACTCTTTCTTACCTATGGAAAAGATGTCCGACATTCTTCAATGAAAAAAGTGGTTAAAAAATTAATGAAATAAGTCAGCTCACAAATTTTTATACTTTTGAACGCTTGCGATCATTCTCTCATGTTTGTACCATAGCGCCGTCTTACTAATGAATCACAGCTATGATTTCAACGTGTCTCAACAGTTTTGTCCACGGACAAATTGCCCACAGGTCAGCCAGTACAAGGTTGATCACTACAAATTCATCGGTAAAATCCTCACCTCTAGGCTTTATTAATTTATGGATATAATCACAAGTTACGGTTTTCTGTTAGTCGTTATGGCTGCAGTCGTAGGTTTTTTCATGGCTTGGGGCATAGGTGCAAATGACGTTGCAAATGCAATGGGCACCTCAGTAGGTTCAAAAGCAATCACCCTCAAACAAGCTATTGTCATTGCAATGATTTTCGAATTTGCAGGAGCTTATCTAGCTGGCGGCGAAGTTACATCGACTATTCGCAAGGGTATTATCGATGTCTCATATTTTACTAATATTCCAGAATACTTAGTCTTGGGAATGATCGCCTCGTTGCTATCGGCTGGTATTTGGTTAGCGGTTGCTTCATATTTTGGATGGCCGGTGTCGACTACGCATTCGATTATTGGAGCCATTATTGGCTTTACTGCCGTAGGTGTTAGCCCTGATGCTGTAGAATGGGCCAAAGTGGGTGGCATTGTTGCTAGTTGGGTCATTACTCCTGCGATATCTGGTCTCATTGCGATACTTATTTACATGAGTGCTAAGAAACTTATTTTTGAGCGTTCGACACCCCTTATCTACGCAGTGAAATATGTTCCGATTTACATGGGTCTTGCCGGGTTCATTATGTCGCTAGTGACAATTAAGAAAGGTCTCAAGCATGTTGGCTTAGGCCTACCTGCCGAACAAGGCTATATGTTGGCAATCGCCATTGGCGTTGTTGTTGGTTTAATCGGTATGGTATTAATTCGCCGTCTACACGTTGAAAAAGCATTAACCACAGAAGAACAAACGGCCAGTGTTGAAAAGATATTTGCGATTTTAATGGTACTAACTGCCTGTTGTATGGCGTTCGCACATGGTTCGAACGATGTGGCAAACGCAATTGGGCCTCTAGCAGCGGTTGTTAGTGTGGTTAGTAATGACGGTGCTATATTAGATAACGCAGACCTCGCATGGTGGATACTTCCTCTAGGTGGCTTGGGTATCGTGGCAGGTTTAGCCTTATTCGGCCATCGCGTAATGAAAACGATTGGTCAAGGTATTACGCATTTAACCCCAAGCAAAGGTTTTGCAGCTGAACTAGCTGCTGCTACAACGGTCCTTATCGCATCCGGAACCGGCCTGCCTATTTCTACAACGCAAACCTTAGTCGGTGCGGTCTTAGGTGTGGGCATTGTGCAAGGTGTTGCAGCACTTAATGGCAAAGTGATCCGTAGCATCATTATTTCCTGGATAGTAACGCTTCCTGCTGGTGCCTCATTATCTATCATTTTCTTCTTTATTTTAACATTCGCGTTTGGTGTATAGTTTTTAGTTGGTATAGACTACCCAAATGAAACTACCCAATTTAAAACACCTACATTATCTAACGGTGCTGCATAAAGAGCAGCACTTTCACCGAGCTGCCGAAAAATGTAACGTCAGTCAGTCAACCTTAAGCGCTGCGGTGCAAAATCTTGAAGATGGCATTGGTCAGCAATTGCTAGAGCGAGAACACAAAAACTTTATTTTTACCGATTTCGGTGAAGCGCTGGTCGAAAAAAGTAAACTCTTACTCAGCCAAACACATGAATGGATGGAATTTGCTGAGTCCGCGGGTGATTGGAAGTCAGGCACGCTTAGATTAGGCGTCATCCCCACCATTGCACCTTTTCTATTTGAAGGCCTTATTCGAATAATTCATGCTAATTTGCCAGATATCAAACTGCAATTGCATGAAGATACTACCGACAACTTACTTGGCAGTCTGAATGATGGCGAACTCGATTTACTGATCCTTGCGCTACCAATGCAAACACCTGGTTGTCGTCAACTCATTTTAGGTCATGACCCATTTCATTTAATAGCGCACAAAAATAGTGCTAAAGACCTAAAAGTAGCGCCTTCAGTTGATTCGTTACCCAAAGACAGTATCTTTTTATTACAAAAAGAACATTGTTTGACAGAGCATGCGGTGAGTGCTTGCGGTTTGAAACACAAAGAACAAGTCAGTTCATTGACTGCGAATAGTTTACATACCCTGGTAGCACTAGTTAATAGCGAAATGGGTTATACCTTTCTGCCTGAAATGGCATTGCAACAAAATATACTCAATGCCACAAATGTGGTTAGTTTGCCAGCAGAAGACAATGCCTTCAGAGACATTGGACTTGCTTGGCGCAGTGGAACTACTCGTATTCAGCTTTTTCGGCATGTTGGTAAGCTTGTAGCGCCGCTACTTCCTCAACCTGTTGATATTTTTTAAACGAGTAAAGCATATTGTCGTCATGAAAGTGTCATGATGGTTTGTCATTATGATTTGCCGTGATGATTTGTCGTGATGATTTGTAAATATGAGCGACGAGTTTGACTTTTTAAGACAATTTGCGAAGAGCTTCTACTAAGCTCATTATCAAGGGCTCATTTATCAGGGCGTCATTTATCGGGGCCTCATTTAGCCAAGGCATAGGCCAAGATCACGAGCACAATCATGCTATGTTGTGATTGAACAGACAATCTATTTAGTGGTATCGTCTTTTAATATAATAAAAATTTGAGGGAACAACAGATGTTACAGTCAAAATTTAAGATTAGCCTATTAGCTATTGCTATGGGTTTTGTACTGACCGGATGTGGATTAGACGGCGATGATGGAGACATCGGTGACGTCGGTACTCAAGGTCCACAAGGCGATCCAGGCATTGATGGCGGCGATGGTAACGACGGCCAAGATGGCCAAAACGGACAAGATGCGTCAGTCGGCGTTTCCTTGTCTCTAGTCGCTAGAGCATCTCTTGGCGCACAAGGTGCAGCGGAAATTGTTCAATATCACAAAGCAACTCAAACTATTTACGCGACCAATTCGGCAAATAATAGTATTGCCATAATCTCTGCGGCATCAATAACATCCACAGAACTAAGCAACCCGATTAACTCTATTAATTTGACGACATCATCTATTAACTTGCCAGCAACTTTAGGAACAGCGCCTCTAGGTGGTGTTACCAGCATCGCGATCTCGGGTAATTTATTAGCAGTAGCAATGTCAGCGGCAACGAAAACAGATAATGGTTTTATTCTTTTTTACAATGGTTTAGACAACAGTGCACCCGCGTTTTTGGACAGTATTGAAGTAGGCGCTCTGCCGGACTCTATTGCATTTACGCCAGACGGTGGAAAGCTAATTGTGGCGAATGAGGGCGAGCCTAATGGCGACTATTCAATTGACCCCGAAGGTACAATATCAGTCATTGATATTCTTGCGAACGGCGAGCCAGAAGAAACAGCTGAAACGGTCACTTTTACCAGTCTCAATGGAACCCAAGCTGATTTAGAAGCTCAAGGTATGCACTTTCCTAATCCAACGGGCTCAACCATCAATGGTAACGCGATTACCATTACGGTAGCGCAAGACCTTGAGCCAGAATATGTTTCAACAACAAACAGTAAAGCCTACATCACTTTGCAAGAAAACAATGGTTTAGCAATATTAGATCTTGAAGATCTATCCATACAAGTTATCGGTTTGGGTAGTAAGAGCTGGTCTGGCTTAAACTTTGACGGCCAAGAAAACGGCGCAGTCAGTTTTGCTAAATATGAAGGCTTGAATGGCGTTTACATGCCAGACACTATTTCTAATTACGAGTGGAAAGGAGCGACTTTCCTAGTAACTGCGAACGAAGGCGACGCAAGAGAATATTTCTTTGATGTTGCTGACGAAGCAGCATGCACAGCTGCTATGGGGCAGTCATACGACGTCGATGATGGTTGTTTATCTTATTCAGATGAAGTTAAGTTAAAAGACCTAACTGCACAAGCAGGTTCTGCTTTAGAAACCTTACAAATGGACGGTCGTTTGGATGACTTGCGCGTAACTAGCGTGTTGGGCGATACTGACGGGAATGGTGAATATGAATCAGCTTATACCTACGGCGCTCGCTCATTTACTATTTGGGATCAGAACGGTCTTGTCGTATTTGATTCTGGTGATGACTTAGAACGTATTTCGGCGTCTGTACACGGTGCCAAATTCAATAATGACAACGATAAAAACGCAGGTGACTCGCGTTCCGAAAACAAAGGTCCTGAGCCTGAAGCCTTAACGGTTGGAACAATCGGCGAACGCACTTACGCGTTTATCGGTACTGAAAGAATGAGTGGCATATTCGTCTATGATGTCACCAATCCGTTTGATGCGTTTTTTGCTGATTACGTGATTAATCGTGATTTAACTGAGGGCAGCACTGTCGATGATGTGATTGGTGACCTTGCTCCAGAAAGTATCTTGTTTGTGGCAAGTGAAGACAGCGCAACAGGTGAGGCTTTGATTATTGTGGGCAACGAAGTTAGCGGCACGGTGAGTGTTTATCAAGTTACACCAAACTAGATAAGACACGCTACAAAAGCCAAAAGAGCTAAAAAGAAGCGCAACCTTTTAACAAGGGCTTGCGCTTTTTTGTTGATGCTTAAATAGAATGCTGGCGTTGTATTCAATTTCGTTTATGCAATAATGACAAAAATGTAATAAAGCGCTAAGATTATGCAAAAAATAAAAGCGCAAAATAAAAGGCAGAACACATGACACAGCAAGTGGTTATGAGTGGTAGCGGATTGTGGACACCAAAACATAGCATTACTAATGAAGAACTTATCAATAGTTACAACGCTTATTCAGATAAGTTTAATGCGCAAAACGCAGATAAAATAGCGGCGGGCGAGATAGAAGCAAAGCCCCATTCAAGTGCTGAATTTGTTGAAAAAGCGTCGGGTATCAAAAGCCGTTATATTTATGAAAAAGATGGAGTTCTTGATATTAATCGTATGCGCCCTATTATCGCAGAGCGTAGTGACGACCAAATTTCCAATCAAGCTGAAATTGCTGTTGCTGCGGCTAAAAAAGCAATGAAAGCGGCCAACAAGACGGCAGATGATATTGACGCCGTTATCGTGTCTTGTGCATACGTGCAGCGTTCATATCCGGCAATTGCTATTGAAGTACAAGCGGAGTTGGGAATTAAGGGCTTTGGTTTTGATATGCTAGTAGCTTGCTCTGCGGCAACCTTTGGCATGCACCGCGCTTATGAAATGATAAAAGCGCAGACGGCTAAAACAGTGTTAGTGATTAATCCTGAATTAGTCTCACCTCAAGTTAACTATACTGATCGCGACAGCCACTTTATTTTTGGTGACGTGGCAACAGCCATCATTCTTGAAGGCGAAGATACAGTGACCAGTGACAACGCATTCAATGTGCTATCAACCAAAGCTTTTACTCAATTTTCTAGCAACATCCGCTCCAACCATGGTTATTTAAACCGAGCCAACGACACTGACCCTTATGGTGCAGATAAGTTATTTAATCAAGAGGGCCGTAAAGTATTCAAAGACGTCTGTCCATTAGCTGCTGAGCACATTAGAGCGCATTTAGCTAAACATGACTTAATGCCTGAAGATCTAACGCGTTGGTGGTTACATCAAGCCAACATCAATATGAATACGCTGATAAGTAAACGTTTGTTGGGCAGGGTAGCAACGCTCGAAGAAGCACCAATTGTCCTAGACCGTTATGCCAATACTGCTTCTGCGGGCTCAGTTATTGCGTTTAATCTTTACAATAAAGACTTAGTGAAAGGCGACTTCGGTATCCTTTGTTCTTTTGGCGCAGGCTATTCAATTGGTAGCTTGTTAGTACAAAAACGATAATGTTCTCCGACTTAGGATATGCAATTGCAGCGCTAGGCTACTTTGCGCTGTTACTATTGCTTTTTACAGGACGTAAATCGGGTATTGCTAAATACCTTTTAGTAGCCGCAACGTTGACCACTTGCTTGTGGGCTGTGAGTAATATTAGCTTGTTGGGCTGGCAAAGCCACATCAGTCACTTCTTTACCGCTGACGCTGTTCGTCAGTGGGTGTGGGTGTTATTTCTTGCCTCTTGTTTACGCTCTGATTTCAGCTCATTCAAAGAAATTGTTGTTCGCCCCATTACCTTATCATTATTAGTTTTGCCGACGATAGCCATTATTACTGGCGCATCGTCAACCGTACCATACTTATGGCAATATTCACTGCACACCTTAATCGCATTGCAAATGCTCATCGTGTTGGAGTTAGTGTATCGACAGGCCGGTGAACAAAAATGGGCTTACAAACCCTTGGTATTGTACTTAGGTGCATTGAGTTTATTTGATTTTGTGACATATGCAAACGCCACTATGATTAACCAAATTGGCGAAAATTATGTGTACGCCAGAGGTTACATATACGTAGCACTGCTGCCATTTTTGATCCTTGCTATTCGTCGCATCAGTTATTGGGGGGTTGCGATTTTTGTAAGTCGAGACGTCGTGCTGCATAGTACCCTGTTGTTGGTTGCGGGGGGCTACCTGTTCTTGATGGCTTTGGTCGGTTATTTGGTCAAATTTTTGGGTGGCTCTTGGAGTTATCCTGTGCAGTTTGTACTTGTTGGTATATCGCTAATTTTGTTAGTCAGCTTATTTTTATCACATAATTTTCGTACCAAAATTAAAGTATTTATTACTAAGCATTTCTACGCTAATCAGTTTGATTACAGGGTTGAATGGGTAAAGTTAACCGAGGTTTTAAGTGAACAACAAGTAAGTTTGAATGAAGTTTATCAAACCTCGCTTAACGGCATGCTGCAAGCGGTTGAATACGAAAGTGGCGTGTTACTTAAATTGAATAAAAATGGTTGGCAACAAGTCGCGAAGATCAATGCCGGAACGGGTCGTGAATATGAATTAGTGAAAATGGGGCTATTGCAGTCCTTTTTCGACCAAAAAGCGTGGATAATTGACATTGGAGAGTTGCGAGTCAAACCTCACCAATACGAAGAACTTAGCGATAAAAGCTATTTTATGGATACATTTGACTACCAGCTTATCGTTCCTATATTTAGGCAAGAAAAATTATGGGGAATGGCGCTACTGGATGCAGAAAGCGAACATGTAAAGCCACTGAACTGGGAATTAAGAGATTATATTAACGCAGTAACGGCACAGGTTTCTAACTATATTTTTCAGTTTGAAGGAGCCCAGGCATTGGCTGAAAACGCACAATTTGCTGCTTTCAGTCGCATGTCAGCCTTCGTATTACATGATCTAAAAAACGTGATGGCACAAATTGACCTGATCCTTGCCAACGCTAAGCAACATAAATCTAATCCTGAATTTATTGATGATACGTTTGAGACACTTGAGTATACTAAAAGCCGAATGGATAATATGCTCAAGCAATTAACCGAAAAGAAAACCACACAGGGTCAGCGACAACTACAAACCGACATTGCTCGTATTTTACACAGTGTGGTTGAGCAACGCTGTCAAAGCTTTCTGCCCTTGCCGATAGTAGATTGCAAGTCTTCACTGCTAGTGCAAATAGATGCCGAAAAATTTGCTAATGTCATGTATCATCTGATCAGTAATGCTCAGCAGGCAACGAAAGATGATGGTAGCGTTGTTATTAATGCCTCAATGACTAACATGAATGGTCACCACTATATTGTGGTCAAGATTATTGATACAGGAGAGGGGATGTCTGCAGAGTTTATTGACACCCGACTATTTAAGCCTTTTGATACCACCAAAGGGAATGCGGGAATGGGCATCGGCGCATATGATGCTAAGAATTATATCGAAGAAACTGGCGGTATCATTGCTGTTGAAAGTGAAATTGGCCAAGGAACGGTATTTACACTAAGTATACCCGTGACGGATTAACACAAGGGGCTATGATGGATAGAGTACTAGTAGTAGATGATGACATAGGCATTCAAAAACAACTCAAATGGGCATTGTCTGAATTTGATACTGTTTTTGCGGCAGACCGTAGCTCAGCAGTCGCTCAGCTTAGAAGATTTGAACCTGCCGTCGTTACACTTGACTTAGGCTTACCTCCGGATCCCGCTAATGCCTCTGAAGGCTTAAAAACCTTACAGGAAATTATGACATTATCGCCACGCACAAAAGTGATTGTGGTGACGGGCAATAATGAAAAAGAAAATGCGCTCAAAGCGATCAGCATGGGTGCCTACGACTTTTATCAAAAACCCATTGATTCCGACACTATCAACATCCTCATTAAGCGTGCGTTAAATTTAGCTGAACTAGAGAACGAAAACCGGCTGTTAACGCTGTCTACCCCTTCTATGGGCCGCATTATGGGCAATAGTGAGGCTATTCAAGCTATTAGCCGCAAAGCTGAGAAAATTGCACTGACGGATATTACCGCCCTATTATTAGGTGAAAGTGGTACCGGTAAGGAAGTATTTGCTAGAAGTATACATGAGCATAGCACTCGCAAAACACAACCTTTTGTTGCGATTAACTGTGCATCAATTCCTGAGAACTTACTTGAGAGTGAGTTGTTTGGATACGAAAAAGGTGCATTTACCGGAGCCAATAAGACAACGCCAGGGAAGATCGAAACAGCGCAAGGGGGCACTTTATTTTTAGATGAAATTGGTGATATGCCCTTAGGTTTACAGGCCAAAATGCTGCGTTTCTTGCAAGAGCGAGTAATAGAGCGAGTCGGCGGAAGAAGTGAGATACCGGTGGATATTCGAGTTGTCTGCGCAACCCATCGTGACTTACAAAATATGGTTAAAGAAGAAACCTTCCGCGAAGATTTGTTTTACCGGGTAGGGGAAATTATTATTTCCATCCCACCGTTGCGTGACCGTGATGATGATGTGGTGTTACTGGCAAAAATCTTCTTGAATCAATATAAAGAAGAATATGGAGCCAAAACCAATGGCTTTAGTGATGAAGCAATTGAGGCGATGTTAAGGCATTCTTGGCCTGGCAACATTCGTGAGTTACAAAATAAATTAAAATCAGCAGTCGTGTTGGCAGAAGGTACTGTTATTAACGCTGATGATCTGGGTTTGGTTGCAAAGGTAAAAGAATCAGAAGCTATGGTGCTGAATTTGCGTGAAGTGCGCGAGCAAGCTGAAAGCAAAGCCATTAGACGAGCCTATCATCAGTCAGAACAAAACATCTCTAAAACAGCTGAGTTGCTTGGGGTGACAAGACCAACGCTTTATTCGTTGATTGATAAATACCACTTAGAAGACTTAAAAACTAATACGCAGTGAGTGTATAAACACATACCATGTTGATAAGTCGCTATGCATAGTGCACGCTGAATTCTGGTGATTGTGCACTATGCTGCCGAATAACATCAGAAAACAAATTGCGTAGTTCGTCTGCTGCCTTGCCCTTAGGCTCACTTTCGATGACAGATAATCCCGATGCCTCGCTATCATCGTAAATATGACGTTCATGCAAAATATCGGCTGCAATAGGAATGTCATATAAACTCGCTGTTTGCTTGGCATTGCTAATACGCGATTGTTGCTTAGGTTGCGACGGACATTGGGTAAACACAATATGCGCTTGTAATTGTTGATTCACCAGTTTGCAACTATTGACCATTTCATCTAAATGAACAAGTGTTTTTAAATCTCGACGCTTAGGGCGCATGGGTAACAGCGCAACGTGAGCTGTCGAGAGGGTTGAACGTAAAGCCAATAAATCTTGTGCACCACAATCGACAATTACAAATTGATATTGGCTGTTGTAACCTAATAAATGATTTCGAATCTTGCCATTAAGTTGCACGCAATCAATTGGTAGCGCATTCAGATTGTTGTTTCTCACTTGTGTCCAATCAGCTGTTGTTCCTTGTATATCACAGTCAACCAGCAGCACAGTTGCCACTTTCTCCACTGCCAGATAAGTAGCAAGGTTCTGTGCTATGCAACTTTTACCGCTGCCACCTTTCTCACCACCGACTAAAATTATCATAGTTTACCCTTTCAGATTGGTATAAAGATTACTAAGTTGTCAGCCAACCAAATTCTCCTATAGCGAATTGCATATGCGATATCAGCTAATAAAAGTTACTCTTATACTGACATTATTGCGAATATCTATTAATATTTACGCATGTAACTCAATACCCTAAATAGAGAATTAAAATGGCTCAACCAACAAGTTTACCAAATCATGAAGGCAAGCAAGTCCCCGACGTTACTTGGCCAATGAGGAGTGGAGATGACTGGAGTAAAATGTCGTCAAAAACACTCTTCGCGGGTAAAAAGGTAGTGTTATTTTCGCTTCCTGGTGCGTTTACCCCGACATGTTCATCAACTCATTTGCCACGCTACAATCAATTGGCTAGCACCTTCAAGAAGTTAGGTGTGGATGAAGTTTGTTGTATGGCAGTTAATGATACATTTGTTATGAATGCATGGTTAGCAGATCAAGAAGCTGAAAATATTACCGTTATTCCTGATGGCAATGGTGAATTTACTGCCGGTATGGAAATGCTGGTGGATAAAAGTGATATTGGTTTTGGCAAAAGAAGCTGGCGCTATTCGATGTTAGTAAACGATGGCATAGTAGAAAAGATGTTCATCGAACCAAACGTGCCGGGTGACCCGTTTGAAGTGTCTGACGCCGATACGATGCTTACTTACTTAGCGCCGGGAATCAAAGTGCCAGAGGACGTCTCATTGTTTACCAAGCCGAACTGTCCGTTCTGTGAAAAAGCGAAAACCTTGCTCAAAGATGCAGGCTATGAATATGAAGAAATTATATTAGGCACACAAGCCACTTTAGCCTCATTAAAGGCGGTGTCTGGTTATGATACCGTTCCACAAGTATTTATTGGCGGTAAACGGATTGGCGGAAGTGACGAGCTGGAAGCTTATCTTCAAGGTGTTTAAGTAAACCAAATCATAAGAAATACATAGAGTACAAAGGCACATGTTGAAAAACAGTGCTTTTTTGTTTTTGCAAAGCATAAAATGCCGTAGACTCGGTATTGCATTGAAAAAGCAGCATTGAAAAAGCAGCATTGAAAAAGCAGCATTGAAAAAGCAGCATTGAATAAACATCATTGGTAAACATCATTGGTGAACAGCGCTTGATTTAAAGGAACGAGAATTGATGGACGGTGGTATCGCTAAAATTGCTATATTCAAACGTTTTAAAACCAGAGCCCTAGTTCCCCTTATGTTGCTTTGTGTATGGTCAGTTCAAGGTCAACAACTTGAATCAAATCGACTTGCTTTACCCCTCCAACTTTTCGAGGACTTTTCTACATTATATGAAGCCGAATTAGGCAGTGTTAGATCTTGCGAAGACAACATCGGATTGTATGAATACAAAGTGTGTTCCAGCGCACTTAGAAATGAGGGTAATTCACCTTTCATTTTATATTCTAAAGGCCGCTCTGGCGCGAACGGTAAAAGACAAATAGCTCCTATTGTTGTGTTGTTTCATGGCTTATCAGACTCGCCTTTTTTTATTCGTTCAATAGCGGAGCACCTTAATAACAGCGGATTCACTGTAGTTGCACCATTAATGCCTGGGAATGGAAAACGCAATGCGGCAAGCGATATGCGCGATCCTAATTTGCAACAACGCTGGTATTCGCACGTCGACAGTATCATGAGCCTTGTCCGTCCATATTCAGAAATAACCTACATTGGTGGCTTTTCAACGGGCGGTACGTTTGCTACTAGGTATCTGTTACTGCACCCCGATGAGGTTGATGGTTTGTTGCTGTTCTCTGCTGCCTTAGCCTTATCCGATAGTGCAGAAAATTTAGCTAAAATTTGGGGTATGAAGTGGATTGCAAAAATAGTTGATGGTGATTTTGTTAGCACGGGGCCAAACCCTTACCGTTATCCAGATGTTGCCGGTTATGCCGCGTTGACGTTTGCCGATGTTATTTTTGAGGTCCGCGATTTATTAGTACAAACAACAGTTTTAAAGCCTATTTTTGTTGCGCATTCACTGGCCGACATTACTGCTCCCTACTATGGTGTTGAGGATTTACTGGAAAGGATCGAAGGTAACCATCAAGTGCTAACCATTGCGGAGTCATACGACACCTGCCACCAAGACTTGGTGATGAGCAACATTACGATGGTGGGTTTCAAAATAGATAAAACTCAACTTAACATTAGCGAGCGCTGTGCGGTCCCGAAACCTAACCCTTTATTTAAGAATATGATGGCGATGCTAGACTACTTTTTTGCTCAGCAGTTGCAAGGTAGTTAATCTTGGTAAAAACTCGTTTTGATTTAAAGTATGAAAATAAAAGTGAAAGCAGTGTCTCAGTCGTTGAAAGATACAGAAGCGGAATTGAGCAAAATAACTGGGACACTAACCTCGGACTTGTTCATTATCGGGGCGGTGAAGAGGAATTTCAGTTAGGAAAAACTTATTTAAACAGCCATGATCCTCTGGACCGAGGAGTAGGTGCAGATATTTTAGGCCAATTAGGTTGGCGCGATAAAACTTTTTTAGATCTCAGTGTTAATTTATTAATATCGGCCCTTCAGGATAAGGTTGATACCGTTGTTTATTGTGCTTGTATTGCACTGGGTCACCGCTGTGATGAAAAAGCGATTGCTCACGTCATTAAGTTTGCGCAAAGCCCCAGTACAGAAATTCGCAATGGCGTTGTCTTTGCCTTGTTAGGTCAGGAATCAACCGAGGCTATTGATGTCATGGTGTTGTTATCTTGCGATGAAGATATAGACACAAGGAATTGGGCGATGTTTGGGCTGGGTACACAAATTGCGTCTGATTCACCTGAAATCCGACAGGCACTACTCAAAGGCACGTCTGACGAAGATAGTGAGATCAGAGGAGAGGCGTTAGTAGGGCTTGCAAATAGAAAGGATAGTGGCATAGTAGAGTTACTTCTAAATGAGTGGAAAACTGTTGAAGAAGTGAGTATCTTGAGTGTAGAAGCTGCCGAAATAATAGCTAGCCCACGGCTGTATTCAACATTAATAGAGTTGGAGAAAACATTGGATCTGGAAGAAGATGTTTTTTTTGAGTTTCAATTGCAACATGCACTCGACGCTTGCAGACCGAAAATACTGAAGGTAGTTTCGGCCTTCTAAAAGCGTTGCTAAATATAAAGGAATATATGAAAACATTTTTTGCTCGTCTCCTGCTGATTGCTGCTATCAGCCAATCAGCGATTGTCTTTGCCAACACCGCATCTGAAAATATCATCGACTTACAACAAGATGCCGTTATTTATAAGCCTAGTAAGGTGATCCAATCATTCGACATGTCTTATCCCAGTTCAGCCAGACGTAACAATGTTGAGGGTTACGTTGAAGTCAGTTTCGACGTTAACGAGCAGGGAAGTCCGGTCAATTTGCGTTACAATCGGATCAGCGGTCTTGAAATTTTTGAAACGCTTATAGAGAAAAATTTTGATGATTGGGAGTTTGAACCTGCAAAAGTACACGGTGTTGCGATCACCCAGAAAAATCTGCAACGCACATTTACTTTCACATTAACAAAGCTCACCAACAAATTCCCCGAACCACTGATGCGCCGAAGCTTTGCTAATATGTATCTGAATATGCGCACATTATTGAAAGATGGGAAGTACGAAGAACTAGGTGAGATGCTGACGATCATGGATAAAGCAAACATTATTCGATTTTCTGAAAATCGTCAATTGTCTTTGGTCAAGTTTACTTATTTGGAAAAGACCAAAGGAAGTGATCAAGATAAAATCATAGCGCTTGAAAATGCGCTTAAAGATAATCCAAGAGCTGAAAAAACCCAAAAGCTAAATAGCAAAATTAAAGCAAGCTTATTCAAATTATATGCTGAAAATAATCAATATCGTCAAGCGTTAGTTCAACACAGTGACTTAAGTGGAAGTGAGTTTAGCGAGGGCTTATTGCCTGATCTAGCCGCTACAGTAGAACAAGTGATGGCCAAGCTAACCTCAGGCGAGCCGATTGCTACGACGGTTAAAATTGATGGCACGGAACTTTTTACGCATTACTTGTCGCGCCGAGTATTCAAAATAGATATAGATAATCCGGTGAGTTTCACTGAATTGCGCTGCGGTAAATTCAATGTGCAAATACAGTATGCCAAAAATACCTTATACCAAATGCCATTTGACTGGAACAACTGCAGATTGGTTTTGCAGGCGCCAAAAGGGAGTTTAGTCAGCGTTTCTGAAGCGGCTATTTACGACCCATTGTAAAGGCCGACTTATAAGAAACGCACTAATGCGACTAGACTTCGCTGCTTCTGTCTTTTTTATCCGGACCAGTTGACGTCTGTTCTGCCTTTTTAACGCGTATTTTACTACCATCAAGCTCAATATTATTAAGTTTGCCGATCGCAATTTTTGCTTCGCCATTTTTGGGCATTTCAACGAATGCGAAACCTTTGGATGCGCCAGTGACTTTGTCAATAACTAGAGTGCAAGATTGAACTAAGCCAATTTCAGTAAATAGAGCGCTAAGTGACTCTTGGGTGGTGGTTCTTGCTAAGTTTCGTATTATTAGTTTCATTGAGGTACATGGTCAAAGTAATTTGTCCAATGATACCTCAACAAAGCGCGTATGTTTTAACTAAAATTAACGCGGCACTCTAATTTCACCCTGCTTTTGCAATAACTTCAACTTCGCGCCACACCCGCAGTAAATTTTGATTTAAAATTTGTTTGATATCGTTCTCTGAATATCCACGTTCTAGAAGGCCTTCAACAAGGTTTGGGAAGGCTGATACATCTTTCAAGTTAATGGGCAGAGAGTCACCTACACCATCGTAGTCTGACCCTATTCCGACATAATCAATACCCACCAATGTCACCACATGGTCGATGTGATCAAGTACGGTTTCCAATGTAGCAAATGGATAAGGACTTTGTGTATTGTACTTTTCAACAAAGTCTTTTACTTCTTGGCTGTCTTCGCCAAAGACTGTAGCCAGTTCTTGTGCTTTCTTGGTCCTGTTATCACGCCAACTGCGGGCAACGGGGCTGACAAAGCCGGAACCAAAGTTAATCATAATAACGCCTCTATTTTTAGCCAAGGCTTTGAGCATATCGTCGTCCATATTACGCTCAAACCCCGGGGTGAATGCACGCAACGAAGAATGTGACGCAATGACGGGGGCTTTGCTTATTTCTATGGCTTGATAGAAAGCGGCGTCGGAGACATGCGAAATGTCCACGATAATGCCAAGTTTATTCATCTCCACTACCATCTCTTTACCAAAAGGACTCAGGCCTTTCCATTGTCTGCGTAAATCATACGACGAGTCACTGATGTGATTACTCTGGCTATGCGCTAACGTAATGTAGCGTATTCCTCGTTCATAAAAGACGCGCAAGGTGTCAAGAGAACCTTGTACTGGAGAACCATTTTCCATTCCCATTGGAAGAGAAATCTTATTCTCTTTGAAGTTTTGTTCTACATCCGCTACTGAATAGGCGAGCGCAAATTTGTCTGGCGCGCGTCCCACAATGGCCTCTACAGAGTCAATTAACTTGTGTGCCAAGGCCGTGGATTGATCAGAGTTATCTAAACTAGCGGGAACATAAATGGACATGAACGGCGCATTTAATCCCCCTTCGACCGCACGTGGATAATCAAAATCGCCATTTTCTGTGCTTTTTGTTACGTCTACCCATTGATTTTGTACTCGGTAGGGCACATCTATGTGGCCGTCAACAATAATATTTTGTTGAGTGATCCGTTTTGCTGCTTGAGCATTAGTTTCATTTATTGGTACTGAGCTTGTCGTATTGCAAGCAGCTAGCACTAACGAAGAAAGTATCGTGAGAGTAGCGCAGAATTTTTTTCGCATTAGCAGTCCTTTTGGAATAGTTAATTATTAATTGTTATTTTTGTTCGATGTTATCGACGTGTTTTGGTCGCCATTTATGCTAAAAACACAAATAGAATAAAAATTGTACGTTTCAACTCGGCGATGACGGTTGTCAGTACACCACTGTGCAACTTAATAGAAAAAAAGCCTAATTTTAGTTGTTAATATTAGGTTACGCAGTGACTTCCAATTTTGTTTAGGCGATACTAACAGCGTTTATCCTTTGGGTAAAAAATCAAATTTCATCGTCATGAAACTGGTTATTCGTAAACCGTTCATGGCAGCTTCATGACTGAACGATGCAGTGCTAACGATTAGAAATAGCCGCATCAAACTAAAGTAAGAGAATTATAACAACATGGCTATTAATTATATCCCGCTGGACAAAAATAAGCATAAAGATCTAAAAATAATTCCTCAGTTAGATCTTAGTTTTGCAAAAGAGACTCACCTTGCAGCAGCAACCATCCGTGAATTCGCGCATCTAGCATCAACAATGCCGGTGGTTTTCATTGAAGATCCAACTAACAAAAATATTCACACTGTAGCAATGTTAGGTGTTGACCAAAACGTTAACTTGTTTTGGGCAGAAGATAAATGGCAGGGTCCGCATGTGCCATTGAACATACAACGTTACCCTTTTGACATTCGTCCGGATGGCGAGAAATTAGGTGTATTTTTTGATGAAAACAGCCATTTAGTTGCCGACGAAGGTGAAGCATTATTCGCTGAAGACGGTGAACCGACTGATTTCCTAAAAAATCGTCAGCAATTTTTAGCTGAGCTTGCAAACAGTGAAATGCTTAATCAACGTTTCGTAAAACGTGTTGTTGAACTTGACCTGTTAGACAACATACAAATTGGTATTCAGTACCAAGATGGCACTGCGCGCAATGTAACAGGCATCATGAGCATCGACGAGAAGAAGCTTAATGCACTAGATGACGCGGTTATTCTTGAATTACACAAAGCCGGTTTCTTAGGCGCGATGTACGCAATTATGATGTCACTAGCACAATTGAACCGTTTGGTAGAATTGTCTAATAAAGGTGATAAGCCAATTAAAACTGTGCAAATTAGACCTGTGCCTAAAGAAGGCGAGGGCGAACAGCCTACTGCTTAAAATACAAGCAATTAAAAACTAACGTAAAAACCACCTTAAGGTGGTTTTTTTATGTCTCAAATCCGAGTGAGGCCTGTGTTTATATACAGTTCAAGGTTTCGAACTATTTACCCGCTTTGACACAAATGTGCTTGACAGTGGGGCATGATGGTACATAAACTGTGAGAAGTGGGTAAAAGTGGCGAAAAATGGTTTTTTCGTTAGAGTGCAACCAGCTTAATAATAAAAATAAAAATAATAATACTATAAGCTACTAATAATAAGAAAAGGCTAGGGGAATGTTCCGCGGCGCTAACGCAATTAATCTGGACAGCAAAGGTCGACTAACGATACCCACAAGGTACCGTCAGTCGCTGTTGGATGATTGCCAGGGACAGCTGGTATGCACTATCGATACATCTCAAAACTGTTTGCTACTTTACCCTCTCCCCGAATGGGAGGAAATTGAGCTTAAACTCAGTAAGCTCTCTAGTACTAATCCACAAGAACGTCGTCTTCAACGTCTTTTGCTAGGATATGCAATGGAAGGAGAAATGGACAAAAGTGGTCGCATACTAATTGCGCCGACACTTCGTCAACACGCCGTTTTGGATAAACAAATTATGCTTGTTGGTCAACTCAATAAATTTGAGATTTGGGACACAGACGTTTGGAATAGACAAATCGCTGAAGACATTGAAACGGAGAAACAAGGGCAATTTGAGCTTACGGAACGTCTTCAGGATTTCTCACTATGACCTCAGAAAAATTTTCCCATCGTCCAGTACTGCTACAAGAATCCTTATCCGGCTTAAATATAAAGCCAGATGGGATTTACATTGACGCGACTTTTGGACGCGGCGGCCATAGCGCCGAAATTCTGAAACAACTTTCGAGTAAAGGTAGGCTCATTGCATTGGATCGTGATGATACAGCAATTGAGTCCGCCCAACGTTTTATCGACGACCCTAGATTCAGCATACATCATGTCGCATTTTCAAACATTGAAGACGTGGTCAACGAACTTGAGCTGATGTGCAACATCGATGGTGTGCTAATGGATATAGGGGTGTCGTCCCCACAACTAGATGACGCTTCTCGGGGCTTCAGCTTTCAAAAAGACGGTCCCTTGGATATGCGTATGGACCGTTCTTCAGGCATAAGTGCCGCAGATTGGTTAAATAAAGCGGATCTTGAAGAAATCACGATGGTGTTAAAAACCTTTGGTGAAGAAAAGTTTGGTAAGCGAATTGCTCATGCTGTTTTAGAACAAAGGGTAATAAAGCCTTTAGAAACCACTGCTGAGTTTGCTCAACTAATTGATAAAGCGGTACCTGTAAAAGATAAGTTTAAGCATCCGGCAACACGAAGTTTTCAGGGTGTTAGGATATTTATTAATGGTGAACTCGAGCAATTAAACCAAGGCTTAGAAGGCGCAGTTAATGTGCTCAAAAGTGGTGGCAGACTGGCGGTCATTAGTTTTCACTCGCTTGAGGATAGAGTCGCTAAACGCTTTATTAGAAAATTAAGCAAGGGCAAGGAGATCCCCCGCGGATTACCTATTACCCAACAAGAGATAGATGCAGATAAAATGGTGAAAGCCATGGGCAGAGCCATCAAGCCTAGTGCTGAAGAAATTGCACTCAACGTGCGGTGTCGCAGTTCAGTGCTTAGAGTCGCAGAAAAACTATGAACATGGCCAGTACCAATTTCAACCTATTGTTACTTATTACCTCTGATCTAGGCCGTAATTTATTTAAAGTTGTGTTGTTTATTGCTGTGGTTGCAACAGCCATAGGTGTGGTCCTAGGCGTACATCACAATCGCCAATTGTCGATGCAACATGAATCGTTAATTCAAGAAAAAGATGAGTTAGACGTCGAATGGCGTCACTTGATCATTGAGCAAAGCTCCTTAACTGAGCATAACCGCATTGAACAGATCGTTCGTGAAAATTTAAATATGCGTCGTCCTGGTCCCGAAGATGAAGTATTGGTACGAGGGAAACCGAATGGCGGGTAACGCAAATAGGCGTGCATCTGCTAAAACAGGAACCAGCAAAGACCGCCAAGCCAAACAAAAGACATCCCCCATGCTCATGCAGTGGCGCTTTCTCACTGTCCTTTACAGCGTTGTATTGGTGTTTGTATGTTTAGCCGCCAGAGCCGCCTTCATTCAGGTAATAGAACCTGATCTGCTGATTCAACAAGGCGATAATCGCACTATTCGCATACGTGACAATCCCAGCTATCGTGGTTTGATTACAGATAGGCATGGTGAACAGCTTGCAGTGAGCGTGCCTTCAAAGGCTATTTGGGCCGATCCAAAAGTGGTTCACTCCTTCGACAGCGATACCGGTGAAACGCAAGCCCTGGACAAGCGCCGTTTTCAGGCGTTGGCCGAAGTACTAGGCCGTGATGTGCAAAGTTTGTATGACAAGGTAGATAACCCGAAACGTCGTTTTGTATACATTGAACGTCAAGTCACACCCGCAATGGCTAATTTTGTTGAAGAACTGGCTATTCCCGGTATTTACTTGCGCAATGAATCCAAACGCTACTATCCCACGGGGGAAGTTTCTGCCCATGTTGTCGGCTTTACGAATGTTGATGACAAAGGCATTGAAGGTATTGAAAAGTTATACAATAATTGGTTAACGGGCACGCCAGATAAACGTAAAATCCGTCGCGACGCGAAGGGCCGTCAAGTTGAAATTATTGAACAACATGCGGGGGAGAAAGCGGGCGATTTAATGCTCACTATCGACCAGCGTATTCAAGCGTTGGCGTACCGCGAACTTAAAGAAGCGACCTTGTATTTTAAAGCAGCGTCTGCATCTGTAGTTATTGTTGATGTGCATACGGGTGAAATTTTGGCACTCGCTAACACGCCGTCATACAACCCAAACAACCGCAAAACTGTGTCTAACCATCGCTTACGTAATAGAGCGATAACCGACGCTTTTGAGCCTGGCTCTTCATTAAAGCCGATTGCGATATTAGCTGCATTAGAATATGGCACCGTACAAAAAGATTCTATCATTGATACCTCTCCCGGTTGGATGCGCTTAGGCGGCAGCCGAGTGGAGGATCCGCGCAACTATGGCAAAATTAGCGTGACCGAAATTATTCAAAAATCGAGCAATATGGGCACCTCTAAGTTGGCGTTGTCCGTCGACAAAAATTTCCTCATGGACACTTACTACAATATGGGCTTAATGAGCACCACTGGCAGTAACATGGTGGGAGAATCTAACGGTATTTTTCATGAACGTAATCGTTGGTCTGAACATGAGGTTGCATCGTTATCGTTCGGTTACAATATTTCAGTTACGACAGCTCAGCTTGCTAGAATGTATGCAACGATTGGAAACGGTGGTGTAAAAATACCGTTGTCCATTATTAAGTCGAATGAGCCTGCTTTAGAATTACCGGAGCGTGTTGTCAGTCACGAAAATGCAATGGCTGTGTTAGAAATGATGGAAACCGTGACGCAAGCGGGTGGTTCTGGTGTAAAAGCAAGCGTGCCTGGCTATCGTATTGCGGGTAAAACAGGCACAAGTCGCAAGGCCGTAGCGGGTGGTTATGGTGAGGAATACGTCAATATTTTTGCCGGTATTGCGCCTGTTTCAGACCCTAAAATAGCGGTAGTCGTGTTAATCAATGAGCCCAGTGGTGATTTATATTACGCCGGTGATACTGCCGCGCCAACCTTTTCCGCCATAGTTTCGGGCACATTGCAAATGCTGAATGTACCACCTGACGACGATAGTAAAACAGCGAGAATCTACAGTGGGGGTCAAGATGCCGTCCAATGAAGATAAACTGCAAACTCGTTCAATCGCCTCAATACTGGCGATTTTTGACATTCTGATTGCTGCTACTGAGGTTGACAATATTGTATTGGATAGCCGCAGCGCAAAACACAACTCATTGTTTATTGCGCATCAAGGCACCAGCAATAATGGCGCTAAATATGTGCAAGGTGCAATCAATAATGGTGCTAAATTAGTACTTGTTAACACAAACAACACGGAACAACATGGTCAGGTTGACAGTGTTGGTGAAGCCTTGATTATTAGTTTTTTTGAATTAGAAAAGCAAATCGGCTTTATTTGCAGCGCCTTCCACCAACATGTTTCAAATACGCTTCAGTGTGTCGCTATTACGGGTACTAACGGTAAGACGTCGGTTGCTCATATTTGTGCCCAATTGTCGGCATCGTGCGGAGAAAATGCAGGCACTATAGGTACGATGGGGGTTGGTTTTTATCCAAAAAAGCAAGCTCCTATTAAAATTTTAGACACAATAAATACAACACCAGACATCGCGTGCATGCACCAATTTGCGCATTTAGTCAAACAGCTTGGAGGCAGACGCCTGTGTATTGAAGCCTCTTCACATGGACTACATCAAAAAAGATTGAGCGGCTTCAAAGTGGACGTCGCTGCATTCACAAATTTGACCCAAGATCACTTAGATTACCATCCGAGTTTAAATGAGTATGCCAAGGCCAAACGTCTGTTACTTAAACAAGATGGGATTCGTTACTTGGTATTAAATGCAGATGATAAAGAAAGCCATCGTTGGGTAGAGCAAGCGCCAGAGCACACGATTATTTGTCTTTGTTCGGTTAACCAGCGGTCATCAGCGTCTTTGCTCCAAGCATATGCAAAGCATAATCAACATTATAAATACTGTATTGCTTTAAATCCGCGTTTTACGCCAAACGGTAGTACCTTCAAAATTAAATCAAGTTGGGGGCAGGCATCAGTATCTTTGCCATTGATCGGCCAATTCAATATCGCCAATTTACTTACCGCATTCAGCTCATTGCTTTTACAAGGCGTCAGTTTTGAACGTTTAGTTGATGCCGTTCCTTTGTTAAACGGTGTGCCAGGTCGAATGGAAGTTTTCGAATCAATAAAGCATGGCAATATTATTGTTGATTATGCACACACTCCCGATGCGCTTGAGCAGGCTTTGTTGGCAGCACGTCAGCATGTGACGGGAAAGCTGACCGTCATTTTCGGTTGTGGTGGCGATCGCGATAATTCCAAACGCAGCCAAATGGGTAAAATTGCTGAACTATGCGCAGATGAAGTCATATTGACTCAAGACAATAGCCGCAACGAATTACCTGAAGATATCATTGCTGATATTCAACAGGGGATACATCAAAAATCAAAATTAAAAATAGAATTAGAAAGAACCTCTGCAATTAAACAGGCTTATCTGAATAGTTGTACCGATGATTTGATTGTTGTTGCAGGAAAAGGCCATGAAGAGTACCTCGAGTTAAAATCAGTGCGCGAGCACTACAACGAGAGGGAATATGTTAAACAGTTAACCATGGAGGTAAGAGGATGATTTCCGTTTCATTATCTTGGATTGCTGGAAAAGTAGAAGGCACATTAAACACAAAAAGTGTCGAAGAGTTACAAATTAAAGGCGTTAGTACGGACACTCGAACACTGCAACCAGGCGACTTGTTTATTGCATTAGTGGGTCCTAATCATGATGCCCATGACCATCTTCTCAGGGCGCTGCAAAAAGGAGCTGCAGCGATCATCGTTAGTCGCCCTGTGGACTGTCCACTGCCGTCGATATTGGTTGACGATACGAAAACCGCGTTAGGTAAATTAGGTGCTGCAGTCAAGCAACAAGTTAATCCGAAAACCGTCGGGATTACTGGTAGTAGCGGTAAAACTACGGTCAAAGAAATGGTTGCATCTATTCTATCCGTGAAGGGTAAAGTGCTGTTTACCAAAGGCAATTACAACAACGATATTGGCGTGCCATTGACTCTACTAAGACTTGAGAAACAGCACGAATATGCGGTTATTGAGCTAGGTGCAAATCACTTAGGTGAAATTGCCTACACCACAAATTTAGTCAAGCCCGATGTGGCAACCATTGTCAACGCAGCAGCGTCACATCTAGAGGGCTTTGGTAGTCTATTTGGTGTTGCTAGAGCCAAAAGTGAAATCTTTAAAGGCCTGGGCACAAAAGGCACAGCAATCCTAAATCGTGACAGTCAATTTTATTCATTTTGGGAAGGAAAAACGTCTCATTTGAATTGTTTAACGTTCTCTCCGGAGTCTGGATATGGCGACTATCACGCAGAAGATATTGCCATGGGGATGGACGGATGCGCTGAATTCGAATTAGTTTGTCCAACAGGCAGAGCCGCTATTCGCTTGAGTATACCAGGTACGCACAATGTCGGAAATGCATTACTTGCGGCCGCTTTGTCGATTACTGTCGGCGCAAATTTAGAAGAAGTTCAGCTCGGGCTATTCAATATGCGCGAAGTAGGCGGACGTTTAAATGTTAAACAATTGAGCAATCAAATTCGTCTATTGGATGACACCTATAATGCAAACGTTGCTTCTGTAAATGCGGCAATCGATTTGTTAGCAACCTTCTCTGGTAATCGTATTTTTGTGTTTGGCGATATGGCAGAACTGGGTGATAAGGCACGATATTATCATGAGCAAGTAGGCGAATACGCCAAATCAAAGGGCATTACATCAGTCTATTCATTGGGTGTATTGAGTCAATGTGCAAGTGATGTG
The DNA here is from genome assembly GCF_000428905.1 of Brumicola pallidula DSM 14239 = ACAM 615. GTDB lineage: Bacteria > Pseudomonadota > Gammaproteobacteria > Enterobacterales > Alteromonadaceae > Glaciecola > Glaciecola pallidula. The sequence goes on from NZ_KE386814.1 coordinate 327,725, forward strand.
TTCAAAGACACTGGGTTTCATTTTGACAGCAAAGAAGCACTGGTTGCGATGCTTAATCAAAATGTTGCTGACGAACAACGAGATATCAGTATTTTAGTAAAAGGGTCGAGAAGTTCGAAAATGGAATTAGTTGTAAAAGCAATAGAGGAAAGCCCCGTGGGAAAGTTCGAAAGGCGTAGGGAGGGTATTGCATGTTAATTTGGCTAGCCGAGTGGCTAACACAGTTTGATGCCAGTTTTAACGTTGTGCAGTATTTGACCCTGCGTGCAATTTTAAGCACGTTAACCGCCTTACTTATCGCTATTCTCATTGGTCCAAAAATGATCCGCTGGTTACAAGCTATGCAGATTGGACAGACAATTCGTGACGATGGACCACAGAGTCATTTGTCAAAAGCAGGCACGCCCACAATGGGGGGGCTGTTAATATTAGCAGCCATATTAATTAGCGTATTGTTATGGGCAGACCTGACTAATAAATATGTTTTGGTTACTCTTCTGGTGATCGTAGCTTACGGCTTGGTTGGCTTTGTTGACGATTACCGTAAGGTCATCCGTAAAGACGCTAAAGGTCTGATTGCACGCTGGAAGTATTTTTGGCAATCGGTTATTGCCGTTGTGGTTTCGGCGTTTCTGTACTATACAGCAAACCCAGAAATTGTCGCTGAAACTGCGTTAATTGTGCCGTTCTTTAAAGAAGTAATGCCCCAGTTAGGTGTTTTCTACATGGTCATTGCTTATTTTGCATTAGTGGGCACAAGCAATGCAGTGAACTTAACTGACGGCTTAGATGGCTTAGCCATTGTCCCTATCATTTTGGTTGCGGGCGCATTTGCGGTATTCGCTTATGTCACCGGCAATATTAACTTTTCTGCTTATCTCAATATTCCATTTATTCCAATGACCAGTGAATTGGTCATTGTGTGCACAGCAATCGTGGGCGCTGGTCTTGGGTTCTTGTGGTTTAACACGTATCCAGCCCAAGTTTTTATGGGCGACGTTGGTTCACTTTCATTAGGCGCAACACTCGGACTATTGGCTATTCTGGTTCGCCAAGAAATTGTTTTTATTGTGATGGGAGGTGTTTTCGTGGTTGAAGCGCTGTCCGTTATACTGCAAGTGGGGTCATTTAAAATGCGCGGAAAACGTATTTTTAGAATGGCACCAATACATCATCATTATGAATTAAAAGGGTGGCCAGAGCCTCGCGTTATTGTCAGGTTTTGGATTATTTCATTAATTCTGGTCCTCATTGGACTGGCAACATTGAAGTTGAGATAAATGAATAGGGACTTGGCAAATCAGTCAATTGCCGTCATAGGCTATGGTATTACCGGGCGCGCGTGTGTCCGGTTTTTGCTTTCTCAACAGGCAACAGTTTGCGTATTTGACCGTGATGTGAATATTCAAGAAACGGTCAAGAGTGACACCAATGTCAAAGCCGCAGTCTTCGAGCCGGATATGTCTCTATCCTCCTTTTCAATTGTGGTTGTTAGCCCCGGTGTTAGCCCACACTTACCTTGTTTTGCAACTTACCGTGAACAAGGTGGCGTATTAATTGGCGATATTGAATTGTTCGCTTGGTTTAATAAAACACCATTGATTGGGATTACTGGTTCAAACGGTAAGACTACGGTCACAGACATGTTAGGTAAAGTCCTCAACAGCGCGGGTTTACATGTTGAGTTGGCGGGAAATTACGGAAAGTGTGCCGTTGATTTATTACTAGAGCAAGCACACACAGCAACGCCAGCGATGGACATAGTGGTGTTAGAGTTGTCCAGCTATCAATTAGAGATGACCGAATCACTGCAACTTGAGTTTGCCACCATACTTAATATTACCGAGGATCACCTAGACCGTCATGGTAGTTTTGAGGCCTATAAAGCAGCCAAACAACGTATTTTTAATATGGCCAAAAATATCGTCGTTTGCCGAGATGAAGTCTTTAGTTATCCCCTAGCCATGGAATTGAATGAAGTAGGCATTACCAACATGAGCACGCGAATTTGTGCTGAAGTGGGTCTATTGAATAGCCTCACCGGTTATTCGGTTGGCGAAATACTTGTATCTGACTCCTTATCAAATTCAAGTATCGATAGTCGCTCAAGCCATTTGGCGCAGTCCATAGCAGAGCCTTGCATTCAATTTAATGGTTCGGCACTGGTTGCGCTTTCTGACTTACATCTAAAAGGGTCGCATAACTACATTAATATCATGATTGTATTGGCTATTTGTGATCAATTATCACTGGATAGACAGCTTACTATAAAAGCCATTTGTGATTACAAAGGATTACCTCATCGTTTTGAAACGATTAGAGTGTCTACACTTGAGGTTGCTGGTAAAGCCTCAACAATTACATGGATCAATGATTCAAAGTCAACCAATGTAGGCGCATGTCAGGCCGCTTTAGCTTGTTTTACAAAATCCGACGATTATCTTGTCTTAATTGCAGGTGGCGACGCCAAAGGTGTGGATTTGTCGCCTTTGAAAAAAATAATAGATAGCCAAGTAAATCAACTGATTGTGTTAGGCAAAGATGCACACAAATTTATCGAATTAATACCCAATGCAATCCATGTTCGAAATTTACAGGAAGCGGTTGCAACCTCATTGTCACTAATACAGAAAGCCGATCGTGCAAATGCAGTCGTATTGCTTTCGCCGGCTTGCGCAAGTCTTGATATGTTTGTTAACTATCAAGATAGAGGCAACATGTTTGCCAGCGCCGTTAATGAGCAAGTGGCATAATGGCGAACTCTAACTTGCAAACAAGCAATAAATTATCTGCCATGTTTGCTGCTAGACATGACCTATTTGCGGATCAGGATGGAGCGCAACAGCGTCCTTACGATCTTGTTTTAGTCTTAATTACCTTAACTTTGTTTGCGATTGGTTTCGTGATTGTGACCTCGGCGTCAATGCCGATTGCCGAAAGGATGTATGGCAACCCATTTCACTTTGCTATTCGTCATGCTATTTACATCGGTATCGCTATTATTGCGGCCATGATAGTACTTAATTTACCGATGAATTTTTGGCGTGTCGCCAACCCTTATTTACTATTGCTGGCTATCGTGTTGTTGGTCGCAGTCCTTATTATAGGGCGCTCGGTTAACGGCAGTACAAGATGGATTGTTATTGGCCCAGTGACTATTCAAGCAGCGGAACCTGCCAAGCTATTTTTCTTCTGCTATTTAGCCGGTTATTTGGTTAGAAGATACGAAGAAATTAATGAAAATTTTAAAGGCTTCGTAAAGCCTTTGGCTGTTTTTTTCCTACTGGCATTGTTATTACTTAATCAACCTGACTTAGGCACGGTTATTGTCATGTTTGCTACCACAATAGGTTTGTTGTTTTTAGCCGGCGCAAAATTATGGCAATTCTTTGGTTTAGTATTTACTGGGGTGTTAGCGGTTGTTGCATTAATTCTTTTTGAACCTTACCGGGTTAAGCGCGTTACTGCCTTCCTTGACCCTTGGGCCGATCCTTTCGGGTCCGGTTATCAATTAACGCAATCGCTAATGGCATACGGTCGCGGATCTTGGTTCGGACAAGGTTTAGGCAATAGCCTACAAAAATTAGAATTTTTACCTGAAGCGCACACCGATTTTATTATGGCGATTTTAGCTGAAGAATTAGGCTATATCGGGGTCTTGGTAGTGTTATTGTTAATCCTTTCGATGGTCATAAAAGCGCTTCGAATTGGCAACAGAGCGATGACTCAAGAGCGCACTTTCGAGGCATTTTTAGCTTATGGTATTGGTATTTGGTTCAGCTTCCAAACAGTCGTAAATGTGGGAGCAAGTACGGGTATATTACCGACCAAAGGATTAACTTTGCCGTTCGTGAGTTATGGTGGTTCTTCACTCATCGTTATGTCAGTTGCTATTGCCATTCTATTGCGCATCGATTTTGAACTTAGAGTTGATGGTGTGCAAGCACTCAAGCGCGGAGGAAGTAGCAAAAGAACCAATAAAAAAGGCAGTAGTAGAAAAACCGAACAGACAAAAATTAAAGCGGTAGCGGAGGTAACAGAAAATGCGTGATGTTACCGATGTTAGTAAGGTCTTATCAGCAAACCAACCCTTGCTAGTCATCATGGCTGGAGGAACGGGCGGTCATGTGTTTCCTGGCTTAGCTGTGGCAAAAGAAATAACGCGACAGAGTTGGCGGGTTGAATGGTTTGGCAGTGCAGATAAAATGGAAGCAGAGCTTGTTCCTAAAAATGGCTTTGTGATCCATTTCCTTGATGTCAAGGGCGTTCGAGGCAAAGGCATTATCGCTAAACTATACGCTCCTTCTATGTTGATATCGGCTGTTTGGCAAGCTAGAAAAGTACTCAAAACCCTCAATCCTAATGTGGTGTTAGGTATGGGCGGGTTTGCTAGCGGTCCAGGCGGTATTGCAGCTTGGACATTAGGTATTCCTATTGTTATACACGAACAAAATGCGGTGTTTGGTTTGACTAATAAGTGGTTGGCCAAAGTCGCAAAACGTGTGCTTTGTGGTTTCGATTTACGCGCATCTGCAATGGCAAGTCAATCACCTAGTAATGTTGAGTTTGTTGGTAATCCTGTGCGCGCTGAATTTTTTAGTACAACGAAAACTCAACGCCATAATGATACGTTTCGATTTTTGATAGTGGGCGGCAGTTTAGGTGCGTTAGCGCTAAATCAAATAATCCCAGAGGTTATCAATCAACTTCGGAAAAAATACGCCATTAGCGTTGTGCATCAAGCTGGCAAGGGTAAAGCTCAACCGGTGCAACTACAGTATGCACAAATGACCCACAAATCCCAAGCACGTAAGTCTGTAATGGGCAATGAACCAGACCAGAAGCTGAGTAAGCAGTTAGCATCGCAATCAGACAGTACGGTGCTTGAATTTATTGATGATATTCCAGCTCAATTTGCGCAAGCTGATATTGTGATATGCCGAGCAGGGGCGCTTACTGTGGCGGAAGTTGCAGCGACAGAAAGCTGCGCTATTTTTGTGCCTTTACCAATTGCAGTTGATGATCATCAAACTTACAATGCGAGAGCATTGAGTGACAACGATGCAGCAATACTTATTGGGCAAGACAAACTCGCTGATAACTTATATTCACAGCTAGATATGTTGCTGTCAAACCCGCAAAAAATAACAGAGATGGGGCGTAAAGCCAGAGCGCTTTGTATTCAAGACGCCACACTCAAAGTAATTTCTGCCGTAGTGCAGGAAGGCTTGAGGGAGAAATTGTGAGTACTAAAAATAAATTGTCGGCATATTCGACTGCCGAGCAAAACGACAATACTGCAGCATTGATGCCGCACAAAATGCGTCGTGTGCAAAAATTACATTTTATTGGCATTGGTGGTGCAGGCATGGGTGGCATTGCTGAAGTTGTGCTAAACCTAGGCTATCAAGTCTCTGGTTCGGATATGAAGCACAGCAGCATGACTGCTCGCTTGACCAAGCTAGGTGCCGATATTTTTATAGGTCATTCAACTGACAATATAAAACAAGTCGATGCAGTAATTGTGTCTAGCGCAATTAATAAAACTAATCCTGAAATTCAAATTGCTATACAGCAGCGTATCCCAATTATTCGCCGTGCAGAAATGTTAGCAGAGTTAATGCGTTTTCGTTACGGCATAGCTGTGGCAGGAACACATGGTAAAACCACGACCACGAGTTTGATTGCGACTATATTTTCACAAGCGAAATTGGATCCTACCTATGTGATTGGCGGACTGCTAAATAGTGCGGGCACAAATGCAAAATTAGGCGCAAGCAAATATCTTATTGCTGAAGCGGACGAAAGTGACGCCTCGTTTTTGCATTTGCAACCAACACTATCAGTGATCACCAATATTGAAGCGGATCACCTTGAAGCTTATCAAGGTGATTTTTCAAAAATGAAAAATGCGTATGTTGAATTTTTACATAACTTACCTTTCTATGGTTTAGCGGTTGTGTTTGGGGACGACGATGTGGTGCAAGAAATACTACCTAAAGTAGGTCGTAAATACCTGACTTATGGTCAACTGGATGGCAGTGATTATCAGGCAGTTGATGTTGTTTATGAACTTAACTACAGCCATTTTACGGTTAAGCGTAAAGACAAAACTGCACTAAAAGTCAAACTTAGTTTGCCTGGTATTCACAATGTGTTGAATGCGACAGCTGCCATTGCGGTGGCAACGGATGAAGGCATTAGCGATGAAGATATTTTATTAGCCTTGAAAAACTTCCAAGGTATCGGTCGACGCTTTCAAGTGCTTGGGGAATTTAACCAAGACTACGGCAGCACAATCCTGGTCGATGATTACGGTCACCACCCAACAGAAGTGAAAATGACAATTGCCGCAGCTCGTAATAATTGGCCACAAAAACGGGTAGTCATGATTTACCAACCACATAGATATTCACGTACACGGGATTTATACGAGGACTTTGTTGAAGTATTGTCAGAAGTTGATGTGTTATTACTGCTAGATATTTATGCAGCTAGCGAAGAACCTATTGAAGGTATTGACAGCAAATCGTTGTGCCGGTCGATCCGTCAGCGCGGAAAGTTAGAGCCAATTTATGTGAGTTCAGTGCAAAACCTCTACAAAATACTTGCTGATGTCATGACTGATGGTGACGTTCTGTTTGCGCAAGGCGCGGGTAACATTGGTGATATAGCACAATCAATTGCAAGCACTGAATTGAATAAGGCAGCATTGTTGAAAAAGGCAGGCGATGCATGAGTACACAAGTAGTTAGCGCACAAGATATCACTGCGTTTGGCAAGGTGGCCGTGTTGTTTGGTGGAAATTCTGCGGAGCGTAAAGTGAGCTTGGCGTCGGGCACAGCCGTGCTTAATGCGTTGCAAAGCGCAGGCATAGACGCGCATAAATTTGACCCAGCAGAAAATCCCATTGGGGATTTGGTGTTATCAGGTTTTGATCGCGCATTTATTATTTTGCATGGCCGAGGCGGAGAAGACGGCAGTATGCAAGGTGCACTGCAGCTACTCGGCATTCCTTATACCGGAACCGGTGTATTGGGTTCTGCATTAGCCATGGACAAGGTTTTTTCAAAACAAGTTTGGTCTGCGCTAGGGCTTCCGACTGCGCGTTACAAAGTGGTAACAAAGGCCAGAGTTAATTCAGCTACAAAACCTGATTATGCTGAGATTTTAGCGCAGTTATCGGGTGTCGCTATGGTTAAACCTGCTCGCGAAGGTTCGAGTATTGGTATGGCCAAGGTGGAGGACGCCCAAGAGCTTGAAAATGCGGTGCAGCTAGCGCTTGAATATGACGACGATGTTTTGGTTGAAGAATATATTAATGGTCCTGAATACACAGTTACTATTTTAAATGGTGTTGCGCTACCTTCAATTCGCATGGCAACACCACATGTTTTTTATGACTATGATGCCAAGTACAATGATAAAACAACCGAGTATCATTGTCCTAGTGGCTTGGATGATGCTACCGAAAAACAGATTGGCGAGCTTTCGCTAAATGCATTTTATGGCCTTTCTGGCAGAGGTTGGGGAAGAGTAGATTTGATGCAAAATGAGCTTGGCGTCTTTATGCTGTTGGAATCAAATACAGTGCCGGGCATGACCGAAACAAGTTTAGTGCCAAAGGCTGCTAAACAAGCCGGTCTGAGTTTCGAACAACTTGCATTGCAAGTACTAGCGTCGAGTCTGGAGTAACTAAGTGACAAAGGGCGATTTAAAAGCACAAGGACACAATGTTCGCAAACATGCTCCGAGCACTGGTGAAATTGTTCACAGCCCAAGCACAGTGAAATCTAAAAAGGCAGACGATGCATTTATCGATGACACAGACCCATTTGATAATGACGATAGAACGGGTGAAACTCAAGAGCCAAATAGACTTGTCGGTTTTGTTGTTTTTGTGTTCGTCATGGCGGGTTTTATTTATGCTGCAATACACCTTATACGATGGCTTGAAGATGAACAGCAATTGCCAGTTCAAAAAGTGATTTTTAGTGGTCAGAGAAGCGTTTTAGTCGACTCACAAATGGAAGCGCTTATTCGGAACAAGCAAAAAGGCAGTTTTTTCGCACTGGACGTCAATAAAGTGCATCAACTTTTGGAGGATATGCCTTGGGTATACAGGGCATCAGTGCGCAAACGCTGGCCGAGCAGCTTGCATATTTATTTAGTCGAACAAGCGCCTGTGGCGATTTGGAATGATGATCTTTTATTGAATACGCAAGGCGATATTTTTGATGGCGGTGATGTAAACAAAAAATTACCGCAATTATTTGGGCCAGGCGGCAGCGAAAAAACAGCATTAGCCGGATTTAAAGCGATGCAGTCATTATTAAGCTCAACTGGACTGACAATTAATGAGCTGTTTTTGAGTGAAAGGTTCGCTTGGAGAGTCGAATTAAGCAACGGAATACGACTAAATATCGGGCGTCAGCAGTTTATCGATAGATTGCAAAATTTTATTGATGTTTTTCCGCTATTAGAGGCGCAAAATAAGGCGATTAATTACATAGATTTGCGGTATGATATTGGACTTGCAGTGGGCTGGCAAAAAAACAGTAAAAAAGAACAAGAAATTAGACAAAATAATGACTAAAATGAGTGATAAGAAACATGTCTAAAGCTACAGAAAGAGACCTCATTGTCGGTTTAGACATCGGAACCAGCATAATCAAAGCTATAGTCGGCGAATTACTCGACGACGACAGTATTAGTATTATTGGCGTTGGTACGCACAAGTCCCGCGGTATGGATAAGGGTGGTGTGAACGACTTGAACCTCGTTGTTCAGTCAGTAAGACAAGCGGTTAATGAGATGGAATTGATGGCCGACTGCAGTGTATCTTCAGTATTTATGTCAATTTCAGGGCGTCACGTTCAGTGTCAAAATGAGAGTGGGATGGTGCCTATCAACAACCAAGAAGTAACCCAAGACGATGTGGATAATGTTATTCACGCCGCGCGTTCAGTGCCAATGGCGGCTGAACGTAAGTTACTTCATGTGCTACCACAAGAATTTGTTATCGATGTGCAAGAAGGAATTAAAAATCCAATAGGCATGTCGGGTGTAAGAATGGAGGCCGCGGCTCACATTATTACCTGCGCCGAAGATATGGCTAAGAACCTGGTTAAATGCGTAGAAAGTTGTGGTTTGAGCGTCGACCAAACCATCTTTTCAGCGCTGGCTTCTAGTTATGCGGTTCTGACCGATGATGAACGTGAATTAGGTGTCTGTGTGGTCGATATCGGTGGCGGTACGATGGACATCGTTATTTATACTGACGGTGCTATCCGGCATACCGCCGTTATTCCATTGGCAGGTAATCAAATAACTAGCGATATTGCAAAAATCTTCCGCACGCCGATGAGCAATGCGGAAGACATTAAAATCAAATATGCATGTGCACTGAAAGACATGGTGAGCATGGAAGAAAGCATCGAAGTACCTAGTGTTGGAGGTCGACCGGCAAGAGTCATGTCCCGTCACACGTTGGCTGAGGTAATTGAACCAAGATACCAAGAGCTATTTGAATTAGCTTATGAGCAAATCAAAGCCAGCGGTTTAGAAGAACAAATTGCCGCAGGCCTTGTCATTACCGGCGGAACAGCCAAAATGGAGGGTGCAGTAGAGTTTGCAGAGGAAATATTCCAAATGCCAGTAAGGGTCGGAAAGCCTCATTCAGTCAAGGGTTTGGCTGAATATGTTGACGATGCTTGTTTTGCTACAGCAGTGGGTCTGTTACAGTATGGTAAGCAAAATATAAACAATAAAAGAACGTCTTCAAAGAAAGGCGAAGAAAGCGTGTTAAAACGCATCCAAAGCTGGTTTAAGGGCGAATTTTAGGGGGCCTTTAAGCGCTAAAACAATATGAAACCGACATAAAAAAACAAATAGGTTTCAGTATACCGGAGAAGCAGAATGTTCGAATTAATGGACAGTCAAAGCGACGAAGCCGTCATTAAAGTAGTTGGCGTCGGAGGAGGCGGTGGTAACGCCGTCGAATATATGGTTAAGCAAATGATCGAAGGCGTAGAATTTATCGCCATGAATACCGATGCGCAGGTATTGAAGACGTCAAGTGCTCACATTAAACTACAAATTGGTAACGAGGTTACTAAAGGCCTAGGCGCAGGCGCAGATCCAAACGTCGGCCGTGAGGCTGCTCAAGAAGATCGTGAAAAAATCCGTCAAACGCTGGAAGGCGCGGACATGGTATTTATTACGGCCGGCATGGGCGGTGGCACAGGCACAGGCGCGGCACCAGAAGTCGCCAGGATCGCGAAGGAAATGGGGATATTGACCGTTGCGGTTGTCACTAAACCTTTCCCATTTGAAGGTAAAAAGCGTTCTGACTTTGCTAATCAAGGTATTGCCGAGCTATCCAAGCACGTTGATTCATTGATTACGATCCCGAATGAAAAACTATTGAAAGTAATGGGCAAAGGTACGCCTTTACTGCAAGCTTTCATCGCCGCTAATGACGTCTTGCGCGGCGCTGTTCAAGGTATCGCTGAGCTTATTACTCGCCCAGGTTTGATTAACGTTGATTTCGCCGATGTGAAAACAGTCATGTCAGAAATGGGCACGGCAATGATGGGAAGCGGTGTTGGTCGGGGTGAAGACAGAGCAGAAGAAGCTGCAGAAGCTGCAATTGCTTGTCCTCTTCTAGAAGACATAGACTTGTCAGGTGCACGCGGCATATTAGTTAACATCACTGCCGGGTTAGACTTTGCTATCGATGAGTACGAAATCATAGGTAATGCTGTCAAAGCATTTGCTTCTGAAAATGCGACTGTTGTTGTTGGTACCGTTATCGATCCAGAACTGACTGATGAAGTTCGCGTCACTGTGGTTGCAACTGGTATTGGTGCAGAACGTAAGCCTGATATTAGTTTAGTTAATGACAATGCGCGCGTGAGTGCCGTTGGCAGAGACTATGGTAGCAGTTCCAGAGAGCATAGATCGACAGGTGGTACCGACGGTAACCAAGCGCTTAAGTTAGATGACGAAGCGCAACCAAGTAATGAATTAGAGTATCTTGATATTCCGGCATTCTTGAGAAAGCAGGCTGATTAGAACGATTAACTATAATTAGACCCGCGTTTAATTATAGTGGTCTGAACAGTCTGTTTTTTAAAAAAAAAGCTTGAAATATTGCAACTCTTTGACAATGAACCGGTTGAGTAATATAATACGTGCCGATTTTTGGTTTGGTAAATAAAACAAAATGATAAAACAACGTACTATTAAAGAGTCTGTTAAAGAAACCGGTATCGGTTTGCACAAGGGGCGCAAAGTCACAATGACTCTTCGGCCTGCACCTGCAAACACGGGTATCGTCTTCCGTCGTGTTGATTTACAGCCGCACGCAGACATTCAAGCCAAGGCTAACGCCGTTGGAGATACAACGTTGTGCACATGTATCACAAACGCCGATGGTCACTCAATTCATACCGTAGAGCATTTAGCCTCTGCGTTGTCTGGTCTTGGTATCGATAATATTATTGTTGAAGTGGATAGTCACGAACTGCCGATTATGGATGGTAGTGCCTCTCCTTTTATCTTTCTGTTGCAAACTGCCGGGGTACAGGAACTAGATGTTCCTAAAAAATTCATTAAAGTAATAAAAACTGTGCGCGTTGAAGACGGCGATAAGTGGGCTGAATTTAGACCCCACGACGGATTCAAAGTGAATTTTGAAATTGACTTTGAACATCCTGCTATCGCAGCCAGCAGGCAAAAAATAGAATTAGACTTTTCGGTTGACTCTTATGTTGATGAAGTCAGTCGAGCTAGAACTTTTGGTTTCATGAAAGATTTAGAGTTCATGAATTCGATGAATCTAGCCTTGGGTGGTAGCATGGATAATGCAGTTGCGCTTGACGAATATCGAGTGATAAACCCAGAAGGACTGCGTTGCAGTGATGAATTCTTAAAGCATAAAATATTAGACGCGGTTGGTGACCTTTACTTAGGCGGACACAGTCTTATAGGTGAGCTTGTTGCATACAAAACAGGACATGGTTTAAATAATAAGTTATTAAATGCTATACTTGATGACGTTACTGCTTGGAAGTACGTGGAGTTCGAAAATGAAGACAGTTTACCCATCCGGTACATTGAACCTTCTTTGGCATTCTGATTATCTTCTTATATCTTCTGGTGTAGCGAGGTGACTACTACAGGGTCGCTTTAGGTATTAAAATGGATAAGTATGTGTGCTTACAAAATGTATCCTTGTGCCGATAACAGGGTTAGACTACCGATATCAGGGTTATATTACCGTCAGTTTTACGGCGTTAATTTAACAGATGTACAACCACAATAGGGTAATAATGAGCTTTACGATACTTTATAAAGGCAAAAACCGCAGGTTTGTGAAGCGGATATCTGCTCGTAAATTGCTAAGCGTGTCTGTAATAGCTTCTATTGTTTTCCTTATTTCTAGCCGCTCCACCGAATCTGTCTACGAAAATCACGTTCGCGTTAATGTTGTAAAGACAGGATTAGAGCAACAAGCCAAATTAGTTGACCAACTGAAAACAAATACCCTAGAGCAAGTAGGCGGTATCGTTAATCAGGTGGCTATCATGCAAAATCGAATTAATAAGATGGAGTTGCTGACGGCGACCATGGCTGAAAATGCCGGTCTTAACAAAGAAGACTTTACTTTGAGCGAAGAAATGCAAACGCTTGATGCCTCCGAATCTTCTTTAACAAATCAAATAAATAAAATGGCTGAGACCTTAGATTTTAAAATTCAGCAACTCACAGCCCTTGAATCTCTGATGATGGGCCTCAATATAGAAAGAGAGAGCGAGTTAGCGGGACGTCCGCTCGGTAAAGGTTGGTTGTCATCTTATTATGGTGTTCGCAAAGACCCATTCACTGGCCGCCCAGCTATGCATAAAGGCATAGACTTTGCGGGCAAAGAAGGTGAAGACGTTATTGCAACAGGTGCTGGTGTGGTGACTTGGTCGGGCAGCAGATATGGATATGGAAACTTAGTTGAAATTGATCACGGAAACGGTTTAAGAACAAGATATGGTCACAATGCCAAGTTAACAGTTGTAGTTGGTGACGTTGTCACTAAAGGTCAGGGTATCGCATTAGTCGGTAATACTGGTCGTTCAACAGGCGCCCACGTGCACTACGAAGTTCTAAAAAACGGTCAACAGGTTGATCCACTGCCATTCATCTATCGCTAAAAGAACTGATTTTCAGTTTTCTCCGGTCCACTAAACCCTCTGACTCATTAATAATAGCTCAGTAGTGTGCTAAGATTATTTAGTACATGTAGTTTATTCGCCACATAATTGTTATTATGTAATGCGTTTTATTTTAGTCATTTTTGGAAAATCAAATAGCATGTTTGCAGGCACCTTAAAAAAAGTATTTGGCAGTCGTAACGACCGTTTACTAAAAAAATTAAAAAAGACAGTTGTTGTTGTTAACGGATACGAGAAAGCATTCGAAGCGCTATCCGACAATGAATTGAAAGGTAAAACAGCGATATTTAAGGAGCGCCTGGAAAAAGGTGAGTCGACTGATGCTATCGCTGCTGAAGCTTTTGCTGTAGTCAGAGAAGCCAGTAAACGCGTATTCGGTATGCGTCACTTCGATGCACAAATGAAAGGTGGCTTGGTTTTACACCAAGGTAAAATTGCCGAAATGCGCACCGGTGAAGGTAAAACCCTCACATCAACACTACCCTCTTATCTAAATGCAATTTCAGGCAAAGGTGTACACGTTATTACCGTGAATGACTATCTTGCCAAACGAGATGCTGACTGGAGCAGACCCCTTTTTGAATTCTTAGGGTTAACTGTCGGTTGTAATATTCCAGGTCTGAGTCCTGCTGAAAAAAGTGCTGCTTATGTGGCTGATATTACCTACGGTACCAATAACGAATTTGGCTTTGATTATCTTCGCGATAATATGGCATTCAGCCCGCAAGACCGGGTTCAGCGCGGATTGCATTTCGCCGTTATCGATGAAGTCGACTCAATCCTTATTGATGAAGCTAGAACGCCACTTATTATTTCAGGCGCAGCGGAAGATAGTTCTGAGGCATACCGAAAAATTAATCTTATTATTCCTGAATTACAAGAACAGGAAAAAGAAGATGAAGAAGACAACATCGGTGACGGTCACTACACCATTGACGAGAAAGCGAAGCAAATTCACTTGACCGAAACAGGTCAAATTTTTGTCGAAGAATTGCTACAAAAATACGAAATATTGGGCGCAGAAGAATCTCTATTCGCAGCTGCTAATATCTCGTTGTTGCACCATGTTAATGCTGCATTACGTGCTCACAAATTATTTTCCAAAGACGTCGATTATATCGTTAAAGGTGACGACATTATTATTGTCGACGAGCATACAGGTCGGACGATGGAAGGACGTCGTTGGTCTGAAGGTTTACATCAAGCTATTGAAGCTAAAGAAGGTGTCAACATTCAAAATGAAAACCAAACATTAGCGTCAATCACGTTCCAAAACTATTTTCGTATTTACGATAAGCTATCCGGTATGACCGGTACTGCTGATACTGAAGCCTTTGAGTTTCAATCGATTTATGGCTTAGAAACAGTCGTTATCCCTACCAATCAGCCAATGGTACGGGATGATAGAGCGGACAAAATTTATCTCACCACTGAAGAAAAATACGATGCTATTGTGCTGGATATTCAGGGCTGCGTTGAACGCGGTCAACCGACGTTAGTTGGTACTGTGTCAATTGAAAACTCTGAATTGCTTTCCAATATATTGAAAAAGTCAAAAATCGTACACAAAGTATTGAATGCCAAATTTCATGAACATGAAGCCGATATCGTTGCCAACGCAGGTATGCCAGGGCAAGTGACTATTGCAACCAACATGGCAGGACGTGGCACAGATATTGTGTTGGGTGGTAACTTACAGGCTGAAGTCGATAAGCTAAAAAACCCAACTGAGAAGCAACTCGAGCATCTCAAAGCAGAGTGGAAGAAGCGTCACGATGCTGTGCTAGCGTCGGGTGGCTTGCACATTATCGGCACTGAACGTCATGAGTCGCGTCGTATTGATAATCAGTTGCGCGGTCGTTCTGGGCGTCAGGGTGATGCCGGCTCCTCACGCTTCTATTTATCACTTGATGACGCATTGATGCGCATATTCGCCTCTGAAAAGATGGGCAATATGATGAAGCGTTTAGGCATGGAGAAAGGCGAGTCAATCGAACATCCTTGGGTATCACGTGCGATTGAAAACGCACAGCGCAAAGTAGAAGGTCGCAATTTCGATATTCGTAAGTCATTGCTTGAATACGACGACGTAGCGAATGACCAACGCGGTGTTATTTATGAACAACGAAACGAATTATTAGACGACGGTAACATTGGTTCAATGATTGCTAACATTAGAAAAGACGTTGTATCACAGGTAATTAACCAATATATAGCACCACAATCTTTAGATGAGATGTGGGATATTAAAAGTTTAGAAGAGCGTCTCAAGAGCGACTTTGCGGTCGACTTACCCGTGCAAGAATGGCTTGATAACGACGATAAATTATTTGAAGAAACAATCAGAGAGCGTATTTACGACGAGATCGTAAAAGCCTATGAGTTAAAGGAAAAAACGGTAGGTGCAGACGTTATTCGGAATTTCGAGAAAGCCGTTATGCTGCAAAGCGTGGATAGTCTATGGAAAGAACATTTAGCGGCAATGGATCATTTACGCCAAGGTATTCATCTGCGTGGCTACGCTCAGAAAAACCCGAAGCAAGAATATAAGCGTGAATCCTTCGAATTATTCTCACAAATGCTAGACACTCTGAAAGTTGATGTAATCACTATTTTAAGTCGTGTGCAAGTGCAACAACAAGCGGATGTAGAGGCGGTAGATGAACAGCGACGCGCAGCCGAAGTTGAGAAGAAGTTTGAACATAAATCGGTGACTGAGCCTGATGCTCAAAAGCCAGATTCTGTGCAGCGTTCAGGCCCTAAAGTAGGGCGGAATGATGCATGTCCTTGCGGCTCTGGTAAAAAATATAAACATTGTCATGGTAAGCTGTCTTAATAAGCTCTTTTGACGAGCTCTTTTGACAAGCTCTCTTGACAAGCTCTCTTTACAAGCTCTGACGGACATCAGATTAATATTAAAACAGCCTTTCAATATGCTCCTTGAAGGCTGTTTTTTTTGCAAAAAATAAGCGGTAAAAAATAGGCGATAGCGATGAAACAAGTTCATGTGGCTGTAGGTGTTGTGCGCAGGGAGAGTACTTTTTTTATATGTAAACGTGCTGACCATCAGCATCAAGGTGGCAAATGGGAGTTTCCAGGTGGTAAAGTAGAGACAGGAGAAACTGTTGAGCAGGCCCTTAACAGAGAGCTTCGAGAAGAAATAGGCATCAGTATTACAGCGTCTACTCCTCTCATCGAAATAGCTCATGAATATACCGAAAAACGCGTTCTACTGTCTGTTTTGCTGGTGCATAAGTTCAGCGGTGAACCCTTCGGTAAAGAAGGTCAAATTCATCGCTGGGCGGATATAGGCGAACTAAATGATATCGATTTTCCTGATGCTAACGTTGCTATCGTTGAAGCTATTCTGGATACTCTTTAGCAATAAGCTCTTTTTTAATATTAAAAAATAGACTGTATAATACAGGCACAACGCCGAGCGTTAACAGCGTACCAATCGCCAAACCAAAGGCCAGTGCACTTGCCATTCCGAAAAACAAGGCGTCCTTACTAATAATTAAGGGCAGTAAGCCAAGTATCGTAGTGACTGTAGACATGACTATAGGGCGTAATCTGCGAAGGCAGGCCTGTACTATTGCTTCATACTGGTCCACATTTTCTTTGCGCTCAATATCGATTCTATCTATTAATACAATGGCGTTATTGACAATAATCCCAGCCAAGGCATACAGACCTAAAATAACCATAAATCCAAAGTTTGCCTGCACGGCCAGTAGGCCAATGACAGCACCTATTAAAATAAGGGGAACGGTCAAAATAACGATACTGGCACGGCGTAACGAATTAAATTGCGCTATTAGTACCAGCATTACAACCGCTAAACACAGTGGTAAATTGGCATTAAGAGAGGCCTGGGATTCCTTTGAATCTTTGACCACGCCATCAAATTCAATACGGTGAGCAGGCGGCAGTTTCGCTCTGAGTTTATCAAGCTCTGGCTCTAAGATGGGCACCATATCTTCAGCCGTCATATCTAAATTTTTAGCTTCAATGGTAACCGTTCTGAATAAGTTTTCGCGGGCAATTCTTGCGTACTGGGGGCTAAGGTTAACATCAGCAACTTGCTCTAATGGCACATTCACGTTTCTTGCTGTAGAAAAAACATTAATACCGTAGATACGGCTAATATCATACCTATCCTCGGCTTGGCCTCGAATAATGATGGGTATCAAGTCATCGCCGTCTCGAAACTCAGACACGACAGTGCCCGAGAAAAAGGTTTCTAAGGAGTTAGCCACATCTGCTGAGGTAACGCCTGCGCGTTTTGCTCTGGCCTGATCGACCTGCACATTAACCTGAGTTATTTTATTTTCCCAGTCATTTTTAATTTCAACCGTACCTTCCAAATTGCGGAAAATTGCTTCAATTTCTAAGGCCACATTGTAAATGTAATCTTTGTCAGGCCCTATCACCTGCACATCAATTTTATTCGAATCAGAGGGACCTAAAAACATTTTAGTGACACGCGCATTGATCATTGGGAAACCACTAGCAAAATCTTCACGAAGCTTCCTCATGGTTTCATCTTGGAATTGTCGGTCTTTTAAGTTAAGCATCACAAAAGCTTTACTAGATCCAGGTGTGATTGGCGTGAGTGATAATACAAATCTCGGACCACCAAAACCGCCATATGCTGCGTAATTATCTACATGAGGATAGCGCTCTTTATTGTCCAGAAGGTCAAATACCATCTCTAATACGTCTTCTGTCTCATGCATTGAAGATCCTGCAGGTAAATCAATATAGGCTAATACTTGAGCGCGATCTGAATCCGGAAAGAACTTCACTGGAACCGTCGTCATTACAAGTCCTGCGCCTATAAAAAGCAGGATGGTCACTGCCATGGTAAATGCTCTATATCTCAACACAAAATGCAAAAGCGCTTTATACACAGGGTTTATAAGATTGAATAAATTAGCGACTTTGACTTGAATACCGGTCTTCTTTACCTTTACATCTGTAATAAACAAGTAGCATAAATAAGGTGTCACCATCAGGGATAATAACCATGAAGTGAAAAGTGAATAAATGATCACGATTGACACTGAACGAGTGTATTCACCCGATTCACTCTCAGCTAACATTAACGGCAAGAACACCAGCATAGTTGTAACAGAGGAGGTTAGTAAAGGGATTGCTAATGAACGTCCTATTTCAGACACAATTTGACGACGTTTCTCACCATTTTCTAATCGCTTTTTGAAGTCTTCAGCAACCACAATACCATTATCGACCAGTAAGCCAAGCGAGATTATAAGGGTTGCTAAGCTCATGCGTTCAAGTGCCATACCACTGAAATTGAGCACAGCGAGCACAATTAAGACAACCGCAGGCACTATTGCACCAACAATCAGCCCAATGCGAAAACCAAGGAATAAGATAACAACGCCAAGTACAATAGATAATGTTTGGACCACGTTTATAGACACACCCTTAACAGCAGCATTGACTTGGTCTGCTTGTCGAGTAATCACGTTAAGGCTAATGCCGGCAGGCATTTGTTGTTCTAAGGTACGCAACATATCTTCTAAGCGAGGCGTATATTCAGTCACACTGAAGCGATCGTTTTTAGATATAGCCAATACAATTGCGCGCTCACCATTGAAATAGGCAGTTTGAGATGCAGGTGTTTGAACACTTCGGTATACCGTTGCGATATCCTCTAAGCGTATTGAGTTATTCGTATTGGGCAGGGTAAAAATAATCTCTTTGATTGATTCAATGCTCGTGAAGTCGCCGCTAGGAACAATATTAAAGCTCTTGCCGTTTAAATTAATTGTACCCCCAGATCGGATCACGTTTTGTTGCTGCAATATATCAATTAACTGTGATGGAGACACACCGAGTTGCGCGGTTTTAACGTCAGAAACCTCAATTACAATATTTTCTTGTTGAGCCCCTAAAATACTAACCGATTGGGTGCCTTCAACCGTGTACATCATATCCCGAGCATGTTGCGCCATGTCAAACATATCGCCCATTAAAATGCCTTTATCCGCCTGCAGAGCAACCGTCAATATCGCAACATCACCAAAGTTATCATTGATAAAATGCGGGGGTGTTCCGTCAGGGAATTGGCTTTTTACTTTCTCTAATTCATTTCGGACTTTATCCCAAATTTGGTCAAGGTCGTAATAGCGATCGTATAAGTCAACATAAACAACGGATGTGCCGTGCATGGAAACTGAACGAATTTCTTCAACCTCATCGACATTGCGAACCCCTTCTTCAACTGTTTTGGTGATCAGGAGTTCTATTCTTTCAGCCGGCATACCTGGAAAATGAGTGGTGATAACCGCTTCGCGAACCTTAATTGAAGGGTCTTCTTGCGCGGGCAATGAAAAGTAACTAAAACCACCAAACAACATTAATGACAATACTACGCTCATCACTAAACGGTTATAAGTTAAACCAATATCAGATAAATTCATTTTCATTACTTCTATTGGTTATATATTTGGGTAGAGGTTTCAACCACCGAAATAGCTTGTTCGGGTCTTAAAAAGTCGAGGCCAGTTTTCACTATTCTCAACTCAGTAAGAAGGGCTATATCGGGTTGCTGCTTGAATTTGATAATCGCGGTTTCGGCTTTCAATTCAACAATTTCAATATAGTATTTCTTTGCTATCGCATTTAGCTCGTTGTTCACGCCTTTGGCGTAGACAGGTGTGTCCTTGTTATTTCTTAAGTTGTGGTTTGCGCTCTTGGTGTAGATAGGTGTGTCCTTGTCAGTCAATTTTGGTGATTCAATTGCGACGAAGTATAAATAGGGACCGGACTTGTTGGTGGTGAATGCGCTAAAAGGCACTTCATAATATTCGTCAGTTGCGAACAAGCTGCTGACCGACAATATAATTTCAGCCGACATACCGGGATAAAAACCAGTGTGGTTGTCATTCAGGGTAATGGTGATCGGAAATGCGTTTGCAATAGACGCTTGGGCGCCAATTTCGGTGAGCGTTGCAGGGTAAGTTGTCGATGCACTAAGGGAAGGCACAAGCACACTTACTTGGTCAAAAAGTGAAACCTTACTGATCCAGCCTTCAGGTATTGCTGCGTTAACCTCTAAGTTTGCATTGCCTTGAATGCTAATTACCGCAGTGCCAGGACTAACTTGCTGCGAGGGTTCTGCAAAACGCGCTGATACGCGACCTGAGTAAGGTGCCACTAGGATTGTGTCTGACAAGTTCTCTGTTGCTATGGCTAACGAACTTTCAGCCACCTCGGTGCGTTGCTTGGCAATATCAAAGTTAGCTAGTGCATTGTCGAATGCGGCTTGTGATACCAGACCTTGTCGCCTGAGTGTTTTGTTTCTTTCAAATGTCTGCCTGGCGTCAACTAATGCTGCGCTAGCTTCACCTAAAACGCTTTTGTTTTGCTGAACTGCCAGCATATATACTGCTTTATCTAATTCAGCGAGCACGTCACCTTTATTGAAAGATTGGCCCAGATCGACATACATTGCAGAAATAACGCCGGTTACTTCAAACGAAATCGATACAGCGTCTGCAGCTTGAAGAGTACCAGTTAGGTGTCTTTTTACGACATCGGATGCGGGTAATAGCTTGGTGGTCCAGACTTTTTTAGGAAGCTCATTTTTAGTCGTGCTGCTCTGCTGCATATTTTTTTCAGATCCTGAACAAGCACTCAACATAAAAATTGCAGTGACTACTAGTGTGGCGATTTGTGTAAAACGCATTATCTTTCCTTTAACTAAAGCGGCTGTTTTATCTTTTAATATCAATTAACTGCTAATCATATATCGAGTTTATTGCGTACTCTATGTCATCGTTGAGTATGCTCTAAACCTAGCATGTACAAGCAATTCAAATTAATTGTTGATATTGATTATTAGTACTGTACAGTACAGTACCATAAGGTTTTGCATTTGTCAGCATACAAAAGTAACATGACGGAAATTTAATAATCCGCAACTGAAGAGCCTACGCGGCAATAATAAAGGTAGGAACGTGTACTTGAAAATCTGTAATATAATGAAGAGAGTTTTAAATATGAGCCATAAATATGAGTCGTAAAGACGCTGAATGCCGAATTTTAGCTGCTGCAAGAAGCCTATTCTTTGAATTTGGGGTGCCAGCGGTAACGACTGATATGTTAGCTAAAGCAGCAAAAACCTCAAAAATGACCTTATATAAGTATTTTGAGAATAAAGAAGTGTTGTTAGAAGCGGTCGTAACACAAGAGGTTGCTAGGATTTACGAGCCCTCAAAAGTGGAAGTACACAGCCAAGTAGAGTATCAGAGCATGCTGCGATCATTTTGCGTGAACGTGGTTAATATTATTTTTGATCCACAAATTGTGCGCTTTGATCAGTTGATGATCAGTCAGGCATTGTCGAATAAAGAAATGTCACAAGAGCATTACAGGCGATGTTATTTACCCGCCATACAAGAACTCGTTCGCTTGATAAAGAATGGGCAAAAGCAACAGTATTTGAAAACGGCGCAACCAGCTGAGGATATTGCTGATATGGTTTTATCCTCTATTTCTGGGTTAACTTACACTAAAGCGCTGTTTGGTTTTCCAATTACCAAAGATAATATTGAAGCGAAGGTAGTCAATGTATTGAATATTTTATTTAGTGCTAATGACACACCACTACCCAATATCACGGAATAGTTCCTCAAGCTCAAATAAGCGTTTTTCTAGATAGTGCGAAGGCAATATTGAGGTGATAATAGGCTGATTCACCAATAAAGTGGGGATAGACCTGGTCCTCGCCTTCCCAGCCTAGCGTCGTCCCTGCAAAAGTTAAAAAGGTAGGATCGCCAATATTTAAGACCGTAAAATCATTGTTTTGCAGACTGGGGTGTATCATTGCCAACTTATTTCCTGCCGAACATAATGGAAAATAAACTTCTTCAGTTAAGCGAAAAGCCTCAACAACGTCTAATTCACCAAGTGCCTGCTTGTTCCAAAGGTCACAAAAAGTGATCACCAGCTTTGTCATTTCCTCAGTTTGCAAATAGGCTGCAGGCCTAAGCACGTTCTGCGGTTGTGGACCAACTTCAATCATAATGCCGGTTTTGCCAATAGTGCATAAATAGGGGTGTTGTTTATAGGGGATATGGTCTTCAATAAGAACAATCGCGTCTGGCATATTGGCTTTCACATATCGCGCCATTTGCTGATGAAACTCATCAGATTGTAAAATGATTAAGGTTGGCCCCATGTTGCTGGTGGTATTGTGAATATCAATAACAAGGTCTCTGGTTGGCTCATACTTTGGCCCAAAGGCGAGGTTGAATTCAACAGCCAATTGATGCTCTAAATTTTCACCGGTCAATACGCTCAACTTTTCTTGGCTAAATTGTCGATTCAGATCTTCCTCAACATAACGCGCTCGTCTTGCAACAGCAAGTGTGTTTACGATTGCCAATTCGATATCAATATCAGTTGTTTGCGCGACTAACTGAGCGTGTATTTGCGCATTGCTTTGTAGGTTTCTTAGGTATTCGATACCCGACATTTCATTACCATGTGTGCCCGCGGTAATTAAGATTTTTTTTATTACAGTATGTTCTGACATTGACTGATTTACCTTGATAAATAATTAGGCTAAAGAAGGCGTTTTGTTGGGTAAGGACATTAGTTGGAAAAAACCTAACGAACAAGATTAACGCGTTAGTTATTAAAAAAGTCTTGTTCTTGTTGCGCAAGCATTTCCTCAATATCTTCTATATCTATATTCATATCGGGTACAGAGGTTTCAGCATCTTTATTAGCGCCTGAGGGAATAGCGTTTTCTTCGTTAGCCCATTGACCTAAATCGATTAGCTGACAACGCTTAGTGCAAAAGGGGCGAAACTCGTTCTGAGTTGACCATTGAACTTCTTTTTTACAGGTAGGGCAGTTTACTTTCATATGATTATCTAACTATTTGGTTGAAATGTTGAGGATATGCTAACAACAGGCAATTTCAAATTTGATATCGCTTTTCACGCCGCCGGCTGATCCTTCATCGGGAACCAGCTGCATGAATCGAATACCGTATCGATATTTATTGCCACTTAATACAGGGAAATAACCTTGAATGTTAGAGCAACGTACACGAATAAGATCAACTTTATCAGTGACTATACCTTGGTAAAAGCCATTGGTAGCGACAACTTCTTCATAGCGTCCGCGTTCGCGCAGGTACTGCATAAGTAGCGTAATATTTTCACGTACTATTACCAAGTGCTTTTCCCATGAGGCAATGTCTTTGTTACGCACGTCTTTACTTTGTTTAAGCCAACAAAATAAATGGGGCAAATCAAAGCTGGTTGCACCGCCGGGGATAGAAAAACGCTGTCGAATACTGCTAAGGAAGCGGTCGTCTTTTAAATTTGAACCCAGCTTATTGGTGCGCTTAAGCTCTGATAATAGACGATGTAAGGTTTTAAGAGCGCTTTCAAGGGCGCCAGTATCTATGTTTGGATGATTTGACCAATGTACTAGATTCTTCTCATGTACATCGATATCACGTATAAAGTCGGTGCGCACATCCAGACGCTCCAGTAGGTCTAACAGAGTGAAAAAAACATCGAAAAAATGCAAGCTTTCAAATTCATTATCGAAAGTTGCAGTGTGATCCAGTTGTTTGAAAAGCTGTTCTAATCGCAAATAGTTTCGCACTTTTTCGCAAAGTGGAAATTCGTAGACTGCGACGGGCATTTAGCTCTCCTAGTTGTCGGCATTTTACTTTTGACACAGCTTACAGGGTTTTGTTCAAAATGTTTAGGTACATTTGATGTAAATCCTTTACTTGTGTATTTAGCCAATCGAGGTCTCCGTGATTCAATATAATGTCATCGGCTATTGCTAACCTGTCTGTCCGAGATGCTTGCGATGCTATTATACTCTCAATTACTCCTGGTTCACTGTTATCTCTAGCCATTGCTCGTTTAAGTTGGGTTGCCTCATCAATATCAACTACTAGTGTACGGTCAACCATATTATTGAGTTTGTTCTCTACCAGTAAAGGGACGCTTAAAATACAATAAGGCGATTTAGCGTGGTTGGTTTGTAACTCCATTTGTTGGCGAATAAGCGGATGCAACAAGGCGTTTAGCCATTCTTTTTGGGTGTTGTCTGAGAACACAATACGGCGAAGTTTCTGTCTGTCGAGGTCTAAGTTGGATGTTAGGATGTCTTCGCCGAACTGCTCGATAATCGCCATTAATCCGGGTGTGTCTTTGGCAACAACATCTCGAGCAATGACATCGGCATCAATAATATCGATACCGAAACTAGCAAACCTATCGCTGACCGTGGTTTTACCTGAGGCAATGCCACCAGTGAGTCCTATTACCAATTCGCTCATTTATTATTCTCGCTATAGATTTAATAGTAGGTTAACCAATCCACGCTCTTTATTCACGCCCTTTATGCACATCCTTAATCAATACCCTTTATACACATCCTTAACTAATACCGTTTATGCACGTCCTTAATTAATACCCTTTATGCACGTCCTTAATTAATACCCTTTATACCCATCCTTAACTAATGCACTTGTTTCAAGCTCTCTATCCATTCTCTATCCATTCTCTATCCATTCTCTATCCATTCTCTATCCATTCTTCATCCATTCTCTGTTCTCTCTTTCTACTTGGTAAGATTAAAGACAGGATGAATAATAACTGGTCAAGAGTGGGCGAGGTCGGTGCAGTGTGTGCTATAACGTGGATAAATACCAGTCAGCAATGGAGTCGCCAAACAGCATAGTTAACCAGCCCGCTGCGGCTAAATAAGGACCAAATGGGATAGCTAAATTACTGTCTTTTTTATTGATAAACATCATTGTAATGCCAACAATTGCGCCCACCACGGATGACAGTAATATGATAATCGGTAAGTGTTGCCAACCAACCCAAGCACCTAAAGCTGCAAGTAGCTTGAAGTCGCCATAGCCCATACCTTCTTTACCAGTCAGTAATTTAAACGCCCAATAGATAGACCATAAGCTTAAATAACCGATTATAGCGCCAATAATAGCGTCGATGGGGGCTATCGTATTTTCAAAGCAACTCAAGCCAAGTCCTACCCATAACAATAAGAGGGTGAGTGAATCGGGCAGCAACATTTTATCAAGGTCGATAAAGGTCATCGCTACAAGTAACCATGTGGCGAATATGAATGCAGCGCCAGTCATACCCAAACCTAACTGATAAGCAACAAGCGCCGACATTATCGCGGTTAACAACTCGACGGCAGGGTAGCGCCCTGAAATTGGATTGGCACAGCCACTGCATTTACGCCCCAACATTAGCCAGCTAATAATAGGGATATTTTCCCACGCTCGAATTTTATGTTTGCAATTAGGGCATGTGGAGTCAGGTTTAACTAAATTGAAAATAGGCGCTGGTGGCAGTTCTTTGTCAGGATTTTGAGATTGCTCAATATCCCGTTGCCACTCTTTTTCCATCATGATGGGTAATCGATAAATAACCACATTTAAAAAGCTGCCAACCAATAAACTAATACAGAAGGTAGTAATAATGAATGCTAGCGGAGATGCAGCTAATAGTTCAAACAACGCAATATTTTCCATTGGATTGGCTTTTTACCTTTTTAAGTATGCTATTGATATTTGCTTTTATACTATTATATCGGCTTGTTTAATAAAAGCGTTCACCTTTTATTTTCACTAGCGTTAAATGCTAAAGACCAAACACATAAATATTTGATCTAGTCTGTCGCTGTTGTCGAACTTAAACCTCTATACCGTTGCCAGAATGTCTTTTGATAAACTCTTCAGGTACGGATTTCCAAATAGTAAAAAGCCAGCATCACGCTGGCTTTCGTATAATAGTATTGTTGTTACACCACGTTACCCATTTCAAAGATAGGTAAGTACATGGCTACAATTAAGCCACCGATAACCACACCCAATACGGACATGATCATGGGCTCAAGTAAGCTGGTTAAACCGTCAACCATATCGTCAACCTCAGCTTCGTAAATAGTGGCTATTTTTTCGAGCATGCTGTCAACAGAGCCTGATTCTTCTCCAATCGCAATCATTTGTGTCACCATTGATGGGAAAATATTGGTAGCGCGCATGGCAACGTTCATTTGTAGACCCCCGGCCACTTCCTTTTTCACAAATAATATGGCATTTCGAAATACCGCATTACCAGACGCGCCTGCTGCAGAGTCAAGAGCGCTAATTAAAGGCACACCGGCCGCAAAGGTGGTGGCCAGGGTTCGGGCAAAACGAGCAACAGCTGCTTTCTTTAATATATCGCCAATGATTGGGATTTTTAAAATTTTCTTATCAACACTGTCTCGCAGGGCTATGGATTTTGTATGCACTTTCTTAAACATCACAGCAGCAATAAATAGTCCCGCGGCAATAAAGGGGCCGTAGTTTTGCATTCCATTAGACAAGGCAATGACAAACTGTGTAAAAACAGGCAGTTCGGCGCCAAAGCCAGCAAAGATTTCTTCAAACTGAGGTACCACAAATATTAAAAGGATGGTGGTAACAATAAAAGCAACGACTAACACTGCGATCGGATAAAACATGGCTTTTTTGATTTTTGATTTTAACGCTTCGGCTTTTTCTTTATACAAAGCAATACGATCATAAATAGTTTCCAATGCACCTGTTTGTTCTCCGGTTTCAACGAGGTCACAATAGAGGTCATCAAATTTGTCAGGGTGTTTGCGTAGGGCATAAGAAAGTGGATTACCTGATTTAACCTCACTGGTGATTTCACCTAATAGCTTTCGCATTGAAGTTTTTGCATGCCCCGCGCCAATCATTTCTAAACTTTGAATAAGGGTAACACCAGCGCCAAGCATGGTTGCCAGTTGTCGAGAAAGCACTGAAATATCTTGTGCGTTGACTTTATCTTGGCGACTAAAAAGAGGTTTGGCTAGTTTTTTTACTTTGGTTGCAGAGACACCTTGACGTCGCAATAAGTTTTTTGCTTCTTGCAAGGAACCTGCAGTTATTTCGCCTTTGCCTGATCTGCCAGTTTTCGACATGCCAGTCCACGTGTATGTTACTACTGTTTTTGCCATGGTATTCTCTGCTATCTAAGTATTTAGAAAAAAAAGCCTAGATAGAAACCAGGCTTTGTTTTTTTTCGGTTCATACTAGCTGATTAGCAAAGGTCAGTTGGAACGCAAGCTATAGCCCAAGATACAGCACCTGTATCAGCAACTGTTGGTGTTAATGAATATGTTGCGCTAGTAGTTGCATTCGCACCCACACCCATTGATAGCGGCGATGTTGCTGTAATTACACCATTAGCAGCAGCTACACCAACGACTTGATTCAAAGTAGCTGACTTTTCAACTAAGGTCACGTCTGCTGGTATGCCATTGGATCCGCCATCACAATCGTCAAGTGAATTCGTGCCTTGTACCTGAATACACAATTCAACACCTACCTTTGCTGCTGCAGTTGCATTAGTTACTTCAGTAAATTTCGCTTTCTGAGTGTAGCCCTGATAAGCAGGTAACGCGATTGCAGCAAGAATACCGATGATTGCTACAACGATCATTAGTTCGATTAATGTAAAGCCTTTTTGAGCTGAATTTTTCATTTTGTCTCTCCGAGCGTGGTCAACGCGTATATAATATTTGATTTAAATTAAGTTAAAAAGGTAAGTGCGGTAAAACAAGCATTACCTCCTTAACCTCGAGACCGAGTATAAGAGGAGAGGGAAATATGTGAAGTATGTAGGCGCATACTTAAGTCTTTGTTCCGACACATCCAGTCATACGCTAGGGTAGATTTGGGCTATGTCTATAGTTGCTAACTAATCGTAACGAGGGATAGATCTATCGCTATTACATGCTTAGTCAATGCGCCTGAAGATATATAATCTACGCCTGTTGTGGCCAATTCTTGCAGTCTGTCAAAAGTAATATTGCCAGACACTTCTAGCTTACATCTACCTGCATTAATAACGACTGCTTCTTCGATCAGTTTTGTACTGAAATTATCTAACATTATGGTATTGACACCCGAATTTATGGCCTCATTAAGCTCTTGTAAATTCTCTACTTCAACTTCGATTGGCAAGCCTGGATGCATAAGCTGTGCCTTGGACACCGCATTTCTAATGCTTCCGCACGCTTTAATGTGGTTTTCTTTTATCAAAAAAGCGTCGTACAAGCCCATTCGGTGATTCATTCCCTGAGCGCATGCAACTGCATACTTTTGTGCTTGACGCAGGCCTGGCAGGGTTTTACGAGTATCAAGCAGTCTGGTGTTGGTATTATTGAGGTATTTTACGTAAGTTGCGGTGGTTGTCGCAGTGCCGCTGAGAGTCTGTAAAAAGTTCAGAGCCGTGCGTTCAGCGGTTAATATTGATCTTGCGTTTCCTTGAATATATAGGATGGTGTCGTTTGCCTTGAGCTCATCGCCGTCTTTATACTGCCAATTAAGTTTACTGTCTTTATCAATTTGTGCGAAAACTTCATTTACCCAAGCCTGGCCGCATAAAACACAATTCTCTCGTGTAATAATTTTAGCTGACATCCTAACGTCGGCATTGATCAGCATTGCCGTAATATCGTTTTGTACGGATATGTGCCCGCCGAGGTCTTCTAATAATGCGTCTTCAACATGTTTTGAAATATTTATTTGGTATTGATTTATGAGTGACATAATAGTGAGAACTTATTTTGAAAGTAGGCAAACGGCGCTTGTGGCCCAAGTTTACTGCTTTATGAGCATGATTGAAACCGATATTCAAAGGCGTTTAGTTTTACCGCGTGAACTGTGTTTTCGGTGAAATAGCTTTGCAGTTTGCGTTGTCACTCATATACTTAGCCTAGTTTATTAGATAAAGGAAGACCCATGGCTCTAATCTCGCTGCTAATAGTAATGGCTTTGGAACGTATCACACCAAAATCACCGAAATGGCATATTCATGCATTAGTAGGTAAATACATTCAATTTTTACAAGCTCGTAATTGGTTCAGCGACACCGCATCTATGCTTTCTATTCTGCTTATCATTATACTGCCCGCGTCATTGCTATACGTGATTGAGCTTGTGCTTAATAATGCGTTAGTGACCTTTGTCTTGCAGCTCGCTGTGCTATGGATTTGTTTGGGTTGCCCTATTACGCGTAAAAATTATAAAAATTATTTACAGGCTGCAGTTCGCACCGATTTTGAAGCGTGCTCGCTGCATAGTATTTCGTTTGGTAATGAGGGCGGTGACTTAGATAAGGTAGGGCAACAATTAGTTTTTATTAATTATCGCCAATATGCAGCGGTTATCGTTGCTTTTGTTTTGCTCGGCGTGCCCGGTGTTATTATTTATTCAATTGCAAAAGAGCTACAATTATATACTCATAAAATGAGGCTCTGCGAGAATAATCCACAAGCGGTTGATGAAGAGGTAATGGGTGAAAGTACGAATGAAAATGCCGCGCTTATTATTGACCAAATAATGCACGTAATTGATTGGTTACCCGTGCGCTTAACCGCGTTTGGCTTCATGGTTGTTGGCCATTTTTCAAGAGCCCTGACTTTTTGGTTGCCGGCGTTAGTGGATACCAAGTCGAGTACAAAAACAATATTAACTAATGTTGCAATTGCCGCTGAAGAAGTGGAGGCTGATCAGAAAAACTGTATTGACGAACCTTGTATTTTAGTCCGGTTAGTAAAACGAAATGTGCTGTTTATGTTGGTAATTGTGTCAATACTGACCATGGTCGGAGCAGTTGCTTAATTCTTTTTTTGATACACTGTAAATTATTCTTTTCATCAGTGACACCCTTTGTTATTAAAGGGCTGTCGCGATCTTGTTAGTCACGTTTGACTATGTAAACGATAAACCTAGTTAGCCAATGATGGATCATTTAGGCTGGGCTTTACCCCCTTGTTCTAAACAGCACTTGTCGAATGAATAAAAGTTGCTTACAATAGTTTGGTTAATTGGTATTACCATTTGTTAAATAATGTAAATAAATAACACCGCTTTGTTAACAAGTTAAGCAAAAAACGAGTGATAAACTCGGGACAGCAACAAAGCATACAAAGCAGAGGCGGGACACAAAAGTGCACGCAAACATAAAGCACCAAAAGTTGTCTGACGTGATCACCGAACGTCTGGAGTCCATGATTTTGGACGGAACCTTGATTGCGGGTGAAAAGCTGCTGCCTGAGCGTCTGTTAGCAGAAAAATTTCAAGTTTCACGTCCTTCATTGCGCGAAGCTATTCAAAACTTACAAGCTAAAGGCCTTGTTGAACGTAAACAGGGCGGCGGCACATTTATACGCCAAAATTTAAGTGCAAAAATGACAGACCCTTTGTCAGCACTTGTCGCATCACGTCCAGAAACACAATTTGATTTGCTTGAATTCAGGCATGCGCTTGAGGGTATGGCTGCATACTATGCTGCATTGCGCGGTCAGCCAGAAGATTATCGAGCGTTGAACAACGCGTTAAATAGTTTACCTAGTTTGCATAAATCACAAGCACAAGCTGAGAGCGCTGCAGTCAAACAAAACTCAGGTGCACAAAGCCAAGTAAAAACCGATACTGAACAAGAAGCTGAAGCGCTAGTCGAGTTTTATCTGACGATGGCAAAAGCATCTCACAATATGGTGTTGCTGCATGTAATGCGCAGTATGCAAGTGATGTTAGTTGACAACATTAAACGAAATTTAGACATGCTGCGTGACGGCGCCGATGTTGAAGTTCAAATACGTGAGCAACGACATGCCATCGTGCAGGCTATTAGTTCACAGGACCCTGAAGCTGCTCGCAAAGCAAGTAACGAGCATTTGGGTTTTGTTGAGAGTACCCTATTAGACATAAATAAACGCGACGTTAAATTGCAACGCGCGATGCGAAGAATTGAAGTGAAAGAAAACGGAAAGGCGGTTTCTTGAGAGCCTGTCTTACTTTAAGCAAACAGAGCGCGGCCTTATTTAGCCTCGTTCATCGTTAAAACATAATATAGGAAAGCACCATGACCGATATGATGCATCCAGATGTGGATCCAACAGAAACCAAAGAATGGTTAGACGCACTTGAAGCCGTGTTAGCTGAAGAGGGTGTTGACCGTGCTCATTTTTTACTTGAGTCGTTAATTGAAAAAGCAAGACGCAGCGGGGCTTATTTGCCTTATGACGCAACCACTGCTTATATTAATACGATCCCTGCGGGCCAAGAGCCAACCATGCCCGGCGACCAAACGATAGAAGCCAAAATTCGCAATGCCATTCGTTGGAATGCGATGATGATGGTACTTCGCGGGTCTAAAAAAGACTTAGAGTTAGGCGGACATATTTCCAGCTTCGCTTCAGCGGCAATGCTTTATGATGTCGGTTTTAACCACTTCTTCCGTGCACCGAATGATAAAGACGGCGGCGATTACTTGTTTGTACAAGGTCACGTATCGCCGGGTATTTATTCTCGTGCTTTCATCGAAGGCCGCTTGTCTGCAGATCAATTAGATATGTTCAGACAAGAAGTAAGCGGTGAAGGTTTATCTTCATATCCACATCCGAAGTTAATGCCTGATTTCTGGCAATTTCCAACGGTATCGATGGGCCTAGGCCCAATGCAAGCTATCTATCTAGCGCGCTTTTTAAAATACCTAAC
Source organism: Brumicola pallidula DSM 14239 = ACAM 615 (assembly GCF_000428905.1). GTDB lineage: Bacteria > Pseudomonadota > Gammaproteobacteria > Enterobacterales > Alteromonadaceae > Glaciecola > Glaciecola pallidula. The sequence goes on from NZ_KE386814.1 coordinate 359,561, forward strand.
TAACCGCGGCTTGAAAGACTGTTCTGCGCAACGCGTTTGGTGTTTTCTGGGTGACGGTGAAGTTGATGAGCCTGAATCATTGGGTGCTATAGGCCTCGCTTCTCGCGAAGGTCTGGATAACCTAACATTCGTTATCAACTGTAATTTGCAGCGATTGGACGGTCCGGTTCGTGGTAATGGTAAAATCATTCAAGAACTTGAAAGTACTTTCCGTGGCGCAGGCTGGGAGGTCATCAAAGTTATTTGGGGTCGCTACTGGGATTCACTCTTAGCCCGCGACACGTCAGGTAAGTTACTTGATGTTATGAACGAAACTGTTGACGGCGAATATCAGAACTACAAAGCCAAAGGCGGCGCATACACACGCGAAAACTTCTTTGGAAAATATCCTGAATTAAAAGACATGGTTGCGAATATGTCTGATGATGACATTTGGCGCCTAAACCGCGGCGGACACGATCCTGTCAAGGTTTATGCCGCGTACAAGCGTGCAACTGAAACAGTTGGTCGTCCACAAGTTATTCTTGCTAAAACCGTTAAAGGCTATGGTATGGGTGCAGCAGGCGAAGGTAAAAATATTGCGCACAACGTCAAGAAAATGGATATCGAGAGCGTTAAGCACTATCGCAACCGTTTCAATATTCCAGTGACAGACGAAAATATCACTGATTTGCCGTATTATAAGTTTGACGAAGATAGCCCAGAAATGAAGTATCTGCGCGAAAAACGTGAAGCGTTGCATGGTTACATGCCGGTGCGTTTGGCCAAAAGTAGTCATGACTTACCCGCTCCTCCGTTAAAAGCATTTGAAGCGATTACTAAAGGGTCTGGTGAGCGTGAAGTTTCCACCACAATGACCTTTGTTCGCGTACTCACGGTGCTGTTAAAAGACAAGCAGATGGGTAAAAACGTGGTCCCCATCATTCCTGATGAAGCACGTACTTTTGGTATGGAAGGTTTATTCCGTCAAGTCGGTATTTATTCAAATACGGGTCAGAAGTACATTCCGCAAGACAAGGACCAAGTCGCTTATTATCGTGAAGATAAAAAAGGCCAAGTATTGCAAGAAGGTATTAATGAGTTAGGCGCAATGTCATCGTTCGTGGCAGCAGGTACCTCTTATTCTACCAACGATTTCCCTATGTTACCGGTTTACATTTATTACTCTATGTTCGGTTTTCAGCGTGTGGGTGATATGGCATGGGCTGCAGGTGATAGCCAATGTCGTGGTTTCTTAGTTGGTGGTACAGCGGGCAGAACAACCTTAAATGGAGAAGGTTTACAGCATCAAGACGGACATTCCCATGTGCAAGCAGGCTTAATTCCGAATTGTATTAGTTACGATCCAACCTATGGCTATGAAGTGGCCGTGATAACTCAAGACGGTTGTCGCAGAATGCTAGAAGAACAAGAAAACGTGTTCTACTATATGACGGTAATGAACGAAAACTATATTCAGCCTGAAATGCCGAAAGGCTGTGAAGAAGGCATCATCAAGGGTATCTACAAGATAGATACGGTTGGCGACAAGAAAGCAAAATTAAAAGTAAAACTGTTGGGCTCGGGTACAATTTTAGTTGAAGTTCGCAAAGCAGCGGCATTACTAGCTAAAAAGTACGATGTTGAGTCGGAAGTGTATAGCGTGACTTCTTTCAATGAATTAACCCGCGATGGCATTGATTGTGAGCGCTGGAATATGCGAAATATCAATAAGAAATCTCGTGTGCCCTACATGACAGAAGTGTTATCTGATGGTAACGACGGCCCAACTATTGCCGCTACTGACTACATTAAAGCGTATGGTGAACAAGCAAGAGCATTCGTACCAGGTTCATATCGCGTGCTTGGAACTGACGGTTTTGGGCGTTCAGACAGTCGTGAAAACCTGCGTAATCACTTTGAAGTAGACGCAAATAACGTCGCTTTTGCTGCGCTCTATGAACTTTACAAAGTAGGTGGCATCGATAAAAAAGCACTCGCAATAGTGATTAAAGATTTGGGCATCGACCCAGATAAAATTAATCCGCTTTACGCTTAATTAGGGAGAACGAACATGGCAAATTTAATAGACATTATTGTTCCTGATGTTGGCGGTGAAGAAGTTGAAGTCATCGAGCTTTGCGTTACTGTCGGCGAAGCGGTAGACGCAGAGGCATCGATCGTAACCGTTGAAAGTGACAAAGCGAGTATGGATATTCCGTGTACCGACGCTGGTACTATAAAATCACTCAAAGTAAAAGTGGGTGATAAAATTAAGCAAGGCGATGTTTTAGGTCAAATGGAATCTGGCGCTGCTGCGTCAGAGCCTGAAGTGCCTGCAGCAGCCGAAGACAAAGCTCCTGAGACTGAAGACGATAAATCCGAAGCACCTGAGGCTGAAGATGCTAAATCTGAAGCTCCGGTAAAAAGCGCAGCGGCTCCAAGTGGCAGCAAAACTATCGACGTTACCGTGCCTGATATAGGCGATGCAACTGAAGTCGATATTATTGAATTATTAGTTGCTGTGGGTGATATCGTTGAACCAGAAGACGGTTTGATTACACTTGAAACTGACAAGGCAACAATGGATGTGCCTGCGCCAGAAGCCGGTAAAATTGTTAGTTTAGCGGTAAAAGTTGGCGACAAAGTATCTAAAGGGTCACTTGTACTAACCTTAGAAGTTGCGGGTTCAGCATCGGATGAGAGTGATTCTGAGCCGACTCCGGTGGCAGCGCCGGCAACAGATCCAGCACCAAGTGAACCAGCGCCAGTAAAAGCATCGCAAGCGTCAGCATCGCAAGCGCCAGCACCTCAAGCACCGAAAGCACCGCCGGTACCACATCATCCATCAGCGGGTGATAACGTGAATACGGGTAAGGTACACGCGTCGCCGTCGGTTCGCCGACTGGCTCGCGAGTTTGGTGTCGACCTCACTCAGGTTCAAGGTACAGGACGTAAAAATCGTGTTCAAAAAGATGACGTTCAGTCATTTGTTAAATATGAATTATCGCGTCCGAAGATGAACCCGGGTAGTTCGGCGGGGAGTGGAAACACAGGCGGAGGATTACAGGTATTAGCACAGCCAAAAGTCGATTTTGCAAAGTTTGGTGAAATTGAAGAAGTTCCATTAACTCGGATCCAAAAACTCTCTGGTCCAAACCTACACAGAAATTGGGTAACTATTCCACATGTTACACAATTTGATGAAGCGGATATTACTGACCTTGAAACGTTCCGTAAGGAACAAAATGCGATCGCTGAAAAGCGTAAGCTCGGGGTGAAGATTACGCCTCTGGTATTCATGATGAAAGCGGTAGCAGATGGATTAAAAGAATATCCTGCTTTTAACAGCAGTTTGTCTGAGTCTGGTGAATCGTTGGTAATGAAAAAGTATTACCACATTGGTATTGCAGTTGATACTCCAGGAGGCTTAATGGTGCCAGTTGTTCGCGATGTTGATAAAAAAGGCATCATGGAAATCTCCAGAGAACTAATGGAAATTAGTGCCAAAGCAAGAGACGGCAAGTTGAAGGCGACAGACATGCAGGGCAGTTGTTTTACGATTTCTAGCCTAGGCGGCATAGGTGGCACGGCATTTACACCAATCGTGAATGCACCTGATGTGGCTATTTTGGGTGTTTCTAAGTCAGAGATGAAACCAAAGTGGAATGGTAAAGAATTTGAACCTCGTTTAATGTTGCCATTGTCATTGTCTTACGACCATCGCGTCATTGACGGAGCACTAGCAGCTCGCTTCTCTGTTCATGTAAGTGGTGCGTTGTCAGACCTGAGACGTATTTTGTTATAAAACCAAACCCGCCAAGGGTAAAATTACTCTTGGCTAATGTGTTTCAGAGCTAGAAGAGTGCATTGAAACAAAAAGCTTTGCAGGTTGGCGCGTGAATCGGTAAGATCCAAACAAAGCAAGCATCTAATCATAAAATTTTGAGGTCATAATGAGCGAGATTAAAACTCAGTTGGTCGTACTAGGCGCAGGTCCTGGTGGATATTCTGCAGCATTCAGAGCAGCCGATTTAGGCGTAGATACAGTTATAATAGACGCTCGCGAGGCCCTCGGTGGCGTTTGTTTAAACGTAGGTTGTATCCCTTCGAAAGCATTGTTACACGTAGCTAAAGTAATTCAAGAAGCGAAGCAGTTATCTGCGCATGGCGTTACTTTTGGTGAGCCAACTTTCGACTTGGATAAAATTCGCAGTTGGAAAGACAGCGTTGTTGAGCAATTGACTAAAGGCCTAGCTGGCATGTCAAAAATGCGCAAAGTTAAACATGTGCAAGGTTATGGTAAATTCACTGGCCCAAATACCATTGAAGTTGAAGGTAAAGACGGTATAACTACGATTACGTTTGAAAATGCCATTATCGCTGCCGGTTCTGAACCAGTAAGCCTGCCGTTCGTCCCAAAGGACGAACGCGTAATTGATTCAACGGGTGCATTAGAAATGCGCGATATCCCGAGCAAAATGCTGGTCTTAGGTGGTGGTATTATCGGTCTTGAAATGGGCACGGTTTATCACGCCTTGGGTTCCGAGATTGATGTGGTCGAGTTCCTTGACCAACTTATGCCTGCTGCTGACAAAGACATTGTTAAAATGTACATGAAAACCATTAAAAATAAATTCAATACCATGCTTGAAACTAAAGTAACTGGTATTGAAGCGAAAGACGATGGTTTGTACGTGACATTTGAAGGAAAACAAGCACCAGCTGAACCTGTTCGTTATGACAGAGTTCTGGTTGCTGTTGGTCGTAAGCCAAACGGTTCACTCGTTGCTGCGCAGAAAGCGGGCGTAACGGTAACCGATCGCGGTTTCATTGAAGTCGATAAACAAATGCGTACCAACGTATCAAATATTTTTGCGATTGGTGATCTTGTCGGTCAACCCATGCTTGCTCACAAAGCCTCACACGAAGGTCATGTTGCTGCCGAAGTTGTTGCCGGTAAAAAGCATTACTTCGATCCAAAAGGTATTCCTTCGGTCGCTTACACTGAACCAGAAGTTGCTTGGGTTGGCGTAACTGAAAAAGAAGCTATCGAGCAAGGTCTTAACTACGAAGTAGCAACATTCCCATGGGCTGCCTCGGGCCGCGCAATTGCTTGTGCTGCAACTGATGGTTTGACTAAAATGATTTTCGAAAAAGACACTGGTCGTCTTATCGGTGGTGCTATCGTTGGCACTAACGCTGGTGAAATGCTGGGTGAAATCGGTTTAGCAATTGAAATGGGTGCTGATGCAGAAGATATTGCATTAACTATTCATGCTCACCCAACGTTGAATGAATCAATCGGCCTTGCGGCTGAGTTATTCGAAGGCACTATCACAGACATGCCAAACCCTAAAGCAAAGAAAAAATAAACTCGCTTTTTGCTTAACCAACATAAAGCCGATACTGCTCAAGTACCGGCTTTTTTTTGCTTTGAAAAAAGGCGTAAAGCCGGCATTGAGGGCGTTTCCCCCAACCGACACGCAGTTCGCCATCCATGGCCGCTCTCTAATGGCGTCCTTGCCATTAGAAGGTCGGTTAGGGGAAACGCCCTCACTGCCGGCTCTACGCCTTATCGCGCAGCGTTGGCATTACAGGGAGTGTTTGAGGTCAGTTTTGTATCCAACCAGCAATATGCCGCTCCGGCAGCAAAGCATGACATTAACCTCCTAGCGACAACAGCGCAGCATGAATAAACCTCCCAGCAGCGACAACAGCGCAGCATGAATAAACCTCCCAGCAGCGACAACAGCGCACATAAATAGCAAGCTACAAAGGAGTCCCATGCGTTTGCCAAAATTTTCAAAGGACAGGACGTCCTTTGTAAGCGGTCAGGATGACGAACAGCGTATTTTGACAAACGCATGGGACTCCTTTGTAGATTGCGGCCCATGAAAAGCCCCAGCGATGCCCGATGAGGAAATCGCATGGGATTCTGCTGTAGATTGCG
>NZ_KE386814.1:365757-691411 GCF_000428905.1 Brumicola pallidula DSM 14239 = ACAM 615
TGAGATTCTGCTGTAGATTACGGCCCATGAAAAGCCACAACGATGTAAAATAAATAAAACAGCACTTTTTAGCCCTAGAAGTCGTACCATGTAGGTAATAATCCCCGTAACACAGAGTTTACTGCTGTTATTTTATTCACAGATCAGCCAGTTGTGTGCTAATAATAATGATGAGTTTGTATGAAGTATCCTATTAATTCGAGACATTGGTCATTATGAGCGATATGCAGCAACTAGAGTTCTTTGCTATCCCGAGCCCATGTATTGGTGTTTGCCAATCGGGGCCACGAGGCTATTGCAAAGGATGTTTTAGAAGTCGAGAAGAGAGGCTTCATTGGTTACAAATAGATGATCAAACTAAAAGAATAGTGGTGAAAGCTTGTAACCGCCGCAAACAAGCATGGTTGCGTAAAAAAGTTGAGCCCAAACTACAAAATAAGCTGGGTGAACAACAAGATTTATTTTAATTTATTTTAATTTATTATTTTTATTGTGATAAATACTAAGCATATAATCAACTTAGGTTTACGCTAGCTATTTAAGGTATAGATTACTTAAACAAGGTATTATCAACACCACCCTTCAAAAAACTGTATTGGGTATAATCGGTATATCGTTATAAATCAAGACCGGAACTATGCCAATGCAGCCTCTTGTTAAATTTGCGTCAAAATCATTTACGCTTCCAGATACTTGTGTGAATCTCAGGGTCGCCCTAGATGACCCCAGAAAAGACATGGCTGACATTGCTCAATTAATTTCTGTTGACCCTTCGTTAAGTGGAAAAATCTTAAAATTAGCGAATAGCGCCTTGTTTAGATTTCCTAGTCAAATTGAAACTGTGACAAAAGCACTGAACGTCATTGGGGGTGAAGCGGCTTATAATATTTCTATTGCTGAAACGGCAAACATCGCATTTAAAACTTTTAATTCATCGGTTATCAACTTTGCTGCCTACTGGCAAAAAGCGGTTATGTGCGGTGTGATTGCGAAAAGTATTGCTCAACAAAAACAGTTACGAGGTAGTGAACGTTTTTTTGTGTTGGGTATTCTGCAATCTTTAAGTGAGCTAATTGTTGCAAGTAAGCACACGCAGGCTTACACCAAGTTTAAGAATGATGAAGAGATTGCGGCACCATTAGCAAAACAAATGAAACACTTTAGATTTACCTTTCCAGAATGCAGTGGACTGATTATCGAAGAGTGGAAATTACCGCTGTCATTAGTTGTACCGCTGAAAACGTTGAAGCACCCGCCAAGTGAAAAAATGAGTTTGGATGGAAGTATTCTCTACATTGCTATCGCCATTTGTGAAGTTGAAGGCGACAACATTAAAATGGAAAATCTTCCACAAATTAATCTTCAAGCAATAGAGATGGTTGGCTTGACCGATGAAGATTATGATATGATTATCAGCTATTCGCGTTCGGAAACGTCTAAAATTGCGAACTTGATAAATTCGTAAACTTTAAATAGCTCTACCAAAAACATGCCTAGATTAAAAGTAACAGCCTTTATTGGCTTTTTTTGTGTTTGTCTCATTTTGTCATTTCAGGCGAACGCGTCTAGCGACATCTTGAAAAAACTCTACCTGAAAGAAAAAAAACTAAAACAAAAGGCACAAGGTATATCACTAAGCGGTGAATTTGGTGTGTTAACTGCAAGTGGCAATACCAATACAAGCACGTTTAAGGCTGCATTAACTTCAGAGCATGAATTGCCGCGGTGGAGTAACAGTTATCAAAGTGAAATAGTTTATAAACAGAACAAAACTGCTACCGATACTATCGTCACGGCACAACGATTTTTAATAAATGCACAGCTAGATTATAAGTTGCCTTCGAAAAATAATCGTTTATTTATTTTTGCCGAATATAACAACGACAGATTCAGTGGTTTCCGTTACCAAAGCGCATTTGCGGCAGGGTGGAGCTCGCATGCTTGGAAAAATCAAGAAAGCCAATTTAGATATAGTATTGGGCCAGGGTATGCATACGCACAAAGAGAAGTGATAGATGAGAATGAGCGAAAGTCGTATGGTGTTTTTAACGAGATGATCATAAGAGCCTCACTTGATTATCGCTTATCCTTGAGCGACTCAGCAAGGTTCAGACAGTTTATCAGCACGGAGGCTGGTCAGGAGACAAACCGCTCCCGCTCTGAAACAACGCTGACCGCCAGTATTATTGAATCTTTAGCAATGAAACTGTCTTTTGTGATGATTTATAACGACGGAACGCTGCAAAGAAACGAAGATTTGAGCACAGAAACCAGCATTTCATTGGTTTATCAGTTTTTTTAACTTGCCTAAATTAAAAAAAACGATAAAATGTTGCCCGCTTTTCTTTAAGGCTATGCTATTCGCTGTTTCTAGGCATCTTAAATACACAATATGGAAAAATTTATGAAACTTTTAACTATATCGGTAGTGGTTACCCTCGGTCTTTTTGCGTCTGGTGCACAGGCAAAAGATGCAACATTTACAATGGATGGTGAACTTGGCTTCATCTTCACCTCTGGTAACACCGAAACGACATCCGCTAATGCTGCGTTAAACGCCAAACAAGAGCTTGAGATGTGGAGTAATGAATATACCTTCAAAGCTTTATATAAGAAGGACACAGTAGATGGTGTTGAAACAACCTCAGCCGATAAGAAGTTTGCCTCTGCTCAGGCTAACTATAAATTAGACAATCCTGATCATCGTTTATTCGGCTTTGCCTCGTATGAAGATGACCGTTTTAGTGAATTTGATTATCAATCAACACTCGCTGTTGGTTGGAACCAAAAGCTTTGGGAAGACGACACCAGCAGCTTTGAATTCAGTGTCGGCCCTGGTTACTCATTCGCTGACCGATTTGTTACTGATGTCGATGGTAATCTAACAACCGAATCAGAAAACGGTGTGGTTGTTCGTGGTGCTTTTGCTTATGCTTATAGCCTTTCAGAGACCGCTAAATTTACACAATCCTTTTCAACAGAAGTCGGTGCTGATAACACTAAGTCTCGCGCAGAAAGCGCGGTGAGTGCAAAAATCGCAGGTGGATTGTCAATGAAAGTTGCAATCAAATTTGATCACAACTCAGATGTAACAGGCATTCGTGATAACTTAGATACTGAAACTTCGGTTAACTTGGTTTACACGTTCTTTTAAACACTAAAGCTGACAAATAAGCTAAGCATTCGGCATGAAAAACTTGGGTTCAGTGCCATTATTAGCGATATTAACAGTATTATTAACAGTATTATTAACAGTACTATTAGCAGTGTTATCAAAGCCTCCGCTATGCAATATTCTTGATGCGGAGCTTTTTATTTTTTCTTACTAATTGAATCACGTACTTTGCCATACTCTTGGCCCCAAGTATCACTCATTTGACTGCGAACATCCCAAAGTTCAGGGAAGAATTGCTGACGTGCGCCGTTTTGCAGTACTTCTACAGGACGCCCTTTGAGTGAATTAGAATTAATGCCAATTGAGCGGCGGATCAAAAACATGTGATCCCATCTGAATTTCTGCATTAATTCGTCAAATTCAATTAATGCTTCTGCTACAGCATAGGCATCACAATGGCTGAATTGTTCGTCATAAATGTCTTGCACGGTTTGCTTTCGCTCATGTAAATAATGTTTTTCAAACAGTTGCCAAATATCCTTTGGCATTTTTAGCAATGTAACAAACCCGGGAGATTCTTGACCACTACCATTGCCCAATTGCAGTCTAATCTGCTGATATTCTTTTGGTGACATGGTTTCTAGTAAATCTAATTGTTGGATCATCAGGCGCTGGATCATGTGTACCCGTCGCATTTGTGAAAGGATAGGTATGGACTTATTTAATTGTATCTTTTCCAGCACATCAATTAGCGTAAAAATAATTTGCTTCATCCACAGTTCTTCTACTTGATGCACCAGTTGAAACTGTAATTCATCATGGGTGGAAAGTTCAGCTAAGGGTTTTTGGCAGGACAATAATTTATCGCATTGCAAGTAAACGCCATAGTCGAGCATTTGCGGATTGTTCAATTCTTTGCTGTATTTTTCGCGAAACATTATTGACTCTGAATTTATATACGTGACGTTTATAGTATTCGTTATTGTAAAAAACATTGTTCTTTATGTTTCATTGAAACTAGACTATGCAGAACGTAATTACTAAAAGTGATTAAAAATGAAGAGTATCGTTCTTGATGATTTAGATTTGCACATTATTCGTTTACTTGAAGAAGATGGCAGGCAGTCTTTTTCGTTGTTGGGTGAAAAGGTAGGATTAAGTAAAACACCTTGCTGGAATCGCGTCAACCGTCTACAAAATGCAGGCGTAATTGAAGGTTATGGTGCGCGTATTAATCCACACAAGCTAGGATTAGAAGTGCGTGCTTTGGTACAAGTGATTGTTGAATTTGCGGATTACAAAGCTTTCGAACAAGCCGTCAATAAACACCGCAGTATTAACTGGTGCCAAGCCATTACCGGCGAGTTTGATTACATTATGCATGTGTTGGCGGACAATATTGGTGAACTAGACAGCTTGTTACGTGAAGAACTTAGTGGTTTGCCCGGTGTGCATCGTTTTACAACCTCAATTTCTACTCGTGTTATTAAAGCGGCAAAAGGTGTGAGTCGAAGGTAGTGAGCAAAGTAAAGAGCAAAGTAAAGAGCAAAGTAAAGAGCAGGGAAACAAAAAAGCCAGCTACTCTGATGCGCAAAGGCTAGCTGGCTTTATATGGTCAATTTATTTTGCCACTCAATCGCTTTTGTATCGAGCGAACTTAAGCTCTAATGCAATAATCGGGTTTTTATAGTTCCTTCAATTGCTTCTAGTTGAGCAAATGCGTCGTACGCTCTATCTGCTTCAACATCCACAACGACATAACCAATTTCTTCGATTGTTTGCAAATACTGAGCAGCAATGTTGATGTTTTGATCAGCAAAGGCTTGGTTAATTTGTCTAAGCACGCCAGGGCGGTTCTCGTGTATGTGCAATAAGCGAGAGCGATTGATATGCGAAGGAAGTGACACTTCCGGAAAATTCACCGCTGATAGGGTTGAGCCGTTGTCACTATACTTGGCCAGTTTACCAGCTACTTCAATGCCAATATTTTCTTGCGCTTCCTGTGTACTTCCGCCCACATGAGGAGTCAAAATGACGTTATCAAAAGCACATAATGGAGACTCAAACGCTTCATTGTTTGATTGTGGTTCAACTGGGAAAACATCTATAGCGGCGCCATTAAGCTTTCCTGACTCAAGTGCAGCGACCAATGCATCGATGTCAATGACGGAGCCACGTGACGCATTGATCAGAATAGAGCCTTGCTTCATTTCTGCCAGTTCGCTTGCGCCGATCATGTTTTGCGTATGAGTTGTTTCGGGCACGTGCAGGGAAACAATATCAGAGGTATTGAGTAGTTGTTTTAACGATTTCAATTGAATTGAATTGCCCAAGACTAATTTATCTTCAATGTCATAAAATTGAACCCGCATACCTAAATGCTCGGCAAGAATACTCAATTGTGTGCCAATGTGGCCGTAACCAATAATACCAAGTGTTTTTCCGCGTGCCTCGTAAGAGCCTATTGCTGATTTATCCCATTCACCTCTGTGCGCTTTTGCGTTTTTAGCAGGGATGCCTCTTAATAAGATAATGATTTGGCCTAGCACTAATTCAGCGACCGAACGTGTATTCGAAAAAGGCGCATTAAAAACCGGAATACCGCGTATTAATGTCGCTTTTAAATCAACTTGATTGGTACCAATACAAAAACAACCAACGGCTACTAGCTTTTTAGCGGCAGCAATGACTTTTTCGTTCAGTTGTGTTCTGGAGCGAATACCAATGAAATGAACATTTTTGATTTTCTTAATCAATTCATCTTCAGTCAGTGACGTTTTTAAGGTTTCGATATTGGTGTAACCATTAGCTTGTAAAGTTTCAAGCGTACTGGGATGTAAACCTTCAAGTAACAAGATTTTAATTTTTTCTTTAGGGAGTGACACTTTAGTCATGGAGCAAAAACCTTAACTCGTAATATAGATACATTCAGACATCTAGACGTCTGTTGGGCAGGAGGATGCTAATATAACAAATTAGAACCACACTGCACAGTTTTAATTGGCGCATTATTAACTCTTTATAACACCTTGCTCCGTGCCCGTAAGAACAACATCTGCGCCGCGATCAGCAAATAAGCCATTGGTAACGACACCAACGATATTATTGAGCTTTTTTTCTAACTCAACGGGATTTAAAATTTCTAAGTTGTAGACGTCAATAATAACATTACCATTGTCAGTCACAACACCTTGGCGATAAGCCGGATCACCGCCCAATTTAACGATCTCTCGAGCGACATAAGACCTTGCCATTGGTATCACTTCCACGGGTAATGGGAAATGACCTAAAATAGGAACATGCTTTGTATCGTCAATAATGCAGATGAACGTTTTAGCAACAGCGGCAACGATTTTTTCTCTAGTTAAGGCTGCACCGCCTCCTTTAATCATGTGCTTGTGCTCTGTAATTTCATCAGCGCCGTCTACATAGATATCGAGGTTGTCGACAGAATTCATATCAAATACCTCAATTCCGAGGTTCTTTAATCTTTCAGTTGAGGCATCCGAGCTTGAAACAGCGCCGGCGATATCATGCTTTTTAGTCGCCAGTGCATCAATGAAAAAGTTAACAGTAGAACCCGTTCCAACGCCAACAATACTGTCTTGTTTAACGAATTCGAGTGCCGCTTCAGCAGCCGCTTTTTTCTTCTGATTTTGGTCCACTTAAATATCCTTAGGTTGTCATTACAATTAGTACCGGTTGGGGCGATAAAACAACTAATGTTAATACACTAAATTTAGTCTTAAATAGGCGCGAATACAAAGGATTTACAAAAAACAATAGAGTTTGTTTGAGGTGAGTACATAAGGCAGTCCTATATCCCAAGTTGCTGTGGGTAAAGTTGACGTTAATTGCAAATCGTGTGCGAGTCCTACTACGATCGGTTGGTCATTCTTTTCCATATTTGCTAAGCCGGCTAAAGTGCGGTCGTAAAAACCACCACCCATTCCGAGTCTATTGCCGGCTAAATCGAAGGCGACTAAGGGGGTAAATAAAACGTGAAGGTTTTCTAAAGGGCATACTCGTTGAACATCTAACTTGGGCTGTGAAATACCAAAATTATTTTTATGCATTGGTGTGTGTTGACTGAATTCTTGAAACAGTAAATGGCCTTTGCAAAAAGGATGTAAAATAGGCACAAATACTCTACATTTAATTGACCATAAATAGTCAATTAGCGGCTGCGTATTAATTTCGCCATTGAAGGATAAATATAAAGCGACGTTTTGAGCACCGTGAAACAAGGTAAGTTGCTGGAATTGTTCAAGCAGTTTTTGTGCTGCCTGTGTTTGCTGCTCTCTTGACAAAGAAAGGCGCTTGTCGCGAAACGTCTTGCGCAAGCGCTTTCTTACTTCAAGAGCATCTGCCTCAAGAGCATCTGTTTCAAAAGCATCTGTTTCAGAGCGTCGTATTTTTGCTTTTTTTGCTTTTTTTGCTTTAGAGTCAGCAGTCACTTTATCAACAGCCAAGGTTTACACGGCACGTTACAGAGCGTACCGGTTAATAAGTAAGTCGGTTAGTCGAGGGTGGTCAACTGTTGTGGCTACATTGATGCTAGAAGCTTCTAACCAGTCAGGACTGATCGTGGAGCCATGTGGAGCGAAGCTTGTTTGTCCTTGATTCAATTTATCAGTGGAGACTCTAACATTGCCCTCGGTCATGCCAAACAACGTTGGGTCGACGATGTAGGCAATTGGAAACGCATCGTGAAAATAGCACTGTCTGGTTTCCTTGCCTGCAGAATAAAAGTCCATATAGAACTTAGCCGCTTTTTCTACAAAGCCGCCTAGTTTAGGATTTTTCTGCGCTAAAATGTTGGTAAAGTTGGGTGCAAACGGAAGGTCATAGGTAACGTCTAAGCCAAACATGTTGAGTGTCCAGTCAGCACCTAAGACTATTTCAGCAGCGTACGCATCATTCCAAATATTGGCTTCGGCAACAGGGGTTACATTGCCGGGCACAAAAACGGCTCCGCCCATAATATTGACCGCTTTTACTAACTTAGGTAAGTCTGGCTCTAGGCGCAGTGCTAGCGCTAAGTTACCTAAAGGACCGACAGCCACAATGGTGATCTCACCAGGATATTTAAGCGCCATTTCAACGATAAACTCAGCGGAGCTGCGAGGATCGATTTTGCCGACAGGGGCAGGATGGTTAATATTACCAAAACCATCGTCGCCATGCACAAAATGAGCATACTTTGATTCAGGACCAACCCATGGCATCGCGACACCCTTGCATACCGGAATATCTACTTCAGCAAGTTCACACAAACTGAGTGCGTTCTTCGCTGCCATAGTCGCAGGCACATTGCCATAAACAGTGGTTAAGCCTAATACGTCAATATCAGGCGATTGAAATGCAAAAAATATCGCCATTGCATCGTCAATGCCCGGATCCGTGTCCAATATAATCTTGTGTGTCATATTTTATATGTCATAGTTGTCTCTATTCTTTTTTTATGATTATATGCTCAACGCAAATAATCTCTTTTAATTATTCTAATTGAAATTCGATAAGCGACCCCACACAAAGACTACTGTGCTTGTAAAAAAGCAGTGACTTGGTCAACGCTTGGTATCGAAGGTCCAGCTCCGGATTTCATGACGGCTAATGCAGATGCAGCGCATGCATACTTTAAGGCCTCGGCAATGGCCATGTTTGACTGATAAGCTGCCAAGAAAAAACCAATGAAGGTATCACCGGCTGCAGTCGTATCAATTGCATCGACTTTAAATGCAGCACAAAACTCCTCAACACCGCCCTCGACAAACCAAACTCCGGCTTTGCCTAGTGTTAGTAGAATTTTGGTCGTCGGGTAACTTGATTTGAGTGAAACTTTGATAGCTTCAACATCACTTTCACCGGTCAGTTGCTCGGCTTCCACTTCGTTTACAATCAATAATGTTAGCTTATTAAGCGGCAGTTGTTTTACCGATGCAGTCATTGGAGCTGGGTTAAACGCAATGTTTAAATTTCGTTTGTGTGCTTCTTCAATTATCTTTTCGATGGCATTGGTTTCGTTTTGCAGTAATACCCAATCATTTGGTTTGGCTTCTGCTAGCGCGCTAACAATGTGTTCATTACTGATTGTTTGATTAGCGCCACCAAATAAAATAATACTGTTTTCTGCATCAGGAGTGACCTGAATGATCGCATGACCGGAAGCAATATCACTCATTTTACGAATGAAATCACAATTTACGCCAGCCTCTTTCATTTGTTCAGTAAAGCCACGGTCAGATGCTCCGATGGCACCAACATGGAACACTTGACTACTGGCTTTGGCTAACGCCACGGACTGATTTGCTCCCTTGCCACCTAAAATGGATTGGTAATTGCTGGAAGAGAGTGTTTCGCCGGGTTGTACGAAATGGGGAACAGAATACACGTGGTCAATATTAATTGAGCCAAAGTTAAAAACTGCCATGGTTATGCCTTGTACAATCAAGTGTTTAAAATGAAATGGTGCTTCCCAAAATGTCGCCATGCACTTTTCGTCCGTGTGCCGATAAGGACACGGTGGAGGTATCTACATTACCGCAGGTTTCTCGATACGAGTCGAGCTTACACAATAGTAATAATGTCAACTTCCTAAGTTTTTAGCATCGGCAAGGAACATGAAATGCATTCGCAAACATTCCAGGAAGCATTGACCCCTGCGAATTCCGCTAGGGGAACGCAATACTACAGGAAACTAAGGAATGAATGAAGTGTTTCTCAAAACAGTTTTTTAGTATTTTATTGTGGACGCCAAAAAGACCGACGAAGATTCCACTTTGATTACCTATTTGTTACGATACCCAATTATCGACTAAAGGATGAATTCATGTCAATTACTTCTACGGATTATGAAACTTTTTCTGCCATGCTCTCTCAAGAAAACATCATTGTTGATGCTGCTGAAGTACAAGGTATCTTGTGTGGCATGTTAGCTGGTGGCATGACTGCTGACGACCAGTCTTGGATTGAAGCACTAAGTGATGTGGTTAATCAAGGCGATGGTTTTAGTGGTAAAGCCAAAACTCAGATAGTGGGGTTATTTAACGAAATTTGTCAGCAGTACGTTGACCCTGATTTTACACTTGCACTTTGTCTTCCTGATGATGCCTCACCGATTAACGACAGAGGCAGTGCATTGTTGAATTGGGTACATGGCTTTTTATTGGGTTTTGGTTTACATCAAGCCGACTTAACTGGTTGCTCTGAAGATGTGAAAGAAGCATTAGAAGATTTTACCGAAATTGCGCGCATGGACGAAAAAATGAAGGACGATGAAGAATCTGAGCAAGCTTTATTTGAGGTCATGGAATACGTTCGTATTACTGCCATGCTTTGCTTCCATGAATTAGGTAAATCACCTCTCGAATCAGAAAATGTGACCAATTCGGTGCATTGAACGTAAAAGAGTGACTAGCGGGTATTCGGCAAAGCCCTCGTTACCACTTGTTTAGGGGGCACCAACTAACGATACGCAAACTAACGATGCGACAAGCAATGATGCATTAATCAAAACTGTAAAATACGAAGTAAAGGGAAGCCGCTTAAGAATGACAATATTACTGGCAGAATTTCAGCAGCGCCGAGATTGCTTACTAGCGCAATGCGAGCCCAACAGTATTTGCATAGTTGCCGCCAGTTCACTCGTGACAAGAAGCAATGATACTGAATACCCGTTTCGCCAAAATAGCGATTTTTGGTATTTAACGGGCTTCAATGAACCCAACTCGTTTCTAATTTTGTCGAATGGCTCAGTTGCACGAAACATCTCTAATGCATTGACTACCCAGAGTAAAAAATCGTCAATGATATTTGTTGAACCCAGTGATGCACATGCTGAAATTTGGCATGGTAGGCGTTTAGGAGTGGAAAACGCGGCGGCAAAGCTAGGTACTGATTTAGCCTTTGATGTTGATGATATTCATGAAGAGTTAGTCGATATTATTGATGGTCATGAGCATATTTATTTTTCATTGGATGCTGAACCGAGTATTCAATCGACTATAAACGAAGCGCTTGGGGAGTGCAGGAATTCACCTAAACAAAGCAAATTTGCGCCTTCCAGTGTGCACGATATTCAAGCGATTTTACATGCCATGCGTTTACTAAAGTCGGACGCTGAATTAAGTATCATGCAGCGTGCGGCTGACATCTCAGCAATGGCTCACGTAAGAGCAATGCTGTTTAGCCAAGCAGAAAAGTTTGAATATCAGCTAGAGGCAGAAATTCATCATGAGTTTGCAATGCAAGGTGCTCGCTATCCCGCCTATGGTACAATTGTGGGTAGTGGTGAGAACGCCTGTATTTTACATTACACCGAAAACGCAGGGAAACTTGCATCAGGCGATTTAGTATTAATTGATGCTGGTTGTGAACTTGAAGGCTATGCCGCTGACATTACCCGCACATTTCCTGTGAATGGTAAATTCAGCCCCGCGCAAAAGCAGCTATATCAACTGGTATTAGATTCACAAGAAGCGGCTTTGGGCATGCTTAAACCTGGCAATACTATTTCACAAGCTATGCAAGCTTGCGTTCAAGTGATCGTGCAAGGGCTCGTTGACCTGAATATTCTGCGCGGCTCGGTTGCAGCCAATATAGAAAAAGAAACTTGGCGTACCTACTTTATGCACGGCCTCGGTCATTGGCTTGGACTGGATGTGCATGATGTTGGTATTTATAAAATTAATAATATCGACCGTCCTTTGCAAGTAGGTATGGTGATGACCGTTGAACCGGGACTGTATATTCCAGCATCGGCAAGAGTTGATGATAAGTTCAAAGGCATCGGTATACGCATTGAAGATGATATTGTGATCACCCCAAGTGGCAATCATATTATGACAAGCAAAGCGCCAAAAGCAGTCAGCGATATCGAAGCGTTGATGGCAAGCTGAACGGCAACAGCCATGATGGTGTCGCAATGGCCTGTAAATTGAGCTTGATTTTTTTATATAATAACCCCGAATTAAAAAATACATTGGCAAGTTTTGCCATGGGAGAGTGCTAGGTGAGTTTGGTTAATGTTGACATAGCTATTGTCGGAGCGGGTATTGCTGGGCAAACACTTGCCTTGGCGCTAGCTCAACAAAATTTTAGTGTGGCGATCATCGATGCTAACGATATATCGCAAAATATCACTGATGAGTTTTCGCCAAGGGTTAGCGCGATCAGCAAAGTCAGTGAACAAATACTAAAAAATGTTGGTGCTTGGCAAAACATACAGCGCATGCAAGCTTATACCCATATGCACGTTTGGGAAGATCAGGCTTTTGGTCATATTGCCTTTTCTGCTGACGAAAATAAAGTCGACAACTTGGGTCATATCATTGAGAATAATTGCATTATTCAAGGCTTATTCGAGACCGTTTCAAGCATAGAAAACATTCAATTATTCAGTGCACAAAAAATATCTGCGATTAATCGCAGCCAAGACCAGCAATTAATTAATCTTGAAAATGGGAGCATAATTGCCGCTAAGTTAATTGTGGGTGCGGATGGCGGTAATTCATTTGTGCGCAAAACAGCCGGTTTTGCAGTTACGTTTTGGGATTATGATCACGTTGCAATCGTGGTTAATATTGAAACTGAATTACCCCATGAACGCATCGCAAGACAAGCATTTACGCCAACCGGCCCCTTGGCTTTTTTACCGCTGTCAAAGCCAAATGCGTGCTCGATTGTATGGTCGCAAGACACTCAAGAAGCCGAGCGTTTGTTGGCATTATCGGATGCAGAATTTTGTAAATCGCTGCAGGTGGCGCTCGACAATCAACTCGGCAAATGTGAACTGTTGAGTAAACGTTCTAACTACCCTTTAAAAATGCAGTACTCTCAGCAATGGGTCGACGATGGTATCGTGTTAGTTGGTGACGCAGCGCATACAATTCATCCCCTGGCGGGGCAGGGAGCTAATTTAGGCTTGTTGGATGTGGCTGCCTTAGCGCAAGAACTGAGTGCGTTAAAACTAGCAGGTAAACCATTTCATACTAAAAAAGCCTTGCGTTCATATGAGCGTTGGAGAAAAGCCGAAGCGGCGAAAGTAGTGGCAACGATGGAAGGCTTCAAACGACTCTTTAGCGGCAGAGACCCCGCAGCAAGACTGGCCAGAAATGTGGGCCTAAAAGCAGCCAATGCAATACCCCCAATCAAAAAGTTTTTTATTCAACAAGCAATGGGTAATGCAGGAAAAATGCCTGATTTAGCTAAACTAAACAACACATCACACTAGTGAATTGAAGTCGGTAATGCTCAATATGCCGCGTCTTGACAAAGCCGTGGCAGCAAGCAAAAGTGCAAATTGGTCGTTATTTATTTTTCTGTGTGCTCTTCTTTAATATGTTCTTCTTTCATGGCTTCTTTTTTAGCTTTTTCAACCATTTTTCTTACGTCACTTAATAGTACTTTTGCGTCATACACAATGCCGTCTTTTATGGTGTAATCAACACCACCTTTGCGTGTCGGTTGGTTGTTTTCATCAAGCTGATAGTGGCCTGTGCCATACAATACTTTAAAATTGCGTAATGGATTTTCTTTAATAATCACCATGTCGGCTAATTTGCCAATACTAAGTGAGCCAATCTCATCGTCCATGCCTAGAGCTTGTGCGCCGTTTAAGGTCGCCGCTTGAATCACTTCATAAGGATTGAAGCCTGCTTCGCGCAATAATTCTAATTCGCTGATATAGCCGAAGCCATAAATTTTATAAATATAACCGGAGTCAGATCCCGTGGTTACTCTTCCGCCATGGTTTTTATAGTCGTTTAAAAACTGCATCCATAATCTGAAATTTTCCTTCCATGAAATTTCTTCATCAGTAGTCCAATCGAACCAATATGAACCATGTGCATAACGACTGGGTTTGAAAAACTCCCATAATGTTGGCAATGTATATTCGTCATGCCAGTCGGCGTTGCGTTCGCGCATTAAATCGCGGCTGGCCTGATAAATTGTCATGGTAGGATTAATGGTAAAATCAAGTTCAATGAGCTCATCGCGAACGTCGTTCCATTTTTCAGAACCAAATGGAGCAGCTTGTTTCCACAACTTACCGGCTTCTGAAAATCGGTCTTGTTCATTATTATAATTATAAGTTGCCGGATAGTTTTGGATAACCTGATCTTCAAAAAGTGCTTCAGGCAAGCCATACCAATGTTCCATGGTAGTTAAGCCAAGCCTTGCTGAATCTAATGCATTCATGCTCATGACATTAAGTTGAGCGTGGTGCATCATGGTACCAAGGTTCTGCATTCTGGCTTCATCTAGCGCCGCTTCCATGACCTTTGGCGTTGCGCCAAAAAACTTAACTCCTTTGGCGCCTTGCTTGGCTGCGTTCTTAACCCAGTCACGCGCTTGTTTCGCTGTAGAAATCGGTTTTTCACTGCCCATTCCGAAACCTAAATAAGGAATAATTCGAGGTGCAACGATGGTGTTTTTTGCACTGCGCTCAACATGGTCAAGGACCCAATCTAGGCCATTGAAACTGCCGGGTTCACGCACCGTTGTAATGCCATGTCCTAACCAAAGTTTAAAAACATATTCGGCAGGTATATCTTCGGCTGAACCACCAATATGACCGTGCATATCAATAAAACCAGGGAATACAAAATAACCGGGCAACACCATTTCTTTGTCGCCATCGCGCAGTTGCGGTCGATTATTTGACTTAATAGGAACATCTGGGTGACCGACGTCAACAATATTGGTGATGCGATTTTTTTCAATCACAACATCAACTGGACCACGAGCAGGCGCTCCTTCTCCATTGATGATAGTTACTGCACGTAAAATTAATCGATTATACGGCCCATCGCCTTCGCTACCTTGCTTGTCCGGCGCCGACGCACCAGGCGCTGAAACTACCATTCCTGAGACCAAACTCAAGGTAATAGCGAGTGCGCTAGTGGCTATACATTTTTGGGTAAATAACGAGATGATTTTAGTTAACATGATTCCCTTCCGTTTTATTTTTTTACAGTATACGATGACACTACCGAATGGACATAACAAGCCGCAGTTTTTCTTGTTTTGTATCATTAGCCATCAAGCGTTGTTAGTTTTACCTCAAATGGTGTCTGAATTTTAATTGATGCAATGTAAAGTCAAAGAGGCCACTATTCTCTAAATCATAAGGTGTTATATTCAAATCTTACTTCATATTTGTAGTTTAAATAAAAGCATTATTCTGTATTTTAACTCCACATTACCATTGATCAGGAACGACAAGATGTTCATCAAAAATAGATTTCTTTTTATTACTCTCAGCGTGCTTTGTATATTTGCATTCACTGGCTGTGCGCATAAACCATCCAATGTTGCTATACCAGACGATGGTGTTTTCACGCTTGCTTTTGCTTCATGTGCTCGCGAAAATCAACCCCAGCCTATTTGGACTGAAATAGCTAAAGTAGACCCAGACGTGTTTTTGTACATTGGCGATAACGTTTATGCTGACGTGTACGAAGTCAATGGCAAACGCAGCATGCAGCCTGTTACCACGAGAGCAAGGTTTGATGAAGCCTATGCACAAGCGAATGCGATCCCTGAGTTTGCCGCATTCAGAAAGCAGGTGCCTGTGATGTTAGGTACTTGGGATGATCACGATTATGGCGTAAACGATGGTGGTAAAGAATTTGCGATGAAAAAGGAAAGCCAACAGGCCTTTCTCGACTTTTTTGAATTTTCAAAAGACGACCCTATTCGACAGCAAGAGGGTATTTATCACTCAAGAATGTTCAACGATGATGGCCGTCAAGTTCAGGTTATTGTCTTAGACACGCGCTATCATCGTGACGCCATCATTAAAGATCCCAATGGCAGGCCTGAAAACAAGGGTCCTTATTTACCTACCGCCGACAAATCGGCAACCATACTCGGTGATAAGCAATGGTTGTGGCTATCCCAACAGTTAGAAAAACCTGCGGATTTTCGCCTTATTGTTACCAGTATTCAAATTGTTGCCTATGAGCATTCTTGGGAAGGCTGGGGACTGTTTCCGCATGAACGTGATCGTATGTATCAACTAATAGCTGAGAAGCAAGCTAACGGCGTTGTATTCATTAGCGGTGACCGTCACTTGATGGAAATTTCAAAAGATGAAGGTCAATTGGGTCATAAAGTACCTTACCCAATGTGGGATTTTACCTCGAGTGACATCACCAGAACGTTGTCTGAAGTGAATGAAGACAATACATTTAGACAGGGTGCTGTCGTAAGAGACACTAACTTTGGTGAGGTCGTGATCAATTGGGCTGATAATACATTAAACTCCAACATCGTATTAACTGCCAGAGACCGCAATGGCGCAGTGCTAAATCAACAAACGGTGTCATTACGTGAATTGCAAATGTAGACTGCGCCGACTTTACAAGCGTACGTTAACAAATGCGTTTAACAGGCGTGATTAAAAATTAGAGATGACGAGATGACTAGCACACTGGCCCAAGTTAACGTTAATGTGCCTTTTAATGGCCGGCACATTTTATTAAAAGCGAGTATCAACACGGTTGCTACCTTGTGTTTAATTGTCCTGCTATTTTTAATCAACGAACCAGCAGTTAAGCCTTATGAATTTATTTTCCTGCTTATCGCAGCATCTGTTTTGTCGGTGTTCTCTGTCTATTTATGGACCTGCCATGTGCGCGCTAAACGCAGTATATTAAGTATCAATTCTGATTTTATTGCATGGGTAAATAAGCATAAAAATGTGCGAGTAAAATGGTCATTTATTCGTGAAGTGAATATTGTCGACTTGTCTAAAAAAGTAGGACGCTCAAAATACGTGGTTTATGATTTTGTGCTAGACGCGCAGGAGTCCAAGTTGCCAAGCCCAATGAGCTTGTACCCCAGTGACTATCAAATTTCCCACCCTGAATTACTCGAACTTATTGAGCAAGCCGCTAAAAAATACAATTTTCAGGTAATTCTTGATCGAATGTAGTCCGATAATGTTTTGCTGACTTGCGGGTGTTGGGTGTCTTGGTTGAATAAGCAAATCTTTATTTTCCCCAAGGCAGGCAGGCGTTTATTCTTAAGAATGTCTAGCTCTGGTGGCACGCTACTTTTAGCCAGCACGGTGACTCCTAATCCTTGTTTAATGGCTGCAATTAAACCGTACAAATCGGCATTAGTGTAGCTAATCTTCCAAGCATTCGTTTGCTGCTTTAGTTGTTGAATAACTCGAGAGCGATACACACAGCCATCGGGCGCTAATACTAAAGACAAATTGCTTGAATTCAGCGGTTGTTTGGCATCACCGACCCAAACTAAGTCATCTTCTATAAGCAGTTCGCCTTCAATAGGGTCCTCAGGATTAACTAGCGCTAGAATGAGGTCAAAGTCTTTTCTATTATTAGCATTCAGTAGTTGTCGGCTAAGTGCGGAGGTAACATCAAGGGAAACATCAGGGTAGCGTACACTAAACTCACCGACAATACTGGGCAATAGCCGTGTTGCGAATTCGCCGGGAATACCGAGTCTTAATCGCCCTCTAAGTTGTCCGTCTTCTAAGCGCCGAAAAATATCATCATTGATAGCGAGCATTTGTTTGGCTTGCTCATATAGCCATTGACCATCTGCATTGGCTTGATGGCGCTGACCAACCTTGTCGAAGAGTTTTTTGCCAAGCTGGTTTTCGAGCTTCTTTATTTGCAAACTGATGGCAGGTTGCGAGCGGCCAAGCAGTTCACCAGCTTTGCTGTAACCACCCAGTTCTATAATGCCGACAAAGGTGCGTAAGTTGTCTAATGATAGCTGTTTCATGTGCCTCTCTTTATTCAATGCCTCTTTATTCAATGTCTCTTTATTCAATGTCTCTTTAGCATCGCGTGTATTGTTGTTTGCCGAATCCCATGCAATCTCTTTTACTGCTAAAAAGTCGCTGCGAGCACATCCATGTGGCGCTTGGCAATCGGCGTCCTGCCGATTGACACTTTTTAGCAGTAAAAGAGATCGCATGTGCTTCTTGTTATTTATGTTTTATTTAGCATCGCGTGTATTGTTGTTTGCCGGATCCCATGCAATCACTTTTACTGCTAAAAAGTCGCTGCGAGCACATCCATGTGGCGCTTGGCAATCGGCGTCCTGCCGATTGACACTTTTTAGCAGTAAAAGAGATCGCATGTGCTTCTTGTTATTTATGTTTTATTTAGCATCGCGTGTATTGTTGTTTGCCGAATTGCATGTGCTTCTCGTTATTTATGTTTTACCTAGCATCGCGTGTGTTGTTGTTTGTCGGATCCCATATAATCTCTTTCATTCGTAAAGTGTAGGTATTATCAGGAGTTTAAATGCATTCTAACTAATACATTTAAAAAGTAAATGTATTCATTAGGACTTTTAATTGGATCTTCTGCATTGCGATTTCTATACTGAGATTACGAAATTTTATAATGAGATACTGCAAATGAATACTACAGCTCTTCATGGCGCGCACATCAAAGCTGGCGCGAAGATGGTCGATTTCTTTGGTTGGAATATGCCAATCAACTACGGTTCACAAATTGAAGAGCATCATGCCGTGCGTCAAGACGCTGGTATGTTTGATGTATCTCACATGACGATCGTCGATGTTATTGGTGTTCAGGCGAAGGACTATTTACGTTATTTGCTGGCCAACGATGTTGAAAAGCTCCAACTTAAAGGCAAAGCCTTGTATAGCGGTATGCTGAATGAAGAGGGCGGCGTTGTTGATGACCTTATCGTATATCATTTTGAGTCGACTAATTACCGTTTAGTGGTTAACTCTGCTACTAAAGAAAAAGACTTGAATTGGTTGAACAAGGTCGCTGAAGGTTTCGATGTTTCCATTACTGAACGTGATGAATTTGCCATGATTGCGGTGCAAGGCCCGAGTGCGCAAGCAAAGGCGCAGAGCTTATTTTCTGCAGCTCAAAAAGAAGCCGTTGAGGGGATGAAGCCCTTCTTTGGTGTGCAGGCGGAAGATTTGTTTATTGCCACCACCGGTTACACTGGCGAAGCCGGATATGAAATTATGGTGCCGGTTGGCCGTGCAGAGGAATTTTGGGACCAATTATTAGCAGCGGGTGTTGTGCCATGTGGTTTGGGCGCTCGTGATACACTTCGTTTAGAAGCGGGTATGAATTTGTATGGTCAAGATATGAACGAAACGATTTCTCCATTAGCTGCCAACATGGCTTGGACAATAACGTGGGAGCCAACTGAACGCGATTTTATGGGCCGTAAAGCCTTAGAAGTACAGAAAGCGGCGGGTCATGAAAAATTAGTGGGCCTCGTAATGACTGATAAAGGCGTACTGCGTGCGGGTCTAAAAGTGATCGCAACAACGGGCGAGGGCGTTATAACATCAGGCACATTTTCACCCACATTAGGTTACAGTATTGCGATGGCAAGAGTGCCTGCAGGAACTGAAATTGGTAGTACAGTTGAAGTAGAAATGCGCAAAAAGTTAGTCACAGTGAGCGTGGTGAAGCCTAGCTTTGTTCGTAACGGAAAAAGCGTGTTATAGGCATCACCAAGATTTAGAAATAGGTCTGAAAAAGACTCGCAACAAAAATACTTATTATTAATTATTCAACAACAGTTAGGAAACATTATGAGCAATATACCAACAGAATTACGTTATGCCAGTACTCATGAGTGGGTTCGATCAGACGGTGACGGCGTATTTACCGTCGGCATTACTGAGCATGCACAAGACTTGCTTGGTGATATGGTGTTTGTTGATTTGCCCGATGTAGGCGATGCCGTTACAACGGGTGATGACTGCGCTGTTGCTGAATCAGTAAAAGCAGCGTCTGATATCTACGCTCCTATTACCGGCGAAGTTATTGAAATAAACAGTCAGTTAGAAAATTCACCAGAGTTGGTTAACTCGGATTCATTTGGTGAAGGCTGGATGTTTAAAATAAAAGCGGATGATCCTACTGAAGTCGAAGGTTTGATGGACGCAGAATCATACGGTACGTCAATCGCCGACGAATAATAGTTACTTCACGCTAGTTTTGAAGTGAGTCTACTTTAGCCTCACTTGAAATAGTATTAGTTAATATCGCTCAATCTGAGCTTCCGCTTTTAGTGCGAAGTTCGGCATTCTTATTTTTAAATTTTGTTTTTAGGTCGCTAGTATATGAATAACTCAAATACACCTGCTTCGTTGTTGGATTTAGAACAACCGAACGATTTTATCCGCCGTCACATCGGTCCAGGCAAGGGTGAAATGGAAGAAATGCTGTCGTTTGTTGGCGCTGATTCATTAGACGATTTAATGCAGCAAACTGTGCCTGTCGGTATTCGTTTGCCAGAGCCGCTTACCGTAGGCGAGGCGCAAACCGAAGTGAATGCACTCGCTGAATTGAAAGCGGTTTCAAAAAAGAACGTGATTAATCGTTCCTTCATTGGTATGGGTTACAGTAATACATTTACACCTAACGTTATTTTGCGAAATGTACTGGAGAACCCAGGCTGGTATACCGCATACACGCCTTATCAGCCAGAAATTGCACAAGGTCGATTACAAGCCATTCTTAACTTCCAGCAAGTGACGATTGACCTCACAGGGTTGCCATTAGCATCCGCTTCATTGTTAGATGAAGCAACGGCTGCAGCCGAAGCAATGGGGTTGGCTAAACGCGTTTCTAAAAACAAAAAGTCCAACAGCTTTTTCGTTTCACAAGGTGTTCATCCTCAAACACTAGATGTAGTAAGAACACGCGCAGAAATGTTTGGTTTTGAAGTCATTGTTGGTGATGCACTCGACGCTGCAAGTCACGATGTGTTTGGTGCGTTGTTACAATACCCAAGCTCAACCGGCGAAATTAAAAATATTCAGCAAATAATTACTGATGTGCAAGCAAATAAAGGCATTGTTGCTGTTGCTTCAGACCTAATGGCGTTAACCATGTTGACGCCTCCGGGTGAACTTGGCGCTGATGTCGTGCTAGGAAGCGCACAACGCTTTGGTGTCCCAATGGGTTACGGCGGCCCACATGCTGCCTTCTTCGCCACCAGAGACGAATATAAGCGCTCCTTGCCAGGTCGTATCATTGGCGTGTCAAAAGACACACGCGGTCGCCCTGCATTGCGCATGGCATTGCAAACACGTGAGCAACATATTCGCCGCGAAAAAGCCAATTCAAACATTTGCACAGCTCAGGTATTGCTGGCGAATATGGCCTCGTTCTATGCTGTGTATCACGGTCCCGTAGGCATAACGACTATCGCTAATCGGATTCACCGCTTTGCTGATATCTTAGGTGCAGGCTTGGTTAGTAAAGGTGTTGAACTAGCACATGATACTTGGTTTGACACACTAACAGTGAAAGTAGCAAATAAAGCCGAAACCTTACAAAAAGCATTGGCTAAAGGCATGAACTTGCGCGCTGATCTTGAAGGCACCGTGGGTATTAGCTTTGATGAAACCTCGACGCGCCAAGATATTCTAGATTTGTTTGACGTACTTATTGGCGAAGGCCATGGACTGAGTGTTGAAGCGCTCGATACAGATATTATGGCGAACGGGTCAACGTCTATTCCGCAAGAATTAGTGCGCACCAGTGCATTCTTAACGCATAAAGTATTTAATAGCTACCATTCAGAAACTGAAATGTTGCGCTATATAAAGTCGCTCGAAAATAAAGATTTAGCCTTAAACCACAGTATGATTTCATTGGGTTCTTGCACAATGAAGCTGAATGCTGTTGCCGAAATGATCCCGGTAACGTGGCCTGAATTTGGTCAACTACATCCATTTGCCCCGTTGAATCAAGCACTTGGTTACAAGCACATGATTGACGAACTCAGCGATTGGTTAATTAACATCACTGGTTACGATTCATTATCCATGCAGCCAAACTCTGGCGCACAAGGCGAATATGCGGGTTTGCTAGCCATTACTCGTTATCATGCGAGTTTGGGTAATAGTCACAGAAACGTGTGCTTAATTCCGCAATCAGCACATGGAACTAACCCTGCTTCAGCACAAATGTTGAGCTTAAAAGTGGTTGTTGTTAACTGCGATGCGAAGGGCAACGTTGACTTAGCTGACCTTCGTGCTAAAGCTGAAGAAGTAAAAGATAACTTAAGCTGTGCGATGATCACATACCCGTCAACTCACGGTGTGTATGAAGAAACCGTCAAAGAAATTTGTGACATAGTGCATGAATTTGGTGGGCAGGTTTATATGGATGGCGCAAACATGAACGCCCAAGTGGGCGTGACTTCGCCTGGCTTGATTGGTTCTGATGTGTCGCACTTAAACTTGCACAAAACTTTCTGCATTCCACATGGTGGTGGCGGTCCGGGTATGGGTCCTATTGGCGTTAAGGCGCACTTAGCACCATTTTTACCTAGCCATACTTTAATTGGTTTGGAAGCAGGTGGTACCGGTGAAGATTTAGGCACCAATGGCGCTATTTCAGCTGCGCCATGGGGCAGTGCATCAATTCTTCCTATTAGTTATATGTACATCAAAATGATGGGTAGCGAAGGCTTGAAGAAAGCCACTGAAGTTGCCATATTGAACGCTAATTACATTGCCCAGAAGCTTGAAGGCCATTACCCGATTCTTTACAAAGGCAATAATGGTCGTGTAGCCCACGAATGTATTATTGACTTACGTCCGTTAAAAGAAGCCTCCGGTGTGACTGAAATGGATGTTGCCAAGCGCTTAAATGACTATGGTTTTCACGCGCCAACTATGAGCTTTCCAGTAGCCGGTACGCTGATGATTGAGCCAACTGAGTCTGAAGCCAAAGCTGAGCTAGATAGATTCATTGAAGCAATGGTTTGCATTCGTCATGAAATAGCCAAAGTAGAGTCAGGTGAATGGGATGCAACAGATAACCCATTGCATAACGCACCGCACACATTGGCCGATATTTGCGATAATAACTGGACCAGAAGCTACGATCGTAAAGTAGCCGCTTATCCAGTTGATGCGGTTGCCAAGGATAAATTTTGGCCAACAGTGAATCGTATTGATGACGTTTATGGCGACAGGAATTTAATTTGTTCTTGCCCGGATTTAGATAGTTATCGGGATTTTGCTGAATAATGGCAATGATTGTTATAGCTTGGGATTCCCAATCTATAATGGGTATCTGTGAAAGACGAAATTACAAAAAGGGCCGAAAGGCCTTTTTGTATTGCTGCCATGAACTTCGATTGGCTTATCTAACTTTATTAGTGAGATGGACGGAACAAGATACGATATATTAAAATATGATTTGCATTGATACCGCATAGTTTGTTTTCTACTGAAAGTTGTTTGATTATTAAATGTCATCGCAACGTTGAGTTGATGTGATTGCTATGTCGACTTATGCCAGACTTTAAAACAATTGCTGACTTCAGAAAGGATAATGGCAAAGGCATAAAAAGCGTGTGTCGCAGGTTCGTAGAGATGTGCCTACGCTGCCTTAGCATTGATGCAACAGTTAGATAGCCTTAAATATGCGCAACCCCTAGCCTTACTAAATGCGCAGATTAAGGCATTTGAGGATAGAGTCGCTTTGCGGCTGCGTGCAGATATCAAATAATAAAGCCCGCGTTGCGCGGGCTTTATTAAGTATCTTAAACCTTCGTATCTTAAAGGATTATTACTTAAGCTTTCTTTTTACGACTAATCATTAATCCAACAAGCCCTAAACCTAGCAAAGCTAATGAACCAGAAACTGGAACGTTGTAAGAGCCTGAATATAATGCACCTGCAACACTTCCACCGGTCTGGTAAACATCAATTCGCACAGTGTGCCAAGCATTGACACCCCAACTACCGCTTACTGAACCATTCTCATTTGGTTCACAACCAATAGAACCAATAGCGCAAGTGCCCTGAGATAAATTTTCACTTATAACTAGCAGGCCATCAACATAAACTGATGCAGTATCATCCGCCCAAATATCTAAACTAAAGGCATTACCCCAGAACATTTCAGTGATAGTCATATATGGTGTCGTGTTTGAACTAGGAATTGTTATGCCACCAATACCTGAATCAAGCGACGAAACCCAAACTGCACCATTACCAAAAGGATTATTGGTTTGCCACGCACTATGAGGAGTAATGTTTACTAAAGTACAGGTACTCGTATATTGATTGGTTGTACATACGCCGTTGCCTGCTCCAGATACAATCAAAGTTGCAGACGCTGTGCCCGCTAATACAAGAGCTGTAACAGCGAGTAATGTTTTAATAATTCTGTTCATATTTATTCCTTAATCACTAATGCGTAAATTTTACGCCTAAACCACCATATGAATTGACCGCAAATCAATCGCCAAGTGAGTATTAATTAATCACCTACTAACTTTATGCAAATAACAGTCCATAATTATTTTCCTATTATTTACAATAAGATACGGTTGTGGCAATAAAACACTCGCTAAAGTTGTATAAAATCTAGACACCTGAACTTAAGAGGGCTGAATCTAAATAATCAGAATAAATAGCTATATTCAGGCACACTTCAAGCCTGCTTTAATGAAACTTTAGTACTGCTGTGCCGTATTTATTTAGCTTCACAATTTAAACACCCAAAACGTTTAAAATATCAGAGAGAAAGAGCTGTAGAGGCAAAAGACGCAGATACAAAAGCCAATAGCAACACAATCGCAATGGCCTAAAATATGACCATGCTGCAGGGTTCTCGTTATCAGAATTTTGATAAGGAAAATATGAACTTAATCTTAATGCGTCCAGACGAGCATTATCTGTAAAAAATACTGACGCTCGTTTTTACCGATTTTCTTAGTTCAAGTCTATTATGTATATAGCAGGTAGTGTCAAGTTATCGCAGACCCCAGTAACTGTCAGATAATTCGGATATGAAAAATACTAAAGTGTACGCGAGTTATCGCTACCCATCTCAGGTCATTAGTCACGCAGTTTGGCTTTACCATCGATTTACACTTAGCTTCAAAGATATTGAAGAGTTATTGGCTGCCAGAGGGATCATTGTAAGTTACGAAACGGTGAGAAATTGGTGCCTTAAGTTTGGTAACTAATATTGTAGCCGAATTAGGAAAAAGCGCGGTCAACTGGGTGATATGTGGTACTTGGATGAGGTATTTATTAACATAAATGGTGTTTTGCATTACCTTTGACGTGCCGTCGATCAAGATGGCGATGAGCTAGATATTATCGTTCAAAAACGTCGTAAAAAAAAGGCAGCCATGAAGTTCTTCAAAAAATTATTGAAGGACCAGTAGGCAGCGCCATTAAAAATGGTCACCGATAAAATGCGAAGTTATTCGGCTGCGAAAAGAGAAATCATGCCCAGCGTTGAGTATTCAACCGAACAATACGAAAACAACCGCTGTGAATTGTCTCATCAGCCGACTAGACAACAAGAACGCCAAATGCGGCGATTTACATCACAAGGCCGAGCTCAACGGTTTCTATCGTGTCAAGGGGTTGTCAATAAACTCTTCAGGCTTGGCCGCCATCTAATGAAGGCAAAGAATTATAGAATGCTCCGAGAACGAGCATTTAATGAATGGACTAGGGTGAGTTGCGTCCAGAATTTGGTTTAAGTGACTGAGAACCAGTTTTTATCACGCATATTCGATAAGTTGACAATGCTCAGCCACTGCAACTTTTGTCTACAATAAATATGTCAGGTTTTTTTACACTTACAGGTATAACAGGATTTGCGTTTTTTCAGATATCTTACCCAGCCTCGGCTTGCCAGTCTGGCGCAAAATGTGCTTAATGTTTAATAACGTTTGTTTCTAGTTATGCAAGGTAAATAATTTATCTTCGTCTAACGAGTTTTAGCAAGATTCTTTCGAGCGAAACATTAGCTTTAGGATAAGTGATAGGAACCAAACGAAGAGATTCGAAGAATGGTATGTATTTTTAACAACTTAAATCGAGATAATTAGATGATAAGAATTAGTAAATTAGCGTTTATGTTAGCAGCATTGGTGTTTGCAGGCCAGGCTTCAGCGACGGTGATAACGTACACGAGTCAATCGAGCTGGCTGGCGGCGCTCAGTGGTGCGGCAGTTACGACAGAAACTTTCGACGGTGCGTCTTCGAGCTTTGACGAAAACACAAGCGACAACATTATTGGAACTAATTTAACGTTGGACTTAATTGGCGGCACAAATGATACCGGCCCAACTGGACTGACCGGGTCAGGACAATTGGAGTTTGAGGTCGACTCATCTTCGATTTCATCAGGCCAAGGTCTAGAGATTAATATCAAATCGACTGTATTCTACGGATTTGCGCTTTTGAATCTGACCGCTAATGAGTCATCCGATCCTATGGTAAATCTTCATGAAATTGCTATTATAATAGATGGTTTTGGATTCCTATTAAGCGACATACTTGGCCTGACTTCTCCCTCAGACTTAAGTTCTGACGACGCCATAGCGCCATTCATTGGCTTTATTTCGACAGTTGAGATTAGTTCATTCAAGTTTGTTCATGGTGATGCCATTCGTAATGTTACCGGTAGCTATGAGAATTTTTGGCTCGACGGTCTGAGTATTGCACGTTCTATGCCGAATCCTATGCCTGCTTCTGCTCCCGCCACTCTTGCCATATTTGGTATTGGACTTGCGCGACTCGGATGGTCAAGGCGCAAGAAGGCCTAGACAAAACGCCAAAGGTCAAAGCCCACTGCGGTGGGTTTTTTATTACCAATACCTAATCGATTTACTCGCCATTCATATTTTCAGTTCGATGCACTTTTAGTGAGACTTTCACCGTCAGCCCTATTTCGAGCTGCTTTTGCCACAGAATGTGAATAGTGACTATATGTCTTTACGATACGCTTACGTTAATTAAACTCTCTAACCCCGGAAAAAACATCAAATTTCGCATTTCTTAATAGTATTAGCATTTTGGCTGTCTCTGTACTCTCTTTAAAAACAGACTCACAAAAATCCCAATTGAACAAGTCGAAGTTATCCAGTGCGAGGGCTCTAGCTTGTGTCGATAATAATATAGGATCAGGAACGTTTGCCAATTTGTGTAAATGCTCAGCCGCTTGCTCATAAAAATCTCACGCATTTAGACCTTTTATCTCAAGTTTTGCTTTCTTTGGCTTATTGTCATCTTGCGTATTTTGAGAGTAAGCATTAGCCCAAAAAATTGCACAAATACCCATCTTGTAAGCTTCGTATTCTCGTCTGCATGTTTCAGATAAAACCGAAATGACTGACTGTTTTCACCGAAATGCGCACTCGTCTAAAAATTACAGTTGGAGGCTTTCTTGTAAAATTACTTAGAAAGAAAAATAACGCTAGTTGGGAACTTCTAGGCTCACCTTTGTTCTTTCCGTGACAACTGACGTGCGAAATCGCCTCACGTTTGGATCATTAGTGAATAGCGTATATCTTAAATCTTCAAAGTCTTCCATATCACGTGCAGTACAAATCAATGTGAAATCCCCGTCTCCTGTTACAAAATAACACTGCTGAACTCTCTCTTCTTTAAACACCATAAGCCGAAACGCGTCTAATTTCCTCACACTTTGGCGCTCTAGTTCAACTAAAATGACAAATGACAAATGACATTTTATGACCTAGTGGATTAGGATTTAATACCGCTATTTCCTTATCAATTATATTTAGCTCACGTAACTGTTTTAACCGGCGTTGCAAAGAGGGAATGGATAAATTGCATACGGCTGGTAATTTCTCCAAACACAACGTGGCATCTTTCTGCATATGTGACTGTTGCAATATCTGAATTAAGGACTTTACTGAGAAACCAATGCAATTTGGAAAGAATTAAAGTCCATGGAAAAGGATATCAGATGGCGAATAAGAGTGGAGCAATCTTTGGATAATAAAAATTCCTTCAATATCTATCAAACACGATGGTAGACAATATAATATTTACCCTAGAGTCAAGTTAATTACCGACTGTCTGTCGAGTAAGCACATTATATATGAGCTGTTATGCCTCGTTATGGAAGATTTGATATAGCAATGCCCGGTGCGTTGTTTTAATGACTTAGACAGTCGAGAAATTTATATAATTTATCGTCGCATACTGGAAAATATAATAAAGCAAACAATGGCAGCGGTTTCACTTAATATGAGTATTAATTTTTTAGAAACAAATTACGTTAATATGCTTTTATCCGAATTTGGTGGTGATACGTTGGTTCTGTAGCTGGCAGAAAGTAGCCCTCTGGAATCAATAATCGAAGTTCAAGACAGATTAGATGAAATAAGGAAAGGTTCTAGGGTACGTATTTGGTTAGATGCCTTTGGAACTGAGCGTTCAAATTTTGATTTAATGAATGTGATGAATTTTGATGCAGTCGAAATGTCCAAAGAGCTTTTTTGGGATCTGCATGAGAATGACAAGATTTTATTAAAACATATGGTGAAATGATAAAAAGAAAAGCGAATATTGTAGTACAAGAAGGCGTTGACATAGTTGAAAACTATATTTTTTGTAAAGAGCAGCAGTGCTTAATGCAAGGCTACTTTTTTTAATGAAATCAAAAATAGTTGTTTACAGCTGTGTGGCGACAATAAAGATTAACCTGAGTTAAATGGTGGTCAACGGTAAATTAAAAATGGTAAGGTTTGTCGGGAAGTTGAAAAAAAGTTTCCCTTTATCTTGTACGGTTTTATGCCAAATATAGCCAATATAAAATAAAAGGTTGAACCGTCATGCGGTAAATGACCGTAGTAGTGTAGACTAAAAACTAAAGGATCGTGTTCGACGATGACATTACTTATAAAAAACGCTCAAGAATTATCCAAACGAACCGCAACGTTTGGTAGTTCACTAGCGTTACGCAGAACACCAGAGCTATGCAGTGGCGCTGAAGACGACAAGCGCAAAGAAATAGCCCTTTATTTCACCAACACATTTGATACCTATACTCAACTTTTTGATTGTTTGGCTGATGACGCCGCTTTCTACCAAAAGTCTACACCCTTGCGCCACCCACTTATTTTCTATTTCGGGCATACTGCTACGTTCTTTATCAACAAGTTTTTATTGGCAAAACTGATATCTGAACGAATTGACCCTCACATGGAGTCAGTGTTTGCCGTGGGCGTTGACGAAATGAGCTGGGACGACTTAGGCGAAGAGAATTACGACTGGCCAAGCGTTGTAGAGGTAAGAGACTATCGCGCCAAAGTGCGAGCTAGAGTATTGCACTTGATTGATACCTTAGACCTTACTTTGCCGATTAATTGGAAAAGTCCTTGGTGGCCAGTGGTCATGGGTATTGAGCACGAGCGTATTCATCTTGAAACATCCTCGGTTCTGATCCGTCAGCACGCACTTGCCAATGTCCGCCAGCAGCCACAATGGCCGGCTTGCAAAGACAGCGGTGAGGCGCCGAAAAACAAGTTAATTACCGTACCTGCGGGCTTGCTTCGCTTAGGCAAAAATTTTGATGATGCCTACTTCGGCTGGGACAACGAATACGGTCAACATGAGGCTGAGGTAGCTGAATTCAAAGCAAGTCAGTATTTAGTGAGTAACCAAGAGTTCCTAGAGTTTGTTGAAGCCGGTGGTTATGAACACAATCGATTCTGGAGTGAAGATGGTCTTTCATGGCGACAGTTTACCGAGGCCAAGCACCCCAATTTTTGGCGTTGGCACGACGGTTGGCGACTACGCCTGATGACCGAAGAAATTGACATGGCGTGGGACTGGCCTGCTGAAGTTAACTATCATGAAGCTAAGGCGTTTTGTGAGTGGAAAGCCGAGCAAACCGGACGACTTATTCGTATGCCTACGGAAGATGAGTGGCATAGATTGTGCGCACAAGCAGGCGTTGAAGAAATTAACAACGAGTCGGCGAATGCTAATTTGCATATTGATCATTACGCCTCTTGCTGTCCCGTCACTCATTATCAACACGGCGAATGGTTTGATGTTGTGGGCAATGTTTGGCAGTGGACTGAAACGCCAATATATCCATTTGACAAGTTCAAAGTGCACCCTCTTTATGATGATTTCACCACGCCTACTTTTGACGGTAAGCACAACCTGATCAAAGGCGGTTCTTGGGCATCTAGTGGCAATGAAACTAGACTCTCTGCGCGGTATGCGTTTAGGCAGCATTTCCCCCAGCACGCCGGGTTTCGTTATATTGCCTCCGACGCCGAACCTGTCGATCCGAATGCGTATTACGAAAGCAATCGATTATTGTCGGAGTATGCAGAATTTCACTTCGGTGAGCAGTGGTATGGCGTAGAAAATTTCCCGAAAGCACTCGCCGATATTGCGCTCGAGGCAAGAAAAGGAAAACCCACGGGTAGGGCGTTGGACCTAGGCTGTGCCTGTGGTCGAGCAAGCTTTGAGTTGGCCCGACAGTTTGAACATGTAGACGGTATCGACTTCTCAGCTAACTTTACGCGTTTAGGCGCTAAAATGGCGGAGCAAGGAGCGGTTCGTTATGCGCTAACAGAAGAAGGCGAATTGGTTAGTTACCATACTCGCACATTAAAACACTTGGGTCTGGATGCTTACGCAGACCGAGTTTCCTTTCACCAAGGAGATGCTTGTAACCTCAAGCCGCAATTTACGGGTTATGATTTAGTCTTAGCGGCCAATTTGATTGACCGACTATATCAGCCAAAGCGCTTTCTCAAAGATATTACGCAGCGCATCAATGATGGCGGCTTACTAATTATTGCATCGCCGTACACTTGGCTAGAGGAGCATACGCCGAAGGAAGAGTGGATAGGCGGGTTTAAGAAGGACGGGGAGAACTACACAACTTTGGATGGCCTGAAAGATGAACTTTCAAGCCACTTCAAACTAGTGGGTGAACCGCGCAAAGTGCCGTTCGTTATTCGTGAAACTCAGCATAAGTTTCAGCATACCTTGTCTGAACTTACTGTGTGGGAGCGCTTGCCGCGCTAATCAGGGCGTCAATCTCTTGAGTAATTACTTTGTGGTCAGCCAGTTGTTCAAACCAGCTGGCGGCCACAGAATCAGTTTGTAGTCCCAACAGCGTTCCTAGCACCATACCTCTGTGCACGTTGTCGCCACCTAGATTGGTGTTCACCCGAAGTGCCCGCCAAGGATCATCTTGATATTTATAAGCTAAGTAAAGCACAACAGGCCAAGAGTCCGAAATATAGCATGCGCGTGAAAACAAATGCCCGACAACTTGGTGGTCTGGTAAGTTGCGCTTGAGCAGACTGTCTAAATCGAGTCCTGAATTGCTCTTACTTGCTTCTCTCAAGAGTGCTCTAACACCTGCCTCATCTGGTCCTTGCATCAGGCCACAGAGTAGTTGAACGTAGCGATCACATACCTGCATCAAGGATTCGTCTGGATGCGTTAATGCAAGATGCTGGCGACATGCAACTTGTATATCTGCTTCACTGCCCCCCTTAAGTCGTTCTGAAAACACCAATGGCGCTATTGTCACCAAGCCGCCAATAGACGCTGTATCATGTGTTTTCATCGCGCACTTCTCTGGTTTACGACCGAGTGCTAAGTTGGCAAAAAATCCGCGATGATACGATTCCGCATAGGTATCGGGGTGCTTTGGTGGTTGCGCTGTCATAAAGTCAATGTAGGCGCTAACAAACTCCTGTCGATTGTAATGTTCAGGCGTGTGACTCAGCGTGCGCATTAAAAGCCTCGTGCAGTGTGCGTTTAGGGTGTTTTCGCCGGCCTGCATTCCTTGATGATAATGTACGTTGGGAGTGTCCCAGAATTGCGCCTTGTCCTGTAAAATAATGTCGCCTACCACTTGAGTTGAATGATCTTGAGATGCGTTATTTTTAGACGAATAGCCGGAAGTTGAGGCCTCTTTTGATTGCCGGCCGCCTTTGCGTTTTGAATGCAAAGACATAATTGAAGATGGATGGAATTCAGGCGCGGCCTCAAACCGCTGAATGCCGCCAATAAAATCGCGTTCTATTTCGAGGGGCTGATAGTACCAATGCACCGGCATGGCAAGAGAATCAGCAATAAATGATGTTTTAAGCGCAGAGTCGACGCGCGATGACTGAGAAGACCGATGGTTCATGTTATTGCCTCTAAGACCTAATAAGACCTAATATCACCTAATAGCATAACGAGCTCGCATACAAATCAACCACATTAATTTATATTACGACCACGCTCTTTTCTTCGGTGTGGATTGTAATTAAAAGTGCAAGTAAAGCACTTAAGCTAATGCTTTATTCAAGGCAGCTCTTCTTTTAGATCAAATAAGCGCCAGCTTAATAAATTTGGCTTTGTGAACTGCAAAGCTATGCTATAATTTTACCACTTGTTTTATGCACTGTGTCCCCATGTCAGAAATTACAGCTGTGTTGCCGCGTTCCCCACGTTTTTTTCAGTCTTTTGTTTGTTTTAGCGTTATTGTCATGACCATCGCCGGCGGGCTTTTTGCTTTTGGTATTAGTCTGCATGCACTCATGTTTTTATGTCTTTTATGGACCGGGCTTCATGCCTACAGTCTTGGCTATAATTATTTACAAATTCGTGATCTGATGACGAGTGCGCTCTCTAGGGCAATGCCTGCAATCTATATCTTTATCTTGATTGGAATGGTGATATCAAGCTTCATGCACAGTGGGACCATCGCCACCCTGATGTACTATGGTCTCAGTTTGCTTAGTCCGAGTTTGTTTTTAGCTGCAGGGTTGCTGCTTTGCGCTTTGATGTCTGTCGCTACCGGAACTTCTTGGGGCACAGTTGGTACCTTAGGCGTTGTTTTTATCGGTATCGGTTCCGCCATGAATATTCCTTTGCCGTTAGTCGCCGGCATGATTGTGTGCGGTGCTACTTTTGGCGATAAAATGTCGCCTATTTCAGATACCACTAATCTAGCGGCCATGAGTGCTGGCACTGATCTTTATCGACATATTTATTCGATGCTGTTCACTACGCTCCCTGCCTTTATTCTTACTTTTGTGATATTTCTGTTTATCGGATTTAGCTATGCCGATAAAAGTCTAGCACTAGACGCAGTAACATCCATTCAAAGTGCGCTTGCTAGCAATTACAGCCTTACGCCACTGATCACCTTATTGCCGCTAATTTTGCTAGCAACCTTGAGTATTCGAAAAGTGCCAGCAGAGGTGACAATGTCATGCAGTATTGTGCTTGCAGTGTTGATAGCGGTCATCTATCAAGGAGCCAATCCGGTGTCTGTGCTAAATGCGTTGTGGGAGAACAAACCTGAATCTACGGGTATTCCAAACTTAGATGCCTTATTGGGACGCGGCGGTATTAGCAGCATGAGTTGGACCTTGCTGCTTGCGCTAATGGCTATCGCGTTAGGTGGGATCTTGCATGGGGCAGGCTTTCTTACTGCACTACTAGCTGGCATTATCGCTAAAGTGAAACGCACAGCCACACTTGTTGCCACCACCATATTGACCGGTTTTTTAGGTAATGTTGCTATGGGAGAAGCTTACATTTCGATTATTCTAAGTTGCCAACTGTTTAAGCCCAAATATGAACAACAGCAATTAGATAACGCTGTTCTTTCGCGCTCAGTCGAGGAGGGTTCAACCATGACGACAGGCCTTATTCCATGGACAACTGCTGGGGCGTTCTATACCGCCACGCTAGGCGTCGACGTACTTGACTACTTACCGTATGCCTTTTTCAATTATCTCAATGCCATTGTTGCCGTTGCAATGGCGGCCGTTGGGGTTGGTCTCCTCAAATCGAAAACTAAGCCCTACGTTAACTGAGGGTTGGTCTCCTCAAATCGAAAACTAAGCCCTACGTTAACTGAGGATTGGTATCCTCTATTTCTGATGACTTAACCACTCATCTAATACAGTATAAAATTCTGGCGAGAAGGCTTTTTCTTGTTTCCACATTAGCTTTATTAAAAATGACAGGCCAGGTGATTGCTCATTAAAATGTTTAGCATCTAACATTCTTCTGTAATGCTCTAGCTGTCTCAATTTCACTGGAATGTGCCCCTTGTTTTAAAAACCTTACATGTGTGAGGAACCGGCTTTGCTTTAACCAATTGACTGCAAGCCCTGTTCTAATAATCGCTCCCATATCAGTGGGTAGTAGCCATCAGCGTCATAGTTTAAAGGACCATCTCCATGTACAAATAGAATGACGGCTTTTGGTTTACCCTTGTCAGGTAATAAATAATGACCCGAAATGGTATCTTCAGCATTTTGAAAAGTCACTCGTTTTGCCTCGGCTACATTAATCATCATTGAAGCCAAAACAAGTATCATTAAGAAACAGGGGGGCAATTTAATCATAGTATTTTTTAGCTAAACCTTTATGGCAGCGAAAAACCATTTTGCGAACAGTTGATAAGGCGTTACAAAGATAGCACACGTTTATGCAAATAGCTCAATCGAGCAAGCATGAAAAGCGCTCGGCGTTTAGTTACAAACGGCGTGGATGTTGTCCTAGTTAAAAACTAGTTTCTTTAGCCAACTGTTTAAATGACTGAATATAGGCAGGCATTTTGTCAGCATTGCGCGTACCAAGATAAATTGACTTCATCATTTTAGTTTTGCCTAGCGACACTCCTTTAATATCCAAGTCTTTTTGGAACACTTCTACTAGCCACCTAGGCAAAGCCGCTACCCCTCTATTGGCCGCTACCATTTGCAACATTATTTCAGTTGTTTCGATTATCTTATGGCGTTTAACACTTGCGCCAGCGGGCGTTAAAAATCGACTAAAGATGTCCAATCTAGTTTGT
The DNA here is from genome assembly GCF_000428905.1 of Brumicola pallidula DSM 14239 = ACAM 615. Taxonomy (GTDB): domain Bacteria; phylum Pseudomonadota; class Gammaproteobacteria; order Enterobacterales; family Alteromonadaceae; genus Glaciecola; species Glaciecola pallidula. The sequence goes on from NZ_KE386814.1 coordinate 400,504, forward strand.
TCTACTGGGTAGGTAATTAATACTTGGTTAGCGATATCGCTTGGCACTACGTATTCTTTATGTGACAGAACTGACTTACCACACACTGCTAGTACATGCTCATAATCAAATACGGCTTGATACGAAATCGCATTATGCTGCAGCGGATCGGGCGTTATAATCATATCAATATCGTATTCTAACAACGCGCCTAATGCGCCAAATTGAAACTGTTGCTTAACATCTATATCGATATCAGGAAAGTTTTGCATAAACGGTTGAACCACCTTTAACAACCATTGGTAACAAGGATGGCATTCCATGCCAATGCGCAAAATACCCCTATCTCCTTTGGCTATTTGTTGCAGTTGTAATTCAGTATGCTCAAATTGCGGCATTATCCTATTAGCAAAGCCTAATAGTAATTCACCCGCTTGGGTTAACCTTACCCGCCGGCCCTCTTTGTTCCATACCTTGACATCAAATTGTTTTTCTAATTTTTTAATAGCATGACTTAAGGCTGATTGAGTCAGAAATAAATCAGCTGCTGCTCCTGTTACTGTGCCCTTTAAGGAAATCGCTTTTAATATTTGTAAGTGCTGACGTTCAAGCATGATATGTCCTTTCCGAGGTGTTAAACATGTCTATTGATGCATGAATATATTTCATAGTTTGATGAAAATAAACCATTATTTTTTATTTTTACCAGCGAGTAGACTCAGTTCAACTTAATTATTTGGACGTATAGATGGCTAAAATACATAATCTTGGATTCCCTAGGATTGGCAAACATAGAGAATTAAAACGCGCACTTGAGGCTTATTGGAACACTGATATCGAGCAGCAAGAATTTACTAAACAAATTACACAAGTGAGAGAACAACATTACAGCGCATTTGATCTTCTAGACTACGCACAAGTGGGTGACTTTTCGTTATATGACCATGTACTAGATGCCAGTTTCTTATTTGGTAATGTGCCGGACCGCGCAAAAGTAGACAATACCGTAGAAAATGATGTTGACGCTTATTTTCGCATTGCTCGTGGTCGCGCTAAGCAAAACGACTGCTGTGCCACTCATGCCGGTGAAATGACTAAATGGTTTGACACTAACTATCATTACATCGTGCCTGAATTTTCAAGTAGTACTACATTTATGCTCAACTGCGAGTCATTAATATCAGAAATACGCACGGTTAGATCCAGAGGGTTTGAGGTAAAACCGGTTGTTATCGGACCATTAACCTATTTGTATTTAGGCAAAGCTATCGACAATAGCAATAAACTGGAGTTATTAGAGCCTCTCCTAAAAGAATACAAATTACTATTGCAAACGCTAGCAAAACAGGGCGTGGAGTGGGTACAAATAGATGAGCCTGCGCTGGTCACTGAGCTTAGCGATGAATGGCAATTCGCGTATAAGTACGCCTTTGAGTACTTAAATGACAGCGGCGTTAAATTACTGCTGACTACTTACTTTGGTGACCTAGCAAAAAATCTTAAATTAGCCTGCGCGCTGCCGGTAGCCGGTGTTCATATTGATGCTATACGCGCACCGCATGAAGTTGAGATATTGGCTGCTAAGCTAAATGCTAACCAGGTTTTATCGGTAGGCATAGTGGATGGTCGCAATATATGGCGCACCGATTTAAATCGCGCTTTGGCATTGCTTAAGCCTATCGCTGAGATTAAGGGTAACAACCTTTGGTTAGCCCCCGCTTGCTCTTTATTGCATTGCCCTGTTGACGTCACCATAGAGCAAAATATATTGGCTGAAATCCGGCCTTGGTTAGCATTTGCGGAGCAAAAACTGGAAGAACTTGAAATACTCAAAAAAGCACTAACAAATACGCCATCGAACAGTGTTTTCGAGGCTTTACAAAACAATCAAAACATAATAGCTGCTCGCAAAGCGTCAACCTTAGCTACCAACTTTAGTGTTCAACAAGCACTTTCACAGATACAACAAAGTTGGTTAACACGATCCGATCCTTATAAGGTGCGCATAAACGCTCAACAAGCACTGTTAAATTTACCGCGTTTTCCTACAACCACCATCGGTTCGTTTCCGCAAACTGCAGAAATACGTAAAACTCGGCGTGAATTTATTAATGGTGATATTACCGACGTTACTTATGAAAATGCCTTAAAAGCGCAGATAGCCAACTGCATACAGCAACAAGAGTCGTTAGGGCTAGACGTGTTAGTGCATGGTGAATCTGAACGCAATGACATGGTTGAATATTTTGCAGCATTTTTGAATGGCGCGCTGACCACTCAATTCGGATGGGTGCAAAGTTATGGTTCACGTTGTGTTAAGCCGCCGGTTATTTATGGTGATATCAGCAGAGCTAGCAGCATGACTATTCAGTGGACACAATACGCACAATCGCTTACCCAAAAGCCAGTAAAAGGGATGCTTACCGGCCCTGTGACTATTCTTAACTGGTCATTTGTGAGAGATGATCAAGCTCGGTCACTCACTACTAAACAAATTGCACTCGCGGTGCGAGACGAAGTCATTGAGCTAGAATCAATTGGCACTAAGATTATACAAATTGATGAAGCTGCATTGAGAGAAGGCTTACCCCTCAAAAAGTCTGAATGGCAAACATACCTTAATTGGGCCGTAGATTCGTTTAAGCTTTGCTCTAGCTCTGTGGCAAGCACGACGCAAATACACACGCATATGTGTTATTCACAGTTTAACGATATCTTACCTGATATTCAACGCATGGACGCCGACGTCATCACCATTGAAACGTCACGATCGAATATGAAATTACTCGATGCGTTTACTCAGTTTAACTACAACAACGATATCGGTCCGGGAGTTTATGATATTCACAGCCAAAACATTCCCACGACCGAGGCCATAAAAGCACTTATACTAACGGCATCAGAGAAAGTACCGGCACAGCAACTTTGGATAAATCCAGATTGTGGCTTAAAAACACGTGAGTGGAAGGAGGTAATACCGGCATTACGTAATTTGGTGGAAGCGGCTAAACAATTGCGAGTTGATCACTTAAGCGCTTAGTTAGCAGACCTAATAGTCTCGACGCTCTGGACATGCCAAATTAGGCTTTTTAACGTCGACGAAGGAGCGGTATAAGATATTACGGTAAAAGGTCAGCTTAGCTAAGATTTTCCCTATTTTTAAGAAAATGTCACTCTAGGAAATCAAGGATCTTTTACCGTTCTAAATCCAATATGGCTGGTTCCCAGCCCAGTATCTTGCGCATGTCTCGCTGCCGGACGGTAGCGCATGCAAAAATCCTCTGCACATAAATACGAACCTCCCTTTACAACGCCAACCGCAATACCCGGTTGCTTTTCATCATACCCCTTTGCTGGAAGGTTTGCAGGAAGATGACTGGGATCAAAATGACGCGGATAATAGACACTTTGAGTCCATTCCCATACATTTCCAATTAAGTCGTGAATGCCAAAATGATTTGCAGGATAGCAACCCACTGGCGCTAAACCTACATAGCCATCCTCTGCGGTGTCGTTAAAAGGGAATAAACCTTGCCATGTATTGGCTATATATTTTCCATTATTGAGTAACGTACTTCCGCTCGCATACTTAGCACCATCTAAGCCCCCTCTACTTGCATACTCATACTCAGCCTCTGTTGGTAATCGATGTCCTTTCCACTTGGCATATGCCTGTGCATCGTCATAGGCGATATGTATGACTGGGAAATCGTCTTTATCTTGGATATTGCTATTAGGACCTAACGGATTTTTCCAATTGGCGCCTTCAGTAAAGTGCCACCAATTAAAGAAAGTAGACGCTTCAACTGCTTGAGAAAGTTTAACAAATACCGCAGAGCCGGGTGTTAATAATTCAGCAGGAATATCAGGGTAGTCGTCAGCGTTAGGAACTCTTTGAGCCATCGTTACGTAGCCCGTCGCTTCAATAAATTCGGCAAACTGCAAATTGGTCACTTCATGACGATCCATATAAAAATCTTTTACTACTCTTTGTATGGCGGGCATCTCTTCTGCGTATACTGCACCTGCACCCATCGTAAAAGTACCACCTTCAACAAAGGCCATTCCTTTTGGTTCTGCGCAGGAGTTTGAACTCTGTTCCGGTTTAATGTCAAACATTTGAGTAGCGAACAACTGATAGCCTAAAAATGCTAGAACTAGGCCTATTGACCCTATGATTAAAACTCGTTTTGCCATATAAAAAGTCCATCTGTAAAAAGTAACGATGTATTTATTGTACTCTGCACTTGCTGAGTTTACTTGGTTTATGGCTATTGAACTGACATTGTTAATAAAATCCGGCTTTCTATAATGAATAAATTAATTAATTAACCAAGATTTACCGGGACGCTCGCTAACTTAAAGCTTCCAGCCATCTGACAATACTCCTTGATCATGGCGCCCCTGATATACTGGCGGTCAGTGCAATTCAAAAGAGATTCAAATTAGCCAACCAAACTCAGTGGCAAGCGGTTGAGATATAAGAGTTTCACACGTCAGATATATTCAACATCGATCAAAGTAGCTCCCTGAATAAGCAGGTTGAAGCAATGACCAGCACAGCGTTTTCACGGAATTATCTCGGCCGTGCTTTCGGATCGGCAAGGAACGATTACTGTTGTTGACTTTGGGTATGGTTGCGACTTCAGCAAGTGCAGCGGTTATTTTGACCTTTGAAAGCGGTGGACAGCTAACATCTACTCAGGCCGGTGTGACCACAATAGATTTCAATGACAACACTATTGGTGCTTATACTGCAACGAGTTTAGCCGACTATACGATATTCCCAAATAGTGCCTCAGGGTCAGCACAACCTTTTGGGATTACTAGTAATTTTCTCAGTGTTCCAAATCCAATACGTAACGGCACAGCTGAGTTTGGCTTGGGTGCTGATTACAATTATTTTGGCTTGTACTGGGGTTCTATTGATACTTACAATACACTCAGTTTTTGGAATGATGGTATGGAAGTAGCAAGTTATACGGGGTCTCAAGTTGCCCCCCTCCTTGCAAATGGTGGCCAATCTGGTTTTAATTCCAACCGCTACATTAACTTCTTTTTTACAGGCGGTGTTATGTACGATACGGTTAGATTGAAAAGTACTAACTTCGCGTTTGAAACTGATAACCATTCGTTCGGCGTCGTTCCAGAGCCTGCAATTATCGCTATATTTGGATTAGGACTTCTTGGTCTAGGGTTTACGCGTCGTAAAATACGTAGCTAAAGTTGAATAAATCCAGTTAGTATTCAGGCCACCTTATTCAAGGTGGCTTTTTTATATTTGCCAATTAAACAACCCGTCCGTTACACATCTATAGACGGGGATCCAGTAATATAGCGGTCATGCGTTCTTTGTAGCCGAGTTTCGCTCCTAGACTAAGTTGCTGTTAACGCGCAAATGGGAACCGGTCAGGCAGTAATGTTAATCGAGCAGGTCAGAGAAATTAGTGGTGCTTTTTTTACAGGCCCATTCAATAAGTTGACAGTACACCTCAATCACTAAACATGAAATACAAACAGATAGCCAACAAAACCCAACCAGCTTAGCGCCAGCAACACCCATGGCAGAACTTTTATCGAATTATTAGCCGATACCTCATCGACTGTTTCAATGCTTTCATTCTCTCGCTGCTTTGTCTTTTGTTTACGCTGTTTATCCATTTCACGTGACTTCTTGCCCTGCTGTTTTTTATATTCAGCAATCCCTTTTCTAATACCTTGGGCAATTAACTTCGTTTGGTCTTTGGTTTGCCCCGCTTTTTGCGTGCCTTTGGCCATTTTCATCGCTTGCGCTTCAACTTCAGGTGATACTTTATTTTTCATATTTAAATTTAACAACGTAGTAGAGCTTAGAGGGAATATTAACAGTTTATAGCTGAAATTGGTTGATTTAGACGCGTATCTTCATATCGTTGAATGGAGTGTAACGGCGAATTTTTATCATAATCTATAAAAATAGCTAAATTGAATTAAGTAATAAAAACCTGTTTTGTTAGTCTTATTTGTTGCAAAGAAAGAAGCAATTGTACCTTTCAAATTTGGAATCTTGGACTATGCTTTAGACATGACTCAGGTTGCTTTAAGCAAAAAAAATTGCTTACTAAGAGTAGCTAAATGTCATCGTCGTTTATGCTTTGTATCGTCCAAATGTGAGCGATGACATTAAAGTTAGTTTTACACCTAGAGGAATAAGCTAACATACAAGACGGTCGCCAGTAGATGGCAAATAAACCCGTTAATTCGGGATATCCTGCCCTTATAAAGGGCCCAACTGTTAGTGAAACGATAGACACTAACGTTCACGGACCATGATTAGCATGGAAATTAGCTGACCACGAAGAAAAAAAAGCCGGATTATTCCGGCTTTTTGACGTCTATCTTTTGTGGCTTTGCATCATCAAATATTAACGACGACCCGATAGCTTGGTCTATTTATTCGCATCTGACTTTGCAAACTCATCCTCAAACCAATCTGCGATCATGTTTTTTTCATAACGTAATGCGTCACTGGAAAAAAAACGGTTGTGGCTGTTTGAAAATGACATGTCTTTTAATTTCACCTCTTTCTCTTGCAGCACGGTACCGTCGCTGCTTAATAACTGATAACTAAAACTCATGCGCGGGATATATATAGGTTTAACAACGCGCACGTCAGACATGCTCTGACCTAAGCCTGCAAAGGATGCAGGTAAAACGTCACCGGCTAAGTCTAAATTGGTGACGTTCATGACTAACTTTTGACCCTTGGGTAAATCTTCAGCTAGTTCATTGATATATTCGTCTAGTTCTTTAAAGGTACGTTCCCTAAATTTTACTCGAGATTCAGATGTTGACCTGACATCATCAAATTTTTCTGGATCTTGCCAAGTTATTTCAACTTCGGCCTGAGCCAGACTGGTGGCTGAAAAAAACAGTAAACTAACGGAAAAAGCAGCGATGGCGATATGTTTCATGATTGAACTCCCGGGCGCATATTTTACGCATTTGTGGTGTTATAACTTAATACCTTAGACGCTATGGCCTGAACCACAGCTGAATGTTCATTGCTTATATTACTCCTAATATTACTACGTCACAATGTGACGATTAGTTGCATATAAGCTCAATTTTTCCATTACTCTGGTTTAATCGCATTAACTTGTCGATTCACTTGCCATTCATACTGGCAGTTCGATGCGCTAATTGCGAACGTTTTACCTATTGGCCAAAACGCTCCGCAGCCGCTGGCTTGTTCGCAACTATTGTTTCGATGCGCGCAATTACCTCTGGTGTTAGCTTAGCAACGGCATTCATTGCGCCTAAGTTATCCGTTAGCTGCGATAAACGCGACGCACCCAGAATAACCGTGCTTACATTCGGATTCTTCAAGCACCAAGCAATTGATAAATGCGTCATACTGATGTCTAGCTCTTTTGACAATATGCTTAATTGGCGGATTTTTTCCAGCTTCTTTTTGCCATCTTCGCTAGTCCACAAATCGCGCAACCATTCGTACCCTGGCAGGGCGAGGCGACTGTCATCTGGAATGCCATCGTTGTATTTTCCAGTTAGTAATCCGCTGGCCAGTGGTGACCAAATAGTGGTACCCATTCCAAACTCTTCATATAAGGTATTAAACTCGCCATCCACTTTGTCACGATGTAATAAGTTATATTGAGGTTGTTCCATTGTGGGGGCAGTTAAGTGCTCTTGTTTTGCAATAGCATGTGCTTGAGTGATCTGTTGTGATGACCATTCAGAAGTTCCCCAGTATATCACTTTACCTTGCTGCACTAGGTTATGCATGGCGCGCACGGTTTCTTCAATTGGAGTGTCGATATCTGGTCGATGGCAAAAATACAGGTCCAGGTAATCAACGCGTAAGCGTTTTAGTGCGGCATCACAAGCATCGCGAACATGCTTGGCACTCAGGCCTAACTGCATTTGCTTGTCGCCACCCCAAAATACTTTTGAAGACACAGCAAAAGTGTCGCGTGCTAAGCCTAAGCCCGCTATCGCATCACCCATTATTCTCTCGGATTCGCCCGCTTCATAGCCCTCGGCGTTATCAAAAAAATTGATACCACCATCGTATGCAGTTTTTAGCAAACTCTTGGCATCATTCATATCAACTTGCTTACCAAACGTAACCCAAGAGCCAAGTGACAATGCAGAAACTTTGAGTCCGGCTTTACCTAAACGACGATATTCCATTTTTATTCCTTATAATTAACATGTTAACCACGGCAGTAAATTCTTACCCTGAGCAGCTGAGCTTCATAATACTTGCTCAGTCTGATTGAGTGTATTTAATCATAACTAAATAAATAAGCGACCGTATATACCAAAATATCCGATTACTACTAAGCTTAAGCTTATAATATAGTCAAGGAAAGTATCTTATGTTGCTGGCAGTCCTGTCGTTGATTTTCGGTTTGGCGTTGTTAGTTTGGAGTTCGGATCGTTTTGTCGATGGCGCTGTTGCTGCAGCTCGCTATGGTGGTATGTCGCCGCTGCTTATTGGTATGTTGGTGATTGGTTTTGGTACCTCGGCACCCGAAATGGTGGTGTCTGCAATGGCGGCTTTCGATGGCAACCCTGCATTGGCGCTGGGCAATGCCTACGGCTCTAACATTACTAATATTGCGTTAATAATTGGCTTAGTTGCTTTGCTTAGCCCCATTAATGTGAACTCACAAGTACTTAAAAAAGAACTGCCACTATTGCTGATAATTACCCTATTTGCAGGCTGGCAGATGCTGGACCATCAATTAAGTCTATTTGATGCATGGGGTCTACTTGGGTTGTTTGCTGCTGTCATTAGCTGGTCGGTTTGGCAAGGTCTGCGCAACTCGCAAGATAAAATAGCAACCGATATAAGCAGCAATACGATGACAATAAAACAAGCGCTCAGTTGGTTAGTGCTAGGCCTGGTATTACTTATCGTTGCCTCACGCCTGCTAGTGTATGGCGCAGTTTATATCGCACAGGGCTTAGGAGTGAGTGATTTAGTGATTGGCCTAACCGTCGTGGCCATTGGTACCTCATTGCCTGAACTGGCCTCATCACTAATGGCCATTAAAAAAGGTGAGCACGATATCGCGTTAGGCAACATTATTGGTTCTAACTTATTTAATACCTTAGCCGTGGTCGGTATTGCGGTGTTAATTGAGCCAATGCCTGTAGATGGCATTGTCCTTAGCCGAGACTGGACACTGATGTTTGGCTTAACTATTGCTCTATTTGTATTGGGTATTGGTTTTAAAAAACAGGGCCGGATCAACCGGTTGGAAGGGGCCTTGCTGCTCACCGTATTTTTCGGCTATAGCGGTTACTTGATCAGCAGTGCTTTTTGAACATGATGATGATTTTGTTGCCAACGATGCTGACAATAACTTTAGCTAGCGTCGGCTTTAATGCCTGCACTAAACACGGCAATAACAACCGGTTGATTCCAAAGGAACGATTGCTCCCAACGTGCTTTTGACGTCAAGATAAGGCTCAACGGTGCCATTGCCAGAGAGACATCCAATTCCTGTTGAATAGGGGCCTAAATAACTCAGATTGCCGAGGTCATCAAACACAGCGATGGCTGGTGTACTTGTTAGTATAGAGGATAAGCCTTGAATATTTTCAAAGTAGACGGTCTCGTTTCTTTTACCGATATGCTCAGCTGCGTCTTTCACCGACTTGATATGTCTGGTGGCAGTAAGCTGACAAAGGCAGTCATTATTACTGGTGATATGCACGACTACGTTATTTAAAGAAGTAGCTAAAGCACCATGTAATATGCGATTAACTTGACTGTCGAAATCAGGTTTATTCGACGCTAAATAAAGCGCACCGCTAGGGTCAAAAGGTTTTTCAGTGCTTTTGCTAGAAAACAAAAGCCCAACAGTAGCGATTATTAACCATAAAGGAATAATAACGGCTAAGAGGGCGTTTTTTTTACTTAGCGCCACCAGTCTAGGCTTCGAACTTAGCAAGCTCGCTGTGCAGCGCTGCAATTTCACCTTTTAAATCCATCAGTTCTGAAAGATTAGCTTCAATATCTTTCACTTGAAGATTAGTCAAATCTGACAACTTTTTAGCTGAACCAGAAATAGTAACGGACATCATAGATTGCTCTTCTGACGATGCCGCGACTGAACTGGTGTTTTGGCTTAATCTATCGATAAGGGTGTTTATTTCACCAATACTCTTGCTCGCCTCAGTTGAGCCAGCGACGTTATCTTCAACGCGTTTTGCGCAAGCTGACATAATCGCGACAGCCTCAATAGAGCCTTCAATTAGCTTACTGGTTATTTTGCCTATCTCTTCTGCATTTTGGCCTGTTTTAACAGATAAGGTTCTCACTTCATCAGCGACTACAGCAAAGCCTCGGCCATGCTCACCGGCTCTTGCAGACTCTATAGCGGCATTCAGTGCGAGTAAGTTTGTTTGATCAGAAATACTTTTAATTGCCGCCATCGCGGTATCAATCTTGTTACACATCGCGGATAAACTCTCGATTGAAGAGGCGGCGGTATCAATATCAGCTTTTAAATTTTTCGCATCGTTTGAATTTCTGTCAATAATACTTTTTGCACTGTTAGTTCCTTTACTCGCTTCTTGACTAAGATTATCAATATCAACCACGCTTCTGGACACTTCAGCATTTGCCAAGCTAACTTGCTCTAACGCCATTCTAATTTGCTCGACTTCACTTTGATTTTCTTTCGCCCTCATCATCGAACTATCTGAGCTTTCAGATAAGCTGTCAGATAGGTTCTTCGAATTATCGCCACTGGCTTTAAGGTTTATAACTAATGAGCGGATTGACGCGATTAACCGATTAAAGTCTTGAATAGATTTAGCATCACCTGTAACACTTTTACCGATGTTGATTTTATCTGTGCCGACAATTCCATCAACAGCGTTGCTTAACTCGAACCCTGATTTAGACTCCAACTCGCCACTGCGCGCAGAAATGGCAAGCACAATTCCCTCCGCGACAGCAAAGAATGCATGAACTGACAGCATTCCATAAGTTAGACGACCATCCTCAAAAAGATAAATTCCAGAAATAGAACTTTGTAACACAAAAAACAAGAAGTGATGCACTGCAACAACGGCGACCCCAGTGATGATGACCTTCCAGTCTCTATAGATACTTAAAAAAGCAAGCAGGGCAAATACGGCAAAGTGCATCTCAGTCAAGCCCATGAGTTGCTGAATATGCAATGCAGTGATTAATTGAGTACCAATCGCAACGACATGCCTCGTGGCTGCATTATAAGGACTTACTCTTGTCAAAACTAATGGTAAAGCAACAATCAGTGTGCCCAGCGTTGCTCCGACAACCAACGTGTCGGTGAACAAACCAATTACAATTGTTGCAATCCACTGAATAAGAAGTACGCCAGTAAATATGTTGTTTGCCTCTTTGTGCCAGGGATAATTCATTCGCTTACCTTTACGTTCTATAGTTAATTGTTGTCGATTAATATTTAAGCAGAAAAACTATTGCCAGTAGTTATGCTTTATCTATGTATCGTATCGAAACAGCGTATACATTAATTTTATTTCATAGACGAAACAAGGTGCTACATATTATCTATACGTCCTATATTAAAGCCGATGAGGTATAGACAAGCTGATAAAATAGACACTTCTTATTGTAATTCCGACGGATGGCAGAGTATAGGGAGGTGGGGGAACAGGTTGAATAAGGTAACTCGATCAAACAGAGTGAAGCAAACATCAAACTAATGTTTAGTATTACTTTTCATGCACTTAGATAACAGACATAAAAAAACCAAGTTAATCGATAATTTCTATCTATTAGCTTGGTTTAATTTATAAGCCAATCAAACTTTATATATTATTTAACTATCAGTTTTTATGTTGTCTCTTTCTCGACCATCCTAGTCCTAGTAAACTAAGACCTAACAATGCGATGCCAGAAGGTGCTGATGCCTGAACTAAAAGAGCCGATGTTGTGAAGTTGAAGTTTGACTGAGTAGTTTGACGTTCAGCATGGAATATATCTAAGCTATAATTCTGTCCCGCCGTTAAGCCTAAATTATCAATACTAACACTACCACTAGCAGCACCATGCACGCCGCCTAAATCAAGGACCAGTTGGTTATTAATATATACCCAAACGTCATCATCACCTGAAAACGAAAAATTTTCTCCGCCTACATACGTAAATTGACTATTTATTTCAGTAGTGAAGTGATAATTATGACTTCTACCTTCATTTCCAAAGCCCAAACCGTCTATCGGAAAGTACGAGGAATTTGTATAACTGTAAATACCCGAGCCTGCAAATGTTTCCGCCGCTGCCAATGAAATTGAAAAGGCCTGATTAACCCCGGCAACATTGTTGTACCACTGATTAAAGTCAATTGCGTTGGTTAATGTCGTGCCGCCCACGTAAACAGGCTTTCCGTCAGGCCCTAAAGTACTTCCCACGAGACCAGTATAGACGGCATAAGGACCGCCATTTTGAAAGTTAGGATGGCTCGCCTGAAAATCTCTAACTGTTGCATTTAATGTAATGACGCTGGCCGCAGCCAGTCCGCTCGCCACCAACATTGTTAAACCTATTAATTGCTTTATCATTTTTTGCATAATAATTCTCTTTTCTATTGTAAATGTTAACAACCTATTTTTTTTGACTCTAAGCAAACAGCTGTTATTTGTTGAGTGCGTGCTTTAATATTAGTGATGCAAATTTTGAACCAGTTTTTAATTAATTGTTTTAATTGAGTATTTTTTTTTGTAAAAATATTATTGTATAAAAAGCTGACACAGAATAGCAGTCTTCTGTTTATGGTCTATTTTTGCTAGCTGGCCATTGAAATCGATAGGCTGAGAGAACATGCCCTAGCGGGTCACCAGTAGCAGGATTCGTGCAAGTGATAAACACGGATGAAAAAGCGTTGACTGTTGTCCAAACGGTTGGCTCCTCTAAAATTCGGAGCTACGAACATATTAAGCTGGATGCTATTATATCGCATGACAGTCAAGCATGTTGCTATAGAGTTGTTATACTTAGGTTAATTAAAATTAAGACTCAGACATGTCTACACGAATAAGTGGACGTAATAAAGCCAAACAATTTAGGATGTCGCATGCTCTACGGAAAAGAAACAAAAAAAGCGCTAGATAACTTTCCTATTAGCGGAATAACCATGCCAACAGATTTTATTCACAGCTTGGCAATGATCAAAAAAACCTGAATTTATTCGCTTACCTTTACGTTCTGTCATTAATTACTGTCGTTGAGTATTTAAGCCTAAGAACTATTGCCAGTAGTTATGCTTTATCTATGTATCGTATCGAAACAGCGTACACATTAATTTTATTTCATAGACGAAACACGGTGCTACATATTATCTAAACGCTGTATATTAAAGCCGATGAGGCATTGATAAGCTGTTAAAATAAACAATTAACATTGTGAAGTTCAGATTTGAATATGTCATCGAGTTTCAGCATGGAATATATCCGAGCTATAATGCTGTCCTATCCTTAGGCTTAAACTATTTATATGACTCTTGACCTCCAGAACCTGGCGCATTTGGTAATGCATCGAATCTATTCTCTTTACTCTGTTGCTACCCGTGGTCTTTGGTTTAATTGTTATCGCGTTATCTGCTGTTGGCTTGTTGGTATCAAAATAAGTGTTGTTTGAATATAAATCGAAATTTTTACTACAGCCAAGCTGACACAGCGTAAACAGTATGGTGTCAGTTTTCTTTACAACAGCGTCAACCGCCCTGGCTTTAAGAACCTGAGCAATGACGATAAAAGTAAAATAAATAGTGTCTAGAATTTTTACACTCTAAAATATAAATTCATAAAATACATCCTTACTTTTCATTAATTCATTGTTTTTATTGCTTTATTTTTATTTGGCACAGAACGTGCTACATGTTTTGATAAGCAATACTTATTAGTGAAAAATAAGATTTGTTAATTAAACACATAAACAAGCCAAACCTGTTGTGAAGTAGGGACGGAAAGCCAAGGGCCTTAGGATAGTAAAAGGTAGCCTAGCTGCATTAAGAGCACTTACTAAGGGGATATTTATGAGCTTCAAAAAAATTCTAATCGCGGCGAGCCTTGTTATTGCAACAGCCGGTGCGAACGCAACAATTATTCAAGGTAATAGCTTACAAGGCATATTGAACGATTTTACTGTTGGTGGTAACTCTAGTGTTGACGTTAACACTGACCAAGCTAGTCCAGATGAAATCTGGGAAAGTACTGATTCAGGTATTACACCAGTTCGTTTCGTTGCCGAAATGGCAGGTAACGCTAGCCAAAATAGTTTTGGTATATATGACCCAAGTAATATTAACAATTTCTTTGAAATATTTTCTGGTAGTCAGACAAACGGTAGTAGAACAGTTTTTGAAATAATGGGTGATGGCAGCATATTCCAGAACGTCGTGACAGATACTGGTGTTAACTTCAATGGAACGACATTCGGATTTTATATTGGGACGCCAACCACAACGTTTTATTCTGAAGCAAGCAAAAACGGTCTTGATGGTTATGACCAAATGGTAGCATTCCAAGGTAAGGGTTCTGATAGAATTCAACTTCCAGGGGCAAATCAAACAACTTGGACTCAGGGCGGTTGGTTACTAGCATTTGAAGACATTCTGTACAGCCGCAGCGATAAAGATTTCAACGATATGGTAATATTTGTTGAATCAGCTAAGCCTGTTCCAGCTCCAACTACGCTAGCATTGTTGGGCCTTGGTTTAGCCGGTTTAGGTTTTGCAAGACGCAGAAAAAATAACGCAAAGTAATGTTGTAAGGTAGTTGTTCATCAGCAACAACTCTGACCAACTTGAAAACCCCATCAATTTTTAATTGATGGGGTTTTTTATTTTTTTCCTCTGAATATCGTCTCCAACTCAACATTGCAATGCCCAAATAAAACGGTTCATTCGCCCCGTCGTCGTCGCTAGGAGCCGAAGTCCTTGTGTTATTCTTTGTTCTGAAATCAAGTTCGTTTGTACTAAAACTCGTTTGTGTGTTTATATCAATAGTCTTGTTAAGCCCTTAGGACCGATGATGCTTTACGGAAAAGAAACAAAAAAAGCGCTAGATAATTTTCCTATTAGCGGAATAACCATGCCAACAGATTTTATTCACAGCTTGGCTATGATCAAAAAAGCCTGTGCAGGTGCAAACCAAAAGACAGGAAAGCTCGATAGTAAACGAGTAAAAGCGATAAAGGCTGCTGCAACCGAGGTAATTAATGGGCAGCATGATGAGCAGTTTGTGTTAGATGTTTTTCAAACGGGGTCTGGCACTAGCACAAATATGAACATGAACGAGGTACTTAGCGAGCTTTGTCGATCTGAATATGGTGAAATAGTACACCCTAATGATCACGTTAACATGAGCCAAAGTTCAAATGACACTATTCCTAGTGCTATTCATGTCAGCGTTTATTCAGGCTTGAAAAATAATCTCATTCCCAGCCTTCGGCTTCTCAGCGATGCGTTAATGACTCGCAGCAACTCTCTTCAAACAACCATAAAAACCGGGCGCACCCATTTAATGGATGCACTTCCTATGACTATGGGACAAGAATTAGGCGCTTGGCAAAAGCAAATCGTCAATAATATTGAAAGGTTAGAATCGAGTTACAGTCGGCTTGGTAAGCTCGCACTCGGTGGTTCAGCTATTGGTACAGGCTTAAATTCTAGCTCTGCATTTAGTGCTTCAGCATGTGCTGAGTTGAGTGAAATTACGGGCATTACATTTTCTCCAAACGATAACTTTTTCGAAGCAATCAGTTGTCAAGACACGG
Source organism: Brumicola pallidula DSM 14239 = ACAM 615 (assembly GCF_000428905.1). Taxonomy (GTDB): domain Bacteria; phylum Pseudomonadota; class Gammaproteobacteria; order Enterobacterales; family Alteromonadaceae; genus Glaciecola; species Glaciecola pallidula. The sequence continues at coordinate 416,285 of NZ_KE386814.1, forward strand.
CAGTAGAAGTTAGTGGTCATCTCAAAACATTAGCAACGTCGCTGATGAAAATCAGTAACGACATACGCTGGCAAAACAGTGGGCCGTTGGCCGGACTGGGCGAAATTACCTTACCTGAATTACAGGCAGGCAGCAGCATAATGCCTGGCAAGGTCAATCCTGTTATTCCAGAAGCGGTTTGTATGGCTTGCGCGCAAGTTATTGGCAATGACATGACAATCACGATTGCCGGCCAAGGTGGTAACTTTCAACTTAATACCTATTTGCCAGTAATAGCCTATAATTTACTGCAGAGCATCAATATTTTAGCCAATAGCGCAAAACTATTAGTTACCAAGGTGATTTTAACATTCGAGGTAAACCAAGAAAATTTGCAAAGTGTATTGGCATATAATCCGATTTTAGTGACGGCTTTAAACAGTCTTATCGGATATGAAAAAGCCGCTGAAATAGCAAAGCGGGCCTATACTACTAAAAGGCCGATTATAGATGTAGCAAAAGAAATGACCGATATAGACCCTCAAGAACTGAGTAAGTTACTGGATCCTAAAAACTTAGTTTAGCTGTTAAGCGTTAGAGTGAAAATTTCAAACAAAATAAGGAACCAAAGTGAAGTCATCAAATAAATATATATCCGTACTTTCTGTGCAAGATAAAAACTATCAATATTTTGATTTATCCAGTGCAGGTACCAACATCAAACGACTACCTCTGACGGCTAAAATTTTGTTAGAAAATTTACTCCGTCATAGTAATGAACAATATGTCCAGCCAGAAGATATTCAAACCCTAGCAAAGTGGGATACAAACTCTTCATCCCAGACTGAAATCGCTTTTGTACCATCCCGGGTTATATTACAAGATTTTACTGGTGTACCCGCGATAGTAGACTTGGCTGCCATGCGAGATGCAATGCTAGATTTAGGCGGCGACCCTAATAAAATAAATCCACTTAAACCGGTAGACTTAGTTATTGACCATTCCATTATGGTGGATGAGTTTGGTAGTAAAGATTCATTTAAAAATAATACTGAAATTGAAGTTAAGCGCAATAAAGAGCGCTATCAATTTTTGAAGTGGGGCCAAAGCGCTTTCAGTAATTTTAAAGTGGTACCGCCAGGAAAAGGCATTGTGCACCAAGTGAATTTAGAATACTTGGCGCGAGTCACTTTTGTTGAAGAGCAGCAAGACGCGTTGGTTTTGTTTCCTGATACGCTCGTTGGGACTGATTCTCACACCACCATGATTAATGGTTTAGGTGTCCTTGGCTGGGGCGTTGGTGGTATTGAAGCTGAAGCTGCAATGCTTGGCCAACCGGTAACCATGTTAATACCAGAAGTCATCGGTATGCAGTTGACCGGTAAATTACCCGCGGGCACGACAGCCACTGATTTAGTATTGGCCGTTACCCAACAGTTGCGAGCATTTGGTGTTGTTGGCAAGTTTGTTGAATTTTTTGGTGCTGGGGTAAAACACTTAACCGTTGCGGATCGTGCAACAATAGCCAATATGTCGCCCGAATATGGCGCAACCTGTGGTTTATTTCCGATTGATGAACAGACCAGTAAGTACCTTGCATTGACCGGACGCAGTCAACAGCAAATTGATATAATAGAAGCTTATTCCAAAGCGCAAGGAATGTGGGGCAGTGAAGCTCAGGAAGATGCCGAATACCACGCTACTTTAACGCTTAATTTGAGTGAAGTGGTGCCGGCTATTGCAGGACCTAAAAGACCACAAGATAGAATTGATTTAGACCATGCATCATCCGCATTTAAAGCATGGATAGAGGAGCAAAAAGCTCTGGCTATTGCCCCCGATGATACTCAGCAAGGTCGCTTTGATAGTGAAGGTGGTCCTTTAAGAGAAACACCAAAAAATAGCGTTTCTTGTCATTTGAATGGGCAGGATTTTGAACTGAATGAAGGCGCTGTGGTCATCGCTGCTATCACCAGTTGCACCAATACGTCTAATCCATCGGTGTTGGTGGCCGCTGCATTAGTGGCAAAAAAAGCCAACGAACTGGGTCTGAAGGTTAAACCTTGGGTAAAAACTAGTTTCGCACCGGGTTCACAGGTAGTAACCGAATATTTAGATAAAGCCGGTTTGTCTAAAGAACTCGATACAATGGGCTTCAACTTAGTGGGTTATGGCTGTACCACTTGTATCGGTAACTCCGGGCCATTACCAGAACCTATTTCCGAGGCCATAAGAGAAGGCCAATTAACGGTGACGGCAGTGTTATCAGGTAACCGTAACTTTGAGGGTAGAATACACGCTGAGGTAAAAGCTAACTATTTGGCTTCGCCGCCATTAGTGGTTGCTTACGCTATTGCAGGTAACATGAATATCGATATTACCAAAGAACCTCTGGGCACTAGTCACGACGGCAAACCGGTTTATCTTAGGGATTTATGGCCAAGCCAAGAAAGTATTCAGAGCATCGTGACAGACGTCGTCAACGAAGCTATGTTTACCGATAAGTACGGCAGTATTTATGACGGCGGCGACGTATGGCAAAACCTCGAAACGGTTGATGCAAATATTTATGACTGGCCTGATAGCAGCTATGTAAAAAAACCCAGCTTTTTTACCAATATGCAGGCTAAGCCTGAACCGGTAAAAGCGATTGAAAAAGCGCGCTGTTTATTAAAGTTGGCTGATAGTGTTACCACCGACCATATCTCGCCAGCGGGTGCAATTGGCAACGATACGCCTGCAGCTGAATATTTGCGTGCCAATCACGTTGAGCCAAAAGATTTTAACTCGTATGGTTCGCGTCGCGGTAATCACGAAGTAATGATGCGAGGCACGTTCGCTAATGTCAGGTTACGTAATGAATTAGCGCCTGGTACGGAAGGCGGTTTCACCCGCAAGCAACCCAGTGGTGAACAAATGACTGTGTTTGACGCGGCGCAGCAATATATCGCTGATGATGTGCCTACTATTGTTATTGCGGGTAAAGAATATGGAACCGGGAGTTCTCGAGATTGGGCGGCAAAAGGCCCACTATTGCTGGGTGTAAAGGCCGCAATTGCAGAAACTTACGAACGTATTCATCGCTCTAATCTTATTGGTATGGGTATTTTACCCTTGCAGTTTTTACCAGGGGAAGGAGCGCATACTTATAAGTTAGACGGCACCGAGCAGTTTTCTATCGAAGCGGTCAAAGCTAAGCAAAAGCAAGCCAAGGTTAAGGTACTAAGAGAAGATGGTAGTGAATTCAGTTTTGATACCGATATTCGTATTGATACGCCAAATGAGTTCGAATACTTCCGCCATGGAGGGATCCTGCAGTACGTGATCCGCTCACTACTGTAAACAAAATAGCGTAGATTAAGGCTCTCAATTCTAGTCGATACAATGAGTTGAGAGCCTTTTTAATATGCCAAGTGCGTTCTAATAACTCAACCATGCACCGCTGCATAACCAGGTTCGCCATTAAAGTTATATAGATTCTCAGTTTTAACAACATCAAACCCAGCTTCATGCAGACGCGATTGCACGTTGAGTACCTCATCAAAGCTCAATTGCATGGTGGGGGACATAAAACGGCAACGCCAGTGGTCCACGCAATACGTTTCTGGGAAACCCTCTGGCCATACTTTTACACCGCGATTGGTGATTAATTTCAACTCAAGTTGCGCAGTGCCATAGTTAACTAGCTTGTCGCCAAGTTTCTTAGGCACCCCATCTTGCCACTGCAGGAAGATATCAATACCGACCAATTCTTTTTTACAGGGTTTTTTGTAGCCAACGACGGGTAGTTTAAGCGGTTTGCTTCCTTCATATGACGGCGCTTTAAGTTGTTTCGGTGACTGGCCTAAGTTAGCAATCACAGCATCGGCAAACTCAACGGTGCCCAATAAAGTGTTGCTTTGACCTTGCTTATAAATGTCGGCGGTGTGCAAACCTTGTTCAAGTGTGACTAACCAAGCATGATGAATTTTTTCAGCAATATCATTTTGTCCAATGTGCGATAGCATCTGAATTGCACCATGCAATAAAGCCGATGGGTTGGCAATATTCTTACCTGAAATATCGGGCGCGGAACCATGAATTGCCTCGAACATGGCACACTGATCACCAATATTGGCAGAACCAGCCATGCCGACAGACCCGGCAATTTGTGCAGCGACATCTGAAATTATATCGCCATATAAATTTGGCATAACCAGCACGTCGAAATCCTCTGGCGTGTCGGCGACTCTGGCAGCGCCAATGTCGACTATCATGCTGTCGTGCTGGATCTCAGGATATTGCGCAGCGATATCTTTAAATATTTGGTGAAACAAGCCATCGGTTAACTTCATGATATTGTCTTTTACAAAGCAAGTTACTCGCTTACGGTTTTGTTGCTTTGCATATTCGAAAGCATAACGGACAATTCGCTCACAACCAGGCCGCGTAATTAACTTAAGGCACTGGTAAACGTCCTCAGTTTGCCTATGTTCAATACCGGCATACAAATCTTCTTCGTTTTCCCTCACGATGACCAAATCCATGATCGGGTGTTTGGTTTTTACAAAGGGAGCATATGAAATACAGGGGCGGATGTTAGCGTATAAGCCTAGCGCTTTGCGCATACTGACGTTTAGGCTTTTATAGCCGCCGCCTTGAGGTGTGGTAATGGGCGCTTTGAGAAAGACTTTAGTTCTTCTCAATGATCCCCAAGAACTAGCTTGAATACCGTTAGTTTGTCCGCTCAAATATACTTTTTCACCAATTTCTATAGTTTCAGGTGCGATTTGTGCACCTGCTGCCTCTAACACTTTCAGAGTAGCTCGCATAATCTCGGGACCAATACCATCGCCATAAGCGACTGTGATAGGAACAATAGGGTGTGTCATAAAAACTCCGTCTTTAGTTTAGGTAGCAATGTAATAGCATGTATTCATTAACCCGCGCTGTGAGTTAAGGTACTTAAAAGAAAAACACTTAAAAGAAAAGCACTTAAAAGAAAAGCACTTGAAAGAAAAGCAGCGAAAGCTAAAAATTAAATGTTTTGTTAAGTAATGTAGGATTGTAATGATATATTACATCTGTAATAATAGATTAAATCGTATTTATGTATAGATGATTATAGATATATGACTTGGACACGTCGCCTACATACAAGGCAAACTACGTTTCGCCAGCTTGAAATTTTTATGACAGTGGCTCAATACACTAGCGTTACTTTGGCAGCTAAAGCGCTGCATCTTGCTCAGCCGACAGTATCCACACAAATTGCAAAGTTAGCTCAGGCTTTAGACTGTCAACTGTTCGAATTGGTCTCCAAAAAACTCTATTTAACCGATACAGGGCAGGAGGTTCTTGACGCCACACGCGCTATGTTTGATGTTATGGATAACCTAGAAATGCGCTTGGCTGCGAGATCTGGACTGTCCGTGGGGCGATTAAAGATTAGCGTTGTGACCACCGCTAAATATCTCATTCCGAGCTTACTTGGCGAATTTTGCCAAGCATATCCTAATATTGAACCCGAATTTCAAATAGGCAACCGTGCAGAAATTATTCAACGTTTGAAACAGAACTTGGACGACTTGTACGTATTTAGTAACCCGCCAAGAGAACTTGATATTACGACTGATTTCCTAACTAAGAATCCGCTGGTAGTGATAGCCAAGCAAGGTCATCCGCTAAAAGATAAAAAAAGCATTTTATGGGAGGAGTTGTATGGAGAGCGTTTGCTGATGCGTGAAAATGGGTCTGGGACGAGGTATGCAATTGAAGCCTTTTTTAAAGAAAATAGGATAAAAATGCAAAATCCTATAACGATCGCTAGTAACGAAGCGATAAAAGAGTCCGTTATGGCGGGCTTGGGTATCGCCATTATTAGTCAGCATGCACTAAATCATATGGCCCCTGGTAATTTGATAGAGTTGCCAGTACACGGCTTTCCAATACCGAATAGTTGGTACTGGGTTTTACCTAAAGGAAAACATGTTTCAAATGCAGCAATGGCTTTTCGTGAGCACGTGACGCAAGGGTTGTCTCACAAAAAGCCAAATGAGCATGCTTAAAACGATTTGTTGATGCGAAAGCCAAAGTTGTGATCTCTGCTGCCATTGGATACACCAGCAAGATACCTTACTTCATACTTGAGGCCACCGATGGTGCCACCTGCCATTGGCCCAATTTGATGACTTTGGCTATTAAAAGAACCAAAACTACCGATACGACCTAGGTCGTTAAACATTTCCACGCCTACGGTGAGTCCGTTATCTAATTTTTTGCTGACACTTGAGCGTGTTTGAATTTCAGTACCACTACCTGCGTTATCACCGCCGAATTCCCATGAGCCAACTACAATGCCTCTAACTCTTATGCCATTTTTGAGGTCCCATTGATTTGTCCAGTGCATTGCGAATTCTTCAGGATTATCGCTGCGGCGCTGGCGAACATCGAAACGAATACCACTGGACCACATACCGTCGGTTTCTTTTTTCTTAAAGTTATACAGCATTTCAGCGCGAACATATTCGTATTCAAATGTGTCTCGGTCTCTATATTGCATTACAATTCTGCCTCTAACTCGGTCATTAAAAGAATGTTGGTAATGCAGTCGGTAAGCCCAATTATCTACTTGGTCACCATCATCACTTGGTGACAATGCCAGCCGAAGTTGCATGCTTCGATCATCTTCCTTAACTCCTGGGCCATGCACTCCTGATGTGTTAGACGCGAAGGCACAAGTACTTAAGGCCATCAATAAAGTAGCGAGGGTATAGCCAATAATTTTTTGCAATTTTGTTTATCCAAATTAATATATTTTATATTATCGTTGGGTGTTTGCGCGCGCCGATTTCCCGGCGGCGCATCCACTAGCGTTTTTTATACTTCGCCTTGCGCGGCTTTGTATCTGTTTGAGTCAGCTCTGTATTACCAGTTTGCCCACCTTGTATATTATGTGGCTGGTTATCACTAAAGCGCGTTAAACCTTGTTGGTGTTTAGGTGTTTTCGAGTTTTTACCTTTAGCATAAGCTTTGTTAGCTGAGCGTTTAGCAAATTCTTTTTGCTCATTACCTTTAAGCTCGTTTCTGCTCTCATAAGGAACTAAACACTTAGGACCGTTGCCAATAAGATGTGCCTTACCCATTTCAATCAGTGTTTTACGCAACAATGGCCAATTGGCAGGATCGTGATAGCGCAAAAATGAGCGGTGTAATCGACGATGAATTTCACCTTTAGGAACTTCCACAATCTCACTTTTATGATCCACTTTGTGGATCGGATTTTTATTTGTATGATACATCGTCGTGGCATTTGCCATAGGCGATGGATAGAAATTCTGAACTTGGTCTAGCTTGAAGTCACGCTCCTTTAACCACAGAGCAAGATTGAGCATATCCTCGTCATTTGTCCCCGGATGAGCAGAGATAAAATACGGGATCAGAAATTGTTCTTTACCGGCTTCTTTGGTGTATTTGTCGAACATTTCTTTGAAACGGTCATACGTGCCCATGCCAGGCTTCATCATTTTGTCTAAAGGTGCTTTTTCTGTGTGCTCAGGCGCAATTTTTAAATAGCCGCCGACGTGATGCGTGACTAATTCTCTAACATAATTGGGGTCTTCAATAGCAAGGTCATAACGCACGCCAGAGGCAATAAGGACTTTTTTCACACCCTGGACGTTGCGCGCTTTTTTGTACAATTCAACAGTTGGGGTTTGATCTGTGTCCAAGTGCCCACAAATTTCTGGCCATACACAAGATAATCGACGGCACGTTTGCTCAGCTTTAGGGCTTTTGCAACGCAGCTTATACATGTTCGCTGTTGGGCCTCCGAGGTCTGAAATAACGCCAGTAAAACCCGGTACTTTATCGCGTATTTGCTCAATTTCACGAATGATAGAACCTTCAGAACGACTCTGAATAACACGTCCTTCATGCTCAGTAATAGAGCAGAATGTACAACCACCAAAACAACCACGCATGATGTTTACCGAGGTTTTAATCATGTCGTACGCAGGAATTTTTGTTTTGCCATAACTTGGATGTGGCACACGCGCATAGGGTAAATCGAAAACCGCATCCATTTCTTCTGTTTCGAGAGGGAATGCAGGCGGATTTATCCAAATAATACGATCGCCGTGACGCTGCGCTAATGCGCGAGCACAACCCGGGTTGGTTTCTTGATGCAATATTCTTGACGTATGCGCGTAATGAGTTTTTTCAGCTCGCACCACATCGTATGGGGGCAATAACACATAGGTTTTCTCCCACGGTTTGCGGCGCGTCGTTTTAGAGGTGAAGGGTTGTATTACAATCGGTTTTGCTTTTTCAGCGTCAATCGCGGCTTGTTTTTCCTCTTCACTCTGAATAGCGCATTTGTCCTCGATCATTTCATACGGACTGATGATAGGTTCAATTTTACCTATGCTATCGACGTGAGTTGAGTTAACACCTTGCCAACCAGGAAGCGGCTCTTTGCGTATAACCGCGGTGCCTCGAATATCTTGCATTTGCTCAATCGTTTCCCCTGCTGCGAAGCGAGACGCCATTTCTAATAGCGGCCGTTCGGCATTACCAAACATAAGCATGTCGGCTTTTGAGTCAAATAAAACAGAGCGTTTTACTTTGTCCGACCAATAATCATAGTGCGCTATGCGACGTAAGCTGGCTTCAATACCACCAATGATAACGGGTTTTTTGTAGGCTTCTTTACAGCGCTGGGTATACACAGTAACCGCGCGATCAGGACGTTTTCCGCCTATATTTCCAGCTGTGTATGCATCGTCATGGCGAAGTTTTCGCTCTGCGGTGTATCGATTGATCATCGAATCCATATTGCCAGACGTCACGCCAAAGAATAAATTAGGTTCGCCCAACTGCATAAAGTCGTCTTTTGAATGCCAATCAGGCTGTGAGATAATACCAACGCGATAGCCTTGCGCTTCAAGTGTGCGACCAATAACAGCCATACCAAAGCTTGGGTGATCGACATAAGCGTCACCGGTCACAATGATGATATCGCAGCTATCCCAACCCAACTGGTTCATTTCTTTGCGCGACATAGGCAAAAATGGTGCTGAGCTGCCGCCAGATTTCGAATATTTTGGAAAAGAAAATAATCCCCTTTCGGCCTTCATTCTTGGCGTTTCTGATTTTCTGGCGGCGGGCTGGATCGTCGGCGTCGTTGACATATCTTTCTCTGTATTATTGTAAATTACTACTGAATGTACAACTGGCACATTCGTTATTTTATGCTAAATAGGGTATGCACTAAATAGGGTATGTACTAAATAGGGTATGCACTAAATAGGGTATGCACTCAATAGCGCCGGACAGTATACCAGAGAACTTTTGATTAATATCCAGATTACGTCGAATGGGTATTTGACACTCTGCTTAAATACCCAGTGCCTTGTATGCAGTCTAGTACCTTCTCAAATACCGTCACCGCAAAATAAAAACCAGCGCCAATACGGCAGTCAAAAGCTGTTTAAATTGAAATGCTTACACAAATAAACTTTTATTTGGTAGTACGTACCACTATAGTAATGCTCATTAAAGGGTCTCTGTCGTTAGTTACTCACTCGCTTACTTACTTACTTACTTACTTACTTACTTACTTACTTACTTACTTACTTACTGAGTTAGTTACTTACTCACTACTAATTGACCAGTAATTCAGCACTAGCTCAGCACTAATATTAGGAAAAGTCATGTTATCGATAAAACGTTTATTCAGTCTGTTTGTTATTTCTTTATTTTTGGGAGGCTGCGCTAGTTACGATTATCCAAGCCAAGTGAAACTCGGTGACACCATGATTGAAGCTTCCGGTGAAAGTTTAGCCGGCGATGTTGTTGTCATACCAAAGGATTTTGCAGGTCAGCAAACTCTGTTATTATTTGGTTACGTGCAGGATTCTCAGTTTGACATTGACCGTTGGTTAATTGGTTTGGACATGACTGAAACGCGAGTGGCGGTTTATGAAATACCAACGATTAAAGGCATGTTTCCCAGAATGTTTAAAACATTTATTGATGGAGGCATGCGTAAAGGTATTCCTAAAGCACTCTGGAAAGGCGTAGTGACAGTTTATGCTGATGGTGACAAAATACAACGTTTTACGGGTAATCAACGGCCCAACAATGCACGCGTTATGCTATTGGATGCTGATGGCAAAGTCGTGTATTTTTATGCAGATGGGTTTTCAGTCAATGCATTAAACGCAGTCAATGCATTGGTAAAAAGTTAGATCGTGTTTTAACTATTCCTCAATTACTATTGCTAATGCGCTCACTTAATAGCAGTCAGCACATTTTATTTATTAAAGGCCCTTACTTTTTGGTCGGTCCCTGCTTTTGGATGATATCCTCCAAAAGGCAGGGTAGAAAGTGCCCTGTAGTTAACTTGTTTTGCTAACGGTATATAGTCAGTTAAGGCGGTATTGATTGCTGTAGAAATAAGAGCACCAATTAGGCCACCGCCTGAATTACCGCCGCCGGTGTTAACAACAATGGTATCAGCATATTGCCAAAGGACGTCTTGGTTAGTCGTTGAAACTAATTCATAGGCAATCCCGACTGTAACGTCACCTCCGAGCACGAAATAAGACGTGTCCCACTGATTAATGTTTACAAACAAAACGGCATCAGCCCCATACATTGTTTTAAACAAGCCAGCATCAACGTTGGCTAGCTGTGCACCATCTACAATGCCTTGCTCTTGCAGCAGTCTATTGGTCACCTCGATAGGCAACACGTAATAGCCCATGCGAGTTAACGGCTCGGCAATCGTTGTCGAGTAATACTCAGGCGCTTCAGCCGCCGTTGTATTGTTAATCGCGGGTACCACTAATATAGCAACAGGCTTCGCTTGGTACATTTTTGGAAATGCGTCTTCTTTAGAAATAATTGACGTAGCGCAACCACTTAGACCAATAGCCATCACAGCTAGCCAAGAAATCCGTTTTACTCTGTTTAGTATATTTCGCATCCCTTAAGCCCCATTTCTTTTTTTCAATTCAAGCACAAGCGTCCTTGATTCAGGGTAAAGTGACATCTCTCTATTTAACAATGCATCTGCATTTTCAGAGCTGCCGCTTTCAATTTCCATGACGGCTAATTCGATCAATACGCCAGGAGGAACTCGGGTCCCTCTCTTGTCGCTGGTCTTGATAATGTCATTGAGTGTTTTAACGTGCCGTTGACGCGTTGTGTCACCGGGTTCTTGTTTATAGTTGTGCAAAGTGTCAGAGTAACTACCCCAATACAAACCGCCTTGTGTGCTGTTGCATGCCGACAATAAAAGCACAGCGCCAATGATTATTAGTCCTTTAATTTTCACTGAACATTTACCTCAAATGAATTTCCGTTGGTTACATATAGTTTACGGTTTACTACTAATGCCCCATTTTTAAAAACCTTTACGGTATTTGTGCCGGCGGTTACTTCAAACTTCGCTACTTTTTTACCATCTAGCATAAAAGTCTCAATGCTGTCTGTTAACGTGATCGGCGAATTTGTGTTGATTTGCAGTGACGCATTTTCGAAGTTACCCGTTAGTAATATGAACGCCTTGGTGTCATCGACTTGAGTCACTGACTCATATGACGACGTACACCCAAGCATTAAAAAACTAAATAATACAAAAACAATCCCTTTTAACGAATTTGATTTACTCATATTTTACTCCTTTTCCATCACGACTAACTGAGCTAAATCTGTTTGTGCTGGCAACTGGGTGTCCAGCGAAACAATAGATATTTCATTTTTGGCAGCACCACTTAACAGCACGACAGTAGCTGTTGCAATGGGCTTACCGGCCAATTCAATCATGAAACCAGTTTGTGGATTTTTGATTTTTTTACCTTTTTGCAAAATAGTAAATTCATCACCTACAGAGATGCCTTGTGAAGCACCTCCGGTCATTATGTATTGGTCGTCTTGCTTGGCAATCAAATAGGCTTTCCAAGGCATGTCTAGCAAGTTTTCCATCAAGTCGCTGACCACTTTTGAAATCGCGGCAGAAATAGCTTTGTCGTTTAACGTGGAATCAAACGCTGCTCGCTCACCAACACCGAAGGTTGTATTTGCTTCAGCGCGCGCTTCGCCACTGCCTTCTTCAGAAAAAACGATCTGCCCGGTCGTCGTGTCAATTAGTCTCACGTTAACGGTCGCCATCGCTTGTTGAATTTTATTGCGACTAAATATGCCTGTTTCACTGGTCGTTTTGCGACCAAATTCACTAATTGAACCGATAATAAGATAATCTGCGCCAACGACTGCTGACGTAACACCTTCAAGCGCTTGTTCATTTCTAACTTTGTCCAGGTCGTCCCTTTCAAGCATGATGAATTGCCCCGAATTAGTTAGTCGAGCACTCAGTATATCTGCTGCCTGCTTACCAATATTATCGAAGCTTTTATCTACAAAGATGCTATTGCTGTTTTTTGTTTCATCGGTAAATCGAGCAATAGCCACTTTGCGTTTTAAGCCCATTGCTGGCGCTGTCTCAATAGTCGGGCTAATGGATGCTTGGTTACTTTGGTTTGAATTAAGCGTTTGCTTTGTAGAAGATGTGCATCCAGACGTAAGCACGATCCCCAAAGCAACGATTAAAGAAAGCTTGGTTTTGGAAAAATGATTTTTCATTTATACCCTTATAAAGTGACTGTTTTACAACATAAATATATTGAATAAGTGGGTTAATTGCTAGCCTATAGGAATAAATATTTATTTATTCGCGTCTTTTTCTACTGATTCTTGCGCTGCTTCATTTCGCAAATATCCTGCTGCCTGTTCATCTTCGTCGAAGCTTAGTTTAGCGTCCACATTTACATTTGGCTCGAACGCTCTGGACTGCTGATTTATTTGATGGATCTGGCTAGCATTGGATAAATCTCGCTCATTGGTAATGGCAGCAATGGCTTCTCTTTCCTTCAAGAAACTCTTAATTTCGTCAACAATGCTGTCGAGTTCTTGATCATTTTTTGCCATCGACATAATGTAGCGCGGTTGCTCTAGGTTCTTCATACCACTGGTAGCAAATATTGAGGTTTTGATGCGCGTTGTAATTATCCAAGGGGTAATACTAGAACGCACTACCGTGTTTTCTGAGCGCGTACTGTCGTGTATAGACATGCCCGTTGATAATTTAGACTCAGTATAAGTCCCTTCAGTGTTTAAGTGCATTAATAGTGAGGTGAAGTGCATCTCGCCCCAAAATAAATGCGAAGCAGCGTCGAGTATTTTGGCTGCACTTTTAAAGGTTAACCAAGCAAACAGGGTAAACAGTGCTGAACTTAATGCTTGCAAAAAGAAAGTTAAATTACTATTTGTTGTGGCTAACTTCCAGCTGTCAAATGCCCCTATTGCTGAAATAATATTTTGACCAAGATAATAAAATGCAATAGCACTAATCACAAAAGCAATTTGACCTATGGTTGATAATATCGTTTTCTTGTTATCTTGCTTTGAATTATTTTCTTCTTCTGCCAGAGCGGGTTGGGTTTCAATTAATAGTTGGCCGTTAAAGCTGCCCTTGCCATCCGATTGCTCGATTAATTTGGGGTCAAATTCGCGATAAATTCGGTTTGGCATTTCCTTATATCGACGGTTAGCCAAAACGATGTTTTCAATATTAATAAAAACTTCGTTTGGATGCACTGACTCTTGCATGTTCTCACGATATTCGCTGACCTCTGTTTGCGGTGAAGCATTGGCCATACGAGCAAACAATAAAGGCAAAACCGCAGCAAGAACAACTAAGGTGGCAATAGTTAACAAGCCTAAGTTAGCCCATGCGTTAAAAATACCCGAGGCTTCAGTAAAAATTTGTTGAGTGTTATCGGACACAATTAACCATTCATCTAGGTACACGCCTGCAACAATGGGTATCATAATAGATGCCGCAATAATAACGCCAAAGGAAGCGCCACCGCTGCTTTTTAATACAGTTTGGCTGGTTCTTTGAATGGCTCTCGCTGCCGACGACCAAGATATCACTAAGTAGAGTAACAACAACGTGCCCACTATTGGCATTGCAAAAAGCGCAGCGGTTTCGCCGGCTAAGCCTGCGGTGACGATAAAGAAGACAATTAAAAATGACACAATGCCGGTTAAATAATTTATTACCATACCTGCAATTTCTTGCGCCATCATCCGCAGCGGGTGCGGTAAAAAGGTAAGTTTTGGAAAAATACTATGCACAAATCGGCCTAGGAAACCCACGGGTTCAGTGAAGGTTGTGTTCTTGCGACCCATCATCATGGAGTAAAGTGTTTTTGCGTCGTACTGTAATGCATTGCGTTCGTACTTAGCAGATTCCTGCTCGGAAGGTGATTTGTTTTCAGCTAATGAAGTGGGTACTGAACGGCCTACGAAGTAGCGAAAAAGCTGTATAAAGCCAACACTGGTGTGCCTGACACCACTTATTAGTAGGTAAAAGCCAATGATCACATAAGCCCATCCGACGACTTTGTCTGCCTTTAACTCGCTAGCGACTTGAATTAATGTGAATATACCAAGTAATGCAACAAGCACACCCGCTACAGCTTTGAATAAACCTTCTTTTTTGAATGGATTTTTAATTCCTAAGGTTTGTGAGCCAAAATCATATGCCATTTAATGTCCCTTTATAGACTAATACTAAATTGAGTGTTATTGAAGAAGCGCTTGTATCTAAATTAAATGGATTATAAAGCATCAGTTTTTATATCACTCACGTTTTGCAATGTACAATCATTATCAATAGTTTGCTCAGGATCGTTTAAAAAAGATGTTATCACGGCTTCAACACATTTATCGCCGTGTACTATATTATGGGCTTTTAAAGGCCAAACTCGCAAGTGTTGAGTTTTGTTTCGCATGGGTAACTTGGCATGGAAATCGATGGCCCATTTCGTCGGTGTAAATGTGTCGAGGTCGCCAGCAAGTATCAATACAGGCAACGTCAATTGATTATGGTCAAAGCTTTTGATGTTATTGAGCGCCGGCTTTATATTCCAAATTTTACACAATTGCAGGTCAAGATTAATAGCGGGTAGGTCGTCCCAGTAGGGCGATTTATACTTTTTTGCATTTTTGATAGCCAGTTCTGTGTTTGAGAAAGGGATTTCTTCATAACAAGCGTAACTTGAATAAGCGCCTTCTGAAAACCACGTGTAATTTTGCAAGTCGATAATCTCGCTTATCAAGCGACTTAGTTTGGCATAATCTTTATTGAGGGCATCTTTTATAATCTGTGGGAACGCCAGAATAGCCTCGCCGTCATAGCTATTATTATATAGAGTATAAGCCACTAACTCGGGTGATATCTTTAGTGTTTTTTGGCCAACGGTCCAGTTTTCATCATCATACTCAACCTCTAGTGTGGGCGGGTTTAGCTTAATTTCTGACATGAAAGACGCAAACAATGTCTCTGATGTTTGTCCGTTTTCAAGCCGACATCTTGGGTCAGCATCACATAAGGTAAACGGCTGGGTAAAAATTCTTGCACTGAGCTCAGGCATATCTACGTATGAATCAACTTCAAAGGGATAAATACTGTCGAGTATTAGCGAGGCGGTGTGCTGAGGATACTGCTGAGCGTAACGTAACGATATGCGCGTTCCGTGGGAAATCCCGAGTAAATGCCATTTTTGAAAACCAAGTAATTCTCGCAGGGCATCAATATCGTTGATTGCGTAATCGGTATTATAAAAATTAGCATCGACACCTAACGCGCGTTTTCGATTGGCACAGTTAAGGTTCGTTTTAACAAACTGTTTGTTGTCAAATTTGTATGGATACGTGGTTAATAGTTCAATTTCTAACTCGGTTATGGCTGGACAGTCGAGGTTGGCCAGAGATAAACCTGAGCCTCGCATTTCCATCAGGATCAAAGGAAGGCCATTTTGTAGTGTGCTTAATTCAATGCCTGAATAATACAAAGAGGGGTCGCCATCAAACTCATCCATGATATATATTGAACTACCAGGGCCGCCGCCACCGGTAATGACAACGGGGTCGCCTGTGACTTCACCTGCAGGCTGAAAAATTATAATGGGAATAGAAACAACGCGCGCGTTATTTTTTGCTGTGTGGGACTCGGTAGGATCTTCTTTGACAAACAACGTGCCGCAGTCAGCATGGTATTTATCAAATTTTTGCATGAATGTACAAGGACCGATTTCTACTCTAGGAAGCACCGGCAATATTGATTTTTTGCCAGCTGACGCTTTCACAGACGCCGTTTCCTCGAGGGAGTGAAAAACCTTGATGACTTTTTCTTTTTGCGCATAATGCGCATAACTAGCGGCGTGAAAGCCCACTAGCAAAATAATGCTAAGGGCAATAAGCCTCTTTTTCTGCTCGATAACGTACTTGCTTGAGCTAATAATAAGTATTCCTCCGTGTACTACTGCGTCCATTACGCACATTATGCCGAGTTCACTCGCAACTTAATAGTTAAATTCGTTTATTTTATGCTGTCGAAATAGGCGTCAGGGCAATCCGCTTTTTGTTTTACATCAGCTATTGAATTCAGTCATCAAAGTTGAGATGGTTCTGAGTATTATATACTGAGCGACGTAAAATGGCTTTAGTGTTACTTTGAGCCTTGGGCTGCTAGCTTCTTTCAACATGTCATAATTGAGTGATCCTGTAGTGACACTATCTGATTTTATAAATGGTTTTTTGGGTTCAAATTCGGTGGAAATTAGCGCTGCAATTTGTGGGTTTATTTGTATCTTTTTGTTGGTCAAAGGCAACATCTGGAATTTTGCCTTTGGTTTTGTGCAAGTGACACTTTATGTGTGGGTATTTTACCAAGCAAAACTGTATTCTGATGCCGGTTTGCATGTCGTTTATATGGCACTGCAGATATATGGTTGGTGGCATTGGTCAAAAAACCTAGCAACGGCAACGACCGTGACAGTATTAAGTATGGATTACAAAAAATTAAGCCTCTATGCATCAGTTGCATTATTAAGTGCAGCCGTCCTAGGAACCCTAATGCATAAATATACCGATGCTAGTTTCGCTTACGCCGACGCATTCACCACTTGCGCCAGTTTGGTCGCCTTTGTATTAATGACACGTCGCTACATCGTCAATTGGTTATTTTGGATCGTGGTTGATGTTGTTGCCATCGGCATATACTTTCAAAAAGGTCTATATCCAACGGCAATCTTGTATGGATGCTTCTTAATTATGGCGATTATTGGATTTTATGCATGGCGAAAGGAATATACAAGTAAGTTGATTGCCTAGTGCCTAGCTTCGCGACCGTGCACAACGAATTTGTGATAATACTAAAAATGTAGCCAATGATAATAATGCGTCTAAAACTAGGCAATTGGTCAATCGACGATCAGACACTACACTGTGCAGGTAAATCTTACAGTATGCTAATAACGACACTTATAACGCCAGAGCACAATGCGAAAAACATGCAACTAGGCGGCGCTTTGCTTCTTTGATTGGATCCATCTGTGCTGCGGTGCGTTTAAATAGCTAGCTGTAAAATTAAGGGTTAACGCGACAAATAAAAAAAGGGGGCGATACACACGCAACTCAACAAATAGAAATGGTTAATAGAAGTGGTTAATAGAAGTGGTTAATAAAAGTGGTGAATAAAAGTGGTGAATAAAAGTGGTGAATAAAAGTGGTAAATAAAATGTCTTCATCGACAACTCAATCGCAACGCAGGCAAGCTGCAATGGATCAACAGGCAACGGATGCTCAAACACCAAACTATTTATTTCCGGGCGCAGTGTTTACAGATGCAGTGTCTTCAAAAGAGGTATCTTCAAGTGCGGTGTCTTCAAGTGCGGTGTCTTCAAATTCTAATGAGCTATTCAGATCACATGCCATTGAGCTAGATAAGCACGACCCGATTGCCCACCTAATAGCACACTTTGAAATACCCGCTAAGACTATCTATTTAGATGGAAATTCACTTGGGCCTTTGCCAATTAATGCGAAAAAAGCGGCAATTGACGTGGTTGAAAACCAATGGGGCCAAGACTTAATTACCAGTTGGAATAAGCATGCATGGATTGATTTACCCACCACAGTAGGGGAAAAGATCGCACCCTTAATTGGCGCAGAAAAAGGTCAAGTTATCTGCTGCGATTCAATTTCGGTTAATTTATTTAAGCTCTTAGCTAGCGCATTTCAACTGTCTACTCCGGAACGCACTATTGTGCTTTCTCAACAAGACAATTTCCCTACCGATTTGTATATGGTTGAAGGTCTACAGCAAATGTTGGGTTCGCAACAATGCGCCTTGCTTACTTGCGATGCTGACGAACTAGAGGCGATGTTGCAAGCACGGGGACATGAAATATCAGTACTCATGCTGACGCATGTTAATTTTCGTTCGGGTAAAATTCACGACATGCAAAAGCTAACCCAGTTGGCCCATGAACAGGGTGTATTGGTGATTTGGGATTTAGCTCATAGCGCTGGTGTGGTGCCCGTCGAACTGGATAATTGTAAGGTTGATTTTGCGCTTGGATGTGGCTATAAATATCTCAACGGTGGGCCCGGTGCTCCCGCATTTATTTATGCTGCCAAACGGCATATTCCGAATTTAAAACAGCCTTTAACCGGGTGGATGGGGCATGCAAAGCCATTCACATTCGATCCTAATTATGTGCCCGATGTCGGTATTAAAAAGTTTTTAAGTGGCACGCCCAGTGTTATTGCTATGGCAGTACTGAGCGCTGCTCTCGATCTTTTTGAGCATGTCACTATGTCACAAATTCGAGAAAAATCGGTCGCAATGACGCATTTTTATCAATGCTTAATTGAACAGTCACAAACCTTATCAGACCTCGTTATGGCTTCACCTATTACGTCTGACAACAGAGGATCGCAACTCGCCTATAGGCATCCTCAGGCTTATGCTTTGTGTCAGGCATTAATATCTCATGGTGTTATCGCTGATTTTAGAGCACCCGATATTCTGCGCTTTGGTTTCTCGCCAAGCTTTTTAAGCTTTGAGCAATTATTTGATAGCGTAGAAAAGTTAAAAGCGATTATTGAAAGTGAGCAATACAAGCTGCCTGAATTTAATCGCAAACAAGCAGTAACCTGAGGATATTACTAAATAAGGCATGTTCTTTATTATATTTTTTTACACCGTACTTGAAAGAATTTCAAACTTGCGTAGGTCTTATAATCGAGTTTCCTAACTTGTGAGCCAAGATTAGATGAGCGCCGATAAAGCACACTCATAAACTGAATATAGTTAAACTTTCTGGATCTGACATTTAGCTGGCGCTGGTTACAACGCATTGTTTAAAAAATAAAAATATACATAAGTAACAAGCCATGTATTTCAAACTTTCAGGTTCAAAATTATTAACTGCAGCGGCATTAGTCATTGCATTCACTGTGTCATCTTGTGGTTTAATTCCGAGTCAGGTCGAGTCGTCAATTAACGCGGTTAATGTCGACGAAAGTAGCCTCGCCATAAAGGTCTATGATGCCGTTGCTTATTTTACCCAAGCAAAACCTGTTCTAGGCAGTTCTCAATTTACAGCTGAACATTTGGCCGCGACTTATTATTTTAGCTCTGCGCCTCATCAATCGTTATTTAAAGGTGACCCCAACAAATACGCAGCACAATATGGACGCAAATTGTTGACAAACCGATCACAGAACTATAAATTTTTAGTAGGTATTAATTCAATGTTATGGCTGCGGTACGCAACATAATGAAGTAAATGTTATAAACGAATGAAATTTTATGGCCTGTTTCACGGTTTATATAATCATCCTGTCAACGCAGGCGAGTTTGGACGCTATTACTATTACTATTACTACAACTAATTTGAACATTAATTTAATAAAATAAGGATCTACCCATGAAAACTAATTTAGCAATTGCAGCAGCACTAGCCACTATTATGACAACAGGCGTTATTGATACTGCAGAAGCGTCAGATAAAGCAAAAAAAGAGAAGTGCTACGGTATCTCTGCGGCGGGTCAAAATGACTGTGCAAACTTAGCCGGTACACATAGCTGTGCAGGTCAAGCAACAATCGATAACGATGTTGGTGAATGGCGTTTAGTACCCGGCGGCACTTGCACCGAGCTTGGCGGTTTTGATAAAAGCAAAGCCAAAGAAATGATGACAGCAATGAAAGCCAAGAAAAACGGTTACTAGATAAATACGACTCTTTTCGCCTATGTATTTTACTCATGACTCGCTATTTAACTGGGCATCAGCTGATGTTGGTTAGATCCTAGGTGTTACAAATGGCAGGTATGAATGAATAGTAAGTCAAATACAAAGCCCAACAGCCTTATTGGCGTTGGGCTTCGTCATTCTCATTACGCCGACGCTTTATCTAAAAAGGCCTTAGCTGACGAGGCAATAAACTCGATAAATGAGAATGGCACAAAGCACAATATAGATTTTGTGGAAGTGCACGCAGAAAATTTCTTTGCTGCAGGCGGTATCACTCAATCTCTACTTCACGACATTGCACAAGCTTATCCACTGAGTTTACACGGCACGTCTTTAGGGCTGGGTTCTACACTGCCGGTGCCAACTGGTATCTTGCAGCAATTTACTAAGTTGGTAAAAACGATTCAACCGCTATTAGTTTCCGAGCACCTTTGCTTTAATCGCGCGCAAGTTAACGGCAACATATTACATAGTGGTGACTTACTTCCCATTCCTTATAATACGCAATCATTGCGCACTATTGTTACGCATATTCAGCAAGTTCAAGACAGTATTCAACGCCCACTTTTAATTGAAAACTTGTCGGCCTACATTACGCCGAGTGAATTGGTGGTGCATACTAAAGATGACATGACCGAGTTTGAATTTTTGGTCAGCATGTGTGAAACCGCAGGATGCGGCATATTACTTGATTTAAATAACCTTATTATTAACGAACTGAATCGAAAAACACCTAATCCTTTAGCCATTATTCAGCAACGTTTGCAGGCATTACCTGCGCATATGGTCGGTGAAATACATTTGGCCGGTTACACCGAGCAAATACCCGCTTCAGATGAGGATATAAAGCAAACTAATTTCATCATTGATGACCATGGTGCACCCGTATCCGAACAATGTTGGCAACTATATAAATATGCGCTGCAGCAATTTCCTGGCACACCCACCTTAGTAGAATGGGATACCAAAATGCCAGAATGGTCAGTATTGGTAAATGAAGCTAACAAAGCCCGGTCGATAGCTGAAGCAGTCGCCGCGACTGCAGATGATTCTTTCTTGGCATCGCATTCATGAATAAAAGTGATAAAGCAGCCATCCATGCAGGTGATGATAAGCAGAGTAATCAATTAAATGCTTATAAAGGCGCCCAGTTAGGAGAGAAGCCAGGAAATGCTCAAGGCAAGCAACTAGACAATGACCAAGGTGATCAGATGAATGCTAATCAGGATTATCAGGGTCAATTGCTCGCTAAGATTTTTAATATACAGCCACAGCCTTTGCAAAAGGAACTGACTGAAACCGCGGTGCGAATTCAATTAGATGCTAGCATCCAAGTTAACATCCAGACCGGTCTTAATGTATACACCAATAACTTTATTGAAAATGGCATTCGGGCACTTTCAATTACATTTCCAACAGTTGAGGGCTTAATAGGCGAGGATAGCTTTAGAATGTTATCGCGCAAATTGTTAAGCCATGAAGTAAAGGCGAGTTTCGACTGGGCTGAATATGGCATTACGTTGCCAACTTTTATTGAAGGCCAAGAAGCGCTTGAAATATATCCGTTTTTGAGTGAAGTCGCCGAATTAGATTGGGCAATTCATGGTGTGCAGCGCCAAGCTGATAAAGAATTCGCGCCAAGCACATTTGCATCTTTAGAAACCGGTGATACTGATTTATTGTGTTTCATCGCTGCACCTGGCTTGCAGTTACTTAATTTTTGGTTTCCCGTAGTCGATTTGTATCAACTGATACACGATCCCTATCTGCAATCTGAAGAGGGCATATTAGTCCGCAAAGCATTATTAGAGAAGATCACAACATCAATAAATAATGCAATTAATATGGGCACTGCACGCTCTCTTGTATTGTGGCGTGCAGAGTACAAAGCGCAATTTGAATATGTAACGGATGCGCAAGCAGACGTGATACAAAAAATAAGCGCGCAAGCCTCTGTGAACGATGTTATTGACACTATTAGTACGCACAATATTGACCTCACAGAGTGGTTAAGCAAGGCGATATCGACTAAATTAATCTTTGCAGTAGCCTAAATATTGCCGTTTAGCTTTATGTTAACGCCAAATTTAAACCAACATCACTACAAGTGAACACTTATAAAAACGCTTTGCGCTGTTATTAACGGTAATTTGCGTTTTTTTCGTTGTGCTATTTGTTCAATTTTTGGATGACTGAGCTTAAGGTGTTCAACAACAGTATTATATGCAGCGAATGTTGACTATAGTAGTATGAATATGCGCTAGTTTTCGATTTAAAATAAAGAGCTTTCATTTTTTCACCAAGGACCATTAATGAGTTTATTGACCTCTGTCGCCATATTTTTAGGCGCTACTTTAGTTGCTGTTCCCCTATTTAAAAAATTAAAACTGGGTGCCATTCTTGGTTATCTGATTGCTGGCGTTGTCATTGGTCCCTCTGTGTTTAACCTCGTTAGCGACCCTTACACTATTTTGCACTTCGCTGAATTAGGCGTTGTGCTGCTGTTGTTTGTCATTGGTTTAGAGCTCGAACCGGCCACTCTTTGGCGCATGCGCAATCAAATTATTTTTAGTGGTGGTTCACAGCTATTAGCATCAGCAGCGGCAATCGGCTTGTTTAGTCATTTTGTGTTGGGTCTTAGTTTTACCGCCAGTTTAGTGATTGGACTAGCCTTAGCATTGTCTTCTACCGCTTTCGCAATTCAGTTAATGAATGAACAACGTATTTTGCAAACGCCGCCAGGACAGCGCGGCTTTTCGATTTTATTAATGCAAGATGTTGCCGTGATCCCCATTTTGCTCTTAGTGACTGCGTTGGCTCCTTTGCAAACTGAATCCGGTCCGGCTTGGTATATCAGTTTAGGCGCCGTTGTTAGTGTCTTGCTGGTGGGTCGCTTTTTGGTCAATCCACTGTTAAGAGTGGTAGCACGCTATGGTAGCTCAGAAGTAATGACGGCTGCGGCTTTATTCATTGTGCTTGTGACTGGGTTGGCAATGGATAAAGTGGGCCTGTCGATGGGCATGGGCGCATTTATCGCGGGTATATTACTGGCTGACAGCAGCTTTAAACATCAGTTAGAAACTGAAATAGAGCCTTTTAAGGGTTTGTTGTTAGGCTTGTTCTTCATTGCTATTGGCATGAATCTCGACTTGCAGTTACTTTTCAATGACCCCGTTTTTATGGTCAGTATGAGTATTCTGCTGGTAATTGTGAAAGGAGCTATTATTTTTTCCATTTTGCGCGCATCCAAACAATCGTCAAGCGATTCAATACGCGTTGCAATCATGCTTTCACAAGGTGGTGAATTCGCTTTTGTTGTGATGACCTTGGCATTATCGAATACGGTGTTAGACGCTGCTATTGCTGGCCAGGTTAATTTGATCGTGGGTTTGTCTATGGCATTAACGTCACCTGCGGTGATTGTGTACAGCCTATTCTTTAATACTAAAAACTGTCCGGCTGTTTATGATTCTATTGCGGATGCATCTGAGTCAAGGGTAATCATCGCTGGCTTTGGTCGTTTTGGACAAATTACGGGTCGTATTCTAGCCGCAAACAGCATTCCATTTACAGCAATGGATAAAGATGCTGAGCATATTGAGTTTGTGCGTCAATTTGGTAATAAAGTATACTTTGGTGATGCGACACGCTTGGAGTTATTAAAAAGAGCCGGCATTGAAAACGCCAGAGTATTATTAGTTGCTATCGATAATGGTGAAGAAATAACCGAAGTGGTTAAACTGGTTCAACTTGAGTTTCCAAAAGTTAAAATTATTGCCCGCGCGCGCAATCGGATGCATGCGATAGAGTTGTCAAGGTTAGGCGTCAGTTACTTTGTTCGCGAATTGTTTGATAGTGCATTGTCAGCATCAAAAGAAGTGCTCAAAGCTTACGGTTACACACAGGGCCAAGCCGACGGCATGGCGACTATTTTCTCGGAACACGATACCAAAATGCTGGAGCGAGTAATAAAAGAAAACCTCGGTATACCTGAAATAATAAAGAGCACGGAACTGGGTAGAAAAGAATTGCAGCAGTTGTTTGAAGAAGACAAACAAGACTGACCGCAACGTTAACGCTTAGTCTTCGTTCGATAATGGTTGCTTCACAAAGTGCATATCACTGTATGCATGACGCTTTTTTTCATTTGCCACGAAGGGGTGCATTTTTAGCCCGGTTACTTCATTTTTAAAATTGGTTTCAATAATTAAAAAGGCATCAGAAGCGGCGTTACTATTGTCCCACTCAACTTTAAATAAGTTTCCTTCATAAGGTATGACCTTGCCTTTAAGCGTGATCATGCGCTGGGACTGAATACGCAGATGATCCTCGTTAGGCACACCTGCAGACGTCTCTAATACGCTGATTAACATACTGCCAAACCAGTTATCTTGATAAGTACCGATGATCTGTTTATTGCTAATTTGCATGAGCGTTGTGGCTTCGCGAACCGGTTCATCGTTTGCAAGATAATCAGCTTCTTGTTTAGCTTGCAGGTCCACAAAGGTCTTAACCCAATCACTTGGTGAGTCCTCGGGTAGTTTGGCACTGGGTATAAATGATTTTAAAATATGCTGCATAACCGAAGAACGCGCACCATAATTAGACCCATTATTTAACACCACAACACCTACCTCTAATTCGGGTAATAAAGCGACATACGCTTGGTATCCAGAAAGGGTGCCAGTATGAGAAATGAGTTTATAGCCAAACATATCGGCAATACGCCAGCCCAAGCCGTAAGTTTTAAATAAGGTGTTGTCCCACTCTTCTTCACTGTCAGATATATTAAGTATGGTTTGAGGTGACCACATTGCATTCAATACACTCATCGAAAAAGGCAGTGTTTTGGGCGAGAGTAGCGCCTTAACCCATTTAGTCATGCTCTGGGCATTACAAACAATACCGCCTGCGGCAACCGACATTTGCTGTGCTCGTTGTATGCTATTTCGAGGTACTGCGTACATTCCTTTGTTATCATTATGCGCATAACTCATTGCCGTATTTTTCAACTGAACGCTAGGAACATCGCCAGCAAAGCAAGTCATATCAAGCGGGGCAAAAATACCTTGCTCAATAAAATCACCATAGCTCATGCCGGAAACCTTGGCGACGATCTCGCCCGCGGCTATATACAGTACATTACTATAAGCATACTGAGTTCGAAAGCTAGTGAGTGGGGTCAAGTAGCGAAGGTTATGAATGACCTCTGCGCGCGAAAAGCCCGATGGTTCGGGCCAAATCATGCTGTCGCCCGCTCCGCCTGCGAGTCCACTGTGATGAACAAGCAGGTCTTTAATAGTGAATTCGCGTGTCACCCAAGCATCTTGCATTTGAAAGTCAGGTAAATACTGAGTGACTTTGTCGCTCCAATTAAGCTTGCCTTGGTCTACTAAAATACCAATAGCAGCGGCCGTAAATGCTTTGCTAGTGGAGGCTAGTCGGAAATACGTGTCTGGGTTGACGGTACTTTTTTTCTCAATATTGCGTAACCCAACTCCTTCCAAGAAAACCACCTTACCTTGATGAATAACACCCACCGACATGCCCGGCGTGTAGAATGCAGCAAGGGCTTCTTGAATAAGCTGTTTAGTGGCTATGGGGTCGAAGCGATGCAAGGGATTAGTCTTGTTGGGTGCGGCAATTGCGTCGGTACTTGCAGGTTCATAAGCAACAGAAATTGCAGGTGAAATAGCGAATAGAAAAATAAAAAAGATAAAAATAAATGGCCAGTTGATAGCCAATTTAGTGCTCTTTTTCTTATTCTCATAAACGCGAGTGTTAGCGCTGAAATTTGGCAATGCCGTATAGTTCAATCCAGTCATGATTCATTCCGTCTTGTTTTTTTGATTGAAGGATATAGATGCGTTGATGTAAGTCGACAACCAAGTGTCACCCCAGTGTACGTGATATTTTGTGTATAAACTGTAAGTAAGTAAGTAAGTAAGCAAGTAAGTAAGCAAGCAAGTAAGCAAGCAAGTAAGCAAGCAAGCAAGCAAGTAAGCAAGCAGCGACGTCAGGCTAGTATTGCCTTAATCTTGAGCTGACGGTTTCGGCACCGTTAACTTATGGTAAGCCACTAATAAAAACGCACCGACATACATTGTAATGCCATAAATCCCGGCGGCTATACTATAAGCACTGTTTTCAATAAATGTGATGGCGATGAGCATGGCCATTGTCGCATTTTGTGTGCCTATTTCGATGCCCAACGTTAGTCCATCTTTTTTCGACAAAGAACACGCTCGGGCTATTATTACGCCCATAATAGTCGCGCAAATATTCAAACTAAAGGTAATGAAAAAGACATCGGGAAAGGAGGCTTGCAGCATTTCTCTCTCTTGATATGAAATGGCCGCAATGAGCATCAACATAAATATGGTTGAAAAATATCTAAAAAACGGTTCGGCGCGTCGGGCTGCTTTTGAATACAAGTGTCTTAGCACCATGCCGATAGAAATGGGGATCAACAAAAGAACAATTAAGTTTATAGAAACGCCAATCAGTGAAAAGTCTGTCGCATCTGCTTGTGTGAAGTGGTCTATTGAAAATTTAATCAGCAGGGGTGTTGTGATAACACAAATTACCGTTGTAATTGCGGTTAGGCTCACCGATAACGCTAAGTTTGCGCGTGCAATATGACTGATCAGGTTTGACGTAGTGCCACCGGGACAAGCGGCTAAAATCATCACGCCAATGGCAATTTCAATTGGCGCTGAGAACGCCGTTACTAATGCAAATGCAAGTAGGGGCAATAAAATAAGTTGCCCTGTTAAGCCAGCAATAACGCTTTTAGGCACTTTTGCAAGACGCACAAAATCGTCTTTTACTAAGCCTAAGCCCATACCAAACATGATGACGCCAAGTATGGCTGGTAATAAAACTTGCGTGAAAATAGTATCTTGCACATTAAAGTCCCTTTTTAATTATTATTGATGCGATACTATTGTTCATGACGATGACAAAGCCGCGTCATTTGTAATCACAGCCCACTAGTCCACAAGTCCACAAGCCCAAAAACTACAAACTACAAACTACAAACTACAAATCCACAAACGACAAACCACAAACCACAAACCAAAGTCCACCGTTCTGGAATGCAGTATTAGCTCATTTTTGCCAACCATGACAGCGGCATAATGCGCATAACCCGGGTAAGAATAGCCCAAGGCCATGCCGGAACATAACTATTTCCACCTTCTTTTTCAATCGCTTTTATAATTGCTTTACAGCCTGTCTCGGTATCAACCATAAAAGGGACTTTTTCTACTTTTTCATTTATTTCGCTGCGAATGAAGCCCGGGTGAATAGTCGATACTTTGATAGGTGTGCGCAGTAAATCAATACGGATCCCTTCAGATAACGAGGTAATGGCGGCTTTGGTCGCGGAATAAACGTTGAGCGCGCGGCGAAACCCACGTACAGCACTGATAGAAGAAATGGTAACAAGATGACCTGCGTTTTGTTCCCTAAATATGCCAACAGCTGCCTCACATTGTGCAATCGCCGATACAAAATTAGTGATAGCGGTTTCTTTATTTGCTTTGAAATAACCAGTACCAATGGATGCACCTTTGCCCATGCCCGCGTTGACAATAACTCGGTCAAGGCTACCAAGTTCCTGTTTGAATTCGTTAAACACCGTAAACACAGCGTCGTGATCGTTAACATCAAGTGACTTAATTAGTACGGTAATATCCGGGTTAATTTCCTCTAATTCAGCCTTTAGCGCTTCTAATCGCTCTACGCGTCTTGCACACAAGGCAAGGTTTCGGCCCATTTTTGCATACAACATCGCCATGCCTTTCCCTAATCCAGAACTAGCACCGGTTATCAAAATGTTTTGTCGAACGGTAGCTGACATAAAATTCTCTACTTATTTTTATTAATGATTTTTCTGCAACGATGCAGCAAGTAATGTACATATATCCAAAGATGCTTGTATTGAGGATTGCGTGTTTGTTTATGGTGGTAACGATAGTAGATTTGCTGAACAATCGCGGCTAAACGAAATAGACCATAGACTTCGTAAAAAGCGAAATCTTCTGTTTTTAGGCCTTGTTTATCGCAGTAATATTGAATGACTTCTTTGCGTGTCATCATCCCTGGTAAATGGGTGGGTTGACGTCTTGTTCTTCTCGCTAACCAGTCGTCATCTGCTTGCACCCAGTAGGCTAGGCTGTTGCCTAAATCCATGAGGGGGTCGCCTAGGGTGGCAAGTTCCCAGTCCAACACACCAATTATTTGTTGTGGATTTTGAGCATTCAGCACTAAGTTGTCAAAGCGATAATCGTTGTGGGTAATGCAAATTTTTTCTTTACTAGGAATGTTGCTGGCAAGCCAGTCCGTTACCTTTTTACCCGCAGGTACATTCCATGTTTTTGCTTTTTGGTAGCGTCCAGTCCATCCCGAAATTTGTCGTTGTGTATAACCTTCACCTTTAGCAATATGCGCAAGGTCAGCGGCTTTATAATCGACATTGTGCAGCTCGATCAATCCGTCCAGTGCCGACTCACAAAGTTTACGTGCATCTGCAGCTGAAATCGTAAAGTCCCGAGGCATATTTTGGCGCGGAATAATGCCCTCAAATTTCTGCATAATATAAAACTCAGCACCGATAACTGACTCGTCATCGGTATACCCCAACATTTCGGGTACTTTTGGATACACGATTTGTAAGGCTTTTTGTAAACCATACTCGCGCCCCATATCATGCGCACCTTTGGCTTTGGTGCCAGCGGGTGGACGACGCAATATAACCGACTTGTTTTCAAAGTCGAGGCAGTAGGTCCAATTAGACGCCCCTCCAGAATACTGAGTTACTTTAGGTGTGCCCTGTAAGTCAGGAATATGTGAGTTTATCCATTCCACTAAAGACGCAATTGGCAGCTCTTCGCCAGGACGAACAGCGCCAGCCTTATCAATACGTTTATCTGACATTATTTATATTTCTTCAGCTCTAATCGAGTCACCATGCTCATGTGCACTTCATCGGGCCCATCAGCAAGTCGTAATGAACGTGCACCGGCGGCAAAACGTGCCAATGGGAAGTCTTCACACATACCGCCACCACCATGGATCTGGACCGCCATATCAACAACTTCTTGCATCATTTGCGGCACCACAACCTTGATTGCTGAAATGTCGACCATGGCATTTTTTACCCCTAAATTGTCAATTTTCCAAGCCGCCTGTAGTGTCAGTAAACGCGCTTGTTCAATTTTCATTCGGGCCATCGCGATACGTTCGCCATTGCCGCCTAATTTGATAATTGGCGAACCAAAAGCAACGCGTGACAAACCACGTTTAATGGCTAATTCAAGTGCTTTTTCTGCAGTACCAATAGCACGCATGCAATGATGAATGCGACCCGGGCCCAAGCGACCTTGAGCGATAGCAAAGCCTTTACCCATACCGACTAATAAATTTTCTTTGGGCAATCTAACATTAGTGAACTGCATTTCGCCGTGACCAAAAGGTGCGTCATAATCGCCATAAGCACTTAGCATGCGTTTAATTTCAATACCGTCAGTGTCTAATGGCGCAATCACCATGCTGTGCTGGTTGTGCCTATCGTTTTCTGGGTTTGAGAGGCCCATGAAGATGCACACTTTGGCATTTGGGTGACCCAGTCCGGTAGTCCACCATTTTTTGCCATTTAAGACTAATTCATCGCCATCTAACTCAATGGTAGCAGCCATATTAGTGGCATCTGAAGACGCAACATCGGGTTCTGTCATACCAAATACAGAACGTATTTCGCCCATCAGCAAGGGCGTTAGCCATTTTTCTTGCTGCTGCTTGTTACCAAAGTGATATAAGACTTCCATATTGCCCGTATCAGGCGCGTTACAATTAAAAATTTCTGGTGCAAAAATGTAGCGACCGGTCTCTTCGGCAAGTGGCGCATACTCAAGCGTTGTTAAACCTTGGCCAAGTTCAGCGTCAGGTAAGAAGAGGTTCCAGAGGCCGGCAGCTTTAGCTTTTTCCTTTAGCGGCTCGATAGCGGGGTGAATTTTCCATTTTGTCCAATCGCTGGTTGGGTTTAACGCAGCTAATTCTTCATAAACTTGCTGCTCAATAGGGGCTACATGGGTGTCTAAAAAGTCACGAATGCGAGCGATATAATCTTGAGTTTTAGCGTTATGAGAAAAGTCCATGTGATGTCCCTTAGTGTTGTGTTAACTTATAAAAAGCGTTGTCTTATAAAAAGTGTTTTTTTGTAAAACGCGTTGACTTGTAAACAACGTTAACGAAAAAACATTGATGTAAAAATATTGAAATAAAAAGTACCTACGTAAGCATTTTTTATGAAAAGTGTTGACGCAAAAATGATGACGTCCAAAAATATGCAATGATTAACAGGATCATCTATATGATAGTCGATAATGAAGTATCAGCGAACTTTGTTTAATTTGGGTTAATTGATAAATTTGATGAATAGTAAGGCTGGCGTTGTTGCTGAAGTGCGGTAAAATAAGATAAGCGAAGCACTATGAAAAACCAACAGAAGCGCCATGAACCGAGCTAATCGAAGCGCTTTCAGTTAG
The DNA here is from genome assembly GCF_000428905.1 of Brumicola pallidula DSM 14239 = ACAM 615. Taxonomy (GTDB): domain Bacteria; phylum Pseudomonadota; class Gammaproteobacteria; order Enterobacterales; family Alteromonadaceae; genus Glaciecola; species Glaciecola pallidula. The sequence continues at coordinate 446,970 of NZ_KE386814.1, forward strand.
CGTAGAAAAATTAAGTGACTATACGACCAACCAATCATTCACATGAAGGCAAAAGTAAGCCGTATTATGGGTTTGGATGATACTCGAATGACACTTTTTCCATGAAATGTTTGCGGCACAGCGACACATACTTTTCGTTACCGCCGACGTCCACTTGAGCTCCTTCAGAAATAGGGTCTCCGTTATCATCAAGGCGTGCCACGAAATTAGCTTTACGACCACAATGACAGACTGTTTTTAGCTCTGACAACTTATCGGCCCAAGCAAGTAAGTATTGGCTGCCCTCGAATGTTTCACCTCTAAAGTCTGTACGCAAACCATATGCCAGCACAGGTACTTTCAATGCATCTACTATTTGCAGACACTGAATGACTTGTTGTTTGCTTAAAAACTGCGCTTCGTCAATAAATAAACAGCTGATTTTTTGTTTATCACACTCTTTGCGCATTTCAGCAAATAGGTCGGTTTGTGGCGTGAAAAGATTTGCAGGAGCTTCAAGACCAATACGAGACGATATTTTGCCGCTACCATAGCGATTATCCAGAGCCGCAGTGAATAAGGTAATGTGCATACCGCGTTCTTTATAGTTGTATGCCGACTGCAGCAGGGAAGTCGACTTACCTGCATTCATTGCCGAGTAGTAGTAGTAAAGCTGTGCCATTGATGAAGGTTCTTATGGGGCGTGCAATAGATGGGCTTGAATATACCGAATTCCGAGGTCTTTTAGAACCGCCAATTTAGCTCCGGTCTCAATTTATCGATGTTCTTTATCGACGTTCTTGAGCGGTAAGGTGATATGTATAATATGTTGCGACTGAAATTAGCATCCATGTGTTGGCCTACGAGCCAATAAAAAAGGCGCCCAAATGGACGCCTTTTATTGTCAATATTGCAGCCGTTGCAGCCTATTTAAGCGCTGCTCGACTCACAAGTTACGCCGCGTTTGCAGTCGCTTCTTCTGTTCTACTCGCAGTTTTACTTGCGCTAGGACCATCAGTCTCTTCAGCACTGAGTAATTCCATGTCGAAAGTAAATTCATCAACACGTACCGACAGCTTGCGTTTCTCATTGTATTGCAACAACGTTGTGCGCTCTGCGTCAGTTAAATCGCCTGCTTTGTGCATCGTATCCACTACGTGTTCAAACGAAATGAATGGAACGACAGGTGACTTACGTAATGCTTTTTGCACTTTAGATAATAATGGCATAGCAGCATGCTTGGCTTTAAATGCCTGCTCGTTAATATCGTTGCCGTCACCCGGCATTACTTTAACAAGGTGAGTTAGCTGTGCTTTGATGCTGCTGTCTTGCATAGATGCAGTTGACAATTCACGAACCAAGTCATCAGAAATATGGCTTATTGATGACGTATAAGTGTTGGTCAATACTCTCATCAAACCACGTGCTGGCACGTTCGGGAAGTTATTGATAAAATCAACAATCGCTTTTTCAGCTTGCTGTAGTGACCACTCCATTGCATAACGGAAATAAGCTTCAGCTTGAGCGCGATCTTTTACACGTTGCTCAAAGAACCTAATTGACGCCATTGCACCGTACAAGTAGCTCATTACATCGCCTAAACGCGCTGATAACAATTCTGCTTTTTTCAGTTCGCCGCCTAATACCAACAATGATAAGTCGGCTAGTGGTGCTAGTTTTGCAGCAAGTGCATTTACACGCTTCTCGTAAGGACGAACAATCGGGAAGTTCGATTCTGTAGAGCGTAAAAATGGCAAGTAGCTGTTGGCTAAACTTCTAAATGCGTTCCTAACACTGAACTTAACAGTTTTGATAAGTACTTTATTAAAATCTGCATCGGCTTTACTGTCTTCGCTATGGATCAAGTCAACCATTTCTTTTAAATGTGGGTGACAACGCATTGTACCTTGACCGAAAATCATCAAGCTACGGGTTAATATGTTTGCGCCTTCAACCGTAATTGCAATAGGTAATGCAGCATAGCCGTTTGCCAATGTGTTTTGCGGACCACGTTGTATTGCTTTACCTGCTTGTACGTCCATCGCTGAGTTTAATACATCACGACCTAACTCAGTCATGTGGTATTTGGCAATAGCAGTAACAACTGCTGGTGTAATACCTTCACCTAAACCTTCGGTGGTTAATACACGCATTGACTCTAGTAAAAAAGTTTTACCTGCAATGTCAGCAAGTTTGTCTTGAATACCTTCAAAGCGACCGATTGGCACACCAAATTGCTCACGTACGAATGAATACTCGGCGGTAGACTTAAACGCAGACTGCGCTGAAGCAACACCCATTGCTGGTAATGAAATACCGCGACCTGCACCTAGGCAGCTCACGAGCATTTGCCAACCGCGACCGATGTTCTTCTCGCCACCAATAATAAAGTCCATTGGGATGAATACATCTTTACCGCGGGTTGTACCGTTATAAAATTTTACGCCCATTGGGTCGTGACGGTTACCCATTTCAACACCAGGATGAGATTTAGGCAGTAATGCGCACGTAATACCTAGTGCCAGTTTGTCACCTAGTAGATGCTCTGGATCGAATACCTTAAATGCCAAGCCAAGCACTGTTGCGATAGGCGCAAGCGTAATGTAGCGCTTGTCCCATGTTACGCTTAGGCCAATGACTTCTTTACCTTCCCACATGCCTTTGGTCACAATGCCGGCATCAGGAATTGAGCCAGCGTCAGAGCCAGCTTCAGGGCTAGTTAGAGCGAAACAAGGAATGTCTTGGCCGATTGATAATTTAGGCAACCAATAGTTTTGTTGCGCTTCAGTACCGTAATGCATTAGCAGTTCGCCGGGGCCTAAGGAGTTAGGTACCATTACCGTCACGGCTATGGCACCACTTGTTGCTGCAATAGTGGCAACGATGGTTGAGTTTGCATAAGGACTGAATTCAAGACCACCAAATTTCTTTGGAATGATCATTGAGAAAAATTTGTTTTTACCAAGAAAATCGATGACTTCTTGTGGAATATGTTTGCTGTTACCTAGTTCGAACTCGTCGATCATGGCTAACAGTTCTTCCACTGGACCACTCAAGAAGGCTTGCTCGTCAGCGCTCAATACTGCTTGAGGAAGGCTGCGCAGGGCATGCATGTCAGGTTTGCCTTGATAAATAGACGATTCAATCCACACATCACCCGCATCTAAAGCTTCTTGCTCAGTTACTGAAATTGGTGGTAATACTTTTTTAAGGTTTGTTCTAATACTCATAAGTAACTTATCCGCTCATCTGACCAGTTGAATAATATATACTACATGAAAAAAAACAAAGATCAAAAATATTTGTTTAAAAAACATGCAGTCAGACCTGAAATATGTTTTATGGTAATAAATAGCGATGCAATTTATATGGCGAACAATAGTGTTATATCCGGAATTCTGATCTTGTAGTTTGGCTTTGCCTGTATTAGTAGCTATCATTACCACAGCAGGGCCCAGTGCCGCGAGCGTAAGCTGCTGTAAAATATTATCCAGCCAACCTGAAGTTGAGCGTTACAGGAGGAATATGAAAAATAGTTTAGATAGTAAATTATTATTACAAGTTTTTGAGAAAATTCGTCAGCATGGCGAACAACGAGATGGTGCTTATCACTTAAATGGCATTAAAGCGTTTACTGATTTTGATGGTTATACGCTGTATATAGAAGATGCGTTGGTCAAACTCAGTTATGGTTTTCATAACCAATATCACTTTGACTATGAAAAGCAGAGCCAATTTGACGCCTTTGAAAAAAAGTTAGTTAGCATCGACAAAGAGTACTGACCTCCAGACACGCGTTTTTTTAGGCGCGACGTGTCGGCTTCTGAAGCCCATTGATGACAGCGAAAGCGATGTCGGTGGGTGGTTCACAAGTGCGCTATGACCTTGTATAATAGGGAAAATACCTTAACCGACGTCAAACACATCAACGAGCGCATTGTGGACAAGCCAGAAACTAATAGCAATACCAATAAAAATACCAATAAAAACACCAATAAAAACACCAATAAAAACACCAATAAAAAAGTCATAGCTGATGAAAAGCCAATTGAGCCTACAATGACAGGATCAGAGCCACATAACTCCGCTACAATTGAAAAAAACACGTCGTCACAAAAACCATACAAACCAGTTAAAACCGTTATGGCTCCGCCGTTTACAGTCTCTTTTTTGCATCCAAAATATTGGGGCGTTTGGTTTGGCGCTGGCTTACTTTACGTCATCACGTGGCTGCCTCTGCCGATGATTAAATTAGTCGCCAGAGTTGTTGCGAAACTGACTGCGGTGCTGGTTCCAAAGCGCATTCAAATAGCCCGTAAAAATCTAGAGCTTTGTTATCCGTCGTGGTCCGCGCAGAAGCGCGACAAAGTATTAAAAGACAATGTGTTTCGCACATCAATGGGCTTGTTTGAAACTGGCATGGGCTGGTGGTGGCCAGAGTGGCGCGTGCGTCGCGTTGCTGAGGTTGAAGGTCTTGATAATGCATTAAAAGTACTGGCATCAGGGAAGGGAGTTTTCGGTTTAACTTTGCACAATGTTAATTTGGAAATAGGCTGTCGAATCATTGGATATGCTCATCCCTGTATCGCGTTTTACCGCAAGCATAACAATCCGCTAATTAATTACATGCAGTATCATGGCCGCAACCGTTCAAACAAATACATGATTGATAAACGCAATGCCAAAGCCTTAATTCAAGCCATGAATGAAAATGAGTTCTGCTTATACTTCCCTGATCAAGATTATGGTAAAAGCACAAGTATTTTTGTTCCTTTTGGTGGCGTTGCGCGCACAGCAACTACTACCGCTACACTCATGTTTGCCAACCGAGCCAACTGCGTGCCATTAATGGTAGTGTCGCAATACACTAAAAAAGGCTACAAAGTAAAAATTGGTGCACCAATTGACTATTTGGCCGATAAAGATCAAGAGGTCGCATTAACCAAGCTAAACGAAGACGTACTAAAAGTGGTGAACGAGCAACCAGACAGTTACTTGTGGATGCATAAGCGTTTTAAAACTCGGCCTGTCGATCAACCTGAGTCTTTGTATAAGTAGCGTTAACTCAGGTAAATAATCTGAATTAAAAAGAAGCGAGAGTCTTGCACACTCGCTTTGTTGCAAAGGTAGTAAAAATGTCGGGTAAAAAAAAATCCACAGGCTGGCAAAAACATTTGGCGTTAGGCGTTCTTGTGCTATTGGCGACGATACTTTTTTTGGTATACAGGCCAGATAGTATGGATTTACCTATTCTATCGGACGGCGAGGTTAGCGAACAAAAAGATAATATTTCAGACAACCTCGCTCGCTTCTATGAAGAATTTCGGTTGTCATCTTCAGATCCTATCAAAGACGAGTTTGGTGATTTTGTGGTTGCACTGAAGACACCCAAAAAAACGCAAACCCAGCAATTGGTCGCGATCAGAAGTGTTGATAATCCCCCAGAACAGGATTGGGAAGGGAACTACAAGGTTAGAAGCTTTGCCCAAGGCACCACGATCAAAACCGAAGCAATGAAATATGCTGAACAAGAGGGTGTGCAGTTAATCTGGGATCTCAGTCAGGACTTTATTATTCGCCAGCGTTTTTTATCTGAGGATAGCTTAGTGGGGACTCTCGATGAGATCGCCGGAGCGATCGATGCGAACTTCGTTCCTGAAGTTAAGGTGTATTTTTGCCATAAAAAGAAGACGATCGTCATTGCTGACAAAGCAGGTACCTACGTAGTTGAAAATTGCACAAAAGCAGGCTTTAACTAGCTGCAGTGTCTGCGTTTAAGCGACACATAAATCCATCTAACAATCCATCCATAAATATGTCAATTCATCAATCAATCCATAAATCAGTTGATCCATCAATCCATTCACAAATAAGTCAATTCATCAATCAATCCATAAATCAGCTAATCCGTAAATCCATAAATCAGTCAATCTATAAATCCACTAATCCTTAAAAACCAGCGCATAATTACCTTGAATAGTGTGCATGTGTTTTTCTAAGCCCGGCACCGCTGTATTGCGACCAAATGCACCCAAGCTTAATTTATGTAACTGATTTCGAATAAATAAATACGCTTCTTGTAATTCTTTGTTTTGGCTTGTGCTAATAATATCCGCTTGTGCAAGTGAATCGAGGATACGTAAGTTGTCACTCCATTTTGTTAGCTCGCTATGGGTATGACTGTAAAGTAATACCCAATACTGCGTTAAAAACTCTAAATCAGTAATGCCGCCTGAGGTTTGTTTCAAGTCAGCATTGTGACTATTTGACTTATCCAAGTGCTGTCGCATTTTTTCACGCATGTCAGCCACTTCTTTTCGTAGGACACTTATTTCTCTTTTTTTCTCCAGCACGTGTTTGCGAATGTCAGTAAATTTATGCTCTAAGGCAGCGTGGCCATAAACATATCTGGCCCTAACCAAAGCTTGATGCTCCCAAGTCCACGCACTATTTTCTTGATAGTGAGAAAAAGTATCAATATGACTAATAAGCAAGCCTGAATTACCTGATGGTCGCAATCTTAAATCAATTTCATAAAGGTTATTTAGATAGGTTTTTGTGGTGAAAATATGCGTGACCCGTTGCACTAGTTTGACAAAAAATTCACTACACGATATTTGTTTTTGAGCATCGGTCATGGTAGCCAGATTAACGTCATGCACAAAAACGATATCTAGGTCGGAACCATAGCCCAACTCAATCCCGCCCATTTTGCCATAAGCTAAAACGCCCAATCCTTTGCTTTGCATTGAGTAGCCCTGTGGCGTACCGTAACGGCTCACCATTTGTATCCATGCAATGTCAATCACTTGGGCAAGTAATACCTCTGCCAGGACCGTGAGCTTGTCACTGACATTATTAATAGCCAAGGTGCCGGTAGTGTCTGCCGCGGCAATACGCAACTGTTGCGTGAGTTTGAAGTAGCGCAGGGCATCCATTTGAGCTTCAACATCATCGGGTTCTACTCTGAGAAGCTGTAAGCGCAGCTCGTTTTCATATTCACTGCGCCAAGTTGCTATATCAGCTTGGTCGGGCTGCAGGTAAGCGGGATGGAGTAACTCATCTAATAACAATGGAAATGCTTTTATTTGCTTGGCTACCCACTGACTATTTGCAGACAGCGTAATCAATCGTCTTCTAACCGCTGGGTTTTCGAGTAGTAAGTCGAGATACGTTGTGCGCCCAACAATGGTTAATAAAATATTAAAAATACGCTCAAACAGTTCACTTTCATTGTGGATAATGTCGCTGTCAGTGCTGTCTTGATAATGCAGTACTTCGTTAAGCAATTGAGGAATAAGTTTGTCGAGGGTGTTATGTCCTCGTTGTCCAATGTCATGTTTAGTGCACTTGCGCTTAAATTCAACAAGTTGCGCACTGAGTTTTTCAGACTCTGCGGTGTCTCCTACAATAGGTAAAAGCACGCTTTGTATTTCTGCTGTATCTAGATCTAATAGCCATAAATCGTTAAAAGATTGATTTAGCGCTTGGCTCTCGTCTTTTTCCTCGGGGCTCTCTTCAATTAGCGACCTAAAGTGACCATTAATACGCTGCATATGTTGTTGTATTTGATCAATTTGCAGTGCAGTGCCAAGGTCAGAATTACGGCTCAATGGTGTATCGTGTTTGGGCATAGTTGCCAATAAAAACTCGAGTCTTGCTTTGTCCAAGTCACAGTCGGGCAACTGCTGGGTTTGTTTGTCATCAAAAGCTTGTAAATAGTGTTCAACTTGACGCAAAAAAAGGTAACTATTTTGTAATTCTGCGGCGTCTTTTTTGGGTAAAAAATCATGCTCAACTAGTGCTTTAAATGAGGCAAGAATAGATTTTGTTTGGCACTCAGTAACTCTACCTGCATGGATCATCTGTAGCGATTGCACAAAAAACTCAACTTCTCTAATACCGCCTTTACCCAATTTAATGTTATTGGTTAAATTGCGCCGAGCGACTTCATTCTCAATCAGTTGTTTCATATTTCGCAACGACTCAATGGTGGTAAAATCAAGATACTTGCGATACACAAAAGGGGTAATAATGCTTTGCAGTTCTCTTACTGCCTCAGAATCTGGGTTGATGACGCGCGCTTTTTGCATCGCAAACCTTTCCCATTCGCGGCCTTGCTCTAAATAATACGATTCAAATGCCCCCATGGAAACCACCAACGGGCCACCGTCTCCCAGAGGGCGCAGGCGCATATCAACGCGATACACTTGTCCGTCCATTGTGGTTTGATGCAATGCCGCAATCAGCTTCTGCGCCAAGCGCGTAAAAAAGGTCTGATGATCAAGGGGTTTACGCGGATGATCAGTTTCCCCTGATCCTGGATAAACAAAAATTAAATCAATGTCAGATGAAAAGTTGAGCTCATGTCCACCTAGTTTGCCCATCCCAATGACCAATAATTGCTGTTGCTGCAGAATGGGTGCTGAGTTCTCTACTGAGTTCTCTACTGAGTTCTCTGCTGCTTGGCTAACCGGCGCCGGCTTGCCGTATCTTTTACATGCGTTTTGATATAACCACGCATTGGCAGAATTAATTAGCGCGTCGGCTAAATGCGAAATGGCCAGCAGTGATTGCTTTATATCAGCTTTGTAAACCAAATCGCGCCAAGCAATCGACAGCATTATTAAATGTCGAAATTGACGCAGTCCTGCATGCAGAGTTGCTTCGTTATTTAACGTGGCTAACGCTTGCTCAAGATGGTGTTGCAACTGCAAATAATATTCTTGATATTGTTGGCCATCATGCTCGGGGTGCTCAATAATAGTTGGCAGTTTGTGCATAAATTGAATAGGGTATTGCTGCGCCGTTCGAGCAATAAAATCGCTCAACGCAAAAGCCTGCATCACCTGCTCTTTGTGTTTATCTAATAGCTGAAGATAGCGAGCTTGTTTTTTAGCTTCTTGCACATCCTTAGCTAAGGCACTGTCGAGTTTTTCCATAAAGTCGGCAAAGTGGCTGTTGGCGCGCTCAATTAAAATAATCGGTAATTTTTGCATTTAAACTCATTTGCATAATTGTCAATACAGTTATTATGCTACAGTTTTTAATTATATGTGTCGTCAGGATTATTCCAATATGGAACAACTGGTAAAACTTGTACCCTTATCATCAGACATTTTGATTTATTTGGCTATCGATATTTCTATTGCCATTGCGCTGTTGTTTGCAATTCGCGCATTGTCGGGTTTATTTACAAAAACCAGCGTTAGAATTGAATTAGGTGAGAATGATAACTTTGCATTTGGTATCAGCATGGCTGGTAGAATGTTATCACTCACTATCGTTCTGTCAGCCGTAGTTGGGCGACATAATCATTTGGGTTTTGAGGGCGCGGCCTTGGGTATGCTGATATTTGGCAGTATCGGTATCGTGTTAGTAAAAGTAGGTCGTTATGCTCACGATAAAGTCGTGTTAAACCTACTCGATAAAAACCAAATGATTTCTGAGAAGAATGTATCAATAGGCTTAGTGGATGCGGCTAGCTCGGTTGCCAGTGCAATTATCATCAAGAGTATCATTAAGTGGGCGGCGGGAGCCGACGTTAATACATTTATTGCGATTTTATCGGGTTCAATGGTGGTACTAAGTATGCTGTTATTGACGACTCGTTTATATGAACTTCGCTATGCCAGCAACAATCAAGATAACAGCTTTCAACAAGCGCTTGGTAAAGGACAATTAGCCTTAGCAATACAGCATTCGGGTAACCTAATAGGAACAGCGATAGCGGTTTCTTCAGCAGGCTCTATTTTAGTTTACGATCCACAGGCATACGTCAGTAATATGACCGGTTGGCTAGTCTTTAGTGCCGGGTTTTCAGTGTTTCTTATCATATTGTCGAGTGTGTCAAAACGTATTATATTGAGTGGCGTTAAGTGGAAAACAGAAGTCGATTTACACCATAATGTGGGTATTGCCAGTATCGAATTTGTGTTAAGTATTGGTTTAGCATTGCTTATTGCGGGGTTATTTTCAGGTTAGTATTCTCCTGAATAGCCTGCGAGCCAAGCAATTCATGTTCAACAGGTAAGACTAACATGCCCGCTACTAGCTTATTTTTATATTGCCTGGTTTGTTTTTTCAACCAGCGTTCTAATTTTAGTGCTTCTGATTGATTACCTATCCGAGCACAAAACACCAGCAACAGTGGGCCTTTTCCTTTCAACGCCTTGGCACATTTGGGGCTGTTACTTGCGTGTTCAAAAAAACGGCGCTGTACATCTACGGTAATACCGCAATACAGTTGGTTAAGTTTGTTTTTTATGAGGTAGATAAACCAAGGTTTATCGGAATTTTTCTGATTCATTGTTATACTCTCAAACAATTCAAAAAAAATAGCAATTCACAAGACAGTTAATCATGCAAATACCTGATTTTAGCAAAGCGAAAATTCTTATTATTGGCGACGTAATGTTGGACCGTTATTGGTCTGGCCCTACTGCACGTATTTCTCCTGAAGCACCAGTACCAGTAGTGCGTGTGGATGATATAGAAGACCGTCCTGGTGGCGCAGCAAACGTGGCTATTAACGCCGCAACATTGGGTGCTCAAGTTGTATTGATTGGCATGACCGGTCAAGACGAGGCTGCTCAAATACTCACCGATCGCTTGGTAGCGATGAACGTGACGTGTGAATTTTCCAAAGTAGCGACTCAGGACACCATAACCAAGCTGCGGATAATGAGCCGTAACCAGCAGTTACTGCGCCTCGACTTTGAGAAGAGCTTTGCTAAGAACGATAAAGCGGAATTACTAGCCAAGTTTGAAGAGCAAGTTCAGCACACCGATCTGGTTGTTTTATCCGACTACAACAAAGGCTGTTTGTCGGACCCTCAATCACTTATTTTACTTGCCCGCAAATACAACAAACCGGTGATTGTTGACCCCAAAGGAAGTGACTTTGCCAGATACAAAGGAGCAACCTTACTGACCCCTAATATGTCAGAATTCGAAGACGAAATGGGTGTTTGTGAAAGCGAAGACGAATTATTTACCCATGCACAAGCCCTAAAGCAACAATGCGATCTGGACGCGGTATTAGTAACTCGTTCAGAAAAAGGCATGTCGTTGTTTCAAGAACAAGTTTATCATTTACCCGCGCACGCCAAAGAGGTGTATGACGTCACTGGCGCAGGCGATACCGTTATTTCTACTTTAGCTTGCTGCATTGCAGTTGGTTTGCCGTTGGCAAGAGCGTGTCAGTTTGCCAATCATGCTGCTAGCGTGGTGGTGGGCAAATTAGGTACATCAACAGTGTCAACGACCGAGCTTGCTATTGCGGTTAATGCGCAAGTGCATCAAGGTGGTGGCGTTATGAATGCCCAGCAACTTCGCCTTGCTGTGCAGCAAGCACAGCGCAAAGGCGAACGTGTAGTCATGACCAACGGCTGTTTTGATATTTTACATTCTGGGCATGTTGCATATTTAACCGAAGCCGCAACCTTGGGTGAGCGCCTAATTGTTGCTGTTAATACCGACGACTCAGTGCGTAAACTTAAGGGCGAGGGCCGACCAATTAACAATTTGCAGCGCAGAATGGCGGTATTGGCAGGTTTGAGTGCGGTTGATTGGGTTGTGCCTTTTAGTGAGGACACCCCACAAGCACTCATTACCGATATTTTGCCCGATGTGTTAGTCAAAGGCGGTGATTATCAGATACATGAAATTGCCGGTGGCAGCGACGTTATCGCCAATGGTGGCGAGGTCCGCGTGCTTTTATTTGAACAGGGAGTGTCTACCACAGGCATTATTTCACAGATTGTAAATGCAGACGCAAAGTAGTGTATATTATGAACGATTTTAAAATGGAGAGGCAATAAAATAATGTATGAAGATTATTACGGACTAAAATCAAAGCCTTTTCAACTAACCCCCGACCCGGGCTTCTTTTTTGCAAGTAAATTGCATAAGCGAGCGATGTCATACTTGCAGTATGGGTTGTCGCAAGCAGAGGGGTTTATTGTTATTACAGGTGACATAGGCACAGGCAAAACCACTATTGCGAATAGCCTATTGGATAGTCTTGAAGAAGATATTTTTGCAGCGCAAATAGTGACGCCTAAGCTATCACCCGATGAAATTGTGAAAATGGTGGCATCCAAGTTTGAACTAGACGTTGCCGGTAAAAGCAAAGCGGAAATTCTCGATGATTTGGAACGTTTTTTAAATCAACTGGCCGCGCAAGGTAAGCGTGCCTTATTGCTGGTTGATGAAGCACAAAATTTACCATTAGAAACCATTGAAGAATTACGCATGTTGTCTAATTTTCAAAAAGCAGGCAAGCCTCTACTGCAGAGCTTTCTGTTAGGTCAAGACGAACTGCAGCCGATTTTACGTGCACCCAATATGGAGCAATTTCGCCAGCGTATTGTTGCTTCATGTCATTTAGCGCCGCTTAATTCTCAAGAAGCGCGCGAATACATTGAGTTTCGTTTACAGCATGCTGGTTATGCAGGTGAAGGCTTGTTTAGTGATGACTCTTTTGCCGCTATTCACGACTTTTCACGCGGCGTACCTAGGCGCATGAATACCTTATTGGATCGCGTTTTGTTATATGGTTTTTTGGAAGAAATAGAATTTTTTCAAGTAGACCAAGTTAATTTGGTGATTGATGAAGTGAAGTCAGAAATGTTTATACCTGATAATCTAGTACCAGTAAGAGATGAGGTTTTTACTACGGATCCAGAGGCCCTCAGATTCACTGCAAAAGGCACTGAAATACATGAGGCTCAGTATTATAAAGATATGCTGCATGAGCTTGTGGATGCTTTAGATGACGCCTTGAAGCACAAAATTAAACTAACCCAGTATATCGACAAGTTATTGAAGAAAAAGTATCAGGCTTATGTGCGCTTGAAGAGTGATGATGAGTGAGGATAAGCCGCGGGGTATTAACTTTCGCGCTATCTACCAAATTAGCAGGTAATGCCTTACTTCGTTAAGTTGTATTTGAGATTTAACGAAACTCGGCGGTCCTTAATGTCGCCAGTTAGGCCTGCGGAACCGCCGCTGCCAATCACTCGGCCTTCAGTTTCTCGTTGCAAATAAGAAAAGTTTAAGGATAGATTAAAATAACGGCCCATATCACGGTCAAGGCTTAACTTAGTGCTTAGTACCTCTGAAGTACCTTTAGCACCTTCAAATATATCGTCCGTAATCGCCGCATCGGTAGTCCAACTAATATTGGTTTTACGTCCAATGGCAAACGCAACTGATGTACTCGCTGAATAGGTTCTGGATAATCGGTCAAACTCTAAGTATTCATTGGTAAAATAGCGTCCACTTAATGACACCTTGGTTCTACGCAGTTCTGTGCCTAACTGCCAAGAAAGCCCTTTACGTAAAATAATATCATCACTAATGACTGGATTTTGAGAACTAAATTGCACAAATTGTTCATTAGGCTGTGGTTGGTAGTTAAGTGAACTTGGCTGAAAACAGGCCGCTAAATCGCTAATGCCGTCGGTACAAATAAACACGCCTAGGTTTTCAGGCTCAGCAATTAAGCGTGAAAAAGTGGTCACTTCTTCGGAATAAGTAATTTGTGTTCTGAATTTTTTAAGTCGGTGTTGAAAACTAAAATTACCGCTTTCGCCAAAGAAACGTCGAGTATAATCGGCATTAACCTGAGTTCGTGGTGTAAATTGCCAGTTTACGTTAGCACCAATGAAACCTTTATTGTCTTCATCCGCTTCAATAGCGTCGCTATCTGCGCTGTTCCAAGTAAGAGAAATAAATTTATTTTCTGCTTGTCTCCATACTAAACCAGCACCAACGCTATTAAACTGGCGTACATTTGAAAATACATCGTTTTGCGATTTGACCTGATTGGCCTCGTGATTTGCGGTAACTAAAAAACCAAGGTTGCTAATGAAGCGATAAGACATGTTGCCGTTAACGACTCGGTTGGTATAGTCACCCTGTACGCTACGGTCGGATACACTAAAGTCACTGGTAATTTGCGCCCTAAAACGTTCAAAATCATTTCCGGTATAGGTTTTTGTGTTAATACTGATAACGTCGCTGTTTAACTGATTAAACGAGTTTTCACGCCTTTCGCTTTCGGTAGTAGAGTAATTAATTTGGCTTGAATGGCCAAAGTAGTCACCTCGGGGAAGCGTAAAGTCGGCACCAAAACGGTTAGACCGTGTTTTTGTTAAGTTTTCCGCATTCAGCAAGAAGCTGTCCACTAAGAAACCATCTGCTGACGCGCTTTGATAATTTAAGGCACCACTGGCGGTGAAGGTGAGCAGATCCTGTATGGCTGCGAAACTGCCGCCATAAGCATAATTTGTGTAATTGTTGGTTACATCAGCATCTTCAAGGCTTCGACTAACGTTATTATGAGTTGCCCGCCAAAACGCATTAATGCGTTTTGATGTAAAGTTAAGTGATAATTGAGGTCGTATAATGAAGTTGGTTGAATTGATGGTTTGTTGTTGTTCATCAGAATACACGTCTTGATAAACAATTTCATTATCGACACCAACAGCCCACACTAGCTCGTTAGCAGTAGCTGAGGAACTTAGCGTCTGCAGTATCAAAGGCATGCAAGCAAGTATTGATAAAGCTAGGTGCTTGTTTTTATACAACATCAATAAACGCTTCCTTATGTCTTTCTTATGCCTTTGGGGCAGGCTGTTCTTCGCCTTCTCTATCGCTACCGTAATGATGATAGCCGTAGTAACCTGTTTGCTCTGATGAATTAAGTGATTTATTCACCACAAAGCCAATCGCCATATTAGGGTTTAATCGCGCCACCGCTTTTTGAATATCTGATAGCTTTGAACGACCTTCTTCAACTACCACAACAGCTTGACCAGCAAAGTTAGCCAATACAGCGGACTCATTAATACCAATAATTGGCGGCGTATCAATAATGATGACTCTGTCAGGGTACCGGGTAGAAAATTCAGTGATCAGGTCGCTCATTGCCTTACTGGCTAGCAACTCGGTGGATAAATGGTGAGCGCGGCCTGCAGGGATAATTCTTAACTTGTCGATATTAGAGCCAAACATAACGTCGCCAATTTCTTTTACATCGCCCAACAAATACTCTATTAAGCCATGTCGTTCTTTTAAACCTAATGTTCTTAGCGTGTTGGGTTTTAAAACATCGGCATCGACTAGTAATACACGTTTGTCTTTTTCTGCCGCTATACTCAATGCCAGATTAATCGCAGTAAAGGTTTTTCCTTCACTCGGACGAGCGCTGGTGACCATAATAATGTTGGCATTGGTGAGTGTTTTTGACAGTGCACCAAAAGCATTGGATAAAAGCTTACGCTTTATTTCACGGTATTCTTCATTAATTTGACTGCGGGTGCTGTGCAGTGACACAAAACCGCGACTTTCTAAATCGGCAATATCAATTTCAAAAGTTTGGCTCGTCAATTGCGCATTTTCAACTGATTTCTCACCTGACTTTTCATCTGACTTTTCATCTGGTTTTTCAGCCGGCTTAGCAGACTCTACTGCCGGATAAGCCTGCTCAATAATATTTACTTTAGCAGTCTCAGTGCTGTCACTATCTGAGTTTACAGCGCCTGTTTCAACGTTAGACGCGCTGGCCACATCAGGCGGATCGAGTTTTTCACCTTCAGCATTTAAAAGCGCAGCCTCTTTTTTCAAACGTTCAGCTTCTTTTTGACGAAGTAAGGCTTTTTCTATTGTATTGTTCATAATGGTATTTTGCTCGCCAAGTCAATGTTCATAATCTCTACTGCAATTAAACCAGCATATAGTACGATAATTGCACCAGAAGACATTGCAAAAATAAACATGCGCATCTTATTTCGTTTTTTAATACTAACAATATCTAAATGAGCAACTGCACCCCAAATTGGAAAGCCTGTCAGGTCTGAAATTTGTTGACCACGCACTAACACAGGCTTGATCATACTCATTAAAAAGGCGAGGCCGCCGCCGAGACCAAAGCCGAATATTAAAACGCCAGTATAAAATATAATGCGTTTTGGTCCACTTGGTTTATCGGCAATTAATGGTGGGCGAATGATCCTAAATTGCAAATCGTCAGAGTCGCTATCTGCTCTTCTGCTTAGATTATTAGATTCACGGCGTGATAATAATTCTTCGTATTTTTGCTTTTTAATATCATAGTCACGGTTTAACCCAGTTTCTTCCGATTCTATCTGTGGGACTGAATCAATAATAGATTGCAGATCAGTTATCCTACTCTGGGTGTCTTTTTCGCGCACATTTAATGACGCTAACATACCTTCTAAACGAGCAATTTCAAGGCTGAGCTGGCGATCACTTTCAGTTAGCATTGATGGTGATTCATCGTCTGTGTCTTGCGCTAAAAAAACTTCAATGTCTTTCTGTCTTGCTTCTTTTAGTGCTTCCATTAGATTGTTAGATTCGATTACATCGGGATGTTGCTCGGTAAAACGCAATTTCAATTCATCTAAGCGGCTTTCTAAGGCTAAAATACGTTCGTCATACCTGGTAGTTAACACTTGTTCACCACCGTTACTGCGCACGCCAAAGCCATCAGCCGCTTTTAGTGCTTGGCGAGATTGCCCTTTCATGGCATTAATTTGTTGCTGTGTTTCTTTAATCGTAAGCTTAGTTACTTCCATCTGCTGCCTTAGTGACTGCAGGTTTGCGTAAAAAGATCCTTGCGCAGGCAAAATTTCGCTGTACTTTCGTTGAAATGCAGCAAGGCGCTGCTCACTCTCAGCTAGGTCGTTTTCATATTCTGCGATTTGTTCATCTAAAAACCGAGTGGTTGTGTCGGTTCCTTTTTGTGAGCTCCCAAGTGAGCCCTCAACGAAAAGGTCGAGGGTTTCTTGAACGACAGTGCGCGCCATTTCAGGGCTTTCATTCGCATAAGAAATAGTATAAATGTTGTCTCGTCCCGTTCCTGCTAAATTAATGTCCTCTGTTAATTGCGTAATCAGCTTATTGTATGCTTCGTCGCCAATCACCGTAATATCTAAATCCGACTGGCGCGCAATAATTTCAACATTTGATCGACTGAGTAACGTTCTGGCCATCATCTGTATCTCCTGCGCTGGGTTAGAACCGATAACCATACCGACCAAAAGCGGCTGCAGTACTGAGCGAGTGTCAACGTAAACTTGGGCGTCAGATTTATAAACGTCAGGTAGCGTGGTCACATAAAAAAAGCCGATAGGGCATATCAGCCATGAGCATATCATCACATATCGTTTCTTTATCCAGATCCCTCGGATAAAGTCGAGCACCATTTGAATGGTTTGTTCTAAATCTTGCATGTAAACAGTTCTCTAAATTTGCCTAAAACCAAGCTTCTGGAATAATGATGATGTCGCCGGGTAGTATGTCGATATTTTGAGTAATATCGCCGTCTTTTATTAGCTTTTCTATATTCAATTCAAATGTGGTTTGCTGGCCGTCAATAACACGCACTAATTTTGCGCTATTACCACTCGCAAATTCAGTTAGCCCGCCTACCGCAATCATCAGGTCGAGTAGGGTCATGTTTTCCGTGTAATTAAATGCACTGGGGTTTGCGGCTTCGCCTATTACGCGAACCTGCTCACTGAAAGGACCTTGGAAGCGACCAACGCTGACCGTTACGCGAGGACTGTTTATATAAGTAGCCAGTTGCTCTTCTAGTTGACGAGCAAGCATGGTGGGGGTTCTGCCGGACACTTCCACATCTTCAACCAATGACGTGGTTACTTTGCCATCCGGTCGCACAACAAAATTGCCTGAAATTTCTGGATTTCGCCAAACAAAAATAGTCAGGCTGTCGCCCGGACCGATAAGGTACTGGTAATCATTAACGTTGGTGGTTAATGAAGCTCGAGTTGTTGCTTGTGGCAACGTGTTAACACTACATCCCGTTATAACAAACGTGGCAAAAAGTAGTCCAACGATGCCCAATTGATGTGCTTTTTTCATCCCTAAATTTCCTTCATATATGTTGATGATATTCGGAAAGTTCATCATAAATTATAAAACAGTCATTTACCCGAGCGTGAAAACTATTATACTGCTCAACGAATTAACTTAAGTTTATCTTAATTAAATCAATTATCATACGTTTAAACACTTGTTTCTATAAATGTCGGGTGGTAAAGGGAAGTTATGGCATCGAGCAACAAAAGACAAAATAAACGCTCAACGGCGCTAGTGCTCACTGAAGCCGTACTAGTATCGTATGTAAGTTACATTGCTAGTTTTGTTTTGGTGAGTCTTCAACTTATCCCAAAGCCGAACTCTGAAGCACTCGCCATTAACATATTTCTGTTGATGATTGCGATATTAGTCTGTTCTTTGTCAGTGGGTTTATACGAAACTAAGCTGCGTGAAACCTTTAGAGGCATTATTCGACGTATTTTCGTTAGTTTGGTATTGAGTTATTTTATTGTCGAAATCATAACCAGCGCGCTGTTTACGCAACTCGACCTGCATCCATATTTTTTGCCAACCGCTATCTGTTTCAATATCCTCACCCTTATTTTCTTCCGTTATTTTACCAATCGACTGGGCTTAATGGGCCTGAGTAGCTCTCGCATATTGGTATTAGGAGCCGGTGTTAGGGCGGCCATCATCGAAAATAATATGCGACGAGACGTCGACCGCTTAGGATTTGAATTGGTTGGCTTTGTGCCCATTCCCGGCGATGATAGGCAGAGTGGGGTGCAGCGTGAAAAAATTATTCATGTAAAAGTAGATGAATCGTTTAGGCAGTTTTTAAACGACAACAATATTGAAGAAATCGTGGTTGCTTGCGACCAGCGACGAGGCACATTGCCTGTTTCTGCGTTATTTGATTGCCGCTTAAGGGGCATTGAAGTAACCGACCTTTTGGACTTTATGGAGCGCGAGCGAGGCCAAATTGTGGTTGATCTGATGTACCCAAGTTGGGTTATTTATTCCAACGGTTTTCATTCGCAAAATTATTTACGCGAGTCGCTCGACTATATGTTGAATATAATGCTGGCGGGCTTTGTGATGTTTTTCGCATGGCCTTTGATGTTACTTACCGCCATTATTATTTATATCGATGATGGTTTTCGAACCGGCGCATCGGTATTTTATAAACAAGAAAGAGTAGGTAAAGACGGTAAACTATTCAACATTCTAAAATTCAGAAGCATGCGCCCTGACGCAGAAAAAGATGGCGCTAAGTGGGCGACCAAAAATGATAACCGGGTTACTGGCATTGGTAATTTTATTCGAAAGTATCGAATTGATGAACTTCCGCAACTATTGAATGTGATCAAAGGTGAAATGTCATTTATTGGTCCGCGACCAGAGCGTCCTCAGTTTGTGCAGCAATTAATAAAAGAAGTGCCTTATTACAATCAGCGTCACAATGTAAAGCCAGGTCTAGCCGGTTGGGCGCAGTTAAATTATCCTTATGGCGCAAGCGTCAATGATTCACTCGAAAAACTAAAATTTGATTTATATTACGTTAAGCATCAAAGTTTGTTGCTAGACCTACTAATATTGATCAGAACCGTTGAAGTTGTTTTATTTGGCAAAGGTCGTTAATCGTTACGTCGATTATCGAATAGAGGAAATAAGCCATGCAGTCTCACCCAAAAAGACTTAACGCGATGACAGTGGATGTTGAAGACTACTTTCATGTGTCGGCATTCGAATCCGTTATTTCGCCTTCAGATTGGTCCAGCATAACGCCTCGTGTGGGTGATAACACGCACCGCTTAATCGATTTATTTAACCAGCACGGCATAAAAGGCACCTTTTTTACGCTAGGTTGGGTTGCAGAACACTGCCCGGATGTAGTTAAACGCATTGTCGATGAAGGACACGAGCTTGGCAGTCATGGCTCAAACCATCGGCGGGCAACTACAATGACCCCAGAACAAGTGTTCGAAGACATTCGCATCAGTAAAGATAAACTCGAACAGGCCTCAGGCGCTGCCCTTTTGGGTTATCGAGCACCTAGTTTTTCAATTAATAAAAGCAATGAATGGGTGTTTGATATTTTGGTCGAATTAGGCTTTAAATACTCATCCAGCACTTACCCTATAGAACACGACCTATACGGGGTGCCCGATTGGCCTCGATTTAAGCACCTGCGTAAAGAAGGCATTGTAGAAATTCCAGTGCCCACCTTAGCTAACAACGGCAAGAATACCGGTATTGGCGGTGGTGGTTATTTCCGATTATATCCTTATTGGTTATCTAATAGGCGTATAAAAAAATACATGCAAGACACTAACGAACCCTATAATTTTTACTTCCACCCGTGGGAGATAGATGCTGATCAACCTCGAGTGCAAGGCGCGCCGTTTAAATCTAAGTTGCGTCATTACGTTAATTTGCACGTGATGGAAAAAAAATTAGTGCAGCTCATAAATGACTACGAGTGGTCAACTATGTACGAAACATACAAGGATGTTATCGATGCTAAATAACGGGCAGGCGGTTCATAACACTGGCAGTCACACTATCAATTGGGCTTTAGGGGGGGTACTTCTTTGCTTATGGATAGGGCTAACGTTTCAAGGTTTAGTATCAGCGGTAAAAATTTGGTATATATCAGAAATTTTCAATCACTGCTTTTTTGTGTTGCCGGTCAGCTTATATTTAATCTGGGAAAAAAAGGACGATATTAATTGGCGTGCTCGACAGTGCACACTATTGGCTTTACCGTTCATTTTTTTGCAAGTACTTTTATACGTTATTGGCATTGCAGGCGATATTCAGTTATTTCAGCACGCGGCAATGTTTTCGTTATTGCCCACGCTTACATGGTTTTACCTGGGTAACCAGATAAGCAAACAGCTCATTTTCCCTCTCAGTTTTATGCTATTCGCCATTCCATTTGGTGAAGAACTTATTCCATTTTTACAAGAGATAACCGCAGATATATCAGTAGAAATGGTGTCTTGGACGGGTGTTCCTTTGTACCGTTCAGGTCTGTTTTTAGAAATTCCACAAGGTCGTTTTTTAGTTGCCGAAGCTTGTTCGGGAGTCAGTTTTTTAATCGCATCGATTGTGTTGGGTAATTTGTACGCTTACATGAATTTGAAACGTATGACAACACGTGTTGGATTTGTACTTTTGTCGGTTATTTTCCCAATTTTAGCTAATGCAGTTCGCGTTTTTGGCATCATCATGATCGGTTACGCGAGTGATATGAAGCATGCTGTTGGTGCTGACCACTTAATATATGGCTGGTTTTTCTTTGCGTTCGTGATCATTTGTTTATTAGGCATTGGTGAAATTATTCGCCGTTTTGAAAAGCGCTATCTTTTAAAACAAAATGCAGCAGGCGACAAGACTCTTGCCGGCGAGACTCTTGCTGACGAGACGATTGGTAACGCAGAAGTAGATACGTCAATTGAGCATATCGAGGGATTCAAAATAATCGGCTCGAAGTTGTTAGTCGTTGCAATAGTGCTCGTATTAGGTATCACAAAGTCTATCTCAATTAATTCAGCGGGCAGTATTGCTCCGCTTCAACCTGAATTTCAATTACCCTTTAGTGTTTTGCAAAAAGGCAATGTATTGTCTAATTGGCAACCCGAGTTCAAACATTCAACGCGCTCTGAGTTCCTCACAATACAGCATGAGAGCAGTAATTTTGTTTATTTTACAGCGTATTATGATGGCACTGATGGTGAATTAATTAGTGCTCAAAACGATATTTTTGCTGAGACAAGGTGGAGTTTGTCTGGCAAGCGGACTGGATCACTGGCTGATAACTTACGCATCAATAACATGACCTTAAAGAATGGGTCGGGTCAGCAACTTACCATTTATCACCTGTATATTATCAATGGTGCTGTATTTACCGATACTAAAAGGGCCAAGTTATATCAAGTGTGGTTGAAGTTGCAA
Organism: Brumicola pallidula DSM 14239 = ACAM 615; assembly: GCF_000428905.1. Lineage (GTDB taxonomy): Bacteria > Pseudomonadota > Gammaproteobacteria > Enterobacterales > Alteromonadaceae > Glaciecola > Glaciecola pallidula. Next base: position 468,780 of record NZ_KE386814.1, read on the forward strand.
GGCAAGCCATATGATGGCGTTTTCTTGGCAATTTCTGATAGTGCTGAATTTGATGAAGGCAGCATAAAGCCAATGTTAGCGCAGGCAGTAAGGGCACTTCAAGCTGGTTTTGCAGCAAGGGAGGCCAATTAAATGCCACAAACACAAGGGACACAACGAAAAAAAGTCCTGGTATTAACGGAAAACTTTCCGCCCAAATCAGGTGGCAGCGGAAGGTGGTTTTGGGAGCTGTATTCAAGGCTACCAAAAGAAGACTACATCATTGTTACCGATACTGTTGACGATAGCGCAATTGACCAGCAAATTGACAACACCGTTATTAGAATACCGCTTAAATCGGCTGAATGGGGCTTTAAAAGTCTTACGGGACTTGGTTTCTATTGGCGCAATGCCGTACAAGTTCGAAAGCTGACTAAAGCACATGGAATTACCCACATTCATTGCGGGCGAGTTATCCATGAAGGGGTTATTGCTTGGTTGGTGTCTTTGTTCACCAAGGTGCAGTTTGTTTGCTACATTCATGGTGAAGATATTGAGACGGCAGCAACAAGTCGTGAACACAGTTTGATGGTTAAACAGGTTTGTGCAAAAGCTGACATGCTAATTTGCAATAGCTTGAATAGTCAACATATCGCCCGCCGACTAAATTACGATGTGGGTAATACGGTTGTGCTGCATCCGGGGGCAGATTGTGAACGTTTTATTCCAGTGCCCTGCGACGATGATTTTAAGACGGATATGGCCTGGGCTGAGTATTCGGTTATATTGACTGTAGGGCGCTTACAAGCGCGCAAAGGACATGACAAAATGATAGCGGCGATGCCGACTATTTTAGCCGCTCACCCTAAAACGCTTTATTGCATTATTGGCGATGGTGATCAAAAGCCGCGTTTGCTTGGCCTAGTGAACGAATTGCAACTTGCGGACAACGTCATATTTCTTAACGAAATAAGCGACAAGCAGATGATCAAGTGTTATCAGCAATGTGATATTTTCATATTACCTAACCGAACGATTGCCAATGATATAGAAGGCTTTGGCATGGTGTTAGTAGAAGCACAAGCATGCGGCAAGGTAGTCATCGCCGGTGACTCAGGAGGCACAGTAGAAACAATGCTGCCAGAGCAAACGGGCTTTATTATTGACTGCACAAAACCAGATGTTATTGCCAGCAAAATAAATCAGCTATTAAGTGACACTGCATTAGCCAAGTCGATGGGTGCAAGGGGCGTTGAGTTTGTAAATGACATGTTTGACTGGAAAGCACATGCAGTAAAAGCTAAGAAACTGTTTGAATAACCTCAATAGAGTAGGAAATCCCCCGATATTAGCTTCTTAGTTTAATTATCTTTGCAGGGTTGCCACCCACAATCGCGTTATCCGGAACCGCATTAATAACAACGGAACCGGCGGCAACAACGCAGTTCTCACCTATATCAGCCAGTATAAGCGCGCCATTACCAACCCATGAATTTTTTCCTATGTCGATCGAGGTGTAGCTACCTCCTTGGTCCCTTATCGGTACATTAATATCATCAAAGTTGTGTTGTTTTGCGCCACTCATTATATGTACACCACTGCCCAATAGGACATTTTGTTTTATGCTGCACATACCGATATTGCATTGCGGCCCTATATAAACGCCGTTCGCAATGCACGTATCTTGTTGTGAAAGCAAAGTAGCAAAGGAGATCACCGCGTCTTTGCTGCAACTCTTCAGTGTAAAGCGGTAAAAGCCGGCTCTAAAATAAGCACCTGATTTGCCCGGAATTAAACTCAAAAGTTGACTGAAAAACGCAATACATTGATTCTTATTGATGACCAATGAGAGTAAAAAATAGGCGAGCGTAAAAGGTGAGGCTAGCAGCGCAAATAGTATAAATAGTATCTCTTTGAGTATGGATTTCATGTGCTTTTTTCAACTTGATTAGTTAAGGGTTTGAGTACTTCAGGCCAAGCATAATTGGCTAATATTGTTTGTCTAGCCGCTTTACCGATTGATTCGCGCAACTCAATCGATTCGAGTAAATTTAAACAATGCGTAGTGTACTGCTCTGCTGTATCTGCAAGTAGAACATCTTTCCCTGCACAATGAATAATCCCTTCTATCCCTTTCAATGTGGTAACAACCGGCAATTCACACGACATGGCTTGCAGCACTTTATTTTGTACGCCTCGAGCGATTTGAAAAGGCGCTATAAATATACAGGCGGATTGGAAATAAGGCATTATGTTGTCTACAAATCCGGTAACAGTAATATCATCACTTGTACCGAGCTTTTGTATGTTGGCACTGGGGTTCATGCCTGCAATTACCAATTTAGCATTGGGGTATTGGTCTTTGATTTGGGACCAGCAATTGGCAATAAACCATAAAACAGCATCAATATTAGGCTTGTAATCCATCACGCCGGTAAAAAGCAGAGTCGGGTGTTGTGGTCTAGTTATGTCGATGTTTGGCTTGAAAATACTATCATCAATTCCATTTGGTAAAATTGTAATGTTGCCTTGTTGCGTTACTTCATTTTTAAATAATTTAAGCTCCGCAGAGGCAATTAAGTAACATTCTTTGGATAACTTAGCGGCTTCAATTTCTAATTTTTTGACTAACTTGGCTTCGCGCTTATAGACTAAATTCATTGGAAAGTGCGCTTTGTGTTGGTACTGTTGCCATTTGTTTGAGTCGACATCCATAAAATCGGTTAAGACAGCAGGGCTGCTATGTTTGTTAGCTATTGAGTCGATATAGCGAACTAGTGATGAAGCGGTTAAAAATAAAAAGTCAGGCTCAAATGAGCGGGTTTCATTTTCAATTAGCTGTTTTACCCTAGAAGAGTAGAAATTTGCCTCGCTAAGCGAACGATTAGTCGCTAATGCTTTTGCAAAACGTAAGGGTTTATACTCCAGTTTAGCGGTATTCACGGTAATGCCCAGATCGAGTGCCAAAGCGGCGGCAAATTCTTCATCTTCTGGTCCGCTGCTAGGAGAAATTAATGACAAAGAGTGACCCAGTTGCTTTAATCTTTCTAGTTGATGATATGTGCGAAGCTTCTCGCCTTTATTGGGGGGGAAAGGCACTCGATGGGACACGACAAGAATTTTCAATTAATAACTCTCTTTTAAAACCAGCATTGTTGGTGACTAACTTTCTAGAAGCGATGTACTATAACAAAAATATCATACTAGTCATGTCATGATTGACCTACCGAACTCTTTTTAGGTATCCTTCTTATTATAATAAATTAAGTGCTCATTATTTTGGTTTTGCGCTTGGCTTATTAATTAATCATGCCAAGGAATATACAGTGACACAAGCCTCATACAATATCGTTATGTTTGCCTATAATGAAGCAAATAACCTTGCTAACTCAGTTACAGCAGTAGCTAACAACTGTGATAATAATTTACATAAATTTTATCTTATGGCAAATGGTTGCACGGACAAAACGGTCGAGGTTGCCGAAGCGCTAAAACGGAAACTGAATTTTGACAAAATGGAAGTTATTAATATTGAATTAGGGGATAAATGCAATGCATGGAATCACTATGTTCATAATGTTGCAGATGAAGAACCGCTTTGCCATTTTTTTGTAGATGCTGATGTTATTTTTAGCCAGCAATGCTTTCCATTGCTGGTTGAGAAAATAGCCAAGGCTAATGACTCGTGCCATATTATTGCTGGTATGCCCTTATCCGGTCGTAACCTCGAGTTTTATCAAAGTCTGGTGACAGAACGCTTCTGTTTTTTTGGAAACCTTTATGGGATGCATCAACGTTATCTCAAATTAGTCAAAGAGAAAAACTTCAAATTACCAATAGGCCTTAATTGGATAGATTCATTTTTAACCAAGGCAGCTAACACCGACATACAATTTATTCAGCGTAACCTGCCGGATCGCGTGATACATCTATCCGGTGTCGGTTTTCATTTTGAGAGTTTATCGCCATTTAATTGGGATGATATAAAACTCTATAAAAATCGAATCGCAAGGTATGAATTAGGTAAAATACAAGAAACTTATCTGGACGACATAGCAGCTAATAACTGGCCTGCGACAATGCATGAAATTAATCTATTAATAGCAGAGTCGTTCGAACAAAAAACTGAAGCATTGGGCCTTGTTAAAAAATATTTAGTGAAAAAGCGACTGGGACGTTTGATAGCGAAAGGTAAATAAACGTAAAGAGAAAACGTAAATACATAACGTAAATACATAACGAGTGCTAAAACCGAAGCATCAGCTTTATTCAAATGATTATTTACTTGGGTTTTGTGATGGCACAAATTAGTGCATTTGGTATATTAGTTCACATGCTACTGCCTTAATGCACCAATGACTGTTTAATATTAACTATGAAATCAATTTTCTTTTTTATTTCCATATTAATTGTTTATGGTTCACTGTATCCATTCAATTTTACACAATCCGCGCTCACAGAACAGGCTATCACAGCCCTTTTTAATTTCGATATCACAAAAACACACCTAACTGATTTAATTGCTAATATTGTTCTATTCGTGCCATTCGGTGTTTTTTTACGAGCCGCCTTCCCAAAATATAACTCAGCAGGGCAACTTTTACTGCTCTCATTAATGACATTTTTGTTCGCATATTCAATTCAAGCACTGCAGCTTTTCACTGAAGACCGCCAGCCATGGGGCGGCGATGCAATATGGAATATGATTGGTTACGCTATTGGCGCTTTCCTATATGCATCACTTCGTTTGGACTTTCTGAAAACATTTAAAGTGAGCCATAGCCACCAACAGATCTCCTTTTTTATCGCTTTTATTATAATCGCACTAGAACTGGCTCCCTTTGCCCCGTCAATTGATTTTGATGTACTCAAAGCAAATATAAAGCTACTGCTTAATTCACCTTCTATTGGTTGGTATTGGACATTTGAAAATACCGTTTTTTGGCTAGTTACTTTTTATCTGCTAAAAATAGCTTTCCCAAATTGGACCCGCATTAATAAGCTCAGTTTATTAGTTATGCTTATTTTAACGTCCAAGTTCCTAATAATATCTAGCAATATCAACCTATCTTCGTTAGCTGGAGGTATTCTTTCTTTGCTTATTTGGAAGGTATTTTCGCAACGAATTAATGCACAACAACTGGCTATGTTGTTGCTTATCACTATTCTTGGTAATGGTCTCTATCCTTTTGAATTAAGAGAGCAGGTAGGCACATTTAAATGGTTACCTTTTTCTGCCTCGATGGACGGTAACTTGCTCATCAATATTATCGCCTTTACTAAAAAAATGGTTTTTTATGGAGGGGTAGTATGGCTATTTTATTTAGCTAAACGCCGTTTGCTGTTTGGGGTCGCTATTTGCGCTGCAATCGTATTGTTATCCGAGTTTTTACAAATATTCTTTACTAATTCAGTGCCTGATAGTACTGATTTTTTCATTGTTATCATGGTGGCTTTTATTATCCATCAATGCTTGAAATTGAAGTCGGGTATTAATGAGCTTCTGCCTCTTCAAAGCCAGTCAGCGGGCAAGGATAATAACGTGCTTTTAACGTCACCTAAAAATATCCACAATATGATAAGCGCGCCTTATATCTTTGGCTTAGATGGACTTAGAGCTATCGCTGCCTTGGCGGTATTTATTGTTCATTTTCAGCAGTTCACAGGGATCGGCGGTGTATTTCTGTTTATTGATTTTGAACGCTGGATGATCAATGGCAACACAGGTGTTGCACTATTTTTTGTATTAAGCGGCTTTTTGTTATCAATGCCTTTTTGGCATTCATTTAAAAGTAATCAATTTCCTAATATTAAACATTACTTTATTAATCGCGCGGCCCGAATTATTCCTCTTTACTATCTGTGTTTGTTTGGCCTATTGGCTATCAAAGGCTTTCAAGGTTCTGATGTAAACTTCAATAACATAATCTCGCACTTGTTCTTTTTACATAACTTAAAAGACTATCAGGTGATGAGTGTAAACCCGCCGTTTTGGACATTGGCGGTGGAATTTCAGTTTTACCTTTTACTGCCATTGTTTTTCGTCTTGTTGTTTAAACTTGGCTTGCGTAAAGCTCAAGTACTTTGCTTTTTGCTTATTCCGGTTATCTACCTATGTTATCGGTACTTTATGGGGCAAATGGCTATTCATAATGAGTGGCCCATCAGTATACCGTTAATTTGGCCTTTCGGTGTTTCGGTAGAGTCAGCTGCGGGGCAATCACTTATTTACTCTCTGTTTGCTCATTTACCGCATTTTTTAATTGGTCTGTTTGCAGCCAGTTTTTATAAGCAGAATACGTCCAAATGGGCAGAGGTCGTATTTTGGGTAAGTGTGGGCCTTGTATTTGCAATATTAGCAACAGCGTTAGATGAGTCGTTGCAGTTGGATTTTGGTCGCTATAACTTCCCGTTTGTGCCGGTGCTGTTAGGATTAATCGTCTACACTGCCCCGCAAGCGAAATGGGCTCGCTATTTTTTAGAATTAAGCGCCTTGAAGTGGCTTGGTGTTATTTCATACGGGGTTTACATATTCCACTATCCTATCCAAAAAACCACGTTAAAGGCTTTTGAGGCGATCAATATCGATGTGTCACAACAAGTGTTGCTGTACTTATTTATTACGCTGGCAGCGACGCTGCTGGTTTCGCATTTCGCATACAAATTGATTGAAAGACCCGTAATGACATGGTTCAAACGAGCCTCATTAGCTAAGGATGAGAGCAAGGTTGCTAATGAACAATTAAAAAATGCAGGCGCTCAGCTACCGAGTAAGTTGAGAAAACCGACTAAAAAGAGGTTTTCATTGGCTTTGATAACACTCGCTGTGCTAGCCGCTAGCATCGCTTTTGTGCTTAACATGTCAGCACCTAAAGTGAAGGTAGAGCAGGTGTATTGGGCGGGTTCTAAAGCGAATCGAATGATTTTTGACCATCATGCTCATACCACTTATTCAGATGGTGAAAAGTCGGTAGCAGAATTAACCGAGTTAGCTTATATCAGGGGCTGTGATGCATTTTCTATTACTGATCATTCTCAAGATCAGCGAAGCTTTTCGTCAGCAAAATTACGCGAAATTGCGGCAATGAGAAAAAAGTATCCGGTCATGTTAATTTTTGCAGGCATAGAATTAGGCATGCCATCTTATGATGGGCGTGAGCATGTGAATATTATTACCACGCCAGAATTTGAACGCCAAACGTTAGGTGCTGTTATGTCAGCTTTGCAAACATCCACAGCCATGCCTGCGAAAGAGCGCGACTTGCACGTTCTCAGCGCGATTAACAGGGTAAGTAATGCAATAGATAATACGATTGCGATTTACAATCATCCAAGTAGAAAAGATGAAAATAAAGGACAAGATGAAAACTACGCCGATATTACTTTTTGGAATCAAGATGTAGACTACATTACTGCAATAGCCGGTGCGCCTGGTCACCAAAATAAAGCGCAAATAGGGTCTTACGAAGGACAAATTTTACCCACGGACCGCTGGGACCCGATTGTTGCGACTGTAGGCGGAACATGGGATACGCTGCTAGCAGAGGGACATAAAATATGGGGCGCTATTGCATCCTCCGATTATCACAATGATGCGATGGATTATGGCCCTTGTGAATTTTCTAGAATACATGTCGATGCGCCAACAAAAGATTACTCAGGGTTGATTAGCGGTATCAAGGCCGGTTCGTTTTGGGCCGATCATGGCAAGCTGTTACGTGACTATCAATTCACGGTGGAAAGTAAAGACGATGGTTATCGTGTTTATCCGGGTGGAACACTCAAGCTAATGGGAAATAAGCGTATTTTGTCGGTTGATATAACGGCGAAGCGCAGTGAGAACTACAAGAATGATTTTCTAAGGTTTGATTTGATCACCAATTGCAGCAACGATGAAGTGCTTGTTCGCAGCACGCTGCTGGCACCAGAGGAGAGCAGCGTCTCGTTATTATTGCCAATAGTTAAACAAAAAGGTGCGTGTTTTGTGCGCTCGCGAATAGTCAGAGAGTCACTTGAGGAGAATAAATTAAGTGCTTACTCGAATCCTATTTTTGTTGTTTTTTAAAGGTCGGTTATAGTTTTACGCTACCGGCCTTAAACAACGGTATTGCATGAACCACTGCTAGCGTTTATTCTTCAAGCTGCGGTTTATACTGAATAGATACTGTTCAATGGTAATAAGAATATGACCTAGGACGTCTAGTTAGCAATAGCTTAATAGGCTATAAAACAAAAATATACATTGGTCTTAAGGTTATTTATGTGTGGTATTGCTGGGTTTTTAACGAAAAATTATGAACAGTTAACAACAAACGATCTCGTTGCAATGGGCAATGCTATTTCTCATCGAGGGCCTGATGCTCATGGCGAGTATTTAGATAATACCGTTGGTCTTTGTCATAGACGTTTAAGTATCCTTGATCTATCAGAAGCAGGTAATCAACCCATGTTTTCTGATGATGAAAATGTGGTTATTGTCTTTAATGGTGAAATTTATAATTTTTTGGAGCTTAGGCAAGAGTTACAGCAAGACGGAGTCAGCTTTCGTTCGGGCACTGATACTGAAGTTATTATTAAACTCTATGAAAAGTACGGTGTAGATTGCCTAGACAAACTAAACGGCATGTTTGCTTTCGCATTATGGGATAAAAAGCGAAACAAGCTGTTTATCGCAAGAGATCGTCTAGGTAAAAAGCCACTCTATTATTATCAAGAAGAACCAACTTCAGGTCAAAATAATGCCAATCAAAGGTTTGAAAAATTCGCGTTTGGGTCTGAAATTAAAGCTATTTTAGCGCTACCTGATATTAAAAAAGAAATTCGATTAGACGCTGTTCACGATTTTTTTGCTTATCAGTATATACCGGATCCAAAAAGCATATTTAAACACATTCACAAGCTTCCTCCTGCTCACTACATGGTGATTGAGCAGGGTGAAATCACCATCGAAAAATATTGGGAATTAAGTTTTGCGCGTCAATCCGAATTAGATGAAAAGCAAAACGTCAGTATCCTGCAAGATCTGATAACACAAACCACGAAAAGACGCATGATCAGTGACGTGCCCTTGGGCGCATTTTTAAGTGGCGGGGTGGACTCCAGTGGCGTTGTTGCCACCATGTCAACGCTGTCGGATAAACCCATCAAGACCTGTACCATTGCATTTGACAATAAAAAATACAACGAAGCTGAGTTTGCTAGATCAGTGGCCGAACAATACGGCACTGAGCACCATGAATTTTTGGTACATCAAAATGTGGCTGATTCAATTGAACACATCGTCAGTTTTTTTGATGAGCCCTTTGCTGATCCCTCGCTAATACCTACTTTTTTTGTGTCCGAATTAGCACGTAAAGAGGTGACGGTTGCCATTGCCGGTGATGGTGGTGATGAAGTATTTGCAGGCTACGAAAAGTACGCAAGCGATCATATTGAAAACCAGTTGAGGAATAAATTTCCGCATTGGATACGAAAAACCATTTTCCCGAGTTTAGCCACCGGTTTTGGTATGGTTAATATTGACCTGTGTAAACGAGCAAAAAGCTTGCTAACGAGCGTAAGTGTCAGCCCACAAATGGGCTTTTATATTACCAACAGCTTCATAACAGATGAAACGTGGAATAAATTAGCAACGAACGACGTAAAGGAACAACTCGGTAACTATCATCCATCGTCTTTTACCTTGGAAAAATATAATGAAGCCGATGGCCCTGATCATTTAAGCAAAATACTGTATACCGACATGAAAACCTATCTAGCGGGTGGTATTTTAGTAAAGGTTGATAGAATGAGCATGGCGAACTCACTTGAGGTAAGGGCACCTATATTAGACAGGGAAGTAATTGAGTTTGCCGCGACCTTACCCTCGGACTTGAAATTCAAGAATAAAGAGAAAAAATACATTCTCAAAGAAGCATTTAAGCCGTATTTAAATGACGATATTTTGTATAGAAAGAAAATGGGTTTTTCAGTGCCATTGGCGCACTGGTTTAGGGTTGAAATAAGAGACATAGCACAACGGTATCTTATTGATGAAGTGAGTGGCTTAGGCACCGTATTTGACTTACAGCAGGTTAGTCAGGTTTGGAATGAACACCAAAATGAACAGAGGGATCATAGTGCGCTGCTTTGGTCGATGTTGATGTTTGAGATGTGGTGGCAGAGGTATATGGTGTAAAGTACATTGGTAATAAGCGGCTTTATACTCTATTACAAAACAGGAAAGTTTTCTGACGACAATATTTAAATATGATGACGAGCAGCTCAATTTTCTAAAATATAGGCAAATGCTCATGTTTTTTCTAAATTGTTCTCAATTGACACTATCGTACTATTTGTAAAATTTTGTTCTATTAGATTTTTATTGGATTCTGCAAAATGTTTTTCGATCTCAGCATCAAAAGAAGTTGTGAAGTCCCCTTTGAACGGCAATTTTTTTGCGAGATAGTGTGAGATTCTTATTATTTTGCTGTTGTAGTTAAGTGCCAAAGGGCTTCTGCTAACTAACATGTTTATATATCTTAATATATTAAGAGTTCGAAAATTAGGCGACTGATTTTTAGTATTACTAGCAATAGTTAAAGTATAACTTTTATTAGGTTCTTTTATTTTCTCTAAAAAATCTTCGATAAGGCGTTTACCGGTTAAATTAGTCTCCCGCGATATTTCACTTATTTCAATATTTCTGTTTCCAAATACTTGAGCCCATTGATCAACTGTCGCAAAGTAATTATAAATTTTATCATCATATATAGTTGAAATAAATTCATTATAGGAACTAGTGGTTAGTGACGGCCCTTTCACGAGTTGCGCATAAACACTTTTAACTAACTTAGTCTGCTTTCTGTAGTAAAAAATTAAAGTGATTTTTTCAAAGAAGGGCATTGTTAACTCAGCGATTTTTTGTATCGCTGCTGGGGAAGAACACTGAGAGTAAAGTGCTTCACTAGAAATGATAAGCTTATTTATATTACCCGATCGTTTTTTTTCTTCAAGATAGGTTTTCACCACCTTACCAAATTGCTCAGCGTGTATCTTTAAATCTTCCTTTGAGTGCGAACATAAAATATCTGTATAGTAATGTGCATTCTTCGGGTATCCAGCCCAAGCAGCTAGCTGCCAATTGTTTTTGTAATTCAAAAAATCGGGCACTGCACAAGCTGATTCCTCCAATGTTTTACTATTCTTCTCTAGGAATGATTGAATCGAAGTGGAGCCGGCTTTGTGACTACCAATATGAAGAAATAATTCCATAAAATTTTAATCCTTTTTCATTTCGTAAATTACGCGCGACCACGTGGCTGATCAATATTAGACTGAAGTAACAGTCCATAAACGTTTTGTAAGGCTGTTATATATGCGTATCGAATTAAGTATAATATTAGATAAGTTAGAAAAGACAAGCGAATCCGACACTATCAGATAATTTTATTTTCCTTTTTTTAAAATGCTTAAGTAATCCTAATTGTTCATTATCTGTTTTTGCAAAATCTAATAATCAGTATTTGGTCAAAGAGTAAAATTGTTGATGCTGCATAACAGCTATGAATATTGTCAGTATTTATAACTTTTTGTTCGAAGAAAACTGGACTTAAATAGTCAATACAGTAGACTTTTGCTTGTTACTATAAAATCATCACTTAGCAGTAAATATGACACTGTAATTTATATGAAGCGAACTAATTAGTCCTTCTCTTATAGGTATGTGATAACTTAAAGTAATTTGAATTTATAATTGGGAGCTATCTAAAGCGTTAATTCGGATAAGGTGCCTTGATGTTATGAACTGTTGTATTGCAGGTGAACTAAGAGCTTCATAGCGTTCATTATTCAGGCACAAAGTAAACGATTAATTGCTGACATTAATAGGTATACGTTTAGCTAAATCTATGCTTGGGAATCACAAGATGTTTAGAACATTAAGGTTTACCACTAATTTTTAAGAAATATGGCCAGAACCAGCAATGTTCTATAGGATGCGGAAGGAAAAACTTCCAATGACAAAAATAACTCTTAAAATGTGAATTCTCTGTGTTACCAGTTTTAAAAAGGTTTTTATATGAGGTCATTAAAAGAATACTATTGGCTACTTGAATCATTCATTTATGAAAGTTATGCGAGAGGTATGCGTGTAAAAAGAGCTTTAGTAATGCATAACTTAGAAGCTCCGCTCATCGTAAGTTTTACATCATACCCGCCACGGTTTGCAAAACTTCACCTTACAATTAAATCGATATTGAATCAATCGATCAGACCCGATAAAATAATGCTTTGGGTTGCAGAAGCGGATTTTGCAGCCCTCACCGACGAAGTGCTATTGTTATCAAAGAATAATAATGATTTTGAAATAAAATGTTGTGAAAACATTAGATCCTATAAAAAACTGATACCAACTCTAACTTTCCATCCTGAGGCGTTTGTTGCCATTGCCGATGATGATGCTTATTACTCAACAAACTGGTTGCATCAACTGACATCATGCTACACTGATAGCAGTCAAATAATAGCCCACCGAACTCACAAAGTGGCATATGATACCAATTGTATATTTCCTTATCAACAATGGGCTCAAACCTCGAATGGCACCAACAATGATGTGCTTATGGCAACAGGGGTTGGAGGGGTTCTATATCCACCTGGTTGCTTCAATGAAAAGGTGCTTGAAAAAGATTTATTCATGGAGCTATGCCCGACGGCAGATGATATTTGGTTTTTTTGGATGTCGCGAATAAATGGAGTTAAAACCGTCATGACACCTCATAAAACTAACACGGTATGCTGGATTGGTACTCATGACTCTGGATTGGCGCAAACTAATGTGGCACATAATGGTAATGATGTTTGTCTTAATAATCTTATTAATTCATTTGGGCTGGACGAAATATTAGATACTTTCCCAAAAAAAAGCAAAAAAGAGCATTAGCGACATCCATTAAACCGGCTTGCTAGCATTTAAACAGTTCGTTTTATCTGTCTTACCAAAAACACCTTAGCTAAACTACAGTTGAATTGTGCGCACAGGTTCAATAACGCCATCAAAACTATAATTCAATAAGTCTATATCTTTTGCATAAATTTTTGCTGCTTTAGCTTTCGTTTTTTCATCATAGAAGTCTCTATAATCAGCACGCTTTACAACGTTATCTTTTTTCAAATCACCTTTTGTTCCCAATTTCCCTGCAATAAAATCGAAGTCATCTTCTAACAATTCCAAATATCCAATATAATCAACTGTAACTTTATTGTGCCTATCAATAATATATGTCCACTGGGGTTTAAAGTGGTGATATTTATTAATGTTATCTTCCGTTAGCCATTCATTTACAAAGTTTTCAAAGCTGCCAAATGACGCTAGCTCAGCTTTGAAAAAAGCATCGTCAAATTCGTTCATTCCTCCTTTTGCTAAAAAGGTATAAGCGGATACGAGTCTATCCCATGGATTTCTGACAATCGTGAATTTAAAATAAGATAAAAATTTGCTTGGAGGAAACACATTTATGTATTGGTCAAGTTGGGTGTGTCCTCCTGCAATACTTTTAAAAAGCGCCTTATTTACTGAGATACCCGCACATTTAGGAATATGGACAAAAATAGCTTTTGCGTTGTCAAATGGGAGATATCCACCAGAGAGTTTATCATCTTGAAGTCGCAATAATTGCAATCGCTTAAAGACTTTGTTTCTAGTAAATTTAAAATCATACCACCTTACGAGCAGGTAACATTTCTTCGGAAGTTTTCTTAACAGATCAAATTTCAAACTTATATCCCTAGCAGCGACTTTCAGTACCTATAATTTTTAGGATTTTAGGATTTTACTCAAGTGTTTTATTAACAAATTTAAATAAATCGACTGGTTGTAATGATGATCATTTGGATTGTCATTTAATAATTGTTCAGAGATCAAACCATCTTTTCCAATTGAATCGTTATCTAAATCCAAAAAGTGGCATCCCTGAGCTTCTGAAACTTTTTTCATCCGACAATTAAATCGCAATGTAAGTTCAGTCCGCTCTCTCAGGGTAGCTTTGATCTCTTTTCTCAAATTAGCAATTTCGCCCCAAGACTGATCATCTTTTATTGTAGGGATAGGTGCGCTAACGACAATCGTATTATCGGAACCTTTGTGATTTCGCAAAAACTCTTGATAATTCAAAACGCAAGTCTCTAGCATCTCTTCTACTGTGGTATCGTATTTGTCTGCTCGGTACCAAATCACAAACCCTGTATCAACTTCACCTAGTTGAGTTATCAAAGTATGTGGTTTTATTTCTTTAAATGCTCTCTCGAACAGATCTTTCGCATTAGTCTTCGAATTTGGATTAGTCAAACCTGAGATAGTTGCACCACCAACATTTTCCACATAAGTTGTATAATGTTGTTTGAAAAATAGATTGAATTCAGGACATTGAAATACGGCAGTGTGTGAGTCACCTAATACCAGAACTCTACTTTTTTTAGAAAATTTAAGCTTGATTTTGTCAAAAACTGATAATTTCATTTTAACTATCAAACCTTTGTGTTATTTGTGTTATTTGTGTTATTTGTTTTATTTTAACTATGCTATTCATCGTTGCAATCTTTTTTTGATCGGTTCAATAGTTCTGAGTAATAGCGTTTCAAGATATTTCCATTCCTGAAAGCGATGGCGAAAGATTAAGTGAAAAACAAATACTGTTCCATAGAAAGTTAAAAATGTGAACATTGTCGCTATGAGTAATTTTAGAAAACTATAATTAGTTAGTGTCACAAAATAACTAGAAGAAATTGCGGCTAAAACTGCTCCTAGCAAAAAAGGAATTATGGAAGCTAATAAAGAAAGCGTGTTTTTAATGCTAGTGTATTTGACTGTAATAAGTATTAAAAATACAAAACACATTATATTTTCTATTCCAACTCTTACAGATGTAAAAAGTAACAAATCTTCAATACCTACGGCAAAAAGTGAAGAATAAAGAATAACAAAGGCTACACATTCATACATAAAAATATGTTTCGTTTTACCATATACTATTAATACTCTAAGGCATTGATTAAGCATAACAAAAGCGGGTACTAACAACGAAAATGTACCTAAAAGGACAGAATATTCAAGCCAATTCTTACCCAACAAAACGAGTGTAACAATTTCATGATGAAAATACATTGTACAGGTAATTGGCAGAGCAATTAGCATTGTTATAATAAAGGAAGTATTAAATTGTTTTGCAAATTCATTTGGATTGTGCATAGTTTTCCTTAACTCAACTAAAAATGGCTGAATAATCGGCAGAACAATATGTGAACTTGGCATGAAAGCAATATATTTCATAGTATGGTAAGAACCCAACTCAGCCTTTCCAAAAGTCGAACTGACGATAAATGTATCTAATTGAGTCCTTATATATCCAAAAATCGATTGCGGTATAATCCAGCTTGAAAACTGCCACTGTTCTCGGGCATTTTTCAAGGTCAGCTTTGGACGATGTGGATGTACAAAGTAAGAGCCCACTAGCATCAAAACAGCATTCGTAGCTTGGCCAAATATTAAAGCCCAATAGTTCTGCAAAGTTAATGCAGAAAAAATTGCTACTATTACTGATATAACCTTCGCTACTAAACTAATCTTAATAAGCTTTGTGTAGTTTTGTTCACGCCTTAAAAATACTTCTCCTGGATTTCGTAAGCCGCTCAACATGAACACACATGTTAATGACAATATAACATTAATCAATCTGGGATCATCATAGTAGTCAGCAATAAGAAAAGATAAAGCTGCTATAAGTGTCGCTATAGAGCCTTTAAAAATAACGTCTATAGTAAAAGCTGTATTTACTTTTTCTTCGTCTATTTCATCAACACGGAGGAGATATTGCAGGGAACCGGTATTTGAGAGAATTTCAATAAGACCAATAATTAAAATTGCAATCGCTACAATACCGAAATCTTCGGGCAATAAAACGCGGGCTAAAATTAGAGTACTGACCAAACCAATCATTTTCTTTAAGATAGATTCACCCAGCAGTAATATACTACTCAACGCCCCTTTTCTTAGATTACTCATTTTATTTTGATAGTCATTTTTTATCCGGATCTTATGTCAAAACGCCCGTTGCCTTGGAAGTCATTTTCGTTTAAGTATTCAGTGTAAACGTGCTAGTTATTAGAGCATACGTTCTTTTTAGTTTAGTGCCAAGTTGGTTCGAGTTAATTAGCGCATTGCCTCACAAAATACCACACTACCCATAGGTCGTTGCCTCATCTAATATAACACTACTTGTACATTGCGATGTAGGGGATATTTGATGATTGGAACAATGAGCTTAACAACAAGACGCGAGTTGCTGAATAGCGTTAGGCAGCGATATGAAAACGCTGATTGGATTGATAAAGGGCGAGTATTGGACGGCTTTGCTGCTGCCACTGGATATGAGCGCAAATATGCAATACGACTTCTCAATACTGATGAAACAACGACTGCACCGAGAAAACGACACGCCTCCCAGAAGTATGATGAGCAAGTAGAGTGCTAAGAATGTATGTCAACTTTTCCCAAACGTCGCTGAAATTACTGAAGAAAGAGCGAATTGGCGCAAAAGTATCAAAAAATACGATAGCGCAAAAACGCCGTTTCAACGAATTCTGCTTTCTGAGCATATTGGCGATAAAAAGAAAAAGCTGCTTACTATACAATATGAATCACTTTACCCTATTGGCCTCATGTCTCAATTGCAAAAGTTACAAGACGAATGTTGTGGTTGAATTAGCCGGGCAGTTCAATAAAGGATAAACTTCAATTATTGAGGTGTCAAAATGACTAAACGTATTTTAAAGAAATATCCGAACGATTTTAAGCAAGAAGCAGTGGCGCTGGTAACTGAGCAAGGTTATTCAGTTATTGAGGCTGCCGCTTCACTAAATATAACCGATAAGTTTCTTTATAACTGGATTGCGAAATCTAAGCAACAAAGCGAAGATAATGAGTTATCGACGGATGAACGAGCTGAACTCATTCAACTCAGGAAAGACAAAAAACGCTTAGAAATGGAGCGCGAAATATTAAAAAAGGCTTCTGAGGATTCAAGCCAACAAAGCAACACGCTTTTCAATCATGTGTGATGGTGTTTTAAATTTCAATGTTTTTCTTGGGCGCTCATTTAATTGAGTTGCAACCTCGTTTAGTCGTGCTTGGCTATGAGGAGATAAATCTGTTTTTTTGGGGAAGTATTGTCGAATAAGGCTATTAGTGTTTTCATTTGTGCCTCGCTGCCATGGACATTGAGGGTCACAGAAGTAAACAGGCATACCAAACTCTTTAGTAAGAACGCTATGTTTAGCCAATTCCATACCTCTGTCCCAAGTCAAAGACTTTCGATATTCCAATGGCATTTGTCTAAATATAGCTAGCAGTGCATCGTTAACAGAACCAGCATCTTTTCCAGCTAGTTTGAGAATGATAGTGAAACGTGACTTCCTATCTACTAGCGTAGCAATGTGTGTATTTTTTGACCCGGATACTAAGTCGCCCTCCCAGTGTCCAAGTGAGCGCCTATTATCAATATGCTTTGAGCGCTCATGAATAGAGACGCCATTCACAATATTAATTGACCCCCTATGACCCTTACGCGAATGAAAGCGACTGTGGCGCATAGGACGCTTTCTGCGCAAATGTTCTGAAAGCGAATGATCAAGAATATTTTTTGACCGCACATAAAGTGACTTATAAATTGTTTCGTGGGATACCTGCATCTTTTTACGCCTTTAATATTCGAAGCTTAGCCACCCAGAAATTTGCTCAGGTGACCATTTCAATTCGAGTTTATCTATGACTATTTGCTTTAGTTCAGGGTAACGCTGTAGCACGCCAAGCTTCGGACGTTTCGCCATTCGGTTAGCCCTATTGTCTGCGTCTACAGCCTTATAATACTTGCGCCCTCGATTGCGAGCAACTTCTCTAGATATAGTAGACGGAGACCGATTTAACATTTTAGCGATTGCCCGAATACTCTTCTTTGCTGATAACGCGACACGTATTTCTTCGCGTTCGCTCACTGATAAGTGAGTAATATTTCGATGCCTGGGCTTGGGCTTAATACCGCCTGATTCTCGTAAGATGGTGAAAACAGAACCTGGCTTGGCCTCAATTACTCGACCAATATCGCTGAATCCAGCGCCGTCTTTCCATAAGTCAAAAACAAGGTTTCTCTCGTCTGTGGTAAATGTACGCTTTAACCGTTTCATTCAATGTCCTCATGCAAATCAGTATTTTAGTATAACTGTTGCTTTGATGACTTGAATCCTCATCAGCTTTTTTTGCAAAGGAAATGAAGTACAGTATTCATTCATAGCAAGTTTAGGTAAACAGTACCCAGTTGCTATGTCGTGCAAAGTGATGCGAGTAAGTAAATCAGCCTACTATGCTTGGCGCAGACGCCCCGTGATAATAATAAGTGCAGAAACACTTAACATGCATCGCAGAGCCAAAGTGCTATTCAGAGCGAGTCGAGAGAGTTTGGGAAGCCGTGAACTTGGGAAAAAACTGCGCAAAGAAGGCTTTAAAATAACTCGCCATCGCGTCATTAACTTGATGAAGCGATTAGATTTAGTCGTTACGCAGCGGATTGCTTATAAAGTAACAACAAAGCGCAAGCACAGTGATGCAGTTGCTGATAATTTGTTGAATATGAATTTTAATCCGATAGGGCCTAACCAGGTGTGGGCTGGTGATGTGACTTATCTGAAAACTGGCGAAGGTTGGCAACACTTGGCTGTGGTTATGGACTTGTTTGGTCGCAAAATTGTAGGTTGGTATGCATCACAACGCATGACCACGGACTTAGTTGAGCTTGCGTTTTTAAAGGCTCATCGCCTCCGGCAACCACCAAAGAGTTTGGTTTTTCACAGCGACAGAGGCTCGCAATATACAAGTAAGCGCTATAGAAAGCTGCTTAAAGACCTTAATTGCCGGACCAGCATGGGTGATGTTGGGGGCGTGTTCGGATATAGAGATTATAATCTATACTTACTGGGAGTATTGATCTGACCCGTGCTGGGATTGATGAAAGTATATCTTTGTATTGACCTGTCGATCATTACTATCCAGTAACTTATTTATATTCAGCGTCAGTGACCTAATAGGAGCATTGTTTTTGCATCGTCTGTGTCCAGTCCTGAGCTGATTGCTAGAGGATAATAATATGAATATTCAAAGCAATGCTAAAACGCTTACTTTAGGCGTTGATACTCATCTTGAAAAACACGTTGCCGTTTTGGTGAATAACATTGGCCAGGTCGTTGACACAAAAGAAGTTGCCGTCACCACGCTTGGATAAAGTGCACTGTTTAAGTGGTGCAGATCATTTGGCGCGGTTAAACAAGCTGGCATCGAAGGTACTGGTACATACGGTGCAGGTTTGTGCAAATATCTTCAAGATAAAGGTGTCGATGTGTATGAGGTTAATAGACCTAATAGAGCACGTCGTAGACTAAGAGGGAAATCAGATCCAACGGACGCAGAAAGTGCGGCTCGATCTGTGTTAGCAAAAGAATCAACTGCCATCCCTAAATCACATGACGGCGTTGTTGAAGCATTACGATTTATGGTGGTTGCACGAAAAAGTTCAGTAAAATCAGAAACGCAAACTATCAATCAAATAAGAGCATTGTTAGTAACCGCACCTGAAGCAATAAGACAAAAATGTTACGTTCCAAGACCGTTTCAATGCATTGTAGCGTGTGAAGAACCCTCTCTGTCAGACTATCTGTCGCGTTTAAAATTTAACCATCATAGTTAAGTTGAGGGCGAGGATTAGCTGCAGAACTGCGGATAATTGATAAGCGACTCAAAGCCCTGACGTCGTCTTGCGCGCCTAATCTAATTGAACAGTATGGCGTCGGTACATATGTGGCGGCAACGCTGTTAGTTGCTGCAGGAGATAACCCTGAGCGTCTAAAAAAAGAATCTTCGTTTGCTGCACTTTGCGGTGTAAGTCCAATGGAAGCATCATCTGGCAAAACACAACGACATAGACTCAACCGTGGCGGCGTAAGAGATGCCAACAATGCATTATGGACGGTAACATTAATACGAATGCGCATTGATGCCAGAACTAAAAAGTATGTCGAAAAACGTGTTACAGAAGGCAAATCAAATAAAGAAATACAGCGTTGCCTTTAACGCTACATTGCTAGGGAATTGTTTCCAATCATAGTCTCAGATCTATCGTGTTTAACTTAGTGTTGACATAGGAGCGTCAATGCTGTTTTTGAAAGGTTTTTCGGCCGTTTCAAGCATGATTGGTTGTTCAAAGTTGCGCAACCAACGAGAGAGCATATGAAGCAAGATGTAGCTGCATATATCAAATATTAGACCGTAGAGCGGTTGCATTCTTCGAACGACGATCAATCACCCGTTGAATATGAAAATTCCTTTAGGAAAGTGTCCGGTTGGACTTGACCAGAACAGAATTATGGTGATATGCGTGGAAGAAAAGTCCCAAAGTCGACACGAGTCTGGTCGTCACCGAAAAAGATATTTGCGCGTCAATAATCGATGAATCTAAAATTATGTCAATTGTCAATTGTCAATTGTCAATTGTAAATCGTCAATATCGCACGAGTAAAAAAATAGATTTACGAAGTGCACCACGAAACTAAAGAACTAGACCAGACCTTTTCGAAAAAAGCTGGGACGAGATTAGATTGCGTCTAGAGATAATGCCCGCAACTAACGCAAAAGAAATTGTTGTATGGCTGATGGAAAAATATCCTGACCAATATAAAAAAGGGCAGATTAGAACATTGCAAAGACGGATTGCTGCGTGGCGCAAAGATCAAGAATCGCAAGAATAAAAGCTCAGAGAGATCATGGTTGCAGAATCAGAATGTTGACCAACACTACCAAAGGTATAAACTAAACTACTTCTAGATGAGGATTGGCCTGTCACTACTAGTTTGATTTTTAAATGAGGCAATACGACCGGTCAAGTTGCTTGACGCGCTATAAATCATAGTAATACTCAAAGAATCTGTGAGCAGTACTTATTCTCAGTAACACTAACAATTTAATAATGACCGGACTGCGGGATTTGCTAAATTGTCATTTGGAGATACAATTGCAAACGAATCTACGAGGTACAATAGACTAGATGTTAATGAATTTAATTACCCTTACAGATACTAAAGTTACGCTGGAAAAGTTAAATATGCAGAGCAATTAGAGAGACGGCACAATATATTCCCAAAATAAAATAAAATAAAATAAAATAAAATAAACATGTGCTAGCGTCGATTGAATTCGAGACAAATCCTGAAGAAGAGGTCAATAAAATTTTTAATTTTATTAGGTTAAATTTAAAAATTTGATTATAAATTCGTAGTCGCAAATTGAATAAGGAGCCAACCGCGGCAATACAATAGATGAAAAAAAGACAGCAACTATTATCTCTTTTTAAGCCTTTGAATGATAGGTTATTCGCCATACTCGGATGATGTTTTAATCGGCAGAGGAAGGTTACACTATTAATTTGAACGCATAAGTTAAAATTCTACTCTTTTTAATTTAAAGAGGCGATTTTAGCAAAGCTCTTTAGCACCGAGATGTCGGTGCTGGCTTTTTCAAAACAAGAAGGCATAAATTCAGGAACGATATATAGTTGGGTAAAGCGATTTAAACAAGCAGGTAGCGGTTTGCCTAAACCAACAATAGCGGATAAGTGGTCAGCAGAAGAAAAGTTTGCTGTTGTCGCTGAAACATTGGCGCTCACTGAAATTGAGTTAAGTGAGTATTGCCGAACTAAAGGGCTATATCCTGAGCAAGTGAAGTCTTGGAAGCACGCCTGCATTGCTGGAAATACCCACAGTAAAAGAGGACGACCAGGCACAAGTGCAGAGCAAAAAGCGGACAAGAAACGCATAAAATCGCTTGAGCGAGAGTTACACAGAAAGGAAAAAGCACTTGCTGAGACAGCCGCCTTATTGGTGCTAAGAAAAAAGTTCAATGCCTACTGGGAGGGCAAAGAGGAAGATTAACCACATTGGTAGAAAGAGTGAAACACGCCGATTGGATAGCCCAGGCCGTGTTGGCAGGCGCAAGACAAGAAGAGGCATGCAAGACCATTGGTTTAACCGCCAGAACCTTGCAGCGATGGCAGCAGACAGGTGAAATAGTCGAAGACAAAAGACCTAGTTCATTGCGGCCAGTACCGCTCAATAGATTAAGCAACGGAGAAGAGTTAGCGATAGTTGAAGTGTGTAATGAAAAGGAGTTTGCATCGTTACCACCCAGCCAAATTGTGCCGATGCTGGCGGATAGAGGCGAATATATTGCCTCTGAATCTAGCTTCTATAGGATATTGCACAAGCTGAATATGGTGCATCATCGAGGCCGCACAAACGAGCGCCAAAAGCGCAGTAAACCACGGTGCCTTGTGGCGTCAAAAGCCAATGAAGTCTGGAGCTGGGACATTAGTTATATGGCAACTAGAGTAATAGGTCAGCACTATTATTTATACATGATTGAAGATATATTCAGCCGTAAAATAGTCGGCTGGGAAGTACACGAAAACGAAACGGGTGAGTTGGCGGCAGAGCTGCTTCAACGCGCCGCATTAAGTGAGAAATGCGATAAAGATTCATTAGTGCTGCACTCGGATAACGGCGCACCAATGAAAAGCATGACCATGCAGGCAAAGATGTGTGATTTAGGCATGGCTGGCTCGCGCAGCAGACCAAGTGTTAGTAATGATAACCCTTATTCTGAGTCGTTGTTTAGAACAGTGAAATACAATCCTAAATGACCGTCAGAAGGGTTTTCTGACCTTGAGCATACACGAAGTTGGACTTTACAGTTCGTCAATTGGTACAACTATGAACATCGTCACAGCGGCATAAAGTTCGTGACACCACACCAAAGGCACATTGGTGAAGGCGTTAATATTTTAGCGAAAAGACAGTCGCTTTATAAAACAAAGCGCAACGAAAACCCAGGTAGATGGTCAGGAAATTCGCGAAACTGGCAACCAGCAGGTAATGTTCTGCTAAACCCGGATGTAAATAACGAATTAATTTAATGAATCAAGCGACAACTGGTTTGACAAACACCGTAAGAATGTAATTCTATTTGCGAATACAGGTTAAAAAAGTATCTTGCATGAGATGAAAACCTGAGGATATTGAAAATGATAAACGTGGCGATTGTGCACAGTGTAGCCAAGATAGGTGGAGCAGAACGTGTTTCTCAGATGCTATTAAGTAACATAAACCCTGAATGTTTTAAATTCTATCTTGTTTGTCCAAAAGACGGTCCCCTCAAAGAATGGGCAAATGAAAACAATATTAGTTTTTCAATGTTACCATTAACGCAACCGAGTATTTCCAATCCATTAGTTACAATTAAACAAGCTATTAAATGGAAAAATTGGCTGCAAAAAAACAGTATACACATCGTTCATACTGCCGATCCATATTGCACAAGAGCTATTTCAATTGCAGCCAAATTAGCTGGGGTAAAATTACTTTCTCATTATCACTTTCCGTTTTCCTTTGAGCAACTATCATGGTTGCTCAAAAGACTTCCTAAACCATATGTAAGTGTATTTTGCAGCGAAGATCTAAAGCAAGATGTTGGTAGGCATCTCGCGAAAATAACCCCAAAAATGAGGCTGGAAACGATCCATAATGGTGTAGATGTAGAGCGTTTTATGCCTACTCAAAGGTTAAAGCGAGATTCTATTGATATAGGTATTGTGGCTAACTTACAAGAGCGAAAAGGTCACGATGACTTCCTTGACATGGCTTATATTTTATCTAAAAAACATAAGGATCTACATTTTCACATAATTGGTGGTGATATCCTAGAAGAGCCCCGCGAAGTCTATCTAAAAGCAAAGGCCAATGATCTTGGTTTAACAGGAATTACGACATTCCATGGACAAGTGCCTGATGTACTAAGCCGGATAGATGCACTTGACATAGTCGTTTGTGCATCGCATCAAGAGGCTTTTCCAATAGCAATTTTAGAAGCTATGGCGATGCAAAAGGCAATTGTGAGTACGGATATTAACGGCATTCCAGAAGCCATAGAGCATGATAAAACTGGTTTGCTAGTACCTGCATATAGTCCTGAAAAACTTGCGGAAGCAATAGAGTTGTTACTAGGTAATCCAAAAAAATGTGAGCAGCTAGCATTAGCCGCGCGTGAAAACGTCGTAGAACAGTTTAACAAATTTGTTTTTATTTCAAAGTTTGAAAATCTATATATGGATGTATATCAAGCTAATAAGTATCGATTATAAAATAGGTTTAAGCATATATTGGTCAAGATTTTTCGATAAAAAAGTATCTAGGTCATTTTAGACTCTGTTTAACGAGTGAAGTGTTGAACTTCAGCACTTTCTATTGTCTCTCGCCTATCTATATTTTCAACGGAAGCGGCTAGTTTTAGTTCTTTTTCAAAAACAAACCGCTTAGCTAAATTTAACATAAGAATAAAATAAAACGCTTCAAATATAATCATATCCAAAAATAACGCAGCAACAAAATACGCTATTAATGCACAAGCACAACTTTTATCAACAAAATCAAGAATTGGGTACTTTTCAATTTTATTTTTCTTACAATATTGAAAATTCTTATAGTTAAACCAGAACATTGATAAAAATAGTAAGCCGACAGGCAAACCTGTATTTGCTGAAAAATTGATAAATGTATTGTGAGCAACATGAACAGATTCTCCGGGAAATAACTGCATTGAGGCCATTTGGAAACGTTGAGGACCTGCACCTAATAGAGGATACTCTAAGATTAATTTTTTGCCTACCATCCAAGATACTAGCCGAGGATTCAGTGGCTCTTCTGTTTGTTGTCTAGCTTTGTCAGCAGTATCGCTAGTCCTACTGAGCATAATACCACCTTGAGTAAGAGCAGCGGCAACAAAGCCAACTAAAATGAATTGCTTAAATAGTCCCACATGTTTAAAATTTAGAGCATTTAACCCCTCGACTTTATGTGAACCAAGCATTCTTAGGGTGGCAAACGTAGTTACCGCCAACGCAATCATTGCTCCTCTGGACCCAAATAAAAATATTGAGTGCCATAAAATTGGAATCAATGCTAAACAAAATAATTTGAGCATTTTATTCTTTACATAAAAGTAGCCAATGAGGAAAAAAGGCATACCCATTATTACCAAAGCAGAAAGGGCATTTTGATCACCAATACTCGTGCCTCTTGGACTGTTCAAGCGACCATCAGTGAACATATCCCACCGATTACTAAAATACATGTCATTAGCCCAATAAACGTAATAAACAGTTATAAAAGCAAACATAATACAAAGATTTTTAAACGCTTTTTCATACATTGCTTGGTTACTTAAAATACCCAAACCAACAAAATAAAGTATAACAATTGTGTTCATTGCACTAAGAACAATTTCGGATTTAACGCCTGCAAAGTAATTAGGGAAAGGACTCAATGAGTCCGATATATGCATTAATATCCACATCGTTACCAACGCTAAATTTTGCTTTGATTTATAAATTGCAAAATCGACTTGCCCTGAAATCATCGATTTCATAAGCGCTAATATACTGGCAATTGCTAATATTTTTGATACTGAAATTGAAAATTCAGGGAATGTCCATGGCCATATAAATTGTGGTTGCATAATTCCGTTTAGATAATAAAATAATAGTGGAACCCATGGATTAAGAAACAGTGATATAATTGAATACAGGAGTAATAAATAGACGGTAATTTTTAACAAAATATAAACTCTATATTGATATTAAGGGAGTTTAGCCGCGTGCATATGTTTGATATTCTATCAAAGTCTTTATTCATCATATTATTAAATGCACTTTTTTTCATGGAGTTGAACAGCAAACTGTCCATATGGCAAAATTACCAAGTTAGTATTTTTTTGTGCCATTTTACTATTAAAGTGACAATAACAAAAAATACTCAGACAAACACTATTCTTGTTTTACAAAAAATAAAAGTTGCTGAAAAGCGTTTGCTCTTAGCCGTTTCCGCAGCTCTGTTCGTTGACAACTAGGAACTAACACGCAATAAGTTTTTCAATTGACGAAAAATTTTTAGAGTAGAATTAAGTTGCAGTGACTAAATTCAAGCTATTTTTATAGTCACCGCAAACGAAACATCGCTAGTGTATTTTAGCCGCCCCAGCTGAATTTGGTAGTTTGAACGTTTTTATTACCTGCCATATCCAAGATTTCAACTTTTAAAATATAATTTTTACTCGTTACCATTGATGGCAAATTAAAAGTGATCACATCCCGGTTCGATCGATTAAATTGACTAATACTCTGTGCATTTTCAGACTCATCAACAGGATAGAATGAAATCGCTAAACTACTCCAATTTAGGCCAGATTTAGCGTCAGAAAAACCAATGATTGCTTCATTTTCAGTGTTTTCTCCTCGTTTTGGCTGATGAATATTAATTACAGGCAGTTGGTAATCATCTGTGTAGCGAAAGCCGCCTTGACCAGACATATTCAATTCAGGGAAATCTATTGGGGCACCTAAATCAATCCAACGTGCGACAGTCCTTTTTTCCAAGTCGGTTAGTGACATTGTTGGATGATTTGATGGATAATCTACATCATCGTCTCTGTCACTATTTTGTCTGCCATCTAAACGCTCACCCCAAACAATCCAAGTTAGTAGACTTTGTCGCGCTTGCGGTACACGCAAGTATTTGCTGACTTGCGGTGATTTGTAAATTTTTTCACTATTGTCTGTTATTGCACTATATGCATCAACTAAATTGTCACTTCCATCTAATACTAATGCATTGGTATTGGCAGTGTGGCAGGACACACAATTGGCATTAATTACGGGTAAAATATCACGAGTAAATTCAACGCCATAAGAGTATCCAGTTTGCTTCTCAATACCAGTATCAGCAAATAATGGAATTTCTCCTTGCGTCAAATCCCACAAACCTTCTTGAATAATAGGGTCAGAAAGATCTAAATTCGCTACATTAGAAATAGGCGTACCTAATCCAGCTTGAGTGGTAGCAAAATCCAAAGGCTCAATTGAATGTGCATGACAACCACCACAATCTGTCCTTGTTTCGCCTGACTTCACTCCCCTCCATGTCAACTCGCTAATAACAGTCATTCCATTAGCATCTAAGGTTTGAATAAAAAATGGCGTATCAGCAGGCACTTTTGCTACCCATGAAGTATCAGGATTACCTTGTGCATCTATGACGTCAGTATGAGTCAATGGAAACTCGCCTAGTATTTCCCATCTTTCACTATGAAGAGAGCCATAACGAGCGACCACATCGTCAAGTCGAGTATCTGCTAAATGTCGCTCAATAGAGTCCCAATCACCTCTGTTACGACCTTTACGAATTGGCTTAGTAAAAGGTATCGGGGGGGATACAACAATTCGCACACCGTAAATATCTGCATCAGTAACTACTCCTGCTTCGGCCCCTTCGATTTTCCAGTTACCGTCATTTAATTCACGCTTAATGCTTGGCTTAAATGGATCCGGAGCACCTTCATTTAGAGGTTCTCTGTTCAGCATCGACGAAGAGCCTACTAATCCAGCTGCTTCACCTATGTTTAATCTGTTATCCAACGCGTCATACTCGATGATATCAGGCTTTTCTTGGCCGTGTATATCGTAGTAGCTGGCAACAACTCGCGGCCAAATTTCATTGTAATTAGGGTCATCTTTTATCGCTATTAAAGATGCAGGATCTGTCACTCTAGCGTTAGGGGCATCTTCTATTAAATAAATTCCTGATCTCAATGGCTCACACAAATTTACGGCGCCGTTACATGCAGCGTTAAAATGATTCACTGAGCCAGATGAATAGGCAACTAACAAGCCATCACGAACAGTTGCTGAAGGCATTGAATATTTGCCTGATAAATTTGGTGCCGGTATGTCTTTACCTGTGGTATGCGGAGTTATGCTTTCAGTTCCCTTTCTGTCAAACTCTCGAAAGCTAATTCTACCTTGTTGACTATGAGTGTATGTTGCATCGGAAGATCCGCGTAAAAAGTCTGGGCCCTCTGACTCAATGGGATATTTCATTAATAGACCAAAGCCATAATCAAATGAAGGGTAGTAGTACCCTGAAACAATACTTCCTTCCGCTAGTTGCGTTGCAAAATGATCTACATTTTTATGATGGTCATGAGGTTCGGTAAATTGCATTAAATTCGTACCATCAGGGTAGATCGTAAACAATGTCGTCATGGCATAACTAAATTTAGTTCCTGCATCCTGCCACGTAGAGAACATAATCCGTCCATCTTTAAGTTGAAACGGATGCTGCACTAAATGTAAATTGCCAGTTTCAAGTAAACGCAAATTAGACAATTCTTTAGTACTTGCTGTCCCGTCGTGATCATCTATTACATAAAGTTGTTGGACACTGCCTTTTACAATAGCGTTGGTGTGTGCCCGAAACGCTGTTAGTGCAGAACGATTCGAGGTAAAAACAATACGCCCATCAGCAAGAGGAGCTGGAGCCATGTCGCGAATACCTCTGACACTTCCTTGATCATGTTCTGGTGTATTATTGTTAGAGTACAGTGAAGAATCAAAGCCATCATTAAAAGTCAAACGTATAGGTTCATAATTACCCTCACTAAGGTTAATTTTATAAATCCAACTGGCAGATTCGATTGTCGGTTCTTCTATCAAAGAGTAATAAACCGTTTTGCCATCAAATGATATAAAAGGGTCCATGACACTACATTGCTCACAATCTACCAGCAGGACTTCACTACCGTCACTTTTTAATAACATTAAATCCGCACCAGCAGCGATATCATAAGCATGTTCACCCTGCGGTATATTTATAAATTGATCCTCATCGCTCTCGTTTGGATACCTGACATAAACGATATCGTAAGCCGTTTCTTCACAATTAATCGCTACATTGGTCACATTGTCATTCAAAACTTGTCCAGCAGCATTGCTTACACTGCAAGTTAATGTTTGAGGTTGAAGTGCAACAATCACTTCGTAATCTGAGCCACTTGGGAAATCTGTGGTGAAAACAAAACTACCATCTACATCAATCGTGATTTCTTCGGCTAAGTTGCTTTGTATCACAAGTTGAGAAGTGACAAGGCCTGTTACACTTCCACTGACGCTATAACTTGCGGATGGGGGAGGTGTAGGTGGCGGCGGAGGCGGTGCTGGCGCTGGCGCATTATTCTCACAGATTATAGATACGTTAG
The DNA here is from genome assembly GCF_000428905.1 of Brumicola pallidula DSM 14239 = ACAM 615. Lineage (GTDB taxonomy): Bacteria > Pseudomonadota > Gammaproteobacteria > Enterobacterales > Alteromonadaceae > Glaciecola > Glaciecola pallidula. The sequence continues at coordinate 497,974 of NZ_KE386814.1, forward strand.
TCACATCTTCATCCGCAACTTGGCCATTAGCATTACTTATGCTGCAAGTTTGGGCTTCAGGCTGAATTGCAATTAGTACTTGGTAATTCGTTCCATTCTCGAACGCAGTAGGAAAAACAAAACCACCGTCAGTTTCAATTATTATTTCGTCGCCTAGGTTACTTTGTATTACAACTTGAGAAGCGATGAGGCCTGCCACACTGCCACTAATATTATATTCGCTCTCGACTGGAGGCGGCGGAGGTGGCGTATTACCGACACAATTTATAGCAACATCAGTCACATTTTGATTGGAAACTTGACCACTAGCATTATTTAAGGTGCAAGTCTGGGTTTGAGGCTGAAGTGTAATTACTACCTCGTAATTCGTTCCGTTCTCAAAATCTGTAGGGAAAACAAAACTGCCATCTGCATCAATTGTGATTTCGTCAGCTAAATTGCTCTGTATTACAAGGTTGGAAGCAACAAGGCCCGATACAGTGCCACTAACGCTGTATTCGTTCACGATTGCGGGCGGCGTCGCCGCCGGTGGAGATTCTGTGGCAACGTCCCCGGTGCCACCTCCGCCACAAGCGCTTATTAAGACTAGAGTTGATAATATAAAAGTGATGTTAATTAGTCTCACGAAATTCCCCATTAATTTCCAATATGAATGCAAATGCTTCTACTCATGTCGCGTTTGGATCCGCGCGTGGGTCAGAGATGGATGATAATGAAATGAATGGGCACAGGGTTATATGTTCCTAGTTAATAGTATAAAAATTTATATATAAAACGGCTGAAAAAAGAAAAAATATTAGATACGGTTTATTTTACGATTGAAAGCGGAGTGTAAGGGAATGTTCGATGTAATTGATTAATTTAATAAAGAATTGTTTTGTTTGTTTAACGTATATATTGCAATAATAATTACTTCTTAAGTAGTTTATCACAATTAACCGAGGCGTTTTTTCCTTATGTTAAATAAACACAGCAACAAGCCCAAAACTGGCAAAAGCCACTTCGCAACATAAGCAAACTTTTCAAAATAGAATTTTTTAGTTATAAAATGCTCAGGGCCGTCCCATACTTGAAAAGGCTTCGAGTAAGTGTATTGAAAAAAACGATCATCACTTTCAGGGTGCCCTTGGCCTGAATATAGTCCTTTAATAATCCCAACGTCCTGGTTTAATTGCTCTGCTGAAGTTGGTATTACGACACCAAAATCAGCATCAAATATGAACTGCTGGTCATCAATATTGGCGGTAACGACTACATGTCCTGGAAAGGTCAATATGTCTGCTTCAATGCCATTTTTTTCTAGCATCTGACTCATTAAAATCGAAGCATCGCCACATATTCCAATGCCCCGTTCTACGCTTTTGTAGGGGTTTGAGAAGTGGTAGCGTTCGTATTCTGGTATACCTGAATATTTACCCATCAAAAATAGGATCCAGTTTTCCCATGCAGGCACTAATTGATGAAAAGCAACAGGATCATATGTTTCCCAATCCAGATGGGCCGTGCCATCAGCAATCACTTTGGTTACTCGTTTTGCATATTCTAGAGGCGTTTCTTGTGCGGTTTTCTCGACCAATTGAAAGAAGTTTTGTTTACTAAGCAACACATCTCTGTCACCGAATCTGAGCACGTCGGGAGTCAAATTCTTTGGACGAAGGTCTTGTGTTAATCCATAAAAATTAAGCAGCATTAACCCGATACTGCTTATTAATATAAACGATAAACACGCTTTAAAAGCCAATTTCATATTGAACTCACCTTTTTGCCACCACAGTCTTCGCTGCACTGAACTGGTAACTTTCCTATCAAGAATAAGATAATGCGTAGCATTTAGTGATCATAAATATTTGCATACGCTGCAGACAGATGCCTAACATCATACTTCTCATCAAAGACCACTCGCGCGTTTTGCCCGTATCGCTCTCTGGTGTTCTTGTCGTTCGCAAGTGCAAGCATAGCATCGGCAAATTGTAGCATATTATCATTATCCGTAACTAACCCAGTCTCGCCATGCGTAACGATCTCTTTATTGCCCCCAGCGTCTGTCACAATGCACGGCTTAGCGAGCGACATGGCTTCTAAAAGAGTCATTGAGGTGCCTTCACTTAAGCTCGATAACAAAAAAATATCAAAAATAGCTAAATAGTCTTTTGGATACGGTATATACCCAGTAAGTATAACACTGTCTTCTATATCAAGTGTTTGAATAAGTAATTTCAATGCCGGCATTAACTCGCCATCACCGACAATAATAAGTTTGGTTTTTGGGTTTTTCTTAGTGACTTCAGCAAATGCCTTTAGCATCATACTATGATTCTTAATCGGGTCGAGTCGCGCAATGGTGCCAAACACAATATCGTCTGTTTGAATGTTTAGTCTAGTTTTTATATCTAATGCCGCACTTTCGTTGAATTCAAGCCCTTTAATACCATTATAAATCACGTCAATTTTACCAGCCGTAAGAAACTCATACTTTATTAAAGCTTGTTTTGTCGCTTCGGAAATAGCTGTTAATCTGTGTGTCATCATCGCCAACAACGGATTAACAAATCGTCGCTTCCAGTTACTGGAATCCGGATAAAAGCGCCCATGTTCGGTAAAAATGACTTTTGTGGATAAGCCTATAACCGCAAGCGCGCCATAAACCCAGGGGGTATATTGATGGCAATGCACAATATCAATATTGTGTTGTTTAACATGCTTTTTAATAGCGCTTATCAGTGAGGTATCAAATCCGTCTTTTCTTGCAAATGTGCTTACTTTAATCCCAGCCTGTTGTAAATCTTGGCCCCACGGCCCCAGTGGTTCTTCAATACAAAATATAGACATACAAACAGAATTATCGCTGCCTTCTATTATGTTCTTGATAACCATTTCTGTGCCGCCTATGCGCATATCATAGGTTATGTGCAGAATGTTTTTTTTATGCTGGTTCATTCATTTACCTTTGCTATGACCTTGAACTAGGGTTTACGTCGATTTCATCGATACTAGAAAATAACGTGCCGATTTTGATATTAAAAACATGCGGTTATCAGATAAGCGTATTCATCACAAACTCACAAACTTCCGAACCTTCGGCCCAACATAATTAACTAGCCACAGCGGCAGCTTTTGCCAAATAGTTTCAAGCAGCTCTCTCGCTGTCGACTTCCCTAAATCCACTACTTCAACCAAGTTACCATTTTCATACCTAGCCCAATTTAATGACGCGGGTTGGCTTCCCCATTGTTTTTTAAAGTTGTAGGTACCTTCGTTTAACGTTGAGCGCCCAAAGTCGAATACTTGGGCACCTTTAGTTATCGCTTCACTCAGCACGGTCCAATACAACAGCATGTTGGGGGCGAGTCGATTGTACTGTGCGTTAGTTGACGCCCATGGCATTGATGCGGTGTTGTTGTTAAGCAACACAATACCGCCACCAACCACTGTCTCGTCTTTATATACCAGCACCATGTAAGCATTATTTGCATATCCACTCAGCACTGCCATAAACCAGGCTTTGGAATGAACGGGTGAGCCCAGTGAATGCATATTGCCAGCGAAAACCGCATAGAATTCATCCACATGCTTTGCAAAATCATCCGTGTCGTTATACTCAATGACCTTTGACGTCAGGCCGTTTTTTTCTGCTTTGCGAATTTGGCTGCGTAATTTTGATTTAAAGTTGGCCATCTGTTCGTCGGGGGTAGCCGCAAGACTCAGCAGCATCCTGACTTTTTGGCCATCCGCTAAAGTATCAGGGTCTACCGTGGTGGTGTCGGCATTGCGCAACTCAACAGGCTCTTGAGTGTCCTTGGCTATGTCATTGTTAGCAAAAGCTATCAACGCGTCTAGCGCCTCTTGGTTGTCGGCAATAGCGCCGGCACCATCGCAGTAGGGAAGCGATATTAAGCTTTTTTGTCTGAGCGGCACGCCCATCCTAATTAATGGCATCACCCCAACCAAGTTATCGTAGTAAAAGGCGCCGACATAAATGGCTTCAAAACCATAGCTTTTTTCTATCGCCTGGCCCCAAGCAAACCGATGGTAGGGTGTTGTTTTTGCGCAGGCGCTTACGTATTGGTCCCAAAGGTGGCGGTCATTACGGTTAAGTTTTGTAACAATAGTCATGTGTATTTAATATCGTTGGATTTTGTGAAAAGTAGACTTGGGCTTCTTTTAATGTCATGAAATTCAAAGTGTAGTCCTCAGAAAGTAGGTTGATCACCTGACTTATCCGAGAACAAATGACTTCAAAGGGGTCTTCAACATTAAAAAAGCCGGTCCCATTAGCGATCAGGTTTGAGCTATGAAAAAACATATTAATGTAAGGCGAGCCGTTTTCATGCATCTTGCGGGCAAGTGCAACCATATCTTGGGCTTCCATTACTTCTGGGCTCATGTAAATTTTTCTGAGCATAGCAGAATGCCAAAGCATGCTAACGGTTTTTACGTACTTCAGCGGCGCTGATTCTGCTGCCTGATGAACTGCATTGGCTAATGAAAAGTACTTTCTATTAAAACCGACACTCGCTTGTATTTCCATTATATTGCGCTGCTCGCCAGCTTTGAGAACGTTGCTGGTATCGGGCCAGTAAGCCCCAATAGGCGAGCCTTGGCAGCTGAAAAACTCATTTGAATAATACGGATATACGCTGGAATCAACCGTAAAGCCGCGCGACCACAATAGTTGCATAATCGCTTCTGAAATACCCCAACGCCCCGTTCTAAATGAGCTTGGTTGATAATCAAATTCTGTCACAAAAACCGAGACTAATTCATCCAGCTTGGCTTCTACTTGCTCAATAGGCAGATTAACTACATGTGAATTGGCTTCATTGGGCTTATCAAAATATGGCGGGTTTGCCCATGGGTGCAAATGGGCACCCAGTTCGCAGGTATTTTGCTTTATCGCATTCTCAAATACTTTATTTTCGATAGCGCCTTTGGCTGCAGCGTAATCGACAAAATAGCAGGGGCGAATGCCGTGCTCGTCACAAAACGACTGAAATGCCGGTATTTGAACTAAATTTTTCACTGAAAAGTCTTTTTCTGGGAACGGGCCGTCCCAATCCCATTCTTCTTCGGTATCGACGGTGAGTATAAAGACTAATTCAGGTTTGTTTTTCAAAGGCTAACTTCCTTGTTATCCAACACTTCATTAAATAAAGCGACATATTCATCGGCCATTCTTTTAGCTGAATAATGTTCATTAACGTAGTCGCAGGCATTTTTACCTAGCTGGCTCGCGTAATCTTTATCTTGTAAGATCTTTTCCCAAGCTAATAATAAGGCGGCTTTATCGCCTAAGGGGGCTAACAGACCTGTGTGTTCGTGAGTGATCAACTGATCGATACCGGCAATGTCATAAGCAGCAACGGGGGTTTCCATTGCGCAGGCTTCCATCAAACAACGCGGTATACCTTCTAATGTCGATGTCATCACGAATAAATCAAAGCTCTTTAAGTAGTCTAGTCGATCATCGCGATAACCTAAAAAATGAATGTCATCTTTTGACGCTAGTGTTTGCGTATGCTGTTCAAGTGAGGCGCGCGAATCGCCATCACCTAATAACACAAGTTCAATATTCTCCATTGTCTTGTGCAGTTCATCAAACACATCAAGTAAATCAAGGATGTTTTTACGACTGATCATTTGACCTATAAAACCAATGCGCCTTTTGGTTTTGCTTGATGCCACCGGTTTGTTTTTGAATTTTTCAACTTCGGATAAATCCACGCCATTTTGAATATAGACTAATTGCGGTTCTTTAATCGAGTATTGTTTACAATCTTCCACTAATTGCGGTGATAAAGGAACCACATGATCAGCAAACTTCATGGCTTGGCAGCCTAACCAGATAAACAGCCGAAGCTTAATGTCTTTTGCGTTTTCAAAACCATGCGGAGTCACAAGAACCGGCACACCGGCCTTTTTTGCTGCCAATACGCCAAGCACATCTGATTTATAACCATGTGTGTGCACCGCATCAATCTTATTCGTTGTAATATAATTAGCTAACGCAGACACCGCTTTGTAATCAAATTTATGCGCCATGGGTAGCTCAAATACATCACCGCAATCACGTCTGAAATGGGCTGCTATTTCAAGGTTTTTTGATGCCACTTCATCGGTAACCGCCAAGCTATAGGTCACGTTAGGGTCTTGTGTATTGTTACACAGGGCCAGTATCCAGCGCTCTGCTCCGTAAAATCCGGTTGAACAAATAAACTGTAATATATGCATCTTGCGTGACGTATTAATCAACTGTGGCTACTCGTTCTTATGGGTTTGATTAAGCCTAAAATTGTACCCCAAGTTCGCGCGGGAAAATACAGACCGTAAAATTTAATAATAGTCACTGTTGAAAGCGCAGGTGATGCTAGCTTGACTAATCTTAGTACATACAGCGATAGCACACCAATGCTGGCGACCATGCATAATAGGGCTAATACACTGTGTCCTAAAACAAAAAACAGCAGTCCAAATAGCAGCCCAAAGGAAAACACCGGTGGTGCAATAAAGCTTGGATACTCGGCCAACCCGATATCTCTTCCTTTTAGCGAGGCTAAATTTGATTGCCCGCGCCACACTTCTTTTTTCGCCATTTCAATAAATTCTTTGTCTTCACCAAGGTGAACATAGTCACTCGCGGTGGAATAAAATAACTTGCCTTGTTCACCTACTTTTTGTGTGAAAACATAGTCTTCGCAAGTCACTAGGTGCTCAGGAAAGCCGCCGGAAGTGATAAATGTGTCGCGGGTCATGAGTAAATTTCGGCCGGGTAAAAACTCGACGTGACAATCGACGTTGGCGTTACTTAATTCGGTTCTTAGTATTTCAAGTGGGCTAGCATGTTCAGAGGCCACTTGCACTGCACTAACCAACTTTGTTTGCGCCGTTAACAATGGGCGTAGCGCGGTTAGCCAATTGCTGGCAAGGCTAATGTCGGCATCTAAAAATGCGATTAAATTTCCGCTGGCCTTTGCAAAGCCTAAGTTTCGTTGCGCTGATATCGTCACCTGCTGCGGCGCATAAACAATGTGTATGGTCATGTTATTAGACAATGCGGCAACATCGAAATGCAGCGCCTGGTTTTTTGTGACGATGATCACTTCTATATCAATATCAATTGCAGTATTGTCTAACAGGCTAATTGAGCTGAGGGTATCAATTAACATATTCTCCCTGCCTAAATGAGGGATGATGAAACTGCAACGCTGTGCTGTCCGTTGCATTATTTGAGCCTCAATTGAGGAAAGCGAATAAGTAGGTGCCTCAATTCTTTAGTTAACGAGTAATTTTTTATAAAACCCCAAGCGAAGCGGGCAAAGCTAAAGGGGGTGGTGCTATGTTCAATACTCACCTCTAACATGGCATTATTAGTAATGCCAATTTGACTAATATCGCCAATATTGTTTTGCATTATTAAGGCTAAAACTCGAGTGGAGTCTTTTTCGTCGCTGTTGCATAACTTGTCTTCTACATACTGCGTTAGGCTATCAATTTTTAGCCCAATACTGTCTTTTAATTGCTGTGTATCGGCGTAATTTAGGGCCACGTTTAGTACCATTATTTTTCTTAGGTCCTGGGCTGTCCACGTGTCATTTGGATATTCAAGTTTCTGGTGGTTAACTAAATACGGTTGTTCCTGCGTTGCAATCCATTCAACGTAATGTAGAAATGACTGTTTGATGCTGGCATAGTCATGATCAATGCCATAAACGGTTTCGCACATCCACAAATACTTGGCAACCGACTGCATGAAAACAATGTAGTACCAGGTATTTTCAATATCCTCAAAATTTCGCTCAGCAATAATATCGGTAGCATGAAATGTTTGGGTAATGATGCTTGATGCTCTTTTCACATACTGGCGGTTAGCCGTTAGTTCATAGCTATCAAGCAGCACATTGACGTAGTTTGCAACACCTCGGTCTAAGGGGTAACGGCCGGTTAGCGGGTTTCTAACAATCGCCCTATTTCGATATTGCAACAAGCTACCGAGTAACGTACCGTCACCTTCAAAAAAATACGTGATCCAGTTACCTAATTTGATGACTGCGTTTTTTGCACTCTCATTTCCAGTTAGCTGATAATACAAGGCCAAACCACTGGTGTAACAATGATGACTTCCGGGCCCGCCGCCGCCGGCATGATCTTCGTAGACGCCTTTTTGTTGGCGCTTTGAATAAGTGCGGTGAGTCGCCGTTTCAGCTTCTACGTAATGGTCAGTGTGCCAAAAAAAACCGCCATTATATTCCTGTTTATCTAGCTTTGTATGGTAAATGTCAATATTAACAATATGTTCAAAGAGGTCATCTGCTAATTGCTTCCATTTGGCATCACCAGTAATGACCCATTGTTTTAGAAAACCCTGTAAAGGGTCATACTGATTATTGTAGTGCGACACAAAAATATCATCGCCTTTGTATCCTACTGCTTCATGGTCAGCATAAATATCACCAAAATTTCGCCAGCCAAATTCATCCACCGCTTCTCGCTTAGCAAAAAAGTTTCTTTCTCCCGTTAAGCCTAAATTAACGATGTTAGTTAACGGGCTGTGGGTAATTGACCGGGTTAACCACGGAATGGTATTGGCGCTGCAAAATATATCAGGGTTAAGCTTCAGAATAGGGGGCTGTGAATGGGCATTGGTTAGCGCCGGCGTGTGTGATAAGGCGATATTCAACGAATGAAACTTTATTTCACCGGGTTGTAATTCAATAGCACCACCGATGTTTGTTTCACAAAAATTGATGTCCATTTCGCCACTCATGGCTGTTACTTCCAGAGGAAACTTTTGCCACATATTATCAATATGAATAGCAAAGCCTTGCGCTTCATCAGCCATCATAAATGCCAGTGAAGGTCTTAATTCTCTGTAGGTATATGTTTGCTGGTTTTCCACTTCAAAAACCACGGCTCCGCGTTCTTTTTGCGGAACAACGCCATTTTTATCGATATGATTTTTAGATAACCAGTTTTCACCACCACTGTTGTTTACCAGCAACGCCCATTGTTCAAAGTGCTTGAATGCTTCGCTTTTATGGTTTGTGTCAGCATCAGCGCTAGTATTTGTAGCTGCACCAGCACGAGTTTCAGCATCTACATTAGCGCCTGTATTAGCAACTGAGAAATCGCTCTTAGGCAATGCTATTTTCAATCCAAATTGAGAGAGCTCAATGCTATTTTCATTACCCAGATCCCATTGACCATTTTGTTGAATAAGTGGCATTGGATTATGCACAGACAATGCTATTTTGAGCTTGTTGGTGGGATAATCAAGCTTGTATTCAACCGTCACGTATAGGTATTTTTTATGCGTATCTAATTGGGTTTTATACTGTTGTTTTAACGTGGCATAAAGGGGGTGGTTGCATGAACTGGTTTTGGTTAACAACCTTGAATTGATCAACTTGAATACAGAGTCTGCTCCTTTGCAGGAAAATTTTGGGGATAATTCAAGTGGCACAATGTCGGTGCTAGTTAATTGTTTCACTGATAAAAAAGTGTCGGCGGACACTTGAAGCGTTAAATCTTTAGATTTAAGAAAGAAGGCGCCTTCTTTTTCAAATGCACAATCTTGTTTTTTGAAGATACTTGCTTGGCTCACGGTTACAAAGTACTTTTGACTTTCGCTTTGGTCCGAATAACCTTCAATTTGACACCACCGAATAGATTTGTCATCCCACAAAGAGATTGCAGTCACACTCGAAATAACAGGTAAACCGGCCTCGGTGACTATCTGTAATTTTTGTTCAGGCCAAAAAGTCGCCTTAGGTAGCGGCAACCCAACTGAAAATGGGGTGGGGACTCCATTTGTTCCATCAAAATTAAACGCATGAATCATTGTAACGCTGCACCTGCTTTTGGAGTTTGCTCATTTTCTCGCCAATGAGTATAAATTTTTATTGTAAAACTATACGTATTTTTTTTGATAACGTGAGTTGATAAACTAGACTATCAGCCTAAAACATATTTTAGACCAAGTGTTAGCGTCGTAACAGTAATTTTAGCTTTGTTAAGAGTCTATTGCGACGCGTGTTTTTATACATCGAGATGTGGTAAACCGGATAACAGCTATTCGACATTTGCTCTTTGTATCTTGCCGGGCCGGCTAAAAAGTCGTAATTGTCGTACCCAAGGTGTTTAAAATGCTCTATTGCATGAAAGTGCATGGTTAAGCCCGGCTTATATTTATTGCCTAAGTCGACATAGTTAATAGCCGACAAATAAAACAGTATCTGATTCTCACTAATTAAAACGTATAAATACCCAAGGATGAAATCGCCTGCTGTGAGGGTGAGTAGTTTAGCCTTCTGCGAGTAGTCGTGATCACTTATGCCCAGTAAGTGTTCATGGAATTGAACAAACGTTGGATTGGTAAAGCCACTGCCATATTCGCTGGTTCCCCATTTAAGGATATGCAATTGGGCTATTTTATTGAATAAGTCGTGGTGTTCACTTTGCTGGGCAATAGTGACAGAAATAGCGCCAAATTTATCTTCAATTAGCTTATTTGAACGTCGAATCGACGCTCGTGTATTTTTTGAAAGGCTGTCGAGATAATTGCCTGGCACTTTGAGGTCAGCATAAAAATTAGTTTCTGAGGTGATTTCTGGTTCTAAATACCGAGCATGCTGCCATTGATCACTGAGGCATGTTTGGGCGGTCACTTTTGCAAAATTTCTCAACTCACTGAGCTTTTGCAACATCGCTTCAAGCACGGCAGGACGATCATCAGGACGACAAATAATATCATTCTGCTCTATCCAAACTTGATCCTCGCTATGCACCCCGGTTTGATTTAAATAATATCTGTCACCAAGCCAATGCTGTTGACAGCCCCAAAAGGCTAAGCCGGTAACTTTTGAGTCACGTTTACAGACCATTAAAAGGGGTTTTTTAGGCAGTGTTTTTAGCCAAGGTATCAGCCAAAACTGACTTAAAAATACACTGTCATCTGAATTCGCTACTTGTGCTAGCAATGCGTTTACATGATCTAGTTCGTAGCTTTTTAAAATCTGAGTCAGCATATTTTTTGATTGGTTAGTGTTGTGATTTTAGTTATGCTAACGCACAAATCAACAGAAGAGAATGATAATGCAAATCAAAAAAGGAAGTGCAGTTACTGATGGATATTGGGGGAGCACTATTTTCGCTTTACTTTGTTTGTGTTTCTCATCTATGACATCGGCTCAGCAAACTCAATCGTTGCCTGGATCAATAAAACAGATAAAGCCCTCGATTGTCGGCATTGCTATTCTTACGCCAATCGAGTCAAAAGCACCGCAAATATTAGGTACTGGTTTTGTAGTGGGCAATGGTAAGTATATTGTGACCAACTACCACGTGGTTTCCAAAGAATTAGACCCGAAAATTGTTCAAAATTTCGTTGCCTTAAGTGGTACAGGCCAAAACCCCGCGATTCATAAAATGGATATTATCGCGATAGACCCAGTGCATGATATTGCTATTTTATCTATCGATACAGCATTGCCTGCATTAAAATTGGCTGACGATAAACTGATAGACCAAGGAACGTCCATTTTCTTTACAGGTTTTCCTATTGGTGCTGTTTTAGGTTTATACCCGGCAACGCACCAGGGAATTATCGCCGCCATTACGCCAGACGTTAACCCTGCTAGCAATGCAAATCAGTTAACGCTGCAAATGTTAGACCGGCTTAAAACACCCTTTTTGGTTTATCAATTAGATGCCACAGCCTATCCTGGCAACAGTGGCAGTCCGGTTTTCAATCGCAACAACAACGAAGTAATTGCCATTATAAACAAAGTATTTGTATCAGCAGGCAAGGAAGCGGCGCTAACAAACCCTAGTGGGATCACTTATGCAATCCCAATTAGGGATCTGAGAAAGCTAGCCAAAGGCAATGATATCGCGTTGTAATATCAAAGGTTTTTTATATTAGTGTCAGGTTTTTTATCAGTTTTTAAATGGGCTTTATAAAAACCTAATAAAAACAGAGAGTTATTTATTGGCTTGATTTTTGCATTATTTAACTCAATATAGTTAGTGAATAGGTGATATCGAATGCTAGACAAAAATTCAAATTTGACCGACCAAAATTTGGATGGAGCAAGTAGCCGCCGTAAATTTTTAACGCGAGCTTCTGTTGGTGCGGCATTGGCGACAATTCCCGCTAAATCGGTGTGGGCAACTGGATTAACTAACAGCATTGTTGCGTCCGGTCACGGTTCTGATTTTGCTGGTGGGACCCCCTTGATTTTGAAATTGCCTGATCAATGGCTTCGCTCTGGTGTTTCTGCCTTGGGTCGAGTCTATGCAGGTCTTACATACACCGCCTCTCCCGTTATTAACTGGAAGCTGAGACGATGCTTCAATGGTAAGGAATCTAAACTGCGTTTGTGCCATTTGTTAGGTGACAAAATTGAGTTAAAACATTTTATCGAGCACAAAGTGAGAGGTAAAGTGGTTAGCCAAAAGCATAAGGGTCGCCACTATGACATTGAACTTACAGAACGCGGCTTCAGCAGCAACAAAGAACGCAGGTACACTTGGGGAAAGTTAATTAGCCACCTGGGCAGCGAAGATGGCTCTCCAACAGACCTTAACAGCTATATAGTAAGCGCGTACTTGAATGCGAAGTATAGCGGTCGTCATGGCATTCATTACCCAATAGTGAATGCAATAAATGGAAATCATGCACCGTATCAAAGTGCCGAGCTATTTCTAAGTAAACTACATATATCAGCAGTGGCTGACCCTGTCGGTACATTGAGAACGCTTAAAGCGCTACATCATCATCCTGAAAGTTTGCAACATGCGACTGGATGAGTAAATATATTGGTAAAAAAACCAAGCTAGAATATAAAAAAGGGATGCTGAAGCATCCTTTTTTAGATAAGTCAGGGCTGGTTTTTTTTAATACGCAAAGTACGGTTGTCACTTCCATTAGCGTTAATGAAACGATTTTTAAAGAGTGGCTTGATTGTCCACAAAAGCTGCGCAAAGAAGACTTAAGCAAATTGCGAACACTCATAGAGCAAGGTTTTATCGTCGAGTCGCCGGTGGCAGAGTAAATGCAAACTTTTCAATTAAGCTTACCCCCATTCACGTTTCAAGTTGAAACCAATATTTCATTGGTCGCCCGTAATGCTAACAGTTTATATGGCAGTGCTTATAGCGATGAAATAGATCCATTGGTTTATGTTGATTATTATTTGAGTGCGACCTACTCAGGCGGGATCAGGCGCTTTTATAAACCCCAAGCTCGTTTTTTATGTGATGAGCGTGAACCCTTTAAGCCGCTAAAGGCAAATCAGGCATATGCAATGCTTGAATGGGGAATGAATTGGACCGTTGCCGCGCATGAATTACAGTATGCAATAGTCCATTCTGCTGTGCTTGCCAAAGACGATAAAGCCATTTTATTTCCGGCACCGCCAGGCTCAGGTAAAAGTACCTTAACGGCGCATCTATCGCAGAACGGATGGCGGTTGTTATCGGATGAAATGGCCTTAATTATACCGGGTACGAATCAAGTTATTCCATTTGTAAGGCCTATTTGTTTAAAAAATAGCTCGATAGCGTTAGCCAAACAATGGTTTCCTGAGTGTGTTTTTTCTACTGTAGCCGCCGACACCCACAAAGGCGATGTGATCCACATGGCGGCGCCCAAAGCAGCGTTTGAGCAAAATAGAACAGCTGCTACAATTGTAGGGATTGTTTATCCTAACTATAAGGTAGATAGAAAATTAGACATCTATCAATTGAATATGACCGAGAGTTTTATGCAGTTAGTTGATAATTCGTTCAATTTTACTGCAATTGGAGAGTCCAGCTTCGACACTATTACTTCATTAATAGAGAAAACAAAGCACTTCGAAATTTTTTACAACGATCTAAACGAAGTGGACCTGTTTTTAACTGAAGATATTATAAATGCTTCTTGATCAACACTTCATTGTTCAGCTGTTTTTGAAGCCCCAGATGCTGGTCGAATTAACCGAACCTGAACGCTCAAAGGTAATGGTGGTACTTAGAAAGCAAAAAGTGTTGGCTAAATTAGCGTTTCTGATCTTCGATAAAACGTTTGATGAGCAATTACATGAAAAGCCCTTTAGCTCAGATGAACATGCGCTGCAAGCAGATAAAAAGCTGCTGCCGGTAAATGAAAGGCCGCTGCCGGTAAATGAAAAGCTGCTGCCGGCAAATGAAAAGCCGCTGCCGGTAAATGAAAAGCCGCTGCCGGTAAATGAAAAGCTGCTGCCGGTAAATGAAAAGCCACTGCCGGTAAATGAAAATCCACTGCTATTAGATGAAAAGACCATACGGCATTTAAAAAATGCGTTGAGGGTAGCTGAGAAACAAAAAGAACAGGTGTTTTTAGAAGCCAATGAGATAAGCCATATTCTCAACCTAGTATCAGAATTTGTGGTGTTTTTAAAAGGGGCAGCATATAGCCTTAATCATTCACTGGCGGGGCAGGGCAGAATATACAGTGACATCGATATTTTGGTAAACAAAGCACAACTTATCGAGTGCGAGCAAACACTGGCCTTGCACGGTTGGTTTGGGGAAAAAATTAGCGATTACGATCAACGTTATTATCGTAAGTGGGCGCATGAAATTCCGCCTCTAGCGCATATGCATCGTGGCACTATCATTGATGTCCATCATAATATTATTCCGATTGTGTCCAATGATGCACCGAGTGCTTCAGCCTTGAAAAATTACATAATAAGCAATAAAGACGGCATTCAAACCCTCAGCTTACCGGCTCAGTTTGTGCACAGTGCGGTACATTTATTTAGAAATGAAGAATACAAAACCGCTTTTCGCGATGTACTAGACTTGTACTTTATGTTGATAGAAATAGGCCCCAATAACTTAAGTGATATTATTGATGTTGCTGAGGAACTTGGCTTCAAGTACGAAGTAGGCTTGGCTTTGCGTGCATTGCAAAACATATTTGAATTATCATTACCGACACCGACGATTGATTTATTGCTAAATAAGTCGACATTACGCGTTGCTTTTGATCAATTTATTTTCGCAAAGGTGTTACTACCTCAACATCGATTATTACACTGCGATGCGACCCCCATTCGGTATTTTCTGGCAACGGTGCGAGGACATTTTATTAAAATGCCGCTACATTTACTCACTTACCATTTACTCATGAAGTCGGGTCGGGGTATTATTGAGAAAATATTCGGCGAGCATATCTTTACCCCGAAAGATGTTCAATCGAACGATAATTTGTCACCAAGGAAATAAATTGAAAATTTTAGTTACCGGCGCAGCAGGTTTCATCGGCGCCCACACATGTCGTCAATTACTTGATATGGACATGGATATCATCGGTATAGACAACATCAATGATTACTACGACATATCGCTTAAACAAGCGCGGTTGGATTGGATAGCAGAGCATGAAAATGCCGCTCGTTTCGAATTCATAAAGATGGATATTGCGCATCGTGATCCAATGGAAGCCTTGTTTGAAGCGCATAAATTCGATCGTGTTATTCATCTTGCAGCACAAGCGGGCGTTAGGTTTTCGATTGAAAACCCACATGCGTATATCGACGCTAATATTGTTGGCTTTATGAATATACTTGAGGGTTGTCGCCATCATGAGGTAGCGCACTTAGTGTATGCCTCATCAAGCTCGGTTTATGGCGCTAATGAAACGATGCCATTCAGTGTTGACGATAATGTTGACCATCCGGTTTCACTCTACGCAGCTAGCAAGAAAGCCAATGAATTGATGGCTCACACCTATAGCCATTTATATAATTTACCAACAACCGGCTTACGTTTCTTTACGGTATATGGTCCTTGGGGCCGCCCTGATATGGCGCCGTTTAAATTTACCAAGGCGATCAGCGCGGGTGAACCTATCGATGTTTATAATTTTGGCAATCATCGCCGTGATTTCACCTATATTGACGACATTGTATCAGGCGTTATTAAAACCATGATGCATGTCGCTAAGCCTGATCCAAACTGGGACGCTAAGTCACCTTCTCCTAGTTCAAGCAAAAACCCATGGCGTATTTATAACATTGGTGCACAAACACCAGTACACCTGCTTACGTTTATTGAAACGATAGAGAAAGCACTCGGTAAAACCGCTGAAAAGAATTTATTGCCGATGCAGCCAGGTGACGTAGTGGCAACCTACGCTGATGTTGAAGCATTGGTTAAGGAAGTGGGTTATCGCCCAAGTACTAACCTAGATGACGGTATTGCTGCTTTTGTTGAATGGTATAAAGATTTTTATAAAATTGATGCGTAAAAGTAGTTGCTAAAAAAAAGGTCAAATTGTGGCTGCAATTTGACCTTTAGAGTAAAGCGAAATTACTATCTCTGCATTTCTTCTATTTTATCTTTTGAAAACCATGCATAGAGCACGGGTAATACAAATAAGGTTAAGAAGGTTGCAGATACTAAGCCACCGACAATAACAATAGCCAGCGGGCGTTGAATTTCTGCGCCAGCACCACTTGATAAAATCATGGGAATTAGGCCTAACGCTGTTGTTATTGCGGTCATTAATACCGGGCGAAGTCTTGATATTGCTCCTTCGTAAATCGAGTCAACAATGTTGTCCGTGCCCCTTTCTACTCTTAAGTTTATTGACTCTACCATCACCACGCCGTTTAGAACGGCGACACCAAATAGTGTAATAAAGCCAATCGAACTCGGCACAGACAAATATTGCCCAGAAATATAAAGAGCAACAATACCGCCGATCATCGCCAGTGGTAAATTAACGAGTATTAATGCTGCTTGTCCTACACTACCAAAAGCAAAATAAAGCAGTAGAGCAATCATAGCAATAGACAATGGCACAACAATGGCGAGACGCTGCTGCGCCCGCTGTTGGTTTTCAAACTGCCCGCCAATATCAACCGAATAACCCGTAGGTAAATCCACTTTATCTTTAATGGCTTGTTGAATGTCCGTTACTACACTGCCCATATCTCGGTCTTGTACATTGGCCTGAATAACTACTCGACGTTGCACATCGTCACGACGTACTTGTGGTGGACCGGATTGTATTGAAATATCAGCCACATCACCTAAACGA
The DNA here is from genome assembly GCF_000428905.1 of Brumicola pallidula DSM 14239 = ACAM 615. Taxonomy (GTDB): domain Bacteria; phylum Pseudomonadota; class Gammaproteobacteria; order Enterobacterales; family Alteromonadaceae; genus Glaciecola; species Glaciecola pallidula. The sequence continues at coordinate 515,042 of NZ_KE386814.1, forward strand.
ACCCATGCACCAGAGGGCGCTTGTAAACGTAAATTGCTAATCGCTTGTTGATCTTCGCGAAATTCTTTAGCAAGGCGTAAATAAATGTCATAGCGCTCGTTACCGTTGATCACTTGCCCTGTTTGGCGGCCACCAATGCCATCTCGTACCAATTCCATAACATCGCTCACCGATAAGCCATATCGAGAGAGTTGTTGACGGTTTGGCATGACCACTAATTGTGATTCACCTGCAATTTGCTCCATCGCTATATCACGCGCACCTTCGACCCCTTGTATTGCGTCGACGATAGCTTGGCCTTGCTGTGCTAGTACGTCTAAATCAGGGCCAAAAAGTTTTATTGCTAATTGCGCTTTTACCCCTGATAACAATTCATCAACGCGCGTGGCAATAGGCTGTGAGAAGTTAAGTAGTAAACCTGGAAATTGCTCAAGCTTTTGTTCCATCAATATTTGTAACTCTTGACGTGTTGACGCACTGACCCAATCTTTATGGTCTTTTAAGCCGATATATATTTCTATATTACTGACCGGCTCAGGGTCGCCACCAACTTCAGCACGCCCAATGCGGCTAGTTGTATAAGTCACTTCTGGAAATGTCATTAGAATTTTTTCAAGCTTAGGGGCAACGCTCAATGCGGTTTCTAGACTGGTTGAAGGTGCCATTGTTGCTCTCAAGTTAATAGTGCCTTCTTCTAACTCAGGCACAAACTCGGTACCAAGTTGCGTTACTAATAATAAAGCGGCAACTAACAATGATACCGAACCTATCAATACGGCTTTGGTTGATTGCATTGCTTTACTTAAGCTTGCTCGATACGCTTTTTCTAAATAAGCAACAATCGGGCTAACCTTCGTTTTTTCTTTGCCAAGAGAAATACCTTTTTGAAAGAAAAAGCTGGCCAGCGCAGGAACAACGATTAACGCCACCATTAAAGAGGCGACCATGGCGAGCATAATACTCATGGCCATGGGTTGGAATAACTTACCTTCCACGCCTTCTAAACTAAATAATGGCGCAAAAACCACCATAATAATACTTACCGCAAAGAAAATAGGTTTGGCAACTTCACGTGCAGCTACCTGAATTCTCAGACCAACGCCTCTATCTTCACCCGCGTCAAAGTGATGACTGCCTTCATGGCGGCGATCAGGTTGTGACAAATGTTTAAAGATGTTTTCCACCATAACAACAGCGCCATCCACCATCATACCAATAGCGACTGCTAAACCGCCTAATGACATTAAATTTGCTGATAAACCATAGTAAGCCATGAGCGTTAATGCCATGCCAACTGACAATGGAATGGAGATTAAAACTAAAATTACCGCACGGACATTAAGCAAAAACAACGCTAAAACAATAATAATAAAGATGAAAGCCTGTACTAGTGCGGTTGTTACCGTACTAACGGCTTTTTCAATTAAATCAGCTTGGTCATAAATAGGCTCAAAAGTAACACCATCAGGCAAAGCTTGTTGAATTAACGGGATACGAGATTTAATACCATCAATAGTCACTTTAGTATTTGAACCCATGCGTTTAAGTACAATACCCGACACCACTTCACCTAAGTGTTTAATACCTGTTTCACGTCCTTGTTCATCAGTAGTGCGCTTAGTCATGGTGACTGCGCCTTGGCGAATTTCACTACCAAACTCTACGCTAGCCACATCAGATACTTTAATCACAGTACCATTAATGGTCTTTAACGGAATTTGCCCTATTTCTTTTAAACCTAGTTGGTTAGCACTTAACAAACCAACACCACGAATAACCAGTTGCTCTTGGCCCCGGTCCATATACCAGCCACCCGCATTGCCGTTGTTAGCGTCTAGTGCATTAGCCACATCTTCTAGAGTTAACTCATAAGCAAGCAAACCTGATGGGTTTACATTGACTTGGTATTGTTTAACATGTCCGCCAAAGGCTAATACATCAGTAACACCGTCAACAGGCATGAGTAAAAGTTTGACAACCCAGTCGTTCAAACTACGTAATGACATATTGTCATAGCCAGAGTCTTTATCAGCAAGCAGTACGTATTGATATACTTGCCCTAAACCTGAAGTGTTAGGACCAATTTCAGGCGTGCCAACGCCATCGGGGATCATTTCTCTGGCTGATTGCAAGCGTTCAAATACAAGCGATCGGGCAAAGTAAATATCGGTACCTTCTTTAAAAACAACAGTAATGCCTGAAAGCCCGGTTTTGGAAATTGAGCGAACTTCTTCTACATCGGGAAGGGCGTACATAACTGCTTCAATGGGGAAGGTTATCAGTTGTTCAACTTCTTCGGAAGCAAGTCCTGGCGCTTCGGTATTAATAGTAACCTGTATATTGGTTACATCAGGGAAAGCATCTAAATTTAATTTAGGGATCATAAATAGGGCCGATGCTGTCAAGGCAACTAAGGCGATGATCACCAATAGTCGATTTGTGACAGACCAGTCAATAAGTTTGTTTAGCATCTGTCTTACTCCTAATGGTTGTGGGCATCAAAGCCGCCTTTGGCGATTTCTGCTGCAACATAAAATGCACCTTTTACAACAATGTTTGTACCGGCGGTGATGCCTGATATTTCACGCATTTTTTGTGAGGTATCCATATCAGATAAGGTACGTCCTAATACAACTTCAACGCCTTTGTATTGGCCGTTTTCTTCAACAAATACTTGCCAGTCGCCATCACTACCGCGCATGAGTGCCTCTTCAGGTACTGCAAACACTTGCTGCTCGGTAGCAAAAGAAAAGTAAACATCGGCAAATAAGCCCGGATGAAGCTTATGATCATCATTTTCAACTTGTAAACGAACAATACGCGTACGCGTTATTGGGTCTATAGTGTGTGCTTTTTGGGTAACGCTTGCGGTGTAGCTGGTGTCGCCAATCACAACTTGGGCAGCAGAGCCTACTGGAATATAAAGCTGCATGGTGGGTGCTAAACGCGCTTCAACCCATAGAGTCTGCTCATTAGTCAACTCAATTAAGGTGTCACCAGATGCAAAGTGTTGTCCTTGGCGAAAATTATCTGAAAGCACCGCGCCCGCTATTTCTGCATTTAGCGTATACTCGCCGAGTTTTTTCATCCGTGATTTTGTTAAGGTTTTAATGGCCGCTGTGGATAAACCAAAGGCTGATAAACGGGCATAATCAGATTCAAAATCAGCTTGTGCTTCAACATAACGTCTATCACCAACCGCTTTTCGTCCTAATTTTTGCACACGTTGCCATTCTGCATTAGCGACGTAATAACTTGCCTGGGCGTCAGCTACCGATTCACTAAAAAGTGTGACTAAGACTTGATCTTTTTCAACATGATCTCCTAAGGCTACGTGGCGCTTAAGTACGATAGAATCAACCCGGGGTGACACTAAATAGCTAGTGTAATCATTAGCCTTTATTTCGCCCGGTGCATAAATATCATATGATAGCGTTTGTAAAGACAGTGGCTTTGTTTCAATTTCAGCTAATGAAAGCTGGCCACTGGTAAGCTTAACACCAGCACTTTCTTCCTCTTTACCACCGTGACCATGCTCATCTTCTCCTTTTCCTTCTCCTTCAGTGGTGTGGTCATCTTTTCCTTCAGTGGTGTGGTCATCTTTACCTTCAGTAACCTGCTCTGCTTCATGAACGCCGGCATTTTCTTGATGTTTAGGCGCTTTTTCAGCCCCTTGACTATTCGCTGATGATATAGCGCTTAGAGAAGCCAATCCAAAAAATAAGCTGGTGAGGGCAATTAATGTAATTTTCTTGTTCATATTTATTTTTCCAAAATTTGTTTCTATGCTGAAAACCAAGTTAAGTAATGCTATCAATGCGACATTTGCTCGATTGCTTGATTTACCTGTCCAACTTGCAATAGCCATTCGATTTGACTTAGATGGTATTGGCTTTGTAACTCAATACCCGCATTAAGACCTTCTGCACGTTGTTGTAGAGCAAGTAAGTACTCTGTCGTGCTTAAGTCACCGCTTTGCCATTGTTTATGCAGTAAATCACCACTACGCTCACCTCTGCCTTCCATTAATTTTTGCCAACGTTGATAGTTCTGTTGATAAACCATTAAAGTGTCTGCTGCCGCTTGGATCGCATACTTTTGTTTGCGAAACACCGAGCGAAAATTAGCTTCTGCCGCTATAGACTGCTGGTTTGCAGCCTTTGCTTGAGCCGAGAAATCTTGGCGGATATTCAGTGGCATAGAAAAAGTGAGACCCAGCGTATTTTCTCTAGCTGTTTTGCCTGCGTTAACACCAATGGTTGGTTCTGCTTTGGTGTTTAGAATTGCAAGTTGAGCATCACCTTTGCTTATTTGCCACTGTACTTTTGCTTCAACTACCAAGGGGTGTTGTTCAAGCCACTGCGGTGATGATTCATAGTTACTGAACGTTAAACCTTGTGCAGGCAAAACAACTGTGTCGGGCGTCCAATCTTGCAATAACTCTTTAACTTGAGCTTGAGCTTGCTTTAGTTGAACTTGAGTTTTTGCCGTTACGTTCAATATTTGAGTTAAACTCAAGAAAGTTAATTCGGCATCAATTTGCCCTAAATCACCGGATTGTTGACGCTTTGTGACTAAGTCAAGGATGGTACCTAGTTGCTTTTCCTGCTCCAGCGCGACAACGGATTGCTTTTTAGTTGCCTGCCAAGTAACTAATGCTTGTAATGCTTGAGCGGTTTTTTCTTGCACTAGGTAATTAAAGTGTTTGCTCGCTTGCGTTAAACTGAAATCAGCTATTTGTGCTTTGGTTTCTCGTTTATTCCACCAATCAATCTTTTGGTTTATACCGATAGTGAAATTATTAGCATCTCCCTCTCGTTCATATCCCGTTTGTAATTCAGGATTATATAGAGGTTGCTTGTTCCCCAGTGCCATAGAAAATATTGCATTCATGGTTTCTCTGGCAGCCACAATATCTGGATGTTTGTTAACTTGAAGGGCCAACCATACTTCTTTTGTTTTATCTGTAGATTGTTCCTGCGCAGCACTTATGCTCTGAGAAAAAATCACAGATAAACCGAAGCATATTAAGGCTCCAGTATGTTTTACTGATGTATATGTCATTATTTGAACTCATGATCTAATTAATATAAAACGAGCAACAAAACCCAAAGGCATTTGTTGTTATCTATTTTTTTATAATATTGATAGTGAGCTAAACTTTTGGGGGGCGTAATAATCGACTGACTTGGCCGTCAATCATGGTTTTGAGATAGAAAAATTCATGCACCTGCGCCACCAATAGGATTTTTTGAGAATGTTGTTGAGTGACCCATTGTACATGGGTGCCATGGCAGTGGCCGCAGTGATGACAGTCAGCCGGATTATGCTGATTAACCGTTGTATCGTTCTTATCATCAACTTGCTGAAGCGGGGTGCTTGGCGTTTTGTCATCAACACTGTGCTGATGCGTTTGTTGTAAATGCTCTGTATCCATTGCATGAAAGTCTAATGAATTGGCGACAGCAGAAAATGACTGAAACAAAATCAGCAGTATTGTGCAGTATCCGATTATTCGTTGACGTGTCATGTACAAGCCATGGTTAAGGTAATAGTCATTTCGTTTGGCACTATAGTGGAAATCAATGTGCTTGAAAAGCCCACCATGATTACTTTCGTATAGTTACGCATTTGTATTGTCATCTCGGCATTGTTCATCAGCAAACTCTAGCTCAATCGTCGTATGCACAAATTCAAATACAGCAAGCTCCTCTTGAAGCTGACGTTTAAGCGTTTGAATCTGCGATACAGTAGCCTCATTAGTTAACACTAAGTGCGCCGTCATCACGTTTTGTTCGCCGTCCAATGACCATATATGAAAGTGATGAAGCGCGTCTACCTCTGACTTTGAGAGTAATACGCTGCGCACTTTTTCAACTTGCTTACTATCGGGTGTCGCTTGCAAAAAAAGCAAGAGTGTTTCTTTTAAATTGCGGACAACATTAAATAAGATAAACAGGGTAAAACCGATTGATAATATAGGGTCTAATATAGGCCAAGGTTTAAACATCAAGACGACCGATACAATAAAAACAGCTACCCAACCTAGCACGTCTTCAAGTAAGTGCCAGTTGAGAACACGTTCATTCAAAGAGTCGCCATCACTTAATTTATAGGCAGCAAATCCATTTACAGCCATCCCGAATATAGACAGCAACAGCATGCCTTCAGCGTGAGGCATTTCAGGTGCTGCGAGTCGAGGAATTGCTTCAAATAATATCCACACAGAACCAACCGTGAGTACTAAGCCGTTAATCAACGCACCGAGCAATGAAAAGCGTTTGTAGCCATAAGAGAAGGTGTTGTTAGCCTCTTTATCGCTGAGCTTATTAAGTATCCATGCAGTGCCAATAGATAAACTATCGCCCAAATCATGCACGGCATCGGCCATGATGGCCGTACTGTTAGTGAGCCAACCACCAATAAATTCGATGATAGTGAATACAACATTAAGAAAAAACGCCCACCCAATGCGTTTCGAAGCATTATCGCCACTACCCTGATGGCTATGGTCGTGACTGTGCATGTTTAATTCTCGCTATCGTTTCTTTGTTTTGTGCTGATATAGGCATCGGTCTAAACGGATTGACGTTGGCGCCACCGGTATTGCCTGTGGGAATGAGTCCTATCGCCGTTTTTGTGAACGCGCCGATTAGTCTACATAGTTGCCCGGTGACTTCTTTGTAATTACGCATTGCTAGTCCATGTCGCAGCATCTTAAGATGCACAAGCGAATGGAAATATGTCGACTGCTGCCCGATAACATGAGCATCTTCAAGTAATGCAAAGCTTTTATCGTATTTACGGCACGCCTGAGCCTTCGAAGCTTGTTTAAACTTATCTTCAATGTATGGTTTTGCTGCTTGATTAAAGGTCATGTTTGTTCTTCTCTAATGAGTAATCTGATATAAACTTTGTTTTGCGAGGCATCATTAATTTGTACGCCGCAATCACATCCACACATACTGAATTATCGTACTGCAATTGAATAGAATGATTGTAAAGTCTATACTTAGTATAGAGTCAATACTTTATTGAGGTCTTCGTGAAAATTGGTGCGTTATCAAAACAAACTAGCTGTTCTATACAAACAATTCGATACTATGAGCGTGAAGGACTACTTGCCCAAACGAAGCGCACCCAAGGCAACTATCGGCTGTATGGGAAAGACGCTCTCCAGCGCCTGACTTTTATAAAGCAATGCAGGGCGCTAGACATGTCAATTCAGGAGGTAAAGCAACTGATCGAAAACCGAGAAAATCCTGAAAGTAGCTGTGCCTCAATTACGGACACTATAGAGGAGCATCTTGCAGAAGTAAGCGCTCGGATTGAAGATTTAACAGCATTAAAAGTAACATTGCTTGGGATGTCGAGTGCGTGTGATGGTGAAGGTAAAATAAAAGATTGCGGTGTTTTGAAAAAATTGAGTGAATGAGCAACCTATTATAAACGATGCACGTTCTTTGAAGAGCGATATCGGAAAGACGAGGCATTCGGGGATTACAAAAGCAATAAATTGACGTTAAGACATCTAAGACTGCCTAGCTCTATAGGCTTTAAACAAGATGCAATGTCTGCTATATAGAAGCGTGCACTTCAAACTTCCACACTAATTTAGCTATCAAACCAAGTTGAGCCAAAGCAAATGCAGTGTCATAAAAATGTCACTAACGGTTCACTTTTTTGTAAAGAACTAAGCCGAAGAGAATATTCAAAACATTAACCTACATCTGCGGAATGGAGGCGCACTGATTTTTTTCCTGCTGGAGAAGTATCTAGATTACGCCCGTATGGTATTCGCGGCACAAAATGGCAAAGTGGCTTTTTAAGAATAGCCAAGGTTAATCATTGCCCTATTCTGTCCGTGTATTTGGACGCTCAAAAATCAGCCTTTTTTTACAATATTGCTAAAAACAAACCCGGCGTGTTTTCTACTCAAACTCCTATTGCCATGCTACCTTTTCTTGACGAAGCTCTTGAATTGCTCCGACTGTAACGAGGAGCGGAAATGTGTTAAATTTTGTACTAATCTAGTAAGAATAAAGATTCAACGCCGATTTATGGCTAGCTTGCACTTAATTACTCCCTAAAGTCATCGTTTTTAAGGATATCATGAAGAAAATAATTCGTTTTTTAGTTTTGTTAGCAGTAATTGTAGTGGGTTTTTACTTACTAATGACCGGCCTTGTTATTTTTGCTGGTCTGGCTGCCGCCGTTGGCTTAGTTTGGCTTTATCTGCGTTATTTCGGAAAGGGCTCCAATGTGACTTATTCGAGCAAAGGTGTCACGATCGATCAGGTCTCTGCGTCCGTTCCTACGTCAGGATCAACATCTGAAGAAGCAAAAGAGGCTGATGTTGTTGAAGAGTTGCGAGCAGAAACTGTTGATCCCGAAGTCGAGGTTAAACCAGATACGCATGACGTTTATGCACTCTATAACTTATATGAAATAGAAGCGCGAGCCTATTGCGCGTCACCGGGGCCTAAATTACCCACGATTGTCGATGATATTATTGCGCTAACCAATCATGTCGACGCTGATGATCAGCTTCGTGCAAAAACTTACCGATTGCTCGGGGAGTTGTATGAGGCCAATGATAATGTGGTGTCCGCTTTAGACTATTACGAGACGGCTTTAGCACTCGATGCGAAAGTGGGTGTTAAGCGTAAGATCACCAAATTGCAAAAAATGACTGAGTCATAGTGCATCATTATCAAGGTTATCGACGAACCTAACTCGACAGATAGCTACGCCAATTTCCAAAGAGATTAAGGATGATCATTGGCGCAGATATACTTATAGGCTTGAGGAGTTCCCTCCTGATAATCGCATCACGTTTTCCACAGTTGCCTGGTCAATAACCGCGTTAGCGTCAAATAATACGAGGTCAGCAAAAGCACCTAATTTGATGACGCCTCGGTTTTTTATGCCCACATGCTGCGCCTTCATGGCGGTTACTTTAGTTGACTGCCACGTGCACGATAGAGGAAGGCTATCTCGTCGCCACAGGGTCGAGATATGGTTTTTATTAATGCCCATCCTATTATGCCCAGTTCAGCGTAGATTTGGACGACAATAGGAACCAAGTGATAATAAGTTAAGCTCTCGTTAACTTAATTCGATGTAGTCTGTTTGCATTGAATTCGCTCTTTACCTTGGGAATTGCAAGCGAGCACATGTGTGGTTTGCAAAAAGATACGGACATTATATGAAAAAAATTCTAATTTTACTTTTTAGCATCATTATTTTTATCGCCTTTTCGACGGCTATTTGGTTTTCGAAGTCAACGGTAATAAAAACATCGGGCGATATTTATCATTCTATTCTTCTTCCCATTGGTTTTGACGGAGGCGGGATAAAATGGCGAGCTAATTTTTCAATACATGCAGAAAATCCCAACTTAGCTTCTTTACAAGGACCTATCGTTTATGTTGATAACAACGAATATGTAGCGCATTGGATTTGCGCAAGCGAAGTACAAGTCAAAACCAGTAAACCTGCATTCTCAATTGAATGCCAAGACCGTTCCTACTCTTATCAATTGCACACTGCATTGTTATCTGAAACCTTCGCCAAGGCAGAATATGCTATGCCTAATGACATTGCGGTAATAAGTGACTTAGAGGGTGATGCCGCATTTTTTAATGAATGGGCGCGCTTAGCCGGTGTGACCGATGAAAATGGTAACTGGGCTTTTGGCGATGGTCACTTAGTCATCGCAGGCGATAGCGTGGATAGAGGGCGACAAGTATTTGACTTATTGTGGCATTTGTATCATCTGCAGCAACAAGCATTTGATGCTGGCGGGCGTGTGCATATGCTAATTGGTAACCATGAACAATATGCATTTGTAAGCCAAATAAAAAGTGTCGAAACAGAGCACCTGTGGGCTGCATCACAAATAAGCAAAACCCACGCCGGCTTAGCAGCTGTTTCGCCCTTAGGTTATGCTGACGTCTACAGTGAAAAAACAATTTTAGGGAAGTGGCTACTCGCTCAGCCCGTTGTCCTCAAATTAGGTGATATTTTGTTTACTCACGGGGGCATCAGTCCGACCTTACTCGCCGCTGGTTTATCATTAACAGAGATTAACAACATGCATATTAGGGTCTTAAAAGCTTATGCAACAAAAGACGATGTAGTTGATGATGAATTTACATTAATGCATGGTAATGAATCGCCCACTCAATATCGAGGATATGTGCAAGCCGGAGATGAATATCCATTAGCAAACGCTGAATTAATTCAACAAACGAAAGCACATTTTGATATTAAACGAATAGTCGTAGGTCACAACTCCATAGATAGTTTGACTGCTAGCTTCAATAACTCCGTATTTGTAGTAGATAACCTGCGTTCAAAACCCCAATCATTGTTTTTTGTAAACGGCGAACCTGAAATTAGAAACATAGGCGAAACGCGAATACGCTATAAAGACACCGCAATGAGTAGCCGCGAGTTTGACGTATTTAATCAGGATGATTGGCAAGCGTTTCTTGGTGTTTTTGGCAACAGGCCAAGAAATTAACCAAAAGGTAAGTCCCCCCACGTCTACATTATCAACAATCAAAAAATAGCCTTCGTAAGTGAGGCTACACATTGTTACAAACGCTGCATCTTGATACGTTTTTTGTGTTTAATGAAAAATATACTGCATGGGTATTCAACTAACTAGGAAGTAAACATGCAGTCTTCACACATAAAAAAATTATCACTTGTTGCGATGTTGTCAGTCGCTTTTTCACCATTTACTCACTCCGCAGATATTGCACGCGAATTGCGCAGCAATGCAGATAACAATAGCGTTCCTGAAAATTTCTTTGAGATAGGCGTAAATGCAGAACTTGAAGTTGGCTCATCTTTCACTGACGACGATGGCAAAGGATCTGATTTGGGCATTAGCTTCAGTGGAAGTTACAACTGGAATGATTTTTTCATCGATGTCGGGATGGAAACGTCCGAACCATTGGTCATAGGATATAACGCGTACAAAAGTGATAACTGGTCTTTTGACTTAATATTAGGCGTGACCGAAGGGGGTCTATCTAAAGACACCGACGATCGTTTTATCGGTATCATAAAAAGACAAAGTAGCACTATGTTGGGCGGACGCTTAACTGGATATTTTGGAAAAAATATTTTGCAGGTATCCATTAAGCATGATGTCAGAGGCCGAAGTAAAGGTACGGTTGCATCAGCATTGTTAGGGCGCAATTGGCAAGTTAATGACTGGAATTTTCAGAGCTTAGCAGGGCTAACTGTGGCGGATGCTAAGTTCAACGATTATTACTTAGGTGTATCAAACGAAGAATCAAACCAAACTAACTTTGCAGCATACGATGGCAAAGTCTCAGTACACTTTAATTCATCAGTCGGTGTTACTTACCCTATTTCAGAAAGTTGGGAGTTTCGAGCAGCGGCTCATGTAGGCTCAGATTTTGGATATAATGACAGCCCTTTGTTTAGCGAAAAGAGAGACTTTTATACGGGTATTAGTTCAAGTATTACCTACGAATTTTAAGATGCTAAGCAAAATATAGCCCTTTTTCATTAACGTCACTTACTACTTTTCTAAATGATACCTCGAACAATTCGGGGGCATTTAGAAAACAAAAAAACACCTAAAATTACAGGAATATACCCATGCGACATTCGCAATTTGCAAAATTAACCTGGTTCTCATGCATCACACTTAGTTTGATCCTAAGTGGCTGTAAAGATGATAATAATACACCGGATATCCCAGCTACCAGTGCTGATCCATTAGTTGGAATTTGGCAAGCACCCGCCTACGGGCAAGTGCTAGATATGCAAGCCGACAGCCATCAGTTATATCAGCTTACCTCCGTGTCTTGCCAAAGAATTGAATTTGACATGGCGCATGATAAATTAAAAAGCAGTATGCAGGTCAGTAATGATAACAACTCTATTGTTAACACTTTTACCGGTGTCAAAAATCCTGGCATCGTGATGCACAAACAAAATAGCTTGCCCGATCTTTGTGTAAACGACTTAACAGCAAACAAAGGCGAAGCCAATTATCAATTCGATGCGCAGCAAGATTTTGAAATATTTTGGCAAACCTTTAGTCAATACTATGCATTTTTTGACATTGAAGATGTAGATTGGGACGAAGTCTTTCAATTAGCTAATAACCAAATTAGCCCTCAGACCACTGAAGCTGAATTAGTTGATATATTGACTCAAATGGTGGAGCCCTTACAAGATTTTCATGTGGATGTGAACAACGAAGAATTAGATATCCAATTTTCGGTGCACAGAAAAGACAATCTATACGACATAGCGCTACAAGACTTTATGTTTACCCAGCAAGTTGAATTACCCTTTGAGCCGGAGCAAGAAGAGGCCTTTGAGATTTACTTTGAAAATGCTGAACAGCAATATCGTGAAGCCATTGGCAGCCATTTTGTGATTGACTCGGATATTGAAACGGATGACAACGAAACTCTGTTTTGGGCAACATTTGAGAATAATATTGGTTATCTAAATGTGGACACTATGGACTTAAATGAAATTGGAGATAGCGATAATAGCGTGGAACAAAATAAAGCGCTGTTGGCTGAGACCTTGGATGAGGTGATGGAATACTTTGCTGATGTAGACGGCGTCATTATTGATGTGCGATACAATCTTGGCGGAGATGATTTTGCGAGTACGATGATCGTCAGCCGCTTCATTGATAAATTTTTACATGTGTACAGTAAACAGGCGAGGCTGGGTGACAGTCGCACGCCCCTGCAACAAGTTATCATTGGCTCCCAAGGTAGTAGACAGTTTCTTGGACCTGTAGCAGTGATGACGAGTGCATCCACCTCTAGTGCGGCTGAAACTTTTGCCATGAGCATGCGTCAACGAGCAAATACCACGTTAGTAGGCGAAGCAACTGCCGGTGGTTTCTCTGATGGACTTGATAAAGTACTACCCCATGGCACTGAATTTAGTTTGTCGAATGAATTTTACCTCACACCAGACAATGAAGAGTTTGAAGGCGTGGGAGTACCGGTGGATATTGAACAGGCATTTTTTACCTTAGAACAACGTGAACAAGGTATTGATTTAGGCTTGGAAAAAGCCGAGGCGTGGATTATGCAGCAGCAATAATGAGTTTATTTAAAGCAAATATAATTAAATTATATAGTTGAAGCTTGGCAGTTATCACTCACATTGAATGATCTTATGCTACACTTTGTTTTGTTAAAGACGCTGTATCTTGATACGTATCTAGTATTTAGTTAAACATATACTCTATGGGTGTTCAGAATTATGGAAGTTAACATGTTGTATTCCCCCATAACTAAACTATCGCTGGTTGCGATAGTGTTAGTCGCGTTTTCATCCTTTACTCATTCAGCAGATATTGCCCACACATTGCGTGCCAACACCCAAGATAATAATGATCCCGATAATTTTATAGAGATCGGCTTGGGTGCGTCGCTTGGCATTGGTTCATCTTTGATTGACGAGAAAGCCAAAGGCCTTGGCTTATTCATTAACCTAAGTTCTAGTTATAACTGGAATGGGTTCTTCATTGATTTAGGCTCAGAAACAGCCGAACCTCTGGTCATAGGATATAATCTTCACAACAGTGATAAGTGGTCTTTTGACTTGGTGTTAGGCACGACCGAAGGCGGAGTATCTGAAGACACAGACGATCGTTTTATCGGTATCATGAAAAGACAAAGTAGCACTATGGTGGGCGCACGTTTAACCGGATATTTTGGAAAAAACATTCTACAAGTATCACTCAAACGTGATGTCAGAGGCATCAGTGATGGTACAGTTGCCACGGCCTTGTTAGGACGTAATTGGCAATACAGGAATTGGAACTTCCACGGCTTGATAGGCTTAAATATATCAGATTCTAAGTTCAATGATTATTACCTAGGAGTGTCGGAAGAAGAGTCGGTAGTAACCGGTATCGAAAGCTACGATGGTAAAGCATCAATACACTTCAGCTCGTCTGTAGGAGTGACTTACCCACTGAGTGAAAACTGGATTTACCGCGCGGATATTAGTGTTAGTTCAAACTTTGGACAAAATGATAGCACCTTGTTTGAGAAAAGAAGAAACTTTGACTCTGGTATCAGTACCAGCATTAATTACGTTTTCTAGTTGAGTATCCAGACGATGAAACTCACCTATCAGAAATACTTACCAATATTATCTTTTAGTTTGTGTGTCACTGTCTGCTTATTTACGGGCAGTACGCATGCCCAAGGTAATAATGTAAAAGACAGTGAACTGGTCGGTATTCCTTTACGCTGCGTCGCCTTACGGCAAGGTCAAGTTTGCTACCAAGAGGTCATCATTAAATGGCATCAGGCAGAAATGGGAAATTACTGCCTGGTGGAGTTATCCAGCCTGAACAATATAAAATGTTGGTCACAAGTAAACACGGGCGAAGTTAATTTTGATTTTCAGTCTGATACTAGTTTAACTTATGGAATACGCAAAAAAGATGAACAGATTAATCTCTCCACAATCACTATTACCGTGTCTTGGGTGTTTCAATCCTCTAAGCGCCCAAAAGCCAGTTGGAAATTATTTTGATTGAAGAGATTGAGCGCCAACATATTATGTTGGTCGAAGATGATATGTCTCTGGCCGAATGGTTCAGCGACTATCTGACTGAACACGGTTATATGGTCACTTTAGTAAACCGTGGTGATGTCGCAGTTGAATTGATAAAAACAGATAATCCTGACCTAGTAGTGTTAGATATTATGCTACCAGTAAAAGACGGCTTCGATGTGTGCCGAGAAGCTCGCGGCTTCTATCACGGACCGATCTTAATGATGACTGCACGCGATCAAGAAATGGATGAAGTATTAGGCCTTGAATTAGGCGCCGATGACTACGTGACTAAACCCGTCAAACCCCGCGTATTGTTATCCCGAATAAAAGCCTTGTTACGGCGCTCAAATACCTCAAACGATAATGTAAGCGTCAGCGAAAATCACATACAATTTGGACAGTTTCATATAGATGCTCTGTCGCGCACGACAAAGTTAAACGGAAAGTCAGTTGCCATTTCGTCCAACGAATTTGATGTGCTGTGGCATTTAGCTAAATCAGCAGGTCAGGTGGTGAATCGTACCGAACTTGTGCACCAACTCCGTGGTATTGATTACGATGGTTTTGACCGCAGCGTCGACATTACTATCTCTAGGCTGCGCAAGAAACTCGGCGATGATGCAAACAACCCATATCGAATAAAAACTATTTGGGGAAAAGGATATTTGTTAGTGGCAGATTCATGGTCGTAGCGTCTATTGAATTTTCACGTTTCGGTGATCAATGAAAAAACTTACACTTTCGCTCGTCGTTGCCATACTCACTGCCATCATTTTTTTAGGATGGGGTTTGGATACGTTTTTTAATGAATATCAAGAACAAAAAGGCGCTGATGAATTTAGTGCCTACAGAGAAATCATAACGCCACTGGCTAATACCTTAGATAAAAGTGACAAACTTGAACAATTTGTCACCACATGGCAAAAGCACAACCAGCAGAAACTCGAGCTTATCCCGCTAGCAGAGTTTCCCTTACCAGCGAGTCTTCGAGATAATTTCTATAAAGGCGAACCACTGGTTCTCGAATCAGAGAATGTCATTACCGTGAACCAGCTTTTGCCCTTACAGCAAAAAGTGTTAAGCCTGAGCATCTATCAACAAAGCAAGCAAGAAGACAACTTAGGATTACAAGTTGCCTTGACCACCGTGTTTTATGCGGGCATTTTATTGTGTGTATTTATATGGCTTTATCCCTTAATAAAACGATTACGACTGCTTAGAATAACCGCTAAAACCTTTGGAGAAGGTGACTTTTCTAAACGTATTCATATTTCTTCTACCTCTTATATTGTTGATATTGAAAATGAATTTAATCGTATGGCAATAAAGATTGAAACCTTAATAGAAGACAATAAATTATTAAGTAATGCGGTGTCGCACGATCTACGCACGCCGCTGGCCAGACTGCGTTTTGGTATTGAAGCCTTAAGTGAAACCAATAAGCCTGAAGCTAAAGAAAAATATATTCAGCATCTAAACAGTGACATTGCTGAAATGGAAAAGCTTGTCGCAGTGTTACTCAACTACGCTCGGCTGGAACAAAGCATGGTTAGCGTGGCGCGTATACCGGTGAATTTGAATTCACTAGTCGAAGAATGTATTCATTTTAATCAGTCAATGCATACTAGTAAGCTCAAAAATACCGATTTTAGCCTTCAAGCCAAACAGCCAATCATCAAGGGCGATATTCATTTTTTAAGTATGTTAATTAATAATCTACTTAATAATGCGCAGCAATACGCCAAACAAAATATCCTTGTCAGCACACAAAATATCGATGGATTTGTGTATTTAACTATTTGTGATGACGGTCCGGGGATAGTTCCTGAAAAACGTATTGAATTATTCAGTCCCTTCACCAGAGGGCAAAATACCGCTGAGCAAACGGGTTATGGAATGGGTTTGGCTATAGTGGCAAGAATAGCCGCTTGGCATAGAGCTGAGGTCAGTATTGGTGAATCGGAAAAACTAGGCGGAGCTAAGTTAATAGTAAAATTTGAAAGGTAAATAAACGTCAATCAATGTTTGCCTTAACCGCCTGACGAGTATCATCTATTATAACCGAATAACAGGATAAGACCCTCAAGCTTAATGCAGCGCATCGACCACCGCATTAAAGAAATGATTTTCACGTATGTATAAGCCAGAAGCAGTAATTACTGGGGGAGCAAGAGAGTGAGCTGTTGACGTCTTCATTATCGACTGGTTCGAAGACTGTGCATACGCAGCCCCAGAGCTCATAACCATAGACATAGCCATAACCATAACTAGAAGCATCCAGAGCAGTAACAACAACGCACCCGTAAAAAAACTATGTTTCAAGTTCTTGTTCCCAATTTTCGATTTGAATACCAATATAAATCAAAAAGAGCGCAATCAGCAAATTTAAAAGGGGCTTAACCCTTATAAAAAGCCCGCTCAATACGGTCCTTTAAGAACGCCTTATGGATTTTAGTGGCCTGATCACCGCGTGACTTGTTAACCATATCGGCTACTCTGCCAAGCTGATACATAGAAGAAGCTTGAGCAAAGTTGTCGTACTTACTCTTGTCCTCTAAACCCGACATTGCAATCAAACGCTCTACGTATTCAACCTGCAGGTTACGACGGTATGAGTTCACATCACCTTTGATGTCAGCTTTGAACATAGAGTCAGTTAAATTGGCCAGCATTTTCTCAGCGGTAAACGTATTGCCATATAAGGTGGTGTCAGTCAGGCGGATCAATACATTTGGGTGCATCACATGATCAAGTACGTTCTTTTGAGCGCCTAGCAACATGTCATGTAGGCGAGGTGACTCGTCTCTTCCCCAACCACTGAAACCGCGACGTTGGCGCTGAATATAAGCAAATAAGGGGGCCATTTCATCAATCGCATCAGGTGCAAAAACAAACGCGCTTAGCGTATCCATCGCATTTTGTTGCTCGGCTTCTGGGACCGGCGTTAATGGCTGTGTATAACCCGCTTGACCCACAAAAGCGCGGTTTACATAAACACCACCAATATAGCGCGATACCACTGAAGCTTGGCGCGCAAATTCACCAAACAATACATTTACGCCAACCGTTAAGTCGTTATGTGAACGACCATCAACCAATGTTTTTTCTTTTAGTTTACCGGCCATATGCTTGATTAATTCAAAGCGGTCTTGCGCGTAATCAACAGCCTCACCTGACATATCAAAAATATTGATACGAGGGTCGACATGACGGCCAACTGCACGCATATCGTCAGCGTCATTACCAAAGGCTAATTGTGGCTCTGCAGAGCGACTTAAAATAGTGCTAAGACGCTTTTCTTCAGCAGTTGGATCGGCGAGGGCTTCTGAGTAACCATACAAAATAGCCCAATCATCATATGGACCTGGCTTTTCAGTGTAGAAGTCGCCTTGTTCTCTGCCTACTGGCGCATAGTTAACTGATGGATAATCCATAACTGAACCAGCAAGTATGCCCTGAGTAACCGAAGCATCATGCGCTTCATCATGACCATGCAGTTGCGACGCCATCATGTTGTGGTTCAAGCCTAATGTATGACCGACTTCATGCAGGATAAGATATGCCATGGATTGACGAAGTAATTTTTCTTCTTCAATTTTGCCCATACCATCTGCCATGCCAGCATATTGACCAAACATCATGCCAAGGTTTAGTGCATGGCCTAGTGAACAGTTCATGCGCTCATCGCCTTGTAAACCGTCATTCAATGAAGCGTAACCATCGGTGAACATTTCACCCGCAATCCAACGGCCTTTCATAAAGCTGTATTCCAGCATAATGTCAGAACCAATGATTTGACCCGTCAATGGATGCGCAATGCTTGGACCGTAGCCACCAAATGGGGGACGCGGTGAAGAAGTCCAACGCAGCACGTTGTAACGCACGTCATCCGAGCTCCAGTCGGCATCGTCAGCTTGAATTTTGACTTCAATAGCATTGCTTATACCGGCCTTTTCGAACGAGGTGTTCCACGCCAGTGTTGCGTTTTTAATGGTGTCACGCCATTCGACTGGGGTCGTGTTTTCAATCCACCAAACAATGGGTTGAACGGGGTCTGATAACTCAGCACCCGGATTTTTCTTTTGCAAGTCCCAACGGTTGATCACATCACGATAGTTTGCCGTTTGGTCAGAGGTTAGATCATCAAACTGTTGCGAAAAGTAACCTATTCTTGGGTCGTCACGGCGTGGCTGAAAGTCGTTCTCAGGCGCTTTAATAAAGGCATGTTGAATTTGCAAGGTGGTATAACGTGAGTCAGAAACCTCATTACCGCCGTCTACTTTAGGATCGCTATTCTCGTAAACGTAGCGGACAACCACGTGGGTATTTTCAGGGAAGTTCTTGATCTCGCTAATAGAGGTTTTGTCCTCTGAGAGTTTACCTGGCTTAAATCGACGTTTTTCTACTTTGGGGTCGTCTGAAGGCGTTTGGGAAACTTTGTGCAAGTCTTCATTTGCGAATAATTCGCCTAAAGAAATAGCGATTTTACCGTCTTCTTCGTGCTCTATTTTAGTTGACAGTAAAATAGCTTCACTAATATTCGCTTCAGCAGCTCGGCTGATGGCTTTTTCTGGGTCAAAGTAGAAGCGTGGGGTTTTTGATACTACTTCTATGCGATCATAGTTGCGACGAAATTCAATTAAACGAGAGCCTCTAAATTGGCCTCTAAAAGTCCCTGCGGCGACTGCGCCATCAACAGTGGATACAAAGTACAAAAACGGTTTGTTCAATTGTGATTCATCAAAGACAACTAAACCACTACCGTCTTCTTTATCACGGTAAATATCGACGAAGCCTTTAAAAGCATCTTTTTTGTCTAATACTTCGGTAAGTGTTTCTTTCTCTTTTTCATCTTCTTTCTTTTCATCTTTTGCATCTTCGGCAATGGCAACAAATACCATCGAGGATAAAAAGAGGGCGAGTAGTGATTTTCGTGTCAAGTTTACAAACATGATGCCATCCCAAGCTAGTTAGTCTGTGCCTTTGTGTCGAAGGCGCGGATGCTTCTTTGAAGCAAGTCCGTTATCTTACTACTTTGGGCTGGATCTTTTAGTTCGCTTTACGCTTAATATGTAGCTTAATTGTTACAAAACTTTTCATTTTTTCAAAAAAATAGTTTAACTTAACTGCAATTCAACAAACTCTTTATAAACAGGACTCGCTGCCATCAACTCGGCATGCTTGCCTTGTCCTATTACTTTTCCTTTTTCTAACACAATAATATTATCGGCGTTGATCACGGTGGATAAACGGTGTGCAATGATCAATGTGGTGGTTTTGGTCATCAGTGAATCTAACGCTTGTTTGACGTATTTTTCACTGCTTGCATCTAATGCGCTGGTTGCCTCATCTAATAATAGAATAGGGCGTTTGGCCAAGATGGCTCTGGCAATGGCAATACGCTGTTTTTGACCACCTGAGAGTTTAACGCCACGTTCGCCTAATTGAGTTTCATAACCGTCTACAAAATCCAAAATAAACTCATGTGCGAAGGCAAGTTTTGCTGCTTCAATTACCTCTTCTTTAGTGGCTGTGGTGTTAGATAAACGAATGTTGTCGAGTACCGTGGTGGCAAATATAACCGCATCTTGCGGTACCAGCGCAAATTGGCGGCGGATATCGTAGGTGCTAATGGTCTTTTGCGCTGAGTCACCAATCAAAATTTCACCATAATCAATATCATAGAAGCGCATAAGTAAATCAAATAACGTCGATTTACCAGCACCACTGTGGCCTACAATCGCCACTTTTTGGCCGGGCATGACACTAAACGAGACTTCATGAATAATTTGTTTTTCAGGCACACTAGGATAGCTAAATCCGATATTATGCAGGGTTAATATGGGTTTGTTGGCATCAACTAATGCTTGCTCGTTAACTCTGAAACCTTTGATATTGACATTTAGCGGTTGCTTTTCAATAGGCTCAAATGGCGCTAAGGTGGCGTCCGGAAATGTTGACCCGATCGGAATATCAGATGACGTATTCATCAATTCAACGATACGTTCACTGGCACCCGCCGCTTTTTGCAGATCGCCAATCACTTCGCTTATGGTGGCAATAGACGCCCCTGCGAGTACGGCATAGAAAACAAAGGCCGCGAGTTCACCAGGCGTAATAGCACCAGATATAACATCTAATGCACCAACCCAAGCAACAATAAATATAGAACTTAAGCTGATAAACATGATCATCGCAATTAGGAGGGCGCGATAATGGATGCGCTTTGAAGCACTTTGCATTATTTGTTCTGCGCTGGCGTCAAAACTTTCAACGCTTTGGTCTTCGTGATTGTATGATTGTAATGTATGGATTTCGTGTAGGCTTTCGTCAATTAATGTGCCCATACTGGCGACATCGTCTTGGCTTACTTTAGCGAAATACCTGACTTTTTTGCCAAGTAATTTTATCGGTAATAAAATGATGGGCACGGCAATAAACACGTAAAGGGTCAATGTGGTGCTGGTGATCGCCATTAAAACGAGTGCACCAACAAACATAACAAATGAGCGCAGTGCCATTGAAACACCGGTGCCAACCACCGATTGCAGTAGTGTTGTATCACTGGTGAAGCGAGATATAACCTCACCTGTGCGAGATTCAGCAAAAAAGCTTGGTGACAAGGTGACTAAATGTGAAAACAAGGCCTTGCGAATATCCGCGCACACCCTTTCACCTAGCCAAACCATCAGATAAAATCGGCAGTAGGTAGCAATACTGCCAATGAAGGCGATAACTAACACCAGTAAAAGCGAATTGAACAGCATCGACTCATCACCCGCGACGAAGCCTTGATCAACTACTAACTTAATGCCTTGGCCTAAAACCAACCAAGCCATGGCGCCGACGACCAGTGCTATTAATGCAAAAACAACTTTGCTCGTGTATGGACGTAAATGTGAAAATAGCCATGAGAGTATTGAAGTACTGCTGTTCAATGAAGTGCCTTTTGGGGTTGATTAAGCTGTATTATAACGTGTTTATTAATACTCTTTATCTCTAAATAAGGTCAAATTTGTTATTTCACTCTTCTCACCAAGGTTAATAAAAGCAAAATATTGATCAACCAAATTGCACCGCCACCGGAACTAGTCGCATTGACGGGTGTTGGCACTGGCAAAGGTGCGGGTGCTGGCGCTTCAACAGTCACATTAACACTCATTGACGTTGCAACGCCGAAGTCGTCAGTTGCAGTGAAAGTAAAGCCTAAACTGCCAGCTATATCGGGGGCAGTAAAGCTCACTGATAAACTATCGGCGTTTGCCAACGTTACGTTTGTACCTGATGTTTGTGCCCAAGCAAACGTCATGCTCTGCCCCTCAGGATCAGTCGCCGAGGCTGTTAATGTAATTGACTGAAGGGTGTTCACATTCAAACTAGTTTCAGTATTTACCTGTGGCGCTTGATTTGAGTCATCATCACGAATAGTTACTGCAACTCTGTCTGAACCTGCAATCGTGACGTTTTGGGGATTGTCTAAGACAAGGGCGAAGCTTTCATTTTCCTCATTTACATCATCATTGACGATCGTAATAGCAAAACTTTGGCCGCCTAATTCGCCGGCAGCCCACTCCAGCGTGTCGATCGCTAACGTGACATCAGCATCCGCTTGGGCGGAGCCATTTTCAATACGTAAACCGACAGCTGCGACTTGATCAGATGCGCCAGAACGAGTCACCGTTAGCGTAATGCTGCTGTCAGTTTCTTTTACAGTCAAGGTGTCTTGGTCCAACACGATTGAAGATGCGAGACCGGTTAAACTTTGAATATCTATTTTGGCAATATTTGGCGTGACTAGTTCAGCACTCGGTGATGCATTTTCCAAGCGAATAAATAGTGACTCAAGCCCTTCGCCATTGCCGTCATCAAGCGCTTCAATGCTGATGGTTTGCGCAACGGAGTCGCCGGCATTCCAAGTGAGTGTGCCGCTCTCTTGGGCTAAAAAGTCATTGCCATTTGCTGCGCCTCGCATGATTTTATAATCAACTGAAACTGCTCTTGTGCCCGAGCGTATGACGGATATATCAATAACGCCGCCTTCTGTTACTTCATATAACGCAGATGAGAAGTTAATATCGTCTCTCGCGTCGCTGTTAGTTTCATCTTTTAAAATATACAAACCGCCTTGTATATCACTGGCCAATATAATGCCTGAGGGCAGATAAGGATACACACCCCAAACACCGTTAAATGAAGCATTAGTCGACGATGGGAAGGTATCAAAATAACCCAGTTCAGCGGGTGCTAATGGGTTTGATAAGTCGAGTATTGTTACGCCGCGCTCATAATTGGACATGTAATATTTATTGCCACGAACAAAGCCATTGTGATCAATGGCGCGCGTTGGGCCACTCCATGTAGATACTAGCGTTGGCTGGTTTAAATCAGAAATATCAAAAATATGAACCGTTGTATTTAACCCTCTTCTTTGTTCGTCGAGTTCGTCATGTAAAATCACATATTGACGGTCTTCACTCCACCAACCTGAATGCGTGTATTCTGCATCTGGATAACTAACGGCGGATAACTCAACAGCACTTCCAAGGTTGGAATGGTCCCATAGTCGCAATGTTTGCTCATTGAAGTCGAGCAGAACAGTGCAGCCGGCCGAGGTGGTGTTAACACAATCACGCTCAGCGCGTTCGTCATTGACTAAAAATGATGATGCGTCGTGTGAATAGTCGCTGCGAGTAGCTCCGGAAAGAATATAGGTGGGTTGGAGTTGTTCCGGATCGGTCAGGCTATAGCTGCGCATTGCGCCGCCAAATTGATTTGAACCCAATATATGGACTTGCGGTAAGGCCGTTGAATCTTTAATGTTGAGTCCATAATCGACATTGGAAATATAAATATTGTGGGCTGAGGCATCAGTTACATCACGGCTGACTAAGACTAAGCCAGTTTCTGGGTTGCTTAAGTTTATAATGCTTAAGCCCTCAGCGGTACTGTCGGCTGTTGCATAAGCGTAGGCTTCCCATTTGTTGGCGTCGGGATTGAAATACTGAAGCACTTTAATATCACGCCAAGTGGTGTTTTGACCTTGAATTGCGTTGATAATGACCGGGTTTACGGGGTCTGAAACATCCACTAATGCGATACCTCGACGTAAGCCTAGCAATGCATATTCTTTCATCGTATTGAGGTCGACATGGCCCCAAATATCATTAGCATTGATGCTATTGGTAGGAAAATCACTAACCGGAATATGCGCTAAAAGAGACATATTATTACACGGAAATTGTCCTGCAAAACCGTCTACGCAGGCGGTTTCGGCTTGCGACTGATACATTGCGTTGACCGCATCAAGACTGTTATCTAATGCCAGTGCGGTTGCCGAATTCTTGCCTTTGGTATCGACAATAACATTAAAGCCTTTTTGATATAGTTGATCAGCATATTGTTGCGGCACACCCTGCAAGGTAGTCACAAAAGCTTGCGGGTTTTGTACTTGATAGTTATCTAGGGTTTGAAAACCGCCTAATGCAGGAACAATATCGCTAATAAGATAAAAAATATCCTCAAATTTGCTTAGTTCATAATTGCCCTGTGCAACTAAAACCACATCACCTTTATTCGCTTGCTGTGCTGCATATCCAATTGATGCACAAGGTCTAAAACGGTTTTTACAATTACCCGCATCAACACCATTTTGGGCAACAAAGCGCGCTTTGTCATGATCGGTATGCGCGTTTGCTGGCGCACAAAACCCTGTGGCAATTACAAGTAAGATGCGTAAACTAAAGGAAGTTCTTTTCATATTGGTTCCGTTTATTTTGTACTCAATACCATCTTCATTCGAAAATTTAAGCCTTTTTGCAAATGTAAACGTGTTGGTAAATGTAAAAATGTTATTACTCTCAAGTGCCATAATTATCGGCGGCTGCTCGCCTGCGCTTGAATCGCCAACTCAATCGCAAGATAACGTTGACGCGAAGATAAGTATGGCTGCAACAACCTCTACTGCGGTCACTATTACCTTTTCACTGCACTTTCAAGGCCTACCTATTCAATGTGAGCAGCCCCTCAAGATAAACAATGCTCAGTGGTATGTATCAGAATTAGCGATGTTTTTTAGTCAGTTTTCAGTTAACAATGGCAAGTCCATAATCCTAGACGATAACGATTGGCAAAGCCAGCAGGTTGCTTTGATTAGGTATAATGTAGATTGTAAACAATCGACGGGGAATATGTCATTAGTGGGCGTGATTGAGGGTATTGAGGGTATAGATGGTATAGGTGGTATAGATGGTGTAGGTGGTATAGATGGTGTAGATGCTATAAAGGCCCAAACGCCTTTGTCTCTTTCTTTTAATGTGGGCGTCCCGTTCGCTATTAATCACCAAAATCCCTTAATTCAAGCATCGCCGTTGAATGATTCTTCAATGTTTTGGGCGTGGCGCAATGGCTATAAATTTATTCGCTGGGATATGCAAAATGCCGCGGGTGATGCATGGTCGTTTCATTTAGGCAGCGTTGGGTGTGTATCTGCCGCCATGGTACGCGGGCCACGAGCACCATGTGCTCAAGCTAATTTGACCGCGGTGGATATTGTGTTGCCATCAAATTCCATTCAGGTTTTGGATGTACCAGAAAGCAATGACTTGGCGAAATCGAACGCTGCTATAAAAAAGGTCCATATTAATATCAGCATTCATCTTGATGAAATAATCAAAAATATGACGTTAACCAGAAAAACCAGTTGTATGTTTTCAGGAATTGATAATACTACCTGTAATGAACTAGTCGAAAATTTGAAGCGTAATGCTGTTTTTACACAAGCTCTTAAATAAGCTCTTACATAAGCTCTTACATAAGCTCTTACATAAGCTCTTACATAAGCTCTTACATAAGCCCTTACATAAGCTCTTTAATTTAACGTTAATTTGCACTACTGCAATGTTGGCAACTACTGCAATGTTGGCGACTACTGGCTGCTCGCCGCAAAACAAGTCAACGCCCTATGTATGGAATATACCGGCTGGTTTTCCAACGCCTAGCATTCCTGCCGACAACCCGATGACAATGGAGAAAGTCGCATTGGGCGAGCGTTTATTCAATGACACGCGTTTATCGGTTAATCAACAACAATCATGCGCCTCTTGTCATATAAAAGCCTTTGCCTTTGCAGAGCCTAAAAAAACATCTGTTGGAACTACCGGTGAGGTGTTAAAGCGCAATTCGATGGCCTTAGTTAATGTTGCTTACAACGGCAGTTTTACTTGGGCCCACGATGGTTTGGGCAAGGTCGAAAATCAGATCTTGATACCGTTATTCAATGAAACGCCTGTAGAAATGGGCGTGACGGGTAATGAGGAGGAGATACTGGCGAGGCTGGGCGACTATTCTGATGACATCAAGGTGGCTTTTGACAGCACGCAGGTTAATTTTGACCATATTGTAAAAGCACTAGCGAGTTACGTAAGAAGCTTAACGTCATTTAATTCAAATTTTGACCGTTATGCCTATTTTAATGAGGATGAAGCGTTGTCAGCATCCGCTATTCGCGGCATGGATTTGTTTTTCTCGGAAAAACTAGAGTGCTTTCATTGTCATGGCGGCTTTAATTTTACGCAGTCGAGTAAGCATGCTTTTCAAAAGTTAGATCTAGTTTCCTTTCACAATACCGGCCTGTATGACATCGACGGAGAGGGCAGTTATGCCAATGGCGATCAAGGATTGGCAGATATCACCTTCAATCCAAAACATCGAGGTAAGTTCAGAGCACCAACATTACGCAATATCATGCTGACAGCCCCATTTATGCACGACGGTTCGGTGGCAACAATGTCAGAGGTAATCGATATTTATGCTGCGGGTGGAAGGGGCGATGGCGTTAACAATCCACTTAAGAGTCCCTTTGTACAAGGCTTTGATATTACAGATGAAGAAAAACAGGATTTGTTGAACTTTTTAGAGAGTTTAACGGATTACTCGTTTATTGGTCAGTAAGTCAGTAAGTCAGTTGGTTAGCAGGTTAGTAGGTTAGTAGGTTAGCAGGTTAGTAGGTTAGCAGGTTAGCAGGTTAGCAGGATAGTAGGATAGTAGGTTAGTAGGTTAGCAGGTTAGTAGGTTAGTAGGTTAGCAGGTTAGTAGGTTAGTAGGTCACTGGCCTAGACAGAGTTGCCTAGCCACAAAAAAGCGCTTAACTGATTTGCCCATAAAAAAGCCCCGAAAATTATCTCTAACTTTCGGGGCTAACTTCAAAAGCGGATTAAGCGCGTTTGTTTCTCTTTCTTGCTATACCAAGACCTAGCAGACCTAAACCTAACAATGCTAGAGCGCCTGGCTCAGGAACTGTTACGCGTATGTCGTCAAGGAAATTCCCCAACGTACCAGTTAATGGCGTCACTGCTGTAAAACGCAGAGTTGTCGAAGTGCTGGTGGCCTTAAAACTTTGTGAGAAAGTTTTCCATGAATTTGTAACGTGATCACTTACATTCGTGTTTAGATCACCAACACTTACGTTAAACACCTCACTACTATTTTGATTGTTGCCTCTACGTGCTTTGTAGGCAAAAAACAAGTCATAACTTTGGCCGCTAATGGTACTAAACGTCTGAAAGATACTCCATGCAGTATTGGTAGATGCGTGAGCATTTAGCTCAGCGTGAACCTCACCTTCATATTGACCGTTATTAGTCCAAAGTTCTAAATTACTTCCGCTCCAGTCTGCAATAGAACCTGAAGAGTAGTACTGCCAGAAGCTACCACCACCAAGTGTAGGACCAGTTGGAGCTACTTCGAAGCCACCATTTTGAATTAAATTAGCGTTAGCGGACGTTGTTAGCAGCATACCTAGAATAGTCGCAGTAACTAGTGCACTAAAAGATTTTTTGTTCATTTTGAATTTTCCTTGATGTAAAAAGTCGATTAAATTTGTGTTTTTAATAAGCTATTTGTTTTTTTAATCAGCTTTTTTGTGCTTATTTGAACACTAATTGATCATAAGCACATCCTGTGCCAATGTGGTATACGGTTGAAATTTATAGAATAATTTAATTTAGACTGAAAGATTATTTGCTGTGTGTAAAGAAATCCGACAGTAGAAATGGATTGTAATGAACAATGTTTTACGCATTATTTATTTGTTAAAAGGGAGAGCAGCATGCTAACCGCCAACAATAATTATTGCGCTTGTATATGGTGTGATCGAAATAGCCGATTGAGTCACGAACTCTCGTAGCTGTATGTTATCGGATTCCCACATAAGCACTTTGGTAGACGACATAAAGCCAAACGGCAATGGTATTTCGTGGGTTTCAAAAGACAAGTTTACGGCGATAAACACCCTAGTATTTTTGTAGATGCGGCTAAAAGCCAACAGTTTCTTTTCGTTATCGGCTGCATAAATCTCTGTCCTACCTTTGTCAAAAGCCGGGTACATTTTCGCTAGTTTCGACAGTGACTGCAGATAATCCTTATATTCTGAATTCTTTTCAATATGTTGTTGGTCGCGATCACTCAAAAACACATCGCCATAAAAACCAAATTGATGTGCCCAAAAAAGGTGTATTTTCTTTTCTAATAAATCGATTTTTGCAGGGACTTGGTTTAGTGCTTTTGCGCTGTCCAACAATGCTATCGAATCATTGGTGAAGGTGTAAGGCAGATTTTGTTGTGCCTGTTTCGCTGAGTCCTTAGTAAGTGTGGCACCAGGGTCAGCCACCAATGTTTGCAATTGCTCTGCAAACTCAAGCATACTTTGATTATTCTTAGGGTTTAAGAAAAACGATTCCGCACTTTTATACCAAGGCTCAATATTGTCCTTATGTAAAGTCGCGGTAGTATCGGGTGTTTGAACAGGCAGGCAAGCGCCAAGGAGCAATGCGCTAAGTAACACAGAAACCATGAGTCGCAATTATTTACTTCCTTATTTGGGTAGCAGACTGAGCATCTTTAGTTAGTATAGCAGCTCAACTGTCTTGAACTACCTAAACGTCTTCCAATTAATATTCGTCGACAATAACAATTCTCGTAAACTTAACGCTCTTGGTATCGCTTTGCCTTTGCTATTCCATTTATGTCCGCTGCAAGCTGCGCTTAAAATGGCTTTACTAGGTTTCACTAAACGATGGCTTACATGATTTTTTGCATCTTCGAGTGATTCGCCGTTGAGGGCAAACCAAGCAAATTTATTGGTGTGTAATTTGTCTACTGGGCTAGTAAACATATCAATTGAATCGAGCTCAATATGCTCATTGCCGTAATTATTCACGTAAACGCAAACCACGCCGCCATGATAATGATGCTGTTTGAACCAAGTTTCTGCTTTGGCTATTTCTTTTTCATTAGCAACAAGTTTAGCTGCGGGGCATTTGTTAGCTTGTTTCGACTTCCAAGTGCCATTGTGAACATCGACATCGATTGGTGTGGGCTCATTAATTAGAAATTCAGCGGCATTTTTAATATGGTAGGTCAAACCACTGAGCTTTCGTTTCAGCAGGATGGGGTCTTTGATATTGCTGGTAGCAAGACTAAGTAACTCTCGTTCATACAACGCGTTGCATAACTCAGCGACGTTGGGAAACTGTTCGGCTAAGTTAAATATGTTGGTTTGATCGGATTGTTGGTCGCTCATCACTTATTTTATTTAATTTCAATGCTAAAAAAACGAAACGGCATCTTAAACCATAAAGATACCGCTTTCATTAATTACTCTAATTTTATTGGCAAATAGCCGTTAAAACTGGCCTTGTCGGCCTGCATTTAATGTAAAAACCGATTATTGGCCTTTAATTTCAGAGCGTCCATTGTAAGGTGCTGGTGTGCCTTGCTCCGCCAATTCCGCTTCAATGCGAAGTAATTGGTTATACTTAGCAACGCGGTCAGAACGACAAAGTGAGCCGGTCTTTATTTGACCTGCAGCTGTTCCTACGGCTAGGTCGGCAATTGTCGCGTCTTCTGTTTCGCCTGAACGATGAGAAATAACCGCAGTAAAACCGGCGTCTTTAGCCATTCTAATTGCGTTCAATGTTTCAGTTAATGAACCGATTTGATTAAATTTAATCAAAATTGAGTTAGCCACACCGTTTTCAATTCCGCGCGATAATATCTTCGTATTAGTAACAAACAAGTCGTCACCAACGAGCTGTATTTTGTGACCAAGAATTTTAGTCTGATATGCCCAACCATCCCAATCGCTTTCGTCTAAGCCATCTTCAATAGACAGGATAGGATACTCTGCAGCAAGGTTAGCAAGGTAATCACTAAAACCATTTGAATCAAACGACTTACCTTCGCCACTTAACACATACTGGCCGTCTTTGTAGAATTCTGAGGCTGCACAATCCAGCGCTAAGGTAACGTCAACACCCATTTTGTAGCCTGCGTTTTCAACCGCTTCTACGATAACGGACAGCGCTTCAGCATTCGATGTTAGGTTTGGTGCGAAGCCTCCTTCGTCTCCCACGGCAGTGCTCAAGCCTTTGGCTGATAATACTTTTTTCAAGCTATGGAAAATTTCAGCGCCGGTACGCAATGCTTCGGCAAATGAAGGTGCGCCAATCGGCTGAACCATAAATTCTTGAATATCAACGTTGTTGTCAGCATGCTCTCCACCATTGATGATATTCATCATTGGTACAGGCATTGAGTAAACACCTGGTGTGCCGTTCAAGTTGGCAATATGCGCATACAACGGTAGCTTTTGACTAATCGCTTCCGCTTTTGCAACGGCAAGTGAGACGGCTAAAATTGCATTCGCACCCAGTACTTCTTTATTTTCGGTGCCATCCAAATCAATCATTAGCTGATCGACGGTAGCTTGAGCTGCCGCATCTTTGCCTAATAATGCGGGCGCAATATTATCATTAATTGCAGCGACGGCTTTGAGTACACCTTTACCTAGATAACGGGCTTTGTCGCCGTCACGTAATTCTAAAGCTTCTCTTGAACCTGTTGATGCGCCAGAAGGTGCACAAGCGCGCCCCATAGCACCGCAGTCCAAATAAACATCTGCTTCAACTGTCGGATTACCACGTGAATCCAAAATTTCGCGGCCTACAATACGAGAAATATTCGCCATTTTTGTTCCTTTTATTTGTTATTTATTCTCTATTTATTCTCTATTTGTTCTTAGCATATACACCTGCCGCAGCTACAAACCCAGTAAATAATGGGTGTCCATCGCGCGGCGTTGAGTTGAACTCAGGGTGAAATTGGCCTGCTACGAACCAAGGGTGATCTTCAATTTCGATAACTTCAACCAATGCCTTGTCATTCGATAATCCACTTACTTTTAAGCCCGCTTTTTCAATTTCGGCGCGTAAGTTGTTATTTACCTCGTAACGGTGACGATGGCGTTCATAAATTTCAGTGCTGCCATACATCTGTTCAACTTTAGTGCCTTTTTCCAAGTGGCAAAGTTGACTGCCCAGACGCATAGTACCACCTAAATCGGTGGTAACATCTCGGACTTCTTTACCACCATCACCGTCTAGCCATTCAGTAATGAGGCCAACAACTGGGAATGGCGTGTCTGGGTTGAATTCTGTGCTGTTGGCGTGTTCCATACCGGCAACGTTTCTAGCAAACTCGATGTACGCAACCTGCATGCCTAAACAAATACCTAAATACGGAACGTCGTTTTCACGAGCGTATTTGGCAGCGGCTATTTTACCTTCAATACCGCGCACACCAAAGCCACCAGGAACCAGAATTGCGTCAAGCTCATGCAAGAGGTGAATGCCTTTACTTTCAACATCCTGCGAGTCAATATACTTAATATTAACGGTTAATCTATTCTTCAAACCAGCATGCTTTAATGCTTCATTGACTGATTTATAAGCATCCGGCAATTCAACATATTTGCCGACCATACCAATATTAACTTCGCCAACGGGGTTTGATTCTGCATACAGTACCTGTTCCCATTCAGCTAGATCAGCTTCCGGACAATCATAACCAAACCGCTTTACAACGATTTCGTCCATGCCTTGTGCTTTAAGTGCGGCAGGTATTTTATAAATGCTGCTGGCGTCGCGAAGTGAAATAACCGCTTTTTCGTTTACGTTAGTAAATAAGGCAATTTTTGCACGTTCGTTACTCGGCAATGGCACCTCTGAACGACACACTAATATGTCTGGCATGATACCAACAGAGCGTAATTCTTTTACAGAATGCTGTGTTGGTTTGGTTTTGGTTTCACCTGAAGCCGCTAGATAAGGCACTAAAGTAAGGTGCATAAACATTGAGTGATCACGACCAACTTCGGTGCCTAATTGGCGAATAGCTTCGATAAATGGTTGTGATTCGATATCACCTACCGTGCCGCCTATTTCAACAATAGCGATATCATTACCTTCAGCACCGGCAATAATACGGCGTTTAATTTCATTGGTAATATGCGGGATAACCTGAATGGTTGCACCTAAGTAGTCGCCACGTCGTTCACGCTTAATCACTTCTTCATAAACGCGACCGGTTGTAAAGTTGTTACGGCTAGTCATACGGGTGCGGATAAAGCGCTCGTAATGGCCTAAATCTAAATCGGTTTCTGCACCATCGTCGGTAACAAATACCTCACCGTGTTGAATTGGGCTCATCGTGCCGGGGTCAACATTTATGTAAGGGTCGAGTTTGAGCATGGTGACCTTAAGGCCGCGAGCTTCAAGAATAGCGGCCAAGGATGCTGCTGCAATACCTTTACCTAGTGATGAAACAACGCCACCGGTGACGAAAATATAATTTATCATGCAAAACCTAGGATACTTGGGTTGAATGGAATTTATTAAAAATCCATTTTGTATAAGTTGTTTTTCGGAACATAAACAAAGCAGTAGATAGGTTTACTGATATTCATTTTTAATTAAATATTAGCTTATATCGAAGGCCAGATCATGGATCCTTAAGCACATTGAAGGCGTGCTTTGATGGGAGAGTAGTATACTAAAAAACTACCCGCAGAGTAAATGAAAAATGTGTGAGAATGTTGATAAAGAAGTGATAAAAACGCGATAAAGAAGCAATAAGGAAGCAATAAAGAGCTACTTAAGTTCCTTTCGCCATTGATAAAGTAAAGCTAAAGCTTGTCTTGGTGTTAGATCATCAATATCAATTTGTTTTATTTTTTGCTCTAACCAATGCTCCGGGGTTTCAAAAGACATGCTCAATTGAGTTTCTCTTTTTATTTCCGTTGCGGGTTTTTTGTCATTTGACTGCTGGCTAATTGAGTGCTGGCTAATTGAGTGCTGGCTACTTGACTGCTCGCTGCGCGAACGCGTCACCTTGTTACCAGCATTGCTTGCATTAACCGCATCGAGCCGTTCTAATTCAGCCAATTTGCGTTTTGCTGAATCAATAACGGCCTTAGGAACACCCGCTAGTTTAGCCACTTGTAATCCATAACTTTTATTCGCTGCACCTTGCTGTACCTGATGCATAAAGCGAATTTCGTCATCGTGTTCAACGGCGCTTAAATGCACGTTAGTGATCGTAGGAATGCTGTCTGATAAGCTGGTGAGTTCAAAATAATGTGTGGCAAATAAGGTAAATGCATGGAGTTTTTCGGACAACCATTGTGCACATGACCACGCTAGGCTTAAGCCATCATAAGTACTTGTGCCGCGACCAATTTCGTCCATCAATACCAAACTGTTTGCGGTTGCATTATTTAAAATGTTCGCGGTTTCAGTCATTTCAACCATAAAAGTTGAGCGCCCGGAAGCTAAATCATCAGCCGCGCCAATACGGGTGAATATGCGGTCAATAGGTCCAATTTGTGCTTCTTTTGCAGGTACATAACAGCCAACGTAAGCGAGCAACACGATGAGTGCTGTTTGGCGCATGTATGTCGATTTACCGCCCATGTTTGGGCCTGTGATCATGAGCATGCGCGTTTTATCGTCCATAAATAACGGGTTCGCGATAAAGGGCGAGTGCATCACTTCTTCAACGACCAAGTGACGACCTTCGCTGTAATTAATGATGTTTTGTTCGACTAATTCGGGCCGATGTAAATTCAAGGTATCAGCGCGTTCAGCAAAATTAGTGAGTACGTCTAAAGTAGCTAACGCTACTGCACTTTGCATTAAGCTGGTCAACTCGGGTGCGATGTCGTCAAACAAGGCTTCGTAGAGCTTCTTTTCTAATGCCAGTGCCTTACTTTGGCTGGTTAACACTTTGTCTTCGTGGGCTTTAAGTTCAGGGATAATATAACGTTCATTGTTTTTAAGCGTTTGGCGGCGCACATAGTCGGGCGGAATTTTATCGATATTGGCATGGCTCACTTCAATGAAAAATCCATGCACTCGGTTATAATTGACTTTTAGTGTGGGTATGCCGGTACGTTCGCGCTCTTTTTGTTCTAGTCGGTCAAGAAAGTCGGTTGCGCCTTTTGACAGCGCACGCAATTCATCAAGTTCCTCAGAGTAGCCCTCTGCTATTACGCCGCCGTCGCGCAAAACAACCGGCGGATTGTCGATAATTGCCCGGTTTAATAGCTCAGCAACATTTGGGTATTCGCCAATATCACGGCTAAAAATACTGAATGAGTCATGTTGTGATGAGGGCATACAATCACGCAACCATTGTTGCAGGTCGGGCAGTATATTGACGGCTTCTTTGAGTCTTGAGAAATCCCGGGGACGGGCTGAGCGCAAGGCCATGCGCGCCAATATTCGTTCAATATCACCTATCTGCTTGAGGAAATCTTGTAATATAGAATAATCGTGACGTTGCACATCAGCAATGCTGTTTTGTCTAAAAAATAGTTTGTTTTTGTCGGTAATAGGGCGATGCAGCCAGCGTTGCAGCAAGCGACTGCCCATGGCCGTTGAGGTGTTGTTTAATACTGAAAATAAGGTGTTTTCAGTGCTGCCTGACAAAGTTCTCGTCAGCTCTAAATTTTGTTGTGTCGCGGCATCCATCAATACCGATTCATCAGCGCGGTACTGACTTATTTTGCGCAAGTGCGGCAAGGCAGTGCGTTGAGTTTCTTGCACGTATTGCAAAACACATCCTGCTGCGCCCATAGCAACTGCATTGACATTGATACCAAAACCATCAAGCTCTTTGGTGCCAAACTGCGTGTTGAGTTTCAAATGAGCCGTGTCGGTATCAAATTCCCACTGCGGGCGACGCCTCAAGCCTTTGCATTTTTGTATCAAATGAAAAAACGAACATTGTTCTGGATACAAAATTTCGGCAGGCTGAATACGCTGAAGTTCGGCCTGAAATGCCTCGTCACTTTGCGCATCAAAAAGCATGAATTGGCCGCTGGTAATATCGATTGAAGCGAGACCATAAACCTCTTTGACTTTGGTAATAGCCAATAAAACCGAGTCTTTGGATTCATCTAATAACGCTTCATCAGTAACCGTGCCGGGAGTAACAATACGCTGAACTGCGCGCTCTACCGGCCCTTTACTCGTTGCTGGGTCGCCAATTTGTTCACATATGGCAACCGATTCGCCCATTTTAACCAGTTTTGCCAAATAGTTTTCGGCAGCATGATAAGGTACGCCCGCCATTGGGATGGGCTCGCCGCCCGACTTACCTCGCGCAGTGAGCGATATATTGAGAAGGTTGGATGCTTTTTTTGCATCATCGAAAAACAGCTCGTAAAAATCGCCCATACGATAAAACAGCAGAATATCCGGATGTTCCGCCTTTATCCTTAGATATTGCGTCATCATGGGCGTATTTGCTGGAGAGCTTGATTGAACTATCTCGTTAACTTTTTCGTTTTTATTGTTTGGCATGCTTTTTAAACAGGTTTCTGTTGTGACAACTTCAGCTTGTCTTTATTATGTGTCGCCATTGTAATGAAAACCACAGGGATATAAATAGACATTGCAAAACTTAAATGCAAAAAGTGCTGGCGTGCTTGCTCGCACACTCGGTGAAGAGCTTCTAGCCAAAGATAAAAAAGTAGCATCGGTTGAGTCATGCACCGGTGGCGGCGTCGCTTTCGCTATTACTGAGGTTGCCGGTTCGTCGCAATGGTTTGAGAAATCATGGGTAACCTATTCAAATCAAGCGAAAAACGAGGAAGTGGGGGTGAGTGTAGCTACTTTGGCTACATTTGGGGCTGTGTCCTCAGAAGTTGTGCGCGAAATGGCAGAAGGCGGATTGCACAAAAGCGGCGCTGATTTATGCGTTTCTATTAGTGGAATTGCCGGTCCTGGTGGCGGTACCGCATCTAAACCGGTTGGTTTAGTCTGGTTCGCTATTGCAGTAATGAGCCGTGGGGTTGATCCTGAACTTGTCAAAAAAATCGATACGCTGCATTCAAAAAATGCCGCTAACAAACCGAGTAATCAAATTCATACTCGTTGTTTTTCCAGATGTTTTAGCGGTGACAGGCAACAAGTTCGAGAGCAAGCAATTAATCTCGCCTTAAAAGAACTGATCATCAGCCTAGTTAACATGTAAGCCATTTCTGGTTAATATCTGTATAGACACTGTATAAAAGCCAAATAAAACGGATTCTTATATCGTTAGTTACTATGTTTACTGCCTACGAAGACGACTTAATAAACAAAAACACTAATAAATTCATAAACATAAATTTTTTTTAAAATTCGGTATTGAAACTGTATAGTTATACAGTATACTTGCGATATAAATGATTAGGTGTATTGGTTTAGCGCTACATAAAATTAGCGTGTTAATAAAACATCTAACGAAACGTCTAATAGAAAGACAACGAATAAAACACGGTTTGGTGAGCGGCTTATTTGCTAAACAAATAACGAGCAAAGTGAACATTACTATCAGTAGACACTGCGCTTACTAAAACACAATACAATGCACCTAGGAGTAATTTAATGGCCTTGTTAAAAAAAGCTGAAAAAACAAAAAAAGCAGCACCAGCAAGAAGAACGGGTAACGAAAGCAAAGGCATGAGCGAAAACAAAAGCCGCGCATTAGAAGCTGCCCTAGGTCAAATTGAAAAGCAATTCGGCAAAGGCGCAATTATGCGTTTAGGTGATAACCAAGCCTTAGATATTGAAGCAATATCTACAGGTTCACTGACTATCGATATCGCTTTAGGCATAGGCGGCTTGCCTTGTGGTCGTGTGGTTGAAGTATATGGTCCTGAATCTTCGGGTAAAACAACCCTAACACTGCAAGTTATTGCTGAAGCACAAAAGAAAGGTAAAGTTTGTGCATTCGTTGATGCTGAGCATGCCCTTGACCCTATCTATGCTGAAAAGCTGGGTGTA
Source organism: Brumicola pallidula DSM 14239 = ACAM 615 (assembly GCF_000428905.1). GTDB lineage: Bacteria > Pseudomonadota > Gammaproteobacteria > Enterobacterales > Alteromonadaceae > Glaciecola > Glaciecola pallidula. Next base: position 551,803 of record NZ_KE386814.1, read on the forward strand.
AACATTAACGACTTACTTGTTTCTCAGCCTGACACAGGTGAACAAGCGCTTGAAATTTGTGACATGCTAGTACGTTCAAATGCCGTTGACGTCGTCGTAATTGACTCAGTAGCCGCGTTAACGCCCAGAGCTGAAATTGAAGGCGATATGGGTGATTCACACGTTGGACTTCAAGCACGTCTAATGTCGCAAGCTTTACGTAAACTTACCGCCAATATTAAGCGTTCAAACACACTGGTTATTTTCATTAACCAAATTCGTATGAAAATTGGTGTCATGTTTGGTAACCCAGAAACAACGACCGGTGGTAATGCACTTAAGTTCTACGCCTCAGTCCGTTTAGATATTCGTCGTATAGGGGCAATTAAAGACGGTGATGAAGTGGTCGGCAACGAAACCCGGGTTAAGGTGGTGAAAAACAAAGTCGCACCGCCGTTTAAACAAGCTGAATTCCAAATTATGTACGGCGCTGGTATTTGTAAACAAGCTGAATTAATTGATTTAGGCGTTAAACAGAAGCTAGTTGAAAAAGCCGGTGCTTGGTATAGCTACAAGGGCGAGCGTATTGGTCAAGGTAAAGCGAACGTGGTTACTTATTTGAAAGAACACGTAGCAATGGCTGATGAAATTGAAGCGCTCATTCGTGCTGAATTGCTTATGCCTAAGACCAAAAAAGCGGACGCAGTAGCAGTAACAGAAGATGACGACGAAGCTTCTGAGTCTGAAGTTGAAGCTGAAGAATAAGATTTATTAGTAACGTATAGTTCGACACTCTCCCGAGCTAATTTGCCACGCCTCTGCTCTTAGACTATTGTGGGGGCGTGACAATTGTTTTAGCGCTGCCTTTTACTGGTAGTTTTAATGACTGACTAGTCCAGTCATTTTTTTATCTTGCACATTTTTTATCCTGCACATCTTAGTTTCTATCTCACCTGCAATATTCTTTTTTTTTAATACTCACCTTTGAATGGATCATATCGGCAGCATCACCTGCCAACCATAATAATGAGTAGGATCACAATCTTAACTTATTTAATTTAATTTGATATGGGTGGCTGCATTTGTTGACAGTGATTTGGATAAATACGATGGAGCGGTAATCCAATACTTTACTGATGAGCATACAAGTTGTATGCTCAGGAGGCACGTAAGAGCGACATATTGCACCAGAATTAGTGACGGCGTCTAACGCCATTAAATGTGGGTTTGCCGTCATCCACTCGGTGCGATTATGTCGAATTTCTAAAAAAAAGTCGTTAAAACGACAAATGTATATTGCATACTTATACAGGGAAATACACATGTTCACAAAATCAAAATTGACCAAATCTGTTAGCCTAGCGATAGCTGTCGGGGTAGCCTCAACGGCTATGACCGGCGCAACTGCAGCTTTTGCGCAGGAAGGTGTGAATTCAGAAGAAAGAAATATTGAAAAAATATCGGTTACAGGCTCGCGCATTCTGCGTCCTGGTGCCGTATCTGCAAGCCCAATTATGTCGATGGACGCTGAAGATATAGAATTTCTTCAAGAGCCAGAGATTGAAAAAATAATTCGCATACTACCGGGCACAATTCCAGGTGATGGCTCTAACGTTAACAACGGTTCAGCAGGCGCTGCGACAGTTAACCTACGTGGTTTGGGCACTCAAAGAACACTTGTGCTGATGAACGGCCGCAGAATGGTGCCGTTTAACTTTAACGGTCAAGTAGATACAGCGACTATCCCTACAGCATTAATTGAACGAGTTGACGTGGTAACTGGTGGTGCTTCTGCGGTATACGGATCTGATGCCGTTGCTGGCGCAATAAACTTCGTCCTTAAAGAAAACTTCGAAGGCGTTGCCTTTGAATATAATAACTCCCGAACGGGTGATAATGACGGTAAGAAAGACAATCTATCCTTTACTTTAGGTTCAAATCTAGCTGAGGACCGCGGTAATATCGCCTTATCCCTAAGTTGGATGAACCGTAAGCAAATTTTGTTGGGCGATAGACCGTTAGGTTTATTGGGAATTAATACGGGCAATGGCGCCGGTTTCGAGCAGTTTCTTGCTGGCGAGCCTCCGTTACCACCAGTTGCCGGTTGTGGCGGTCCTAATGTAGTCCAAGCGGGCGGTTCTACCACGTCTATTCCAACGCGATTCGCGATTGTTGGTGGCGGCGCAGCGTCAGCCGGCCAGTTTAGAGAAGACGGTACGATTGGTTCTGAGTGTAGTCGTTTTAACTTTAACCCGTTTAACTTCTATCAGACTCCTCAAGAACGATTTAGTGCAACGGTTATTGGCCATTATGATATTAATGACGACCACAGAGCATATGCTACTTTTAGCCATACTAATGTGACGGTAGATACTCAAGTTGCGCCTTCTGGTACCTTTGGTGCTGCATTTGAATTGCCTCTCGCCAACCCCTTGATCGGTGACCAAGCGCGTCAATTTATGATCGATGCTGGTAATACTGCCTTGGCGAACGGATTACTAAGTTCTGATCCAAACGCTCCTTTGACCAACTGGCAAGATATTAACCAGAACGGTGTTGTGGATATCGACGATTACCTGAGAGTTCAATTACGTCGTCGTACATTGGAGCTAGGTCCTCGTTCAGAAGCATATGACACCGATCAGTTCCAATTTGTAACGGGCGTTAAAGGCCTAATTGCAGGTGATTGGGAATACGATGTGTCTTACCAATATGGTGAGTCAAACCGTGTTACCACTCGTGGTGGTTATACTAATTTGACCAATATTCAAAATGCCTTAGATACTACCGATGGCGTTACTTGTAAGAACGGTGACTCTTCTTGTGTGCCGATCAACTTGTTTGGCGGCTTTGGTACTATTACTGATGAGCAGGCTGGTTATGCAACAGCAATTGCCTTGCAGACTCAAAAATACGAGCAGACAGTCGGTCAAATCATCGTAAACGGTCCAGTTGATTTTGTTACAAGCCCATTAGCCGGTGAAGCGTTGTTAATGAGTTTTGGTTATGAGTATCGTGAAGAAACAGGTAGCTTAAACCCAGATGAGTGTTTGAAATTAGCACCAGCAAGTTGTCAAGGCGGCGCAGGTGGTAATTTGCTACCAATTGATGGTGGATTCAAAGCTGACGAGTTCTTCTTTGAGGGTATCCTACCTATCATTGCTGATCAGTCGTATACTGAGCAACTCGATTTGGAATTTGGTTATCGTGCTGCTGACTACGATTCTGTAGGTTCAGTTAATACGTGGAAAATTGGACTAGCGTGGCGTCCAGTTGACAACCTGTTGTTCCGCATCATGGAACAGTCTGCAACTCGTGCACCTAACGTTGGTGAACTATTTTCGCCAGTGGTAACTGGTCTTGATAATGCTCTAGGTGACCCATGTTCAGTTGGTAATGCAAATATTGATGCTACATTACGTGACTTATGTATTTCTACTGGCATGTCAGCGGCACAGGTCGGTCAGGTGCAGGATGTCATCTCTGGACAGATTAGTATTATCTCAGGAAGTGACCCTGTAAACGTGCCGGGCGCAGAAGATGCTTCTACCTTTACTGCTGGTTTTGTATGGACAGATGACTTTTTGAAAAATTGGTCATTCTCTGTTGATTATTACGATATCGACATTAAAGACACAATTGGTACATTCTCAGCTCAAGAAGTGCTAGACAGCTGTTATATCTCAGGTGATGCGCTTGAGTGTGCTAAAATTCAGCGTATTGGCGGTGACCTAACGATTGCCGGTTCAGGTGTAGAGCTATTTACGACTAACTTAAAGTATTTTCAGGTTGAAGGTATAGAAGTTGGTATTAATTTTGATGTCGATTTGAATGAAATGGGTGAGTTATCATTCTCAACCAATATCAACAAATATTTAACTAATGAACGTCAAAGCTCTGATGCTTCTGCCGTAATTGACTGTAACGGTTTTTATGGTTCAGATTGTAGTCCGACGTCCGACATACGTTTCATTCAACGTGCTACTTGGTCTATGGATGACTATACAGTGTCAGCTTTATGGCGTTATAGCAGTGCTGTAGATGTTGAAGATGATCAACGTGCTAGTGTATTTGAAGCTTTCAGAAAGATAGAGAGCTATAGTTATGTTGATTTGTTTGCTAGCTACACGCTAAATGACAACGTTAAGCTAACTGCTGGTATTGATAACTTGTTCGAGAAAGAGCCACCAGTTGTTGGCGGCGAAGCTGGTGCAACGTTCGCTAACTCGGGTAATACCTTTCCAAGCAGCTACGATGTGCTAGGGCGAATATATAAGTTTGGTGTTAAAGTTCAATTTTAGTGTGAATTTTTCACTAATTTAGTAAACCTAAAAACGAAGCCTATGGCTTCGTTTTTTTATGTCCCTATTAACTTAAGTGTATTTTCATCGTGCCACTATGACTTGAATGAGGTGTTTTTAGAATGATGCCTTATTCAATATAAATGGCAGTTAATAAAACAGCGAATATTATCCAAGCTTGAAATTTAACAATGCCTTAAGAGACCCTAAAGTTTATAGCAATAATATGCACGTACTTTGCATGCTGACTGGCGTAAGTGAAGTGGCAAACCGGACTACAGCGAAAATAGCGACAATTAAAGCGTTGATAGAGCAAACTAGCGAATTTATTAGGCAGAACTTACCAAAAATATACAGCTTCGAATTAGTGCAAGTGATTTTCGAACAACCTTATTGTCGCATTGCTAATTTAGTGGATAAAGGTATTGCCAAGCGGCAAACCGCATCTGTTTATCTTAAACAACTAGCAGAAATTGGCGTATTGCAAGAGCAACAAGTGGGTAAAGAAAAGCTGTTTGTTCATCCAAAGTTAATGCAACTAATGACGCTAGACAGCAATGATTTTGCTCAATACTCGTAAATTTTATGGCCATAGACTTATCGCAATAAATCTAGCTTATACCCTTAACTTTTCCGCCTTCGGGCAATAGTTGAATTATGCCAAACCCAACGTGGACCTGACCTTTGCTATCGTCATACTTTTGACAATTATTCTATAGAATACATAATTGTCGCGGTTTCACTGTGCATAATTGTAGCCATGGTTCAAATTGTCTTGCTGGTTCAGCAACTGCAAATAAGCTGGGATATAGTTTTATTCACTAGGCTTATCGTAACTGGCTATCTTTACTTCCTCTGCGATTAATTCCTGCTTGATTAGTTTTTTCCTTTTCCGCATCACTTTGACATTGAATACACAGTTGCACGCCCGGTATAGCTGCTCTGCGTGGCTGTGATATTGGTTCGTCGCACTGCTCACAATACTTTGCGCTTTCGCCCTTCGGCATTTTACTCTTAGCTAAGGCTAAAGCGTCATTAACACTTGCGTCAATCTGATCTTGTACTGCTCCATCTTTTGCCCAACCGCCTGCCATGTTAACCTCCGGTGAATTGCTGATGTATATAAAACGTAGTGGCGCGGTGTTTCTTTTTTTACCGTTGTTTGCTGGCCTCACGGTTAGCATTAGCGCTTCTGATTATTATAGTAATGTCAGTAGTAGCAAGTTAAATGCCAAGGTGTTCTTACGACGCAAACATGAAGAATTTGTTGTATACAGCGCCTTAACGCTAGCATTAACGACACGGTTGGCCAATAACGTGCTAGGATTATTTATGTTAACTTATGGCTTAACACGATTAAGCACTAGCCAAGTGCGTAATGTTTTCGTTTTATCACGTAATTATTTCACGGTTGTTTTTCGTAATAGCTGATGCTTGCCTTCGCAAACGCCTTTGTGCAACGTTCATCACAAGTAAAATATGTGGAAAATTAAACGATTATGAGAATCTTTACCTTTTTTGGCACACCGTAATACACTTGATTATATTAAGAAAATACCCTACCTCTGTAATTTTGACCCTTGCTATTTTAAACAACCCACATAAAACGTAAATTACTAAATGAATATAGATTTACATTGTGGTTTGATTCATGCGTGCACTAATAATCACTAATTGCCATTGCGCGTAAAATTTAACAAAGGTGAATAATATATGAAAGTTGATACTGTCATTATAGGAGCAGGAACTGCTGGTCGGTCGGCCTTGAGTGAAGTACGTCGCTATACCGATGATTTCTTACTAATAAATGATGGCCACTGGGGCACCACGTGCGCCGCGGTGGGCTGTATGCCCTCAAAAGCCCTAATAGAGGCTGCAAATGCATTTCACTCGCGCACCACCTTCGGCGAATTTGGTATTGAGGGGGCCGTTCATTTACGCGCCAATATTCCTGCGGTATTAAAAAGGGTTCGAAAGATGCGTGACGATTTTATTGAAGGCTTAGAAAAAACTCCTGAAGAGTTAGGTAGACAAGCAATATCAGGTCGTGCGCAGTTGCTTGGCCCCAATCTATTAACCGTTAATGGAGAGACAATTGAGGCGCGTGTCATCATTCTTGCACCAGGCAGCAGTCCGGTGGTACCCGAGCCATGGCATCGTTTTGGCAGCAGGATATTAACCACCGACAATATATTTGAACAAGAAGATTTACCTCGCCGCATTGCAGTTATTGGCATGGGAGCGGTGGGCGTAGAAATGGCGCAGGCACTCGCCCGCCTTGGGATTGAGGTGGCTGGGTTTAATACAAGTTTCAACCTAGCCGGTATAGATGACGGTGAAGTATTAAAAAGCTTTCACGAGCTGATTGGAGCTGAAGTTTCACTCTACCTTGGCGCTGAAGCAGAGTTAGAAGAAGCCGATGGCGCAATATGCATAAAAGGTGCAGGCGGAAGTTTCAAGGCCGACGCTGTTTTAGCCGCAGTGGGACGAAAGCCAAATATAAACAATTTAGGCTTAGATAAGCTGGGCGTAAAACTTAACGACAAAGGCATGCCTGATGTTGATCCACATACATTACGTATTGACAATCTGTCAGTATTTTTAGCTGGCGATGCTAACGGTCACCGGTCGCTTCTTCACGAAGCAGCCGATGAAGGTTTTATTGCTGGACGAATGGCGGCGCCTAGCGATAGTACCTCGAGTCTATGCCGACGTACTGAATTGTCTATGGTGTTTTGCTCGCCGCAGGTTGCGCGTGTTGGGCCGCCCTTATCAAAACTTGATAAAGCTCAAATAGTTTCAGGCAGCGCTGATTTCTCAAAGCAAGCTAGAGCTCGCATGGCGCAAACCGCCGCTGGCGTGCTGCGAATTCACGCTGAACGTAAAACTGGTCGCTTGCTGGCAGCTGAGATGTGCATCCCTAGCGGTGAGCACCTCGCGCATCAATTAGCGTTGGCCATTGAAGCAAATATGACCGTGGCTGACATGCTGGAAGCGCCGTTTTATCACCCTGTTTTAGAAGAGGGACTGCGCGGCGCCCTGCGTAAAATTGCAAAAAGCATCGACAGCACAGGAGGACCAGATATGTCAGAATGCAAGCCTACCGGTTACGACGCATTAGATTGAGAAATCAGGCTTATTTTTTTTTGCATGTATATACAAAAGCGGGTGGTAAATTATTCGCTGTGAATTGTATAGAAATTGAACTAAAGATCTTAATTAGCAATTTCCTTGCATTTAAGGAGTACTGAAACTGAATATATTTTCCTTCTGGTTTCAATGCAATTTCAGCGGACTTCAGTATACGCATGGTTAATTTTCGATCGAAATTTGTCAATGGTAAAGAGGAAATAATGACATCGGCAAATTTTTTACCGTCAGCCTTTAAGTATTTTCTCACATCTGCTGCACTGTCATTAATCACTTGAATTCTTTCATCATTTTCAAATTCCTTTTGCAGCTTGACATAAAAAGGACTGTGTAATTCAAAAATATATAAACTCGCATTTGGATTCATTTCTTCAATTATCCGACGCGTAAAAACACCCGTACCAGGACCAAATTCGACTATAACATCTGAATTTTTGAAGTTTACATTTTCCAACATTTTTTTTGCCAAAGATTGAGAACTTGGTCGAATAGCTCCAACTGTTCTGCGTTCTTTAAAAAATTCTTTTAGAAAATTGTTTTTCTTCTTATCCAAGGGGTCTACTTATTTAAAGTAAGTGAGTTAGTTTTAACGAATACGTCTACTTCTCCGTTCATTTTTTATCCGATTTCATTAAGAAATACGACGTTGTTCGCAAGTTGCAGTTCTTTCACTAAACTAAGCAAACGAGGCTTTTGATCACCGTCGCTAGGCACTGCAATAAAACGTTCACAATCTGCCCCCGGGTGCAGCACAACCGTATTATCCACATCGTAATTTAGTCGGCGTGCAATATTTTGGCTATTCAGGAGTATAGGACAAATTAACGCTATGCACTACCCATCGTTACAGCTGTCTTTCAGGTTAGATTGAAACTTGCTTAAGGGAGTTAGATGTGATTTTCGTGAAAATGGCGGCCGTTAATTTCTTATGTTGGTAGTCCTTTGGAACAGAAACCTTGAGAGTCGTTTGCAACCGCTCCTACCATGAAATAGTCTAATTCTTAGCAAAGATGTAGGATGCTCTGAAACGATGACATTTGATAAAAAAGCAAAGTTCGTTGGAATGACGTTGCTATCAAATTAACTGCATGGGAATAAAGACACAACTCTTGTTTTTTAAAAAATACCATCATCTTAAAGCGCGCCAAGATTTTCAGCTTTGTAAGACTTTTGCTTGGGTATTATGGTCTAACTGAGCCCATTCTTTTGCTATATTTATTTGCATATTCGCTGATGCTATTTCCTTAATAGCGATATTTGCATGCCGCTTATTTTTTATACTTCAAAGATCAACACACCCTAGTACACCCCTACAGCGATCCCGATTTGCCTGTATACCGTTATCAAGCTAGGCAAGAGCAAGTAATAAGTAATAAAGTAACAAACTGATTATTCTTTAAAATCAATTTTATGATGGACATTCGACCAAGACTCGGGAAACTTGCCTTGTAAAACATAAGAAAAAGCAATGAGTTCAGCAATAACATGGTACAGGTTTTCGGGTATTTCTTGACCCAAATCCATCCTAGCTAACAGATCGCTTAAATAGGGATCTTCATGGATCATCACCCCATTTTCCTTTGCCAGCTCGATGATCTCATCAGCTAAGCTTCCAAAGCCCTTGGCTATGACTGTTGGAGAATTGTTTTCGGCGGTGTTGTATTTTAGGCCAATCGCTTTTTTAGTATCGTCTTTCATATCAGATTATCACTATACTTGGGTCTCAAAAATTTGATAATGCTCGCTCTTTAACTGCTTAGGAATTTTTCCTAATTGACACGATTGTTCGGTCAACTCAATGCCAAATACCGACAGTCGTCGTTGTAAATAGGGCAACATATCCAAGGCTTTATTTTTAAGTTCGGTGGTTGAAGTGTACAGCTGTAACTTTATTTCATCATCGCTTAGTTGTGTTTTTGCCAGTAGTTGACCCAGCGGACCAACGTCTAATTTCATGGTTAAATACCACGAAGAGATACCCTCGCTGTTGTTTTTATTCGTGTCTTCACGTGTTTCTCGTTTAATTAGCAACTCAATATCGTCTGCATTCTTATTAAAGATATTGGGTAGGGCATAGTAGAGCTGATCTTGTCCGTGCAGCGAAGAGTCGATACTTTTCAACTTGTGGTGTTGGTGGCTAAATAACATTTTGGCCACTTCAGCAGTCAAGGTGTGTTTAGCATCGAATTGGCGAAAGTCTTGCAGTAATTTAGCGCTTTGGATGTTCTTAACGTTTGGCACCACGCTCTGGATAATCTCAGGAATTTGATCCTGCAGCTTACTCGCTTGTTTATTCGACTGGCGCTGTAACTTTGAGGCTAAGCTCACCTGCAGCAATGTCACCAATCCAGATAAGAAACTACTCGCCGCGATCGGTGACAGTGCATTTAGTGGTGGGTTATTTAAAGGCGCGCTAATGAGCTGCTGTATAGTTTTCGCATCGATTGCCGGTTGTGCTGTTGATGTGCTTGGTAATTGTTCCCTGATATTTCGTAAAAGCGTTTGTGTTGCAGGGCTTAGCTCAGCGATGTCTGCTTCAGCATTCAATGCGCTAATAATATTAGCCAAGGTTTGTGTTTGACTGGCTGACTGAGCCAAGGTTGTTTTAGCTAATGTTTGCACCTGCGTTTTTAAGGCATCAATAGTGCTTGTGGGATTGGTTTTCTGAGTTGCCCCAATATTGCTTAATTGTTCACTTACAGAGCCTATTTTTGTATTTGGTAATTGACTCAAAATTTGCGTCAATAGAGTTGGATTTTGCTTGTTACTGGGCTGAGAAACCTGAGGCCTTGAATCAATGAACTTAGTGAGTTGCGCCAACAGCGCATCAGTCTTGAAACTGGGGGCACTTGTGGCTGGGCTTTTTGTTGTTGGCGTTGCTGTCGCTGTTGCCGGGTCAGTTAATCCCTGTTGTGGATTTGTTAAGGCAGGATTACCCGCTTGATTAACGCCTAACTCGGCGCGACTGCCAATAAATCCTCGTTTCGCAATGGTGCTCGACAGTGCGCTTGCCAGTGATCCCGTTGCTAGATTAGCCGCCGAAGCCTTGCTAGGCGAGCTATCCACACCTGAGCCCACACCTGAGCCCACACCCAAGCCAGCGTTGCTTGGGGCTTTAGCATCCAAGGTGGTTAATAATGATCGGGCTTGATTGGCATTAAGCTCAACGGATGAGTTATTAAGGTTTCCCAAAACAGATAGTTTTAGCGTATTTGGGTTGCCAGTACCTTCAACCACCAGTGAGACCTGACTGGCCCCGGTTGTATTTACTTTAGTAATGGCATTTTGCAGTGATGTAAGCAGTGGTTTGGGTAAGTCAGCCAGTTTTGTATCAGTCAGAGGAATAATGGCCTGAGTTAATCCTGACACCACATTGCTCTGTCGATTATTGACTGGCGCGTTTGATGCTGCTGAACTCGTCGACAGTTGTTGCAAAATTGATGTGCTAATTAATTTATTGGACAACACGGTAGAGTTTAATTGTGTTAATTGCGAACTTAGCTTAAGGGCAGTGCTCGGGTTATTTGCATTCAGTACATTTTGCTCGCCGGTGCTGCTCAGAGAAATTATCCTTGCCTGCTTAGCGCTTATATCCACCGCAATATTTATGCTACCGCCAATCTGTAGATTGTTTACCTGGGCCTTATTTAAGCTTAGCTGGGCCTGTTGTGCCGGTAAGGTTGAACCGGGGACCGAAATAATCAGGCTAACTTGATTGGCTGAAATTGCCGTTATCCGCCCTGATATATTAATCACAGGCTTACCATTAAAAATCACATCTGCGCCAGCCGATGCCTTGCCAATGAGCGTATTTAATTGATTGTCGTTAACGCTAATGTTGCTGCTGGCGAGTACTGCTGATTGTTGACTGCGGTTAGTATTTTGTTTACTTGCAACAGCCACCGGAATAAGTGCATAAGTGTTTGGTTTATTGGCAATACTGATAAGTTCAAGAGATTGACCTGCTTTGAGATTGCCCAAGTTAGCAAGCACGCTGGCAGGTATTTGTACCGACTGTTTATTTTGTGGATTGGTTAGTGTAATTGTATTAGATGACACTTGGCTAACCACGACTTTCGCGGCAACACTATTGAGGATTTGTGCGTTGTTGGCGTCGATGTTATTTCGCGCAGCAGACGCTTCTGATCCACGAGTCAGCGCATTTATTTGATTTAGGGTGACAGTTGTTATATCAGGCATATATTAATTATCGGCCGCGACCCTCAAAACGCAATACCTGGATCGCACTTTGTGCCCCATTTTTGATAAAAAAATAAAAAATGCAAAATGGTGACCACAATACATCGATTGATGTTTATCTTATACATCGGATATTCCATACATTAGTTGCTGATTAAGCACACAAAACATCGGAATAATGTGGTAATATCTTGACGTTATCAGCTTAATTCGAGTATCCCTCATTGCGTGTTTTGTTAGCACAACAAGTGGCCTGTGAAAAAAGTGACCGCCAGTTGTTTTCGAATATTAATATCGAGCTTCATTCTAGCCAGTTACTTTATGTGACGGGCGAAAATGGTGCCGGAAAAACCAGTTTACTGCGGATCTTGGTTGGCTTGAGTGCGCCCTCCGCTGGCGTCGTAGAAGTTAATGGCCATGACATCCATAAAAATGTGCATGACGCTAGTGAACACTTACTTTACTTTGGTCATAAGCAAGGTATTAGTCAGTTATTAACGCCTGTGGAAAACCTCAAGTTTTGGTGTCAGCAACATGGCGTTGATAAAAATAATGACGCTATCGAAGATATATTGGCTGAATTAGGCCTAACGGGTTTAGAAGACATTGCCGTTAAAAACTTATCTGCTGGTCAACAACGTCGCGTAGCATTAGCTAAACTTTGGCTTAAAACGGCCGCTACATTGTGGGTGTTAGATGAACCTTTTACCGCTTTGGACGTTCAACTAATAGCTGAACTCGAAGCGAAAATGACCTCATTCTTAAATACAGGTGGTGCGATTATTATTACATCTCATCAGAAGCTGAGCATCGATTACCCCTTATCCAAACTGCACTTGGATTATTCATGGTAGCGTTGCAGTCAGTATTTCTAAAAGACGTGGCGCTGGCCTATCGTCAACGAGCTGAGTTGATGCAACCGCTCATGTTTTTTGTATTAGTAATTACCTTATTTCCACTTGCTATAGGCCCAAGTCCGGAAACACTCCAGCGTATTGGGGGCGGGGTTATTTGGGTTGCTGCTATCTTGTCACTATTACTTGGTATGGAAAGAATGTTTCGCGATGATTTTGCCGATGGTAGCTTAGAGCAATATATGTTGTCACCCACGCCGCTGTATATGATTGTCGTGGTAAAAGTGCTGACCCATTGGCTGATGCATATTGTGCCGTTGTTTTTGATTTCACCCTTACTGGCGCTGTTTTTAAACCTTACGTTTGATATGTATGTGGCACTCATGCTTACGTTATTGTTGGGCACGCCCTTGATCAGTTTTATTGGCGGCATTGGCGTGGCGCTTACCGTGGGTTTACACCGAGGCGGTGTACTTTTAGCGTTATTATTAATTCCGATATTCATTCCGTTGCTGATTTTTGCCACATCGGCCATCGAATCAGCGTCAATGCTATTACCTTATCATTCGCAACTTGCTATTATAGCTGGGTTGCTCCTGTTTTCAGTTGCGTTGTCTCCGATGGCAATTGCGTATTCATTAAAAGTGAGTCAAAACTAATGTGGAAGTGGATTAATTCGTTCGCCAAGCCCGAAAAAGCCTATTGGTTATGTGATGTCTTGCAAAACTGGTTTGCGGGCGTCGCTATTACGGGCCTGATTATTGGTATTGTTTGGGGACTGGGTTACGCGCCTCAGGATTACCAACAAGGCGATTCTTTTCGTATTATTTATATTCACGTGCCAAGCGCTATACTCGCAATGGGTGCCTATGTTGCGATGGCCATCGCTGCGCTGGTTGGTATCGTATGGCAGTGGCGCACCGCGTTTATGTTCATGATAGCCATTGCCCCTGTTGGCGCGGTAATGACGTTCATTTCATTATTTACCGGTTCTTTCTGGGGTAAGCCTATGTGGGGAACGTGGTGGATTTGGGATGCACGACTCACTGCACAACTCATTTTGTTGTTTTTGTATTTGGGTGTTATTTCACTTTACACCGCATTTGAAGACAAACAACAAGCAGGCAAAGCCGCTGGCGTAATGGCCATGGTGGGTGTTATCAATATTCCTATTATTCATTTTTCAGTGGAGTGGTGGAACACGCTGCATCAAGGCGCAACGATCACCAAAATTGGCAAGCCTTCTATTGCCCCTGAAATGCTATGGCCCTTGCTCATTTGTATTTTAGGCTTTGCTGCGTTTATCGGCTGGGTGACTATTATTCGCATGAAAAACGAAATTATAATGCGTGATCTTCATCGCCCTTGGGTTGCGCAGCGGTTTGGCGTTGCTAATGCTAATGCTAATGCTAATGCTAATGCTAATGCTAATGCTAATGCTACCGCTAATGCTACCGCTACCGCTAATGCTACCGCTAATGCTACCGCTAATGCTAACGCTAACGCTAACGCTAACGCTAACGCTAATGCTAACGCAAATGTGGAAGGGAAGCAGTCATGACCTTTCAATTTGAGAGTATAAGCGATTTTTTCAACATGGGCGGCTATGCCTTTTTCGTTTGGGCCTCATTTATCTGTACATTTTTGTGCATGGCTGGCGTATTAATTCAGAGCCTTGTTGTGGGCAAAAAAATCAAACAAGGTGTACAAAAAGAGAAAGTGAGAGCAGAGCGCATCATGGCGGCTCGAGCACAACGCAAACTAAAGCAACAAGCTAAACGCAATGCACAAGATCCCAACAATATAGACAATTCTGAGGTATTCGATGAACCCAAGACGTAAGCAGCGACTCGTCGCAGTCTCAAGCATTGGTGTATTGCTCGTAGCAGCAATAGGCTTCATGCTGTATGCCCTACAAGATTCAATTGATGTGTTTTATACGCCAACTGAAATTATTGATGGCAAAGCGAAAACTGGGATGAAGCCAGTAGTGGGTCAACGACTACGTATTGGTGGTTTGGTTGTGCCCGGCTCAGTATCGCGTAATGAAGAAACACTCGCGGTTACCTTCGATCTGATGGATATTGGTCCAACAGTTACGGTGCAGTTTAATGGCAGTTTGCCTGATTTGTTCCGCGAAGGGCAAGGTATTGTGGCTACCGGCACCTTAGAAAAAAGCAACTTAATTGTCGCTCATGAAGTGTTGGCCAAACACGATGAAGAATATATGCCGCCAGAGTTGGCAGAGCAGCTTAAAGGCATAAAGCACGTTAAACCAGAGCAGGCAGGATACTAATGATCCCAGAGTTAGGAAATATCACACTCATTATTGCATTGGCATTGTCTATTTTGCTCGCAATTTACCCTTTATGGGGAGCACAAATACACAATCAAACCATGATGAGAATGGGCCGTCCATTAAGTTTTGGATTGTTCTTATTCACCGCATTTGCTTATGGATGTTTAAGCTATTCTTTTGCAGTTGACGACTTTAGTGTGCAGTACGTGGCACAAAACTCAAATAGTGCATTGCCTATCTATTACAAGATAACGGCAGTATGGGGAGGCCACGAAGGTAGCTTCCTTCTCTGGTGCTTAATTTTTTCGGTATGGACATGTGCTGTTGCCTTATTTTCAAAGGGTATTCCACAGGCCATGATCGCGCGCGTGCTCTCTGTATTGGGCATGGTAAGCATTGGTTTCTATTTGTTTATGCTGTTAACCTCGAATCCGTTCGACAGTTTATTGCCGTTTTTCCCGGTCGATGGCCGCGACCTAAATCCCTTGCTACAAGACTTCGGCATGATTATTCATCCGCCAATGCTATACATGGGCTATGTCGGATTCTCCGTCGCCTTTGCATTCGCTATTGCGGCGTTAATTGGTGGTCAACTCGACTCAACGTGGGCTAGATGGTCACGTCCGTGGACCATTGCTGCCTGGAGTTTCCTAACCATCGGAATTGCCCTAGGTAGTTGGTGGGCTTACTATGAACTTGGTTGGGGCGGCTGGTGGTTCTGGGATCCAGTTGAAAACGCATCATTTATGCCTTGGTTAGTCGGTACAGCATTAATGCATAGTTTAGCGGTGACCGAAAAACGTAAAGTACTTAAATCTTGGACTGTGCTATTAGCTATTGCGGCATTTTCATTAAGCCTACTCGGCACTTTTTTAGTACGCTCGGGCGTTCTCGTGTCGGTGCATTCATTTGCTAGCGATCCTTCCCGTGGTTTGTTTATTTTAGGCTTACTCGTGGTTGTTATTGGTGGCTCATTGCTACTTTATGCTATGCGCGCATCGCAGCTTAAAAGCGTTGGGCGTTATGAAATGTTCTCACGCGAAATGATGTTAATGGGTAATAACGTATTGCTAGTTGCCGCAACTATTGTGGTTCTCCTTGGCACATTGTTACCGTTGGTGCATAAAGAACTAGGCTTAGGTACGATATCAATTGGTGCGCCGTTCTTTAATCAAATGTTTACATTGCTGATCGTGCCTTTTGTTTTGTTTATGGCAATCGGGCCCTTATCGCGCTGGAAAAAACAAGCACCCTCGGCATTGAGAAATCAGCTATTGATAGCCTTGGTATTGGCTTTATCTGCCGGCATATTGATCAACTACAATTATGACGAACCTACCTACATGGGTATGTTGGGTATGGTCATGAGCTTTTGGATTTTAATAGCGATAACCTTGGAAGTGCGTCAACGCGTTGTGTCAACAACAAGGTCTGAACCCATTCTAGCGTCATTACGCAAACTAACACCAAGTCATTGGGGCATGGTATTAGGGCATGTCGGTTTCGCGGTAACGCTAATTGGTATTACCTTAGTGAGTAATTACGAGTTAGAGCGCGATGTACGAATGGCTGCAGGAGATACCGTCGAAATAGCTGATTATACGGTGTCTTTTACTGGCGTTGAACAAATAGAAGGAGCCAATTATAGCGCCGATCGCGGTATTTTTGATGTGTATAAAAACGGCGTGTTTGTGAACCACCTTGAACCAGAAAAACGCTTTTACCCAGTGCAGCGCACGTCAATGACGGAAGCGGGTATACACACCACCTTAACTCGGGACTTGTTTATTGCCCTGGGCGAGCCGCTATCGAATGGCGCATGGGCTATTCGTTTGTATTATAAGCCGTTTGTGGTGTGGATTTGGGGTGGTGCTGTGATCATGGCTATCGGTGGTATCTTCTCAATCAGCGATAAACGCTATCGCATCAAAAAAATGGCGAAGTGGCGGAATGTCGGCGGCGTGAATAACAATAACAGTGGCGAGCAACCTGGGGTCGCTAGTCAGCAACCGTCAACAAACACTGGCGGTAAGTTAATTGAGGAGCATACTTAATGAAACGGATCACGTGGTTCATGTTGCCTTTGATATTGTTTTTGGGTTTGGCTGTGTTCCTATTTCAAGGACTCTATTCTGACCCTAAGGCGCGTGGATCAACCGCCGTTGCTAAAGCTTTTCCAGACTTCAGACTGCCCGATTTAATGGACGAGTCCATTATGTACGACAACTCGGTATTTGATGGCCATATTACCTTAATTAATGTTTGGGGAGTTTGGTGCACCACCTGTGCAATTGAATTGCCGTATTTGGAGAGCTTAAAAAATCAGGGCTACCGAGTTGTTGGTTTGTATTACGACCAAGATCTCGATCCTGACTTTGGCACAAAAACAATTGAAAGAGTGCGCACAGAAGTGATCGCTACGCTCAGTAAATATGGTGATCCTTACGCCTTTAATATTTTTGATGTATATCGTAATACATCACTCGATTTAGGCGTGACAGGAGCGCCAGAAACCTTCTTAGTGGATCAGCAAGGCGTTATTTTAGTGCATCATCTAGGTGATTTAAATGAGCGAGTTTGGCGCAATAAGTTTGCCCCAATACTGGCTGAAATTCAGCCTGTGATTGACTCATCAGATGATGAAGTATCACCCGATGTTGTTTCATCAAGCGTTGGTTCATCAAGCGTTGTTTCATCAAGCGTTGTTTCATCAAGCGTCGGCGCACCAAGCGCTGTATTAGGAGAAGGACAATGAAACCGATTTCCTTAATATTGATTAAATGCTGCTTTTTATTGTTGCTAACGACGTCAACATCTTTTGTGTTTGCGCAAGACTTAAACACAAGCGATGCATTAGCCAAAGTCTCTGAAGCTGAGAAAATGGGCGAGAATTATGCGTTTGAAAATCCAGACGACAGAAAAACATTTTTAACGCTAACAGCTGAACTTCGCTGCCCAATGTGCCAAAACCAAAACATAGCTGACTCCGACGCAATGATAGCCCATGACATGCGTCGCAAAGTGTATCAATTGATGTTGGAGGGTAGCTCAGAGACAGAAATTATCGGTTTTATGAAAGAACGTTATGGCGATTTTGTTTATTATCAACCGCCAGTAACGCCGGTGACCATATGGCTATGGGCATTACCGATTTTGTTTGCTTTCATTATGATGGGCGTATTTTTAATGCGCCGTCAAGCAGAACCAGAAGAGAATATTGAAGCCAAATTAGCTGCGGCTAACAAATTGTTAAAGGACGACTAGTGACTAGTTTTTATGTGTATTGTTCGTTATTCGCGGCTATTGCTGTGGGTTTTATTGTTTATCCATGGTTCAAAGATAGAAATGCTAAAAAACGTTTTGAAGTTTCCAACACCAACGTTATTAAACAACGCATTCAGGAAATAGAGAGAGAAGCGTTTGAAGGATTAATTGACCCCGAAGAAATGCAAACCGCGATAGATGAAATGAAGATAGCATTGGCTGATGAAACCGCATTTCACGACGCCCAAGAAAAAAAAGCGGAAACGACCAGTTTATCCGCAAGATCAGCCAAGCTTCCGCTTCTTATTGGCGCTATTCCCGCGCTATTCGCCGCCGTTTGGGTGTATGTAGATGCAAATCAGCTGTCTGGATTGCAAGATTTAGTTGATGCTACCAATAACATAGATGAACTCAGTCAGCGTATTTTAGTAACCCCTGCTGACGATGTGCAAGCTGAGGAATTCCAGAAGTACGCACTGGTTATTCGTCAGCAACTTCGCAAAGACCCAAGCGATGCCACCGGTTGGCAATGGCTTGGCAGGCTGCGTATGTCCTTAGGGCAAACTGAAGAAGCCGTCGCTGCTTTTGACAAAGCATTAAAAATAAGCCCTGATGCACAAGATATTCGCATGAAGTACGCACAAGCAATGATGATGGTTGGCGATGACGAAAATCTGCAGAACGCTAAACGACAAGTCAGTTATTTAGTTCAGATAGCACCAGAAAACCGAAATTATCGTTTATTATTGACCGTTGTGGCGGCACAGTTAAACGACAGTGAAGTTGCCTTCGCTAACTTTGCGCTAATTAAAGACGCGCTTTCTGCGGATAGCACAGTGTACCAATCGTTAGTTAATCAACTGCGTTCTATGGGAGCGTCTGAATCGTTATTGTCGTTGGATAATGGATCACATAATGGCCTACTCGATAATTCGTCTCTCGATAATTCGTCTCTCGATAATTCGTCACTTGATAATTCGTCTCTCGATAATTCGGTCGCTGCAAACGGCAATAGAGGGTTTGACGTTACGGTTTCAATTGCCAATGAATTGGAAAGTAAGTTACCGTCGACGGGCTTTTTAATTCTATTTGCACAAGACGCAATATCAGGTAGCCGAGTGCCCTTAGCGGTTAAGAAATTGGCGTTACCGCAGTTTCCTATTTCGCTTACCTTAAGTGCAGATGATGCAATGATCGCAAGTTTATCATTGAAAAATGCAGAACAAGTCACCATTACTGCGCGTATCTCTGTAGATGAAGATGTAATGACCAGACCCGGCGAGTTAGAAGGAAGCCTCGCTGGTGTTCAGGTTAATGACAGTATGCAAGCTGTCACTTTAATTATAAATAAGGAAATATAGTGTTCAATAAGTGTAAAATAATTGCCTTAGCTTTTGCCTTGGGATTGGGCGGGTGCGCAAGTCAGTCGGCCAATGAGCAAGCCGAGCTATCAAAAAACCAAGAAATCGTTGTTGAACCAGCAAGGCCAATGGCAGAAGATGAGGGCAATTCCGATCCGTTTGAACCTATTAACCGTGTTTTTTGGGATTTTAACTATGAAATTCTCGACCGATTTTTAGTCAAGCCAGCAACAATAGCGTATATCACGGTAACGCCTCAGTTTATTAGAAGTGGCTTGCTAAACGCGTCTGAAAATTTGAGTGAGCCTGCCAGTGCAGTCAACAACTTACTACAGGGTAAGCCGGTTGAATCGCTCACCAGTGTAGGGCGCTTTTTGCTCAATAGCACGGTGGGTATTGTCGGCTTGCTTGACGTTGCATCTACAATGGGTTTAGAAGAAAAAGAGGAAGACTTTGGTGAAGTATTGGGTGTTTGGGGCGTTGGTACTGGCCCATATCTTATGTTGCCAGCATTAGGTCCAAGTGACTTTAGAAGTTTTACCGGTCGTATTGTCGATAATGTTTATTGGCCGTTGACGATCCTCGATGACCCCTACGTTATTGCGTCCAATGTGGTAAAAATTATTGAAGTAAGAGCATCTTTGTTAGCTCAAGAGGAGACACTAAACCGGTCCCTCGATCAGTACTTGTTTGTTCGCGATGCTTATTTTCAGCGTTTAGCATTTAAAGTGAGTGACGGTAAGATAAAAGTTAAGACGACAGAAGAGTTGGAAGAAGAAGACGATGACTTCTCTAACTTTGAAGACATGTTGAAGGATATGTAACAGCAGTAACATAACCGCAAAAAGTCGAGTTATTGAGAATTACGAAAAGGGGCCGTGTTAAACTACATTAACACGGCCCCTTTTTTTGTTTGTCAGGCTTTATACCCATTCGGATTATTAGACTGCCAGCGCCACGAGTCCTCGCACATTTCCTTTAAGCCTTTTTCAGCTGTCCAGCCCAGTGCTTGTGCTGCCAATTTGGGGTCGGCATAACAAGCAGCAACGTCACCGCCTCTGCGAGGAGTAATTTTATAAGGCACTTTTTGACCCGAGACTTGTTCAAACATGGTGACCATTTCGAGTACGCTATAACCTTGGCCAGTGCCTAAGTTATAGGTGACCAAGCCGGCTTTGTCTTCTAACTTGGCTAAGGCCTTTAAATGCCCATTGGCTAAGTCGTCAACATGGATATAGTCGCGAACCCCGGTGCCATCGACTGTGTCGTAGTCATCACCAAATACGCTTAAATACTCGCGCTTACCGGTGGCGACTTGGGTAATAAAGGGCATTAGGTTATTCGGTATTCCGTTGGGATCCTCGCCAATTAAGCCACTTGGATGCGCTCCTGCTGGATTAAAGTAGCGCAGCAATACGATATTCCACTTGTTGTTGGCCTTGTAAAGGTCGGCTAGCATAAGCTCAACCATCAGCTTTGACTGGCCATAAGGATTAGTCGGCGAGCCGGTTGGTAAGTTTTCATGCAGTGGTAATTCAGTTGGGTCGCCATATACAGTCGCTGATGAACTAAACACGATATTGTTCACATCGTTAGCCTGCATCGCTTTGCACAAGTTAAGCGTGCCATACAGGTTGTTTTCGTAGTACATAAGTGGCTTTTCAACTGATTCACCCACGGCTTTTAAGCCTGCGAAGTGAATAACGCCATCGATTTTATGCTCACTGAATACTTTATTTAACAGCGCGGTATCTCGAATATCACCTTCATATAAATCAGCCTTTTTACCCGTGATTTCTTGGACTCTTTTTAAACTCTCATCTGAGGAGTTTGAAAAGTTGTCTAAGATAACGACTTTGTAATCCGCTTCAAGTAGCTGCAGAACCGTGTGACTGCCTATATAGCCAGTGCCGCCGGTAACAAGTATTGATTTCATAGTAAAGGCTCCGTTGATATTAAATTCCATTTTATCTTATAAATGTGACAAATATAATGCGTAGTATAAACTTGTTCTGGTTTGTTTTGTAATGGTACTGACTAAATAGCGTAAATTATCGTCATTTTTTTGCATCAGTGCTGCAAGCAGTGATCGGTTTATTTATTATTGTCTTTTAAATATTTGGCACTCAATGAATACTGAATAGGCTTAACAAAAATTGGATACAACAGGAAAATAAGAGCCGCCCAGGCGAGTGAGAACCAATTGTTAGTTACCTGCAAAATCAAAGCAAATACCGGCACTATCACTAATAACTTTAGCACGTTTAGCAGTGTTTTCTCTGGAACCGTCATTTTTTTTGCCGCATCTTCTAATAGCGCCATGCGTTCTGTTAACGGTTTGTCGGCCAATGCTGGGATTTTCTTAGTCGAGGTGTAGATTTTCACTTTTTCTCACATAAATCAAAAACAAGAATGTTATAAACGAGATAGTAGCAAACTTAGGTCAGTAGGTTTATGTTTTAGTGCCAATAAAAAAGGCGGTGTACTTAAAAAGTTAACACCGCCCTGCATTCAATTCACTCAATTGATTGGAATAGGATTGGTTTTAGCCTGGGTCTTTCTCAGCCAATTTTTCCCATTTACTGGTTTTCATTGATAACAACAGCAATACAATACCAATTGCGACACTGAAGTAAGTGATTTGCAGGTATAGATCCGGCATTTGATCAACTTGCTCAGGGTCGAATTTGCCCGCAAAGATGCCAGCAATAATACTACCCATGGAATAAGTTAATACAAACACGCCCATCATCTGACCTGAGAAGCGTCTTGGTGACAGCTTACTTACCGCACTCAGTGCAACCGGGCTTAAAAATAGCTCACCCACGGTATGCAGGAAGTAAGTTGCGACCAACCAATATGGCGCGACTTTCAGACCACTTGCCGCTAGCTGGGCTGCAAAGAACATGACTATAAAGCCTGACGCCATGATTATTAGACCAACAGCGCATTTTACGCTGTAGCTTGGTTCAATCATGCGCTTGCCTAATGCCATCCACATGTACGCAAAGAAAGGCGACAATATGATAATGAAAATAGAGTTAGCAGACTGGAACCATGCTGGTGGAATTTCAAACGTGCCCATCATGCGTTGAGTATAGTCTTGGCCGAACAAGTTAAGTGAGGAACCGGCCTGCTCAAAACCAGCCCAAAAACAAGTTGACGCTAAACAAATGAGGAATAATGCACCCATGCGACGTTGTTCGTCACCATTTAGATTGCCACCAAAGAAGATGTAGGCAAAGTACAGTAAAAAGATAGTCGTTATCGCAATGGCCACTTGTTGAGCCACGATAATAGGATCAAAACCCACTGAACCGGTATAAACTAAAACGGTCAGTGTTGCCAATGCAATCAAAACACCGGTGATAACAATATAGGCTTTTTTCTGACCTGCAGGTGTTAATGGCACTACCGGCTTGTCGGAAATACCTTTGATGTTGTGCAGCGTGAGTTTATATTGGATAAGTCCAACACCCATACCCACCGCAGCGGCACCAAAAGCCCAGTGATAACCCATGTTCACTTGCAAGTAACCGCAAACGCCATAGCCGATTAATGAACCAATATTAATACCCATATAATAAATAGTGTACGCACTATCACGACGGGGATCTTTTGCGCCATAGAGTTGGCCAACCATGGCGCCAATATTAGGTTTTAATAAACCCGTGCCAAGCACCACAAAAATCAAGCCTAGGAAAAACGTCGTATCGGAGGGAATGGCCAATATGATGTGACCAATCATGATCACGAAGCCACCGTAAAACACGGCTTTTTGGCCGCCAATTAAGCGATCCGCAATCCAGCCACCGGGTAAACCAAAGAAGTAAACGGCCCCCGTGTATAAACCATATATTGCTGAAGCGGTAGCGACGGATAAGCCCAGTCCGCCTTCTTCAATAGCAAGTACCATGAAAAGAACGAGAAGCGCACGCATGCCATAATAGCTCATGCGCTCCCACATTTCTGTGCCTGCTAGTGTCAGCAGGCCTATTGGATGACCAACAAAACTTCGGTCATTGTTTGTTTCTATCGTCATTAGTGTTCCTTGAAAACAGTTTGTTTTTATTTTTCTATATGTCCGCGCGCAGTATGCAATATTAATGATTAAAGTTGCAAGTTTGTTAAATGATGGACCATGTCAAAGCAAAGACACAAAAAAGCGTAAAAGTTTACGAATAGGTGTGACAAAAGGGCTATATTTCAGTAGGATCACCGGCTGATGAAAAATACTGCAAAGTCGCAGGGAATGGGAAGACATTGTTGTAATGAAAAGCATAAAGAAAAAAGTACTTTGCGTATTCGGCACTCGCCCCGAGGCCATCAAAATGGCTCCTCTAGTCAAAGTATTAGAAATAGATCCACGATTTGAAGCTAAAGTTTGCGTTACTGCTCAGCACCGAGAGATGTTGGACCAAGTTTTGGAGTTATTTCAAATAACACCAGATTACGATCTGGATTTGATGAAGCATAAACAAACATTAAACGACGTTACATCCAAAATTCTCCTGCAAATGAAGGCAGTACTGACAGAGTTCAAGCCTGATGTGGTTTTAGTTCATGGCGACACAGCAACCACATTTGCAACCAGTTTAGCTGCTTATTATGAACAGATTGCAGTCGGCCACGTTGAAGCTGGTTTGCGCACGGGTAACATTTACTCTCCCTGGCCTGAAGAGGCAAATCGTAAATTAACAGGGGCAATAACAACTTATCATTTCGCTCCTACGAAAGAATCTGCGCAGAATTTAGTGAACGAAAATCATGATGAGAAGACCATCACTATTACCGGTAATACCGTAATTGATGCATTACTGTTGGTTCGAGATAAATTAAAGAACGATGCTGATATTTTACAAAAAATGAAAGCTAAATTTAACTTTTTAGATGAAAATAAGAAACTTATTTTAGTGACTGGCCATCGACGTGAAAATTTTGGACAAGGTTTTGAAAATATTTGTCAAGCTCTTGCTAATACAGCACAAAAATATCCAAATGTAGAAATCCTATATCCTGTGCATTTAAACCCAGCAGTGCAAGAGCCGGTAAATCGTTTATTATCTAACATCGATAATATTAAATTAATTGAACCACAGCAGTATCTTGAATTTGTATATTTAATGAACCGCTCACATATCATTTTAACCGATTCAGGTGGTATTCAAGAGGAAGCACCTTCACTAGGTAAACCTGTTTTAGTTATGCGTGATACCACTGAGCGTCCTGAGGCAGTTGCAGCTGGTACTGTTAAATTAGTTGGTACTAGCGTGGAAAGAATCTGTAGTGAATTAGATACATTGTTGACCGATGACGAAGCATATAAAGTAATGAGTGTTGCGCACAATCCCTATGGCGATGGCCAAGCTTGCAAGCGCATTGCAGACGAATTAGTGAAGGAAAAATAAGAATGGCATTTGAAACAATTTCGGTCATTGGCTTAGGCTATATTGGTTTACCAACAGCGGCAATGTTTGCGGCGCATGGTAAAAAAGTTATCGGTGTTGATGTAAACCAACATGCTGTAGAGACTATTAATCGGGGTGAAATTCATATTGTTGAACCCGATTTGGATGCGTTAGTTGCACAAGGCGTTGCGAAAGGGCGTTTAAGAGCAGTTACTGTGCCTGAAGCTGCTGACGCATTTTTAATAGCAGTGCCTACACCATTTGAGGACGACGCGAGTGCTTCGGTTCCAAAGCCAGATTTAAAATATATCCAAGCTGCATGCTCAGCAATTGCGCCAGTATTGAAAAAAGGCGACTTAGTTATCCTTGAATCAACTTCACCCGTCGGTGCAACGGAACTAGTAGTTGAATGGCTATCTGCCGCTAGAAGTGATTTGAGTTTCCCTTCGGAGCATTCTTCTGAATCAGACATTTACGTTGCACATTGCCCTGAAAGAGTTTTACCAGGTCATATTGTTAGAGAATTAATCGAAAACGACAGAGTCATAGGTGGGATTACTCCGGCATGCTCAGCAAAAGCTGTGGAATTATACAAAGCCTTTGTGCAAGGCGATTGTGTTATAACAAACGCCCGCACTGCAGAAATGGCAAAGTTAACTGAAAACGCGTCACGCGATGTAAGTATTGCTTTTGCGAACGAATTGTCGATTATTTGTGATGAAACTGATATTGACGTTTGGGAGCTAATTGCACTTGCTAATCGCCACCCAAGAGTCAATATATTGCAACCAGGTCCGGGTGTTGGTGGACACTGCATTGCAGTGGACCCGTGGTTTATAGTTAGTCGTTCTCCTGATTCTGCAAGGCTGATTAAAACAGCACGTGAAGTAAATGACAGCAAGCCAGCGTGGGTTATTAAGAAAGTTAAGTTAGCAGTTGCTGATTATTTAACAGCAAATGCAACTAAGTCGGTTTCAGATATTAAAATTGCTTGTTACGGCTTAGCGTTTAAACCTAATATTGACGACTTACGAGAAAGCCCAGCATTGAATATTGCCCGAGAATTAACATTGGTATACGGTGATTCATTAGTATGTGTAGAGCCCAATATTGAACATCATAAGAATGTTAAAGGTGTAAATTTGATTAGTGTCGATCAAGCCCTTAATAATTCAGAAGTTCATGTTTTGTTGGTTGATCACAAAGAATTTAAACAAGCGAAAAAGCCATGTGGTTTTATTGTTGATACCAAAGGTATTTGGAAATAATTAAAAGGTTTTATATCTGTGATTAGATTAAGTTCCATGAAAAAAATATTTGCTGTTATTGCCATATCCGCTATTTCATTAGTGGTTAATGCGCAGTCGTTTATGCCCTCGCAGCAGCAAATTGAGCAATTTAAAAACTTGCCACGCGCGCAGCAAGAGCAACTTGCTAAGCAGATGGGCTTTGATGTTTCAATGCTAGATGGGGCTAACGATTCAAGCACTAATACTAACCAAGAGTCGCAAATAGACTTCGTCGAACGTGAGCTTGACACTCAAGAAGTGGCTACAGAGCTTTCAAAACAGAGTGTTTTAGAGAAGTCGACAGCGAAATTAGCACCTTTTGGTTATGATATTTTTGAAAGCAGAGATGAACCTACTCAACCCAGCGGAAACATTCCTGTACCCTCGAATTATGTTATCGGGCCTGGTGATTCTGTAAAGCTTCAATTATTCGGAAAAGAAACCGGTAGCTTTGAGTTAGAAGTAAATAACGAAGGCAACATTGATGTTCCAGAATTAGGGCCATTAAATGTGGTTGGAACCAGTTTTAGTGAACTTAAAGAATTAGTTAAACAAAAATATGAGCAGCAAAAAATAGGTGTCACGCCATATATTTCTATGGGACAACTTAGAACTATCCAAATTTTCTTGGTTGGTGAAGTATATCAACCAGGCCCTCTTGTAGTAACGGGATTATCAACGATTACTACAGCATTAATTAACAGTGGTGGTGTAAACGAGATCGGTTCGTTGCGTAATATTGAGTTAAAGCGAAATGGCAAAACTGTGTCTACTTTCGATTTATACAACTTGATAGTTTATGGCGACACTGCTGACGACATTCGATTAGAACAAGGTGATGTTCTGTTTGTGCCAACGGCTCAAAACATTGTGTCGGTTGACGGGCAAGTAAGACGCCCTGCTATTTATGAGATGACGGCAGACGAGACTGTTGCAGACCTATTTAAATTAGTTGGCGGTTTTTTACCGACTGCAGATAAAAACTCAATGCAGTTGGTTCGAGGCGGAAGCGCTGAAGGCTTGTCCATTATAAACTTAGCTGTAAACGACGAATCCGCGATGAACAAAAAATTACAAAATGGTGATTTCATCAGGGTACCAAAAGCCAATCAAGAATTTAGTAATGCAATTGTAGTCAACGGCGCAATTAATCTTCCAAATATCATCGCTGACAGCGCATTAACTTTAAAAGATCTCATAACCAAACGAACATTACTGAGTAATACAGATTTAGAGTATGCGCTGATCACCCGAAAAGATCGGTTTGATACACAAACTACCATTATACAATTTAAGCCAATAGACGTGATAAACGGTAGCTTTAACTTAGCGTTGCAGGCATTCGATGAACTGCTTATTTTCAATCGAGTTGGCCAAAACGTCGTTGCGGGCGTCGCTGGTGAGGTTGCTGATGGAAACTTAAAAGCGTCACAAGATGATCTTAAAAATAACGATGCTGCTTATTTGCAGGGTGTCGAGGCTAAGCGCTTTACTACCGATGCGTTCGAAAAACCAACTACCACTGACTTTTCAAGAAAAGCGTTGTTGGCGCCTCTGATAGCACGTTTAAAAAGTGAAGCGACAAACAATGACGAAGTGCAACTCGTTGAAATTACAGGTCAAGTAAAATACCCCGGAAATTATCCGCTACCACAGTTATCTAATATTCAAAGCATGCTTACTGCTGCTGGTGGTTTAACCGAGTCTGCACATTTGGAGTCGGCTGAAATTACCAGTGTGACCCTAGTTAATGGTATTTCTCAAGTCAGCCATTCTGATATTAGTTTAATTAACGAGTTATTGAAACCTGCCTCACAGCAAGTTGCATTGAAGTCAAAGGACGTTGTTAATATTGTGCGTATTCCACAATGGTATGAGAACAATGTAATAGAATTAAAAGGTGAAGTGGTATTTCCCGGACGATATCAAATTTCTGAAGGTGAAAGACTTTCAAGTATTATTAACCGAGCAGGCGGTTTGACGCAAAGCGCAACGGCCAAAGCAGCCGTCTTTACCCGGGAAGAATTGAAAAAGAAAGAAAAACAAAACATTGATAAAGCTGTTAAGGGTTTACGTGAACAGTTGGCTAATAATAATTTGAGTAATAGCCAGTTTTCACGAACGATTGACTACCAAAATGCGACTAAAATACTAAATGATCTCAGCGATGTCGAGCCCTTAGGGCGCATGGTAATATCTTTAGAGGATATTATTACTGGTAATGGCCTTTCAGATATTATGGTAAAAAATGGTGATTCACTAACCGTTCCGAATATTACACCTGCTGTTTCGGTTATAGGTGAAGTATTTGTTACCACTGCTTATATGTATCGCAAAGATTTAAGTGTTGATGATTATATAAGTTTAGCTGGCGGCGTCAGAGAGTTTGGCGATGCATCCAAGGTTTATATCGTTAGGGCGAATGGGTCAGTAGCAATACCTGAAAATGACTTTTGGTTTTCTGGTGACAGTCAAACCATGCTGGAACCTGGTGATACTATAGTTGTCCCGAGAGATGTTACGAACTATGACAATATTTCTTTGTGGCAGGGGATTACGCAGATTATTTATCAATCAGCGGTTGCTTTAGCTGCTATAGGTAGTTTGTAGCGATTTTTATTTTTACGCATCTTTGTGCAGTAAAATTAACAATATATTATAATTAAGAGCAAAATGAATATTGATGATCGTGTTAGTGAAATTGAGAAATATTTGAAATCAGATAATATTACGAAGCAATCGGAGTCGCTTCAGACTTCTTCGTCCTCTGATAATGAAGAAGTTAATTTAAGTGAATTATGGGTCGCAATTTGGGCCAGTAAATTTGTTGTAGTTTTGTTTACAATTGCCTTTACATCTCTGGTGACTATATATGCTATTACTCAACCTAATATTTATAGAGCATCTGCTGTAGTAATGCCATCTGGGGATTCAGGCTCAAGTGGTCTGAGAGGGTTGGCTGGGCAATTTGGCGGGATTGCAAGTCTTGCAGGCATAAATCTCGGAGGGGGGAGTATAGATAAAACGGGTATTGCTTTAGAGGTGTTGAAATCTCGAGGTTTTATTGAAAGCTTT
Source organism: Brumicola pallidula DSM 14239 = ACAM 615 (assembly GCF_000428905.1). Taxonomy (GTDB): domain Bacteria; phylum Pseudomonadota; class Gammaproteobacteria; order Enterobacterales; family Alteromonadaceae; genus Glaciecola; species Glaciecola pallidula. Next base: position 580,983 of record NZ_KE386814.1, read on the forward strand.
GTTAAAAAATACAATATTGATGCTGAACTTCTAGCAGTTGTGGCGTGGCATTCGGAAAACAACTCTTTGGAGTACGATAAGAGTTTATTCGATGCTTCTAAGGATGAATGGTTGATAGACGATAACACCCAAAAATCACTTTCCCCTACAAATTGGGAAAGTTACAAAGAATTTAGTCGCATCTTGCAAGTTAGCCAAGATATTGAGACTGGTATGATCACGTTGTCCATTGAACACATTTCCCCTAACTATGCAAAAGAATGGTTAGAGCTTCTTATCTTAGAGATAAATTTGACTATAAGCGAAAATGATAAAAGAGAGGCAAAGAGCAGTATTGAATATTTGACTTCTAAGCTTGAAACAACTCAACTTTCCGATATGAAAAGCGTGTTCTATCAGTTAATTGAAGAACAAACTAAGACCATGATGTTAACGGAAGTCAACGACGAATACGTTTTTAAAACTATCGACCCGCCAAATGTTCCAGACGAAAAAGCAAAGCCAGGAAGAGCTATGATGATCGTTTCTGGGGCTATTATAGGGTTTGGATTTGGCGTTGTTGTTGTTTTGATTCGATATTTGAAACGGAAGTAGCTCGAGATATTGCTTCGAAGATAAGTTAGGTTACAGCTGCCTGCATATTTAGGTCTATATGATCATGGTGTTAAGGCGTAATGAACCAAAAAATGGTCTTTTAAATACTTTAGTACTGGGCATTATTTAAGGCTGAAGTATTCAACATTAAAAAAACCAATTACCTGAGCAATACAAGTTAATTTAGAAAGGATATACCACTAGTGAAAATATTAGTAACAGGAGGGGCTGGGTTTATAGGCTCAGCTGTTGTGCGTCACATAATTGAAAATACCGATGATTCGGTTGTAAACATTGATAAATTAACTTACGCAGGCAATTTGGAATCATTAGCTTCTGTATCGGACAGTAAACGCTACGCTTTTGAGCATGTCGATATATGCGATAGTGCTGAGCTTTCTGAGGTTTTAGCTCGGCATAAACCAGAATCAGTTATGCATCTAGCTGCAGAGAGTCATGTTGACCGCTCAATATCAGGTCCTTCAGAATTCATTAAAACAAATATTTTAGGTACATTTACTTTATTAGAGGCTACACGTGAATATTGGGAGCAACTTAGCGAGATACCGCGTTCAAAGTTTCGTTTCCATCATATCTCTACAGATGAAGTATATGGCGACCTAGCTGGCACAGATGCGCTATTTACAGAAACTACTGCTTACTCCCCTAGCTCGCCTTATTCGGCGTCGAAAGCGTCGAGCGATCATTTAGTGAGAGCTTGGTTTCGGACTTATGGATTTCCAACTATAATTACTAATTGTTCGAATAATTATGGTCCATATCACTTTCCTGAAAAATTAATTCCATTGACTATATTAAATGCATTGGATGGAATAAGCCTTCCTGTTTATGGCGACGGGCAACAAGTAAGAGATTGGTTATTTGTTGAGGACCATGCGCGAGCTTTGTATATGGTTTTAAAGACTGCTAATGTAGGTCAAACATATAATATTGGTGGATATAATGAGAAAACCAATTTGCAAGTAATCGAGTCTATTTGTTCACTATTAGAAGAGTTTGTCCCAGCCAGCCCTTACTCTAAATCAGGTCGCAATATTAAAGGTTTTTTAGGGCTTGTGAACTTCGTTGAGGACAGACCAGGGCATGACCTAAGGTACGCTATAAATGCGAATAAGATCTGGAGAGATCTCGGTTGGAAACCTGAAGAGACATTTGATACGGGTTTAAGGAAAACTATTCAATGGTATTTAGAGAACTTAGATTGGTGTAGACACATTCTTGATGGTTCCTATTTAGGTCGTCACAAAGATGAATCGAGGTCATAATGAAAGGAATTATATTGGCAGGTGGCTCAGGTACAAGGCTATATCCCATAACAAAAGGAGTGTCTAAACAGTTACTTCCTGTTTATGATAAGCCAATGATATATTATCCATTATCCGTTTTAATGTTGGCAGGCATTAAAGAAGTGTTAATTATCTCTACTTCAGAAGATTTGAGTGGTTACGAACGTTTATTGGGGACGGGCGAGCAATTCGGTATATCAATCGAATATGCGGAACAGCCTAATCCGGACGGGCTAGCACAAGCTTTTATAATTGGTGAGGAGTTTATCGGTGCCGATAGTGTCTGTTTAGTCCTAGGCGATAATATATTTTATGGTCAAGGTTTTAGTCCTAAGTTGATAAATGCTACAAAAAAGAATTCCGGCGCCACAGTCTTCGGATATGAAGTAAAGGACCCGGAGCGCTTCGGTGTTGTTGAATTCAATAGTAGCATGCAGGCTATTTCAATTGAGGAAAAACCAATCGCTCCTAAATCTAAGTTCGCTGTTACAGGGCTTTATTTTTATGATAATAGTGTTATTGAAATTGCTAAGGCTATTAAACCCTCTGCTAGGGGGGAGTTAGAAATAACTTCTATAAACAATGTATATCTTCAATCTGGCAGTTTAAGTGTTGAGTTACTTGGAAGAGGCTTTGCTTGGCTTGACACTGGAACACACGATTCTTTGCTTGAAGCTTCATCATTCGTTCAGACAATAGAGCATAGGCAAGGTTACAAGATAGCGTGTTTAGAAGAAATTGCTTATAACCAAAAGTGGATAACTAAAGAGCAAGTAATTGTGCTAGCTAAACCATTAATGAAAAGTGAATACGGTAAGTACCTTTTAGAGATTTGTAATTAATGAGAATTATATTGTTGGCTGCCGCCGAGCGGGGCATTAGATGCTTTGAAAAAATAGCTAGCTTAATTAATTCAGAAGATGAGTTAACAGTTTTTACTTTTCCAGAAACTAGTTGGGAGCCGCCTTTTTCTGAAAGATTGGAAACCAAAGCGAAAGAATTAGGTGCAAATTTTTTTAAATCTTCCAAAGTACATAATGACGAATACAAATTTTTATGGGACTCCTGTCCCGATTTAATACTAGTCATTGGCTGGAGGTATCTTATTCCTGAATCTGTTTATAATTCTGCAACTATTGGATGTTTCGTGTTTCACGATTCTTTATTACCAAAATACCGTGGATTTGGTCCTTCTGTATGGGCATTGAAGAATGGTGAACAACAGACCGGCGCAACTCTTTTTAAAATTGCAAGCGAAATGGATGCAGGGCCTGTACTAGCCCAACAGAAGATCGCGATAGAAGCGGATGATTATATTTATGATGTTGTTAATAAAGTAACATCATCATACTTAGATATTCTAGAGTCGATTTTCCCTAAATTTCAAAATAACACTTTTAATCTTGAAGAACAGGACCATAGCCAAGCTACTTATACATGTAAATCGATGCCAGCAGACTTCAAGATAAACTGGCATGAGCCAGCTGAGAAAATTAGAAATTTGATTAGGGCATATTCTCCTCCTTATTCAGGAAGCTATTGCGACTTACAGGGAGAGAAGTTAATTATTCTAAGTGCTGACATTGACTACTCGAAAAAATATGTTGGTATTGTACCAGGAAGAATTATTAAGATTGAGGAAGGGGCAGGAGTTTATGTTGGAACCGGCGATTACCCTTTAATAATTAAAAACGTATTAACATCAAATTCATCAATTCAGAATGCGACGAATATCATTAATAAAATAAGCTTGACATTGAGATAACCAGATGAAACCTATAAAATTTAATGAACCATTCATGACCGGGCAAGAACTCAAATATATACAAGATGTTTTTGAACAAAAACATTTCTATGGAAATGGCAAATATACTAAATTGTGTGCTGATTTTATTAAGACTAGGCTAGCAGTTAAAAATGTTTTAATAACTGATAGTTGCACATCAGCATTAGAAATTGTAGCTTTGTTATTAAGAAATAAAGATGTAAATCAAGAGGTAATATTGCCGTCTTATACATTTTCGTCTACTGCGTCTGCGTTTGCAAGAGCTGGATTTAAACTTGTTTTTGCTGAAGTTGATGATAAAACAATGATGCTTGACGTTAATGACGTAAAAAAGAAGATTACAGGAAACACAACTGCAATTGTTGTTGTCCATTATGGAGGACACTGTGCAGATATTAAGGCATTTAAAAATATTTGTGACGATAACGATATCAAACTCGTAGAAGATGCTGCGCAAGCATTCGATTGTTTTCTAGATGATACAGCAATTGGTACTTTTGGTGATTTTGGTTGTTTTTCCTTTCACGAGACTAAAAATCTTCATGCTGGTTTGTCAGGGGCGCTAGTCGTAAAAGACGATACCATCATAAATAGGGCCACTCATATATGGGAGCGAGGTACAAATAGGCAAGAAGTACTAAAAGGATTAGCCAATAAATACTCTTGGGTAGAGATAGGGGGTAGTTTTTACCCAACGGAACTTCAAACAGCTTTCTTGTACGCTCAGTTAACTCACATTGAACATAATAGAGTCAAAAGACAGGAGATACATAATGAGTACTTTGCCAATTTGAGCATTCTCCGTAGCGACGATCTACTCAGTTTTCCCGACTTTCCAGTTGGGTTTAAGTCAAATTATCATGCTTTCTATGTCTTATTTAACACTGAGGAGGAATGTGATGTGGTCAGAGAGTACTTAAATGAAAAATTTATAGCAGCCTATATTGGTTACGTGCCTTTGCATTCATCCCCCGTAGGAAAGTCTATGGGATATTTAGAGGATTCTCTTCCAATAACTGAACAGATGTCAAAACGAGTGCTTAGGCTCCCACTTCATAATAATATGGAAATAAGCGATGTAAAAAGAGTTTCTGAAATCGTCGGAGAGTCCATTAATGCTTAAAGATGACTTTCAAACAGTACTTGCAAGCTATAGAAAGTTTTTGGGGAATATCGGAGATAAATTAAGCCCCTTGCGATTAGAGTCACACGTAGAATCTTTAAAAGATTGGAGTCAAACCGGAGACTTGTCAGCTGTCAGGATGTGGTTCGAGGAACAGCAATCTAAATGCACTATGACTATAACTGACATAAGGTTGGAAGACTGCAATGGATGGACTATTGACCCTGATACTGGATGGTTTAAGCATAGTTCCGGAGAGTTTTTTTATGTTCAAGGAATAAGAGTTGGAGTAAGCTCAAGCAGAGAGGTAGAAAATGGTTGGGATCAACCAATCATCACCCAAGCTGGATATAACGGTGGTTTATTGGGCATAATTCGAAAAAATATTGATGATGTTCCTCATTATTTGATTCAAGCGAAAGCTGAACCAGGAAATCCGGATAAGGTGCAAATCAGCCCATGTCTTCAAGCTACCTTTAGCAATTTAAAACAAGCTCACGGAGGTCGGAAACCTAAATTAAGTGAGTTTTTCGAGTCTCCAGCTGCCAATGGTGCGAATATTCTGTTTGATCAATGGATGTCAGAAGATGGAGGAAGACTGCACTTAAAAAGAAATAAAGGAATGCTTGCTCAAATAGCAGATGTTAAGGAACTGGATCTTGATGAGAGTTTTCGATGGATTAGTTTGTTCCAAATAAAACAACTTATTAGTGAAAACTCTTGGATAAACCCACATGTTAGGGGAATAATTTCTCACCTATGAGTAGAATCAAAATTCGCATAGCATGTTGTTCAATTGGGAAGCATGCGATCAAAAATATACTACCCGCAATTTCGATTTGTGAAGATATGCATCTTGTTGGAATTTACACAAGAAACCAAGTAATTTTAGATGAACAAACTAAACTATATGGTTGTAAGACATTTCTGAGTTTTGAGAGCTTGTTACAACAATCTGATATAGATATTGTATATCTATCGAGTCCTACTGGGTTGCATGAAGAACAAATTAGGCTTTGTATTGAATATGGAAAGTCAGTGCTGGTAGAAAAAACTGCTTTGCCATCTTTTCCAATAGCAGCCGAATTGGTGAAGTTAGCTTTAGAAAAGCAATTGTTTGTAATGGAAGCATTTATGTATCGCTTCCATAAGCAATACGCTGCCTTAAAAAACCTAATTGATAGCAATAAATATGGGCAGCCGCTGAGAATAGAATGCGAATTTGGTTTCCCTCACCTTCCTCAAAATGATATTCGGTATAAAAAAAGCCTTTGCGGTGGTGCCACTTTTGATGCAGGCGCTTATACAATATCAGCAGCACGGAATTTGCTGGGCGCTGATGCATCCTTTCAGTGGTCTATTTTAAAAAAAGATAAACAATTTGAAGTCGATATTGGCGGTATGGCAATTCTTAGTAATGCTAAAACTGAAGCAGTCTGCAGTTGGCACTTTGGTGGTAGCTACATAAATAAAATCAGTATATGGTGTGAAGAAGCCCATATAATCTGTGACAGAGCATTTTCAAAGGCCCCTGAATTTGAAAGTCAAATATTGGTTGAGAATAATGGTCAAGTTATAGAAACAATTTTAGTTGGAAAAGCGAACCACTTTGTAAATATGTTCTCGTTTATCGCGAGTAGATATTTTCACGGTTCCCTCAACAGTGAATCAAATGAATTAGTTCTGCAATCTGCAATGCTAGAGTCCGTGCTAAGAAATGGAGCGGAAAAATGAAGGTCGGGTCGACCATCATTTTGAATAATATCAACTTTACTTACAGCTTAGTTATAATATTAAGGAAGTTAGCTTTATGTTATTTCTTGTCTGTGAATCTTTAAAAATGGGCGGGGTGCAATCGTTGTACCTTCGGCTAGCCTTAGAGTCTTCTAAACCCATTACAATAATTAGTTTAACTGAATCACACGATGATGCTTTTATCAAAAGTCTGCATGAAAATGACATACCATACTTTTATTACTCGGACTTTTCACAATGGTCGATCGGAACTAAACGAGCAACCATGGCAAATAGTATTCCCCTGTCTTCGCGTAAAGTTCTATTGCAGTTTAATACTCCTGTTTCATATTTTCATGTATCAAGTCTGAGTGGTGCAGTTTTTGTTCATCGGTTGTCAAAGTTGATTAGAAATCAAAGCAAGGTTAAATTGAATGTTGGCATTTATCACGGACTCATATTTGGTTGGAAATCTAGTTTTAACACCTACTACAGCAGGCTTTCTAGTGAAATATTGAAAGGTTTTTTTGGTGAATTTGGCGTTCTTTTTTATAATAAAGTGGTTCAAACGAGTTACGAGAAGAAATTAGGGTGTGCGCTTAGTGGCGATATTATCCCTATCGGTATTAGAGTAAAAAATGAAGTTAAAGAGAGGAAATCAATCTCTCAGGAACCAAAAATTATTTCAATTGGGCGATTAGTACCATATAAAAGTTATAACTTAAATTTAATAGAACTTATGCCCGATTTAATATCTCAAGGTTTTAAATTTCAATTTGAAATATATGGTGAAGGTGCTTATTCAACTCTATTAGAAGAAAAAGTACAGAGTCTAGGTTTAGGAGAGTATGTCAAGTTCAAAGGTTTGATTGAATATTCACAAATATCTAAGTCTTTTGATGACGCTGATTTTTTTATAGGTTGTGGTACAACATTGTTAGAGGCTAGTGCCGAAGGTGTACCTTCAATTATAGGCATAGAAAATATGAATCAAGCGTTGACGTATGGTTTTTTAACAGATACTTCAGGCTATTCTTACCACGAAAAAGACCTCGAGTTCCCCTTACTTCAGCTAAGAGACGTGATAGTGAAATGTTTGAGTCTTACCCCGAAAGAATATGAGAAATTGTCTATTTCTCATCGAGTTAGAGCTAGATTATTTTCAATAGAAAGTTCTATCGCAGTATTAAACTCCAATTATGAAAAAATTGAATTCTATAATCCATCTGAAGTTAACCTAAACCTTTTTAGGCTGCAGTTGTCGATCATGTTTGAACAATTAACCACAATACTCGGTGTGAATAAGCTTTATTATAATAAAATAAAAATCGAGAACTAATCCATGTTGAAAAAAACAATATTATCCAATGGGTTATACAGTATTTTAACTGGCGGAATTAAACTCATCGGAGGGTTAATTCTGTTGAAGTTAGCTGTTAATCAGTTTGGTAGAGAAAACTTAATTTATTTAGGGCAGTTCAATAGTATATTCTTTATAACATCGAGCATCGCTAGCGCTGGACTTTATGCTGGAATAATATCATTAAACCGAGAAATGAATAAAGATATAGTTTTTCATTCTGCCTTTATTCACGCTTCAAAATTAATTGCTTTTGGACTCATATTGCTAGTTATTTTATGGGTAACCCTGTTGAATGAAAACTCTGTATTTGATATGTCTTTATTTTTTATCGCTAGTTTTTTGTTGGTTTTATTTCCGTTAGGGGAAATCTTACTTGGCTTTATTAATGCGAATAATCCACCATCTGCAACCTACATTACGCGATCTTTAGCATCTGTGATTGCTATCGCATTCGGTTATTTTGTGCTAGTTGTTCTCGAAAATGGTTCTTTTCTGATCAATACACTATATGGACTGTCTTTATCTCTAGGTACTTTTATTTTCTTATTTTCTAAAAAACAATTATTTACGTTCAATAAAGCAGTATTTAAAGTCTCAGTGCCTGAAAGATTTTATCCTTATGCGAAGATTTTTATTATTTCTATTATTTTTCTTCCGACTGCTAAAATATTTACAAGGGAGTATATATTATCCCAGTCTTCAAATTTTACGGCTAGTCTATGGCAGAGCTATTTGACTATTTCTGATGCTTATACCGTAATATTCTCGGTCTTTTTAACTAGTTTCTATATTAAATATATTTCAGGTCAAAAAGAGGTGCCCATTTACTCTATTCTAAGAAATATTCTACCTGTTTTGCTTCCTTTGCTTGGTATGTCATTTGCATTTGTTTTTTTTATTTGGCCGGATGTTTCACTTTTTTTATTGAATTTCAATATTGATGTCGACGGAGATTATCGAATTTTCTTTGTTGTCGCCGACGCTATGAGATTTGTATCATTACTAATAACCTACAATTTTATAGTTAGGGAAAAAGCTAAAGTAGCTCTAGTCTTTGAAGTCGTACAATCTGTGTCTTACGTTGCTTTTATCAGCGTAGGTGCTCATTATTGGGGGGTTTTAGGTGCCGCTCATGGATATGCATATTGTTATTTTATATATCTTCTTCTAGGGCTTGGATATGTACTTAAGGATAAGATAAACAATAAATATATCTTAAAATCCTAATTAATGGTCTGAACCTAGTTAACTTGTTCTAATTGAAAGTTAACGCGAGTAAGGTGCAGCCCATATGAACTTATAACTATATTGTAGTAATTGGATTCTCAATGTTAATTGATGTTTTTGTCGTTAGTATCATGATCATACTTTTCGAAAGTAAAATTGTCGGGCAAAAGAACTATCTGCCATTCTCCCCTCTCTTTATTTTTATGGCGGCTTACAATTTGATTTTCGTTATTCCTACTATCTTAATTGCGTTGCCTGGTGGGGAGCTTTTCTACATGGCCAGACTAGATGTCTCCTACTATGACACTTATTTGAATTACAATAGAGTTTTCTTTTACTTCTTTTGTTGTCTCACCATACTTAGTTTTGATAAAACAAAAACTATCTTCAAAAAGAAGCAGATAACCAAAATAGTGCCTAGAAGCTGGGTGTTATTTTTATTTTTTTTAGCGTTTATAGCGAAATTCGTTTATTTAGGTACGGGCTTAGGTTTTAATCCTGTACTAATACTCGAGCGTATAATTTACCCAAGAGAATTTACTTCAATAAAAGTCGGGACAGGGCTTATAAATTATTTACAAACCGCATTGACTTTATTGACATATTTTATGGCTGCTATTTTGTATCAACAGAAAAAAAATAGTATAAATCTTATCTTGTTAGTTTTGGCTGCGTTATTATTTTTCGTTGCGGGGGCAAAGCAACAAGTTATCTGGCTCGCATTTGTTTACATTATGCTGAAAAATAAAGGTAATAATTCTGTTGATTTTAATCTTGTAAAGAATATTAAATATTTATTAGCTATTTGTACTTTGGTTGTTTTTTCTTTTGCAATCATGATAGTACGAGCCGATAACGACAGCCTACTTGAAAAGCTTGTGAAATATCAAAGAGAATCGTACTACTCAGCCCTAGTTTTAAGTGATTATGACTGGCAACTTGAATACAGCATAAATGGAGTTGTTGATACTATCGCTTCGCCTATTCCTAGAAGTTTATGGCCAGATAAACCATTTCTTGGGTACTATAATAGGTATTGGCGTCAAAGGTATGAACCTAAAACAGTTCGTTATCATACCTCAACATTTGGTTTTATAGCAGAGTCACACATGCTTGTTGGTTCGTTAGGCTCAATTCTCTATGCCTTTATATTTTTCTTATTAGTAAAATATTGTTACGTGGGGTTTTTAAGAAGTTCTTCTTATATTGGAGTGTTTTTTCCAATTTATTTGACTACGCTTTTATATTTTTTTCTTAGGTCAGGATTTACTGGCTTTACTTTAGTAAATACATTGTTCACATTAATAATTTGCGTATTAACAGTTCGTAAAATATACAGATTGAGATATTGATATAATTTAAAATTATTTAAGTTTTTTGGAGCCAACTATTGTCTGGTATTCTTAAAATATTTTAATTGGGCATTAATTTTATATTTAAAAACCGGAGTTTAGAGTGAGATTTTCTTTAGTTGCTGTTGGCGCAAATATAACAGCGTTTCCATATTTATATAAACTTAGCAATATTTTGACCGAGCTAGGTTCGCTGGAATATGTTTGTTGGGATCGATTGGAAAAAAATGAAAATCTAGGCGATTTAAGTGACATCGAGTATAAAAGAATTTTAAAATTTTCGCCGGAAGGAAAAGCGTCCTTACTTTTTGGTTACTTAGCATGGTTTTTTAAACTACTTAAATTTTTCATTGCGCATGGAGATTCTCGAACTATTTACTTCGTTTCGCGACTAGATGCTGCAGCGGCAATTTATTTAGTAAAATTATTTCGCCCATCGTTAGAATATGTTTACTTAGATAGAGACGCATATCACATGACTTATAACTTAGGCATATTTAAGGGTATTGTTAAATGGTTTGAATATAAAATAGCAAAAACATCGCTTTCCCACTTTATTCCTGGTTCTAGTCGGAACTTTACAAAATTAGAAAATGTTAGTGTTATTGAAAACACTCCAAATAGAAACTTTTTTGAGCAAGCAAAACTAAAGAGTGCATGCTTAAGAGACGATGATCGATTCACTATTTACATCAATGGCTGGCTTGTTAAAACTCGGGGAGCTAATCAAATTTTAAAAGCCATGGAAAAACTGGATGTAAAAAAATTTAGAGTATTAGTTGCAGGTCCTTTGCAATGTGACGCGATTAGTCAGTTGATAAAGTTAGAAATTGTGGAATATTTAGGCCAGCTAAATAATCAAGATTCTTTATCCTACTATTTTGTATCTGACGTAGTTTTGTCATTCTACGACCCTTCAATTGAAATAAATAGAAAAGCAGAGCCTAACAAGTGGTTTGATTGTTTATTCACGGAGACACACTTCATTACTAATTACGGAATAGAGACTGCCGAAAGATTTGCCAATACAGGTATGTGCTACCAATTAGACTATGGTAATTCAGAGCAACTAGTGCAACTGATTTATGATTTAAACGTCCGCAAGAACGAAACAAAAGCTATTAGCTATGTCAATCTCATTAAAGAATTAAATGTTGACTTCTGGGATGAGAAAGTACGAAAAATAGTACAAGATATCCTGTGCGCGAGAGAGATGTAAAACTATGTATTTAGGTAGATTCACAAATGAATAGAAAACAATTTAATGAAGGTGCTTCTCTTCAATATAATAAAAAAAGTGGTTTATACAAAATCTATCGGTTCGCATTAATTTACGGAATGAGGAGGGCATTGGTTAAAGCTTTAGGTAGGTTAAGAGTTGGGAAAATCACTCGTTTTGTAGTTAGTCCATTGAGTTTTTTACGCAAAAAGAATAAATTTATTAGTGTCGTCGGTTGCGGCCAATTTACTTATTCCACGAGCTCTTTTTTTTTGGTTCAGAAGCTTGGGAATTGCATAGACGCTTGTTTCGATTTGAATGCTGACGTTACGAACACTTATGCAAAAGCCTACGATGCAATAGAATGTGTTAAATTTGATGAGGTATTAGAGCGAGATTCCACTAAGCTAGTTTATATAGCGTCCAACCACGCATCTCATACCCCTTACGCTATAGATTGTATCAAAAAAGGTTTAGATGTTTACATAGAAAAACCGATAGCAGTTACATTTGAGCAATTAGAGGGTCTTCGCTATACTTATTCGCAATCAAAAAGTAAAATCTATGTTGGATATAATAGACCCTTCTCTAAAGCTATAATTGAACTTAAGAGCAAAATGGGAGACGGGCCACTAACCTTAACTTGTTCAATTATTGGACATAAGTTAGATGCAGATCACTGGTATCGCGAACCTACTGAAGGCACCCGAATCTGTGGAAATCTAGGACATTGGATAGACCTTGCGATTCATCTTATTTGGTCCAAGAAAGAGACTCCGCCGACAGCACTAGATATTTTTATTGCATACGGTGATAAAAATAATTTCGACGACAATCTTTCTGTGTGTTTTTCGAGTGATACTGGTGACCTTATTGTTTTAACTATGACAGCAAGGGAAGAGCCCTTTGAAGGTATAAGTGAGAGCATAGTTTTTCAACAAAATGGCGTTTTTGCAAAGATAGATGACTTCAAGCGTGCAGAATTTCAAGTTGGTCCTAAAAAAATTATCAGAAAGTATTTTCCAAAAGATGTTGGTCATGAAGAAGCTATACTTCAACCATTTCGAAAGAAGCAGAGGGATTTAAATGAAATATTTGTTTCCACAGAATTAATGCTGCATATAACTGATATGGTAAGAGAAACAAAACATCAAAGTGTTTTTAAATTTAAAGGATAAAATGTGAAACAAATATTACAAGATATGGCTAAAGGTGGTTCAGAAATCACCGAGGCGCCATGCCCCTCGGTGAGTAGAGGGCATTTATTAATTAACACTAGTGCTAGCCTAATATCAGCGGGAACTGAGAGAATGTTAGTTGGCTTCGGTAAAGCGAACTACATCGATAAAGCTAGGCAGCAACCTGAAAAAGTTAAAATGGTCCTAGAGAAAGTTCAAACAGATGGTCTGATGACAACTATAGACGCTGTCAAGAGCAAGTTGGGCCAACCGTTACCATTGGGTTATTGTAATGTAGGCTATGTACATGAAGTTGGTGTTGGTGCTGAACAATTTAAGGCTGGAGATAGAGTTGTATCGAATGGTCCTCATGCTGATGTAGTGCGAGTTGCCAAGAACCTGTGCGCAAAGATTCCGGATAACGTTAGCGATCAACAGGCGGCATTTACTGTGGTGGCTAGCATAGGTCTGCAAGGTATTCGATTAATTAAGCCTACCTTGGGTGAGAGCATTGTAGTTACGGGTGTAGGATTGATTGGACTACTCACAGTGCAATTATTAAAAGCACATGGCTGCCGTGTTTTAGCAATTGATTATGATCATTCAAAATTAGAGTTAGCAAAAAGGTTTGGAGCTGAAATTTGTAATCCGGGCCGAGGTGAAGATCCGGTTGCTGCCGGCTTAGCATTTAGTCGTGGACAAGGCGTGGATGGTGTCATTATAACAGCTAGCACTAAATCCAATGACCCTGTTACCCAAGGTGCAAGGATGAGTCGCAAACGAGGTCGTATAGTTCTCGTGGGTGTTGTTGGGTTAGAGCTTAACCGCGCTGACTTTTATGAAAAAGAGCTCTCTTTTCAAGTGTCGTGTTCTTATGGGCCTGGCAGATATGATTCTTCTTATGAAGAAAATGGCAACGATTATCCTTACGGCTTTGTAAGGTGGACGCAGCAGCGCAATTTTGTAGCAATTCTCGATATGATGGCAACAGGCCAATTAGATGTTATGCCTCTCATTACAAATTCTTTTGAGTTTGATAATGCAAAAGCTGCTTACGATCTATTGACTGAAGATGCCTCGGCTTTGGGCCTATTGCTTAAATATTCATCGAATGTCGATGAAAGACATGTTAAGAACGTGAAATTAATCGAAACGAATGAGTGTAAGCCCAGCGCTGTAACTTTGGGCTTTGTTGGCGCCGGAAACTATGCCTCCCGTACGCTAATTCCTGCTTTTAAGGCTGCTAATGCAGTCCTTCACAGTTTGGCTACTTCTGGCGGAGTTAATAGTGCTATACATGGGGCTAAAAACGGATTCCGTATTGCAACGACCGATACAACAGAAATGATAAAAAATCCGGATATTAATACAATAGCTATTGTTACCCAGCATAACAGTCATGCATCGTTTATTAATCAAGCTTTGGAGTGCGGTAAACACATATTTGTAGAGAAGCCCCTCGCTATTAATTATGAACAGCTGGAGTCCGTTAGGCAAGCATACATTAACGCAACAAAGAGCGAAGAGAAACCATTACTTATGGTTGGTTTTAATCGCCGATTTTCTCCACATATTCAAAAAATGAAGTCTTTATTGACTCCAATAAAGACCCCTAAATCATTTATAATGACTATGAACGCAGGTGATATTCCAGCAGAACATTGGGTACATGATTTGAATAAAGGTGGCGGAAGAATAATAGGAGAAGCATGTCACTATATAGATCTCATGAGATTCCTAGTTGGGCATGAAATAAAATCTGTGCAGGCAATAAGGATGGGTGCAGAGCAAGGTGTTGATATTGTTGAAGATAAAGCGACAATTAGCTTAGGATTTACTGATGGTTCTTTTGGAACGATTCATTATTTTGCCAATGGTTCAAACAGCTTTCCAAAAGAGCGAATAGAAATATTTGCTGGCGGGAAAATTCTACAACTTGATAATTTTGTTAAACTCACAGGATATGGTTTTAAAGGGTTCAAGAAAATGAATTTGTGGAGACAAGACAAGGGCCAAAAAGCCTGCACAAAAGCGTTTGTAGAAGCTATTGAAAACGGAGGTAAACCTCCTATAGCAATAGATGAGTTATTCGAAGTTGCGAAGATAACGATAGATGTTGCAACTTTGCTTAGAGAGCAGGGTTAGTTTAATGTTTGAAAGATTATTATTGCTCTTAAATACAATTAAATATCTAAAGATAAGGCAGATTGTATACCGTATATATTATAGGTTCAGAAAAGTAAAAGTTAATGATCTAAATGTATATCGTAAAAATGAATACTTAATTAATCCTATAGATTGGAATGGATATAGCGTTGCCTCTCCTTCATTATTTGAAAATAAGAAAGCTCGATTCTTAAACAAGTCTCAAGATATTTCGGAAAGCAATTGCTGGAATGCTCCAACATCTGAAAAGCTCTGGTTATATAATTTGCACTACATGGACGATCTAAACGCTGTCGACTCTGAAGATAGGATTGAGTTGCATAAATCCCATATACTTCGTTGGATCACTGAAAATCCAGCACCATTTGGAAATGGTTGGGAACCTTATACTTTGTCGCTAAGGTTGGTAAACTTAGTCAAATGGTGTTTGAAAAATACAGTAAAAAACCAAGAGATAATTGCTAGCATTCATCAACAAGGAGACGCTTTACTTCAACAGGTGGAATATCATATTTTAGCAAATCACTTATTTGCTAATGGAAAAGCGTTATTTTTTGTAGGTTGTTTTTTCGGAGGGGAAATAGGTCAAAAATTCAAAAGAAAAGGGCTTGAGATCTTAATACCAGAATTTCATGAACAATTTTTGTTTGATGGAGGCCATTTTGAAAGGAGTCCTATGTATCACAGTGTGATGCTGTGGGATGTTCTTGAGACTATAGATATAGCTAGACACTTAGGAAATATGAATAATGATACTAAAGATTGGGAACGAGTCGCAGTTAATGGAGTAAGTTGGCTAGAAGCAATGTGCCATCCTGATGGGGAAATTAGCTTCTTCAACGATGGCGCGATGGGAATCGCTGCTAAACTGAGCCAAATATTGGACTATGCTGAGGTGCTAAACTTACAAGTGGCAAAAAACATCAGCCCAATACGACATTTGAAACATAGTGGTTTTACTTCAATGGCCAAGCCTAATGCTTTTTTAGTTGTTAACCATGCTCCGATCGGACCAACATATCAACCTGGGCACGCTCATGCTGATACCTTAAGTTTTGAGTTATCAGTTTTCGGGGAAAGAGTTTTTGTGAATTCAGGTACGTCCTGTTACGGAGATTCTGTTCAGAGACTTAAAGAACGAGAAACAAAATCACACAATACTGTCGTTGTTAATAGTCAGAACTCGTCGGAGGTTTGGGATGGATTTAGAGTTGCGCGCAGGGCAAGTGTTTTGAATGTAAATGTATCAGGCGACAATACTCTTAGTAAATTGAAAGCCGAACACGATGGATATAACCGTTTTTTTCAAAATTTAAACCATGAAAGAGTTTTTAGTTTGAGTGAGAAAGACTTGGCAATTCAAGACAACATAACATTGAGTGGACAAAAAAGCGCAGCTTATTATTATTTGAGTCCTGACGTTAAAATCAATATTATCTCGCAATTTGAGTATGAGTTAAGCCTTATTTCAAGTGAAATAGTGCGCGTTATATCGAGTAACGCTATGAAGTTAAAAAATTCTGAATGGTATCCTGAGTTTGGTGTTGTGCGACAATCAAAGGTAATCATCGTTGATTTTGAAAAAACACAATTAATGAAAATAAAATGGAGAGACATTGAAAAGTCCTAAAACGGTTTGTTTCGTCAATAATTTAGCTTTTAGAGATGAGCCAACAATAGAAAATAGATTATTGCCGTACATAATAGAAACGCTTCACTTGGGGCATAAAGTTATACTTATTAGCAGTGACAATACTCCTATTTTGGCTGTAAAGCATGAAAACTTCACGCATATCTGTTGTCCAATAGAAACTAAACGGCCAAATGGTTTTTTAAAAAGAGCATTTTTTGAAAACAAAAACTCCAGAGAAATTTTGAAAAAAGCTAAAGGGGTAAGTTGTGATATATATTTATTAACGATACCTTCGATGTTTTTATTATTCAATGCTAGGATTCTTAAAAATCACAGAGTTTTTTTAGATGTGAGAGATTTAACTTGGCACTACTTATCTAGTGTTACTTTAGAACAAAGATTCGCCAGATTATTCTTTGAGTTTTTGGCTAAAAGGAATTATGAAATTTTTGAAAAAGTAGCCGTCACCAACGAGGCTGAGGCTCTCTATTTTAAATCTAAAGCGATTCCTTTCGAATTAAATTACAATGGAATTACGCAGGCCCAGTTTAATGATTTATCTTCAATTAAACCAAAAATAGACACTGATAACATTACGGTAACATACGTCGGAAAAGTTGGTGTTGCGCAAAACCTTGATTTTTTAATCAGAGTGGCTAAAAAAATGCCGGATATAGTTTTTAAAATAGTTGGTTATGGGCCGCTTTATAAAGAGTTTCAACATAATTTAAAGGCGGCCGGTGTTCCTAATATTCTAGCCCCTGGAAGTGCAAGTTGGAAACAGATAATAAAGTTGTACGAAGAGTCGGATATTTTGTATGCGCAACTGACGAATGAATATTCTGGTGCAATGCCCTCAAAACTATATCAGTACCTTTGTGCATCGCGCTTTATTGTGTACGGTGGCAGTGGACAAGCGAAAAAAATGTTAGATACATTCTCTAATAATATAGTTGTTGAACCAAACTCTGTTCAGGGTTTAGTCGAAGCAATCACTCATTATATTAAAACACCGATAAAAAATGACGCGTTCGAAAAGAATTCAAAAAGAGTGCAAGAGTTTTTTATTCGCGAGGAAAATGTAAAAAAAATCACTGAGAGTTTTTGATGAACACAAAGATTTTGGTAACCGGTGCAACTGGATTTATTGGGAAGCACTTAGTAACTTCCCTTGGGCAATCTTGCGTTGAATTTGAGTCGTTTCAAGATGATCTGGCAACAGATTACACACTAGAGAAATACGATGATGTTTTTTCTATCATTCATTTAGCTGGTCTTGCACATAATAAAGCCAAAAGTGATGATCATCTTAGACAGATAAATTACTTTGGAACACTAGCATTAGCTAAAAAAGCGAAGTTGCAGGGTATTAAGCGTTTTGTGTTTTTGAGTTCTACAACTGTTTATGGAAATGTCGAAGGTTTAATTAATGAAATCTCCCCCACATTTCCTTTTAATGAATTTGCTCGCTTAAAGCTGAAGACTGAAATAGATTTATTGCAATTGGGAGATGACAACTTTGAAGTTGTAATAGTTCGTGCACCATTAATTTATGGCAGTGATGCCCCTGCCAACTTCAAGCTCTTAACAAAACTCGTTGATTTTATGCCTATATTACCGTTTCAGTTAGCTAGAAAAAAAAGGAGCTATGTGGCGGTGCAAAGCGTGATTGATTTTTTGTTAATATGTGTAGAACATCCGAAAGCGGCACAACAAATATTTTTAGTTGCAGATATTAAACCTGTTTCTATCTGTGAATTCACTCAGCAAATAGCATTGATGTTAGGGAAGAAAAGGTTTCAAGTCCCAATTCCTATCGTTATTATGAAGGTGTGTGCGAATTTATTAGGTAAAAAAGAGTTAGTAAATGTGTTATTTGGTGGTTTAGAAATTGATATTTCGAAGGCTAATGAGTTATTAGGCTGGTCACCTAAGTTCACAATGCAACAAGCGATGATAAAAAGTGAGAAATAATTTATGTTAAGAATATACGATGTTGTTTTTGCTATAGTGGGGCTTTTACTGAGTCTACCAGTGTTAATTATTATTCTGGCGATTGGATTCTTTGATACGGGTTCGCCCATTTTTATTCAAGAAAGGGTTGGGAAGAACAAGCAGCCGTTTAGATTAATCAAATTTAGAACAATGGCCAAGGATACAAAATCAGTTGCTAGTCATTTAGCAAGCTCGGCGAGCATTACAAAGTTTGGGAGTTTTTTACGTAAAAGTAAATTAGATGAGTTACCGCAATTGATTAACGTATTTCTGGGCGATATGAGTTTTGTTGGTCCAAGACCGAATTTATTTAATCAAGAAGAGCTAATTGAGGCTCGTGATTTACTGAGAGTCTATGATGTCTCGCCAGGAATAACAGGGCTTGCGCAGATAAATAATATAGATATGTCTGCACCTCAACTACTTGCAGCAACCGATAGTTCAATGATAAAAAATTTAACCGTAAAAAAATATTTTGAATACATCATTAGAACAGCAATTGGCGCTGGCGGTGGAGATGCAATTAAACCGTAAGTTCGTATGGGGTGGTTTTATTGCATCATTATTGACAGGTTAATATTGAATTTAATCTGAGTCTACTCAAAACACATTTTGGGGTGTTTAAGTAAATGTTAGGTGGTGTAAAAGTTATAAATGCTTTAGTTCATGATCACGTCATCATGAACTAAAGTGCAGTGCAGGTCTAAAGAGTATATTTTCAAATCAGGCTCAAAAGCCTTAATGTTTTTTAATGGAATAAATTTAATCCATTCTCGATGTCTTAAATTAAAAAGTAGCTGCTACTTGGAACGTATCCTATCCAAAATGGATTCAAGAATTTGATAAGCGAATGTAATTCCGCATTTTAATTGGAGGCAACAAAAGAAGCTCGATAAGACACTTTTGTTGTATTCACACCAATTAGGCATATAATTCCTAGGGTAGTTAAGAAATTAACCAATAATATTAAATCAGGTCGTAAAAAGGAAATTTATGCTCTTAGAAGCATTGAATAGCGTCTTAAACTCAAAAAGACAAACAAAACGAATTATTACTCTCGCAGTCGATTCGTTTTTTATTGCAATCTCTTTTTGGGCGTCATTGGTAATTCGCCTTGATAACCTCTCCGTATTTTCAAACATAAACTACTGGCTAATCCTATCCGGCTTGCTACCAAT
Organism: Brumicola pallidula DSM 14239 = ACAM 615; assembly: GCF_000428905.1. Classification (GTDB taxonomy): domain Bacteria; phylum Pseudomonadota; class Gammaproteobacteria; order Enterobacterales; family Alteromonadaceae; genus Glaciecola; species Glaciecola pallidula. The sequence goes on from NZ_KE386814.1 coordinate 600,838, forward strand.
AAGTATCTTAATTTTTGTCAAGTTAGGCCTCTACAGAGCTGTTTTAAGATACATGAGCTCTCAAGCTGTCTGGGCTGTAGTGGCAGGCACTATGTTATCAACCGCAGCATTAGTGCTTATCGCATTCTTCTCTACAACCGGTATGCCGCGCACTATGCCTCTAATTTACTGCGCGTTAATACTTCTCACCGTCGGTGGAGCAAGACTTCTCGTTCGTGCATTAGTCACTCAATTTAATGGTTCAAACAAGCAACCTGTTGTTATATATGGTGCAGGCTCCGCTGGTCGCCAACTTGCAACAGGCATCGTCATAGGGCAAGAATACTATGTATCGGCCTTTATCGACGACGATGCAAGTAAGTACGGTTCTGTTATTCAAGGTATCCCAGTTATTTCTTTGATTGAATTAAAGGATTTAATTAGCGCGGGAAAAGCCATAAAAGTACTTCTTGCATTGCCAAGTGCGAGCCGTTCACAAAGAAATCGCATCATTAATTCATTAGAAAAATACCAAGTTAAAGTACAAACCATCCCCGGTATCAAAGATGTCATTGAAGGTAACTTTAATGCCTCGGAATTAATTGACGTTGAAATTGAAGATTTACTGGGTCGCGAGCCTGTAACCCCATTACCGCAGCTTATGGCTCTAAACATTACTGGCAAAAACGTAATGGTTAGCGGTGCCGGCGGTTCTATTGGCTCTGAGTTGTGCCGTCAAATTATAAAATTCAAACCTACTAAACTGGTCCTGTTCGAATTATCTGAATTTGCGCTTTACGAGATTGAAAAAGAACTCAGTGAATATATCGATAAAAACGGCTTAAAAATAAAGCTTTACCCTTTGATGGGCTCTGTACAGCGCGTTAACCGCGTGGAAAACATCATGATGGCGTTTAATATTAACACTATTTATCACGCGGCAGCCTACAAGCATGTCCCTTTAGTGGAGCATAATGTGGTTGAGGGAATTCGTAATAATGTCTTTGGAACCTATTATGCTGCTAAAGCCGCTATTAATGCAGGGGTAGAAACTTTCGTACTGATATCTACCGATAAAGCGGTGCGTCCTACTAATGTTATGGGCGCATCAAAACGGATGGCTGAATTAGCTCTGCAGGCGCTTTCGCAAGCGTCATTTAATAAAAAAACCAGATTTTGTATGGTGCGCTTTGGTAATGTGCTTGGCTCATCGGGTTCAGTAATACCGTTATTTAGACGTCAAATACAAGAAGGCGGGCCAATTACGCTCACCCATGAAGACATTACTCGATATTTCATGACGATACCTGAAGCTGCACAACTCGTGATACAAGCTGGCGCTATGGGTAAAGGTGGGGATGTATTTGTGCTGGACATGGGTGACTCAGTAAAAATCAAAGATTTAGCTGAAAAGCTAGTTAGGCTATCAGGTTTAGAAATAAAAGACGAAAATAATCCAAACGGTGACATTGCAATAGAATGCACTGGTTTGCGACCAGGTGAAAAACTGTTCGAAGAATTACTCATCGGTGACAATGTTCAAGATACATTCCATGAACGGATTATGACAGCCAATGAAGCCATGTTGAGTTGGGAAGACCTTGAACCGCTACTCAATAATTTAGATAAAATGTGTCACAACTTTGATCACGAAAGTATTAGAGAAATATTATTAAACGCACCAACAGGCTTTAACCCTACGGATGGAATTTGCGATTTAGTATGGGCTGCAAGGCAACCTGCGGATGATACAAAACCGGTATCAGCCGAAATAATTAAATTATCCAGAGCGTAGATAGTTAATTTATATTACCTACCGCGATATTAAAAAGGAACCGCAATGAAAGTAACTGTTTTCGGCATTGGCTATGTCGGCCTAGTACAAGCTGCGGTTTTAGCAGAAGTTGGCCACGAGGTTGTTTGTGTCGATGTAGACCAAAACAAAGTAGATAACTTGGAAAAAGGACTTATTCCAATTTATGAGCCGGGTTTAACGCCCTTAGTTAATGCTAACTTCGAGCAAGGAAGAATTAAGTTTACGACCGACGCAGAACGCGGTGTTGACCATGGTGAAATGTTATTCATTGCTGTGGGCACACCACCCGATGAAGATGGCTCTGCTGACCTTAAATACGTGCAAGCGGTTGCCACAACAATCGCCACCTATATGCAAAGCCACAAAATCATTATTAATAAGTCGACAGTACCGGTAGGTACGGCAGATAAAGTAATTGCAACTGTGTCAGATACACTCAAGTCACTGAATAAAGAATTTACCTTTGATGTGGTATCCAACCCCGAATTCCTAAAAGAAGGCGCTGCTGTTAATGACTGTATGCGTCCTGACCGTATTATCTTGGGTACCCAAAGTGCCAAAGCAGAGAAAAAGCTACGTGAACTCTACAGCCCGTTCAACCGCAACCATGACAAAATAATTGTAATGGATGTGCGCAGTGCTGAACTGACCAAGTATGCGGCGAACTGCATGCTAGCAACCAAAATCAGTTTTATGAATGAATTGGCTAACTTGGCTGAACTGTTTGGCGCTGACATTGAAAATGTGCGTAAAGGCATCGGTAGTGATCCGCGCATTGGTTATCAATTTATTTATCCGGGTTGTGGTTATGGTGGTTCTTGTTTTCCTAAAGATGTTCAAGCGCTGGTTCGCAGTGCGACGGGGGTGGGTTACACAGCTAAAATATTAGAAGCAGTTGAAGCGGTTAACTACCGGCAAAAAGAAAAGTTATTTGATTACATCATGAGTCACTATCAAGGTGATGTGAAAGGTAAAACCATTGCACTGTGGGGTTTATCATTTAAGCCTAACACTGATGATATGCGCGAAGCATCGTCTCGGGTTTTAATGGAAAGGCTTTGGGAGCATGGCGCTATTGTGCAGGCTTATGACCCTGAGGCAATGGAAGAAACGCAACGCATTTATGGCTCACGTGCTGATCTTAGATTAATGGGCACCAAAGAAGCCACGTTGTCAGGTTCAAGTTGCTTAGTTATTTGCACTGAGTGGCAGGCTTTTAGAGCGCCCGATTTTGAAATGATAAAAACCCACGTTGCTGATCAAGTTATTTTTGATGGTCGTAACTTATTTGAGCCCAGCTTAATTTCGGAATACGGATTGCATTATTATGCCATCGGTAGAGGTTTATCTGTTAAAGCGCAGCAGTCGGCCTCCATAAGCAGTTGATAAAGCTGATTGGTAAAATACATGCATATAGCACACTGAACGTAAGTCACTAGGTAGCATGAAATAAAAAGAAAATAAGGATTAACGGAACTATGAGTCAAGTTAGAAAAGCAGTGATACCCGTAGCTGGTTTGGGAACGAGAATGTTACCGGCCACAAAAGCAATCCCGAAGGAAATGCTACCTGTTGTCGACAAGCCTTTAATTCAGTACGTAGTGAATGAATGCGTTCAGGCAGGTATAAAGCAAATCGTGTTGGTAACTCATGCGAGTAAAAACAGCATCGAAAACCACTTTGACACATCGTTCGAGTTAGAAGCAACCTTAGAGAAGCGAGTAAAGCGCCAGTTGTTGGACGCGGTTAAAGCAATATGCCCGAAAGGCGTTACCATCATGCATGTGCGCCAAGGGGTAGCCAGTGGATTAGGTCACGCTATTATGTGTGCTTATCCAATGATTGGTGATGAGCCTTTCGCGGTTGTATTACCTGACGTGATTATTGACGATGTGGCGAGCAACCTAAAGAAAGACAACCTTGCTGATATGGTAGCTAAGTTTAACACCAGTCGTGTTAGCCAAGTCATGGTTGAAAAAGTGGCACAAGAAGATGTGTCTAAATTTGGTATTGTCGATTTAGAAGGCAAGGAACTTGCCCCGGGTGAGTCTTGCAAGATGCACAGAATGGTTGAAAAGCCAGATTTAGAAGATGCACCTTCTAACCTAGCTATTGTCGGTCGCTATGTATTATCTGAAAAAATATGGGACTTGCTGGCAAAAACAGCGCCGGGTGCTGGCGGCGAAATTCAGTTAACTGATGCTATCGATGCACTCATGGAACACGAACAAGTTGACGCATACTACATGAAAGGTAAAAGTCATGACTGCGGCAGCAAGCTTGGCTACATGAAAGCTAACGTTGAATATGCAATGCGTCATCCTGAACTAGGTGAAGACTTTACTGAGTATTTGAAAACGCTGTAGTTGCAGAAGATCAATCAAGAAGCTATCGGTGCTGTAATATCACTTAAATAGAATTTAATTGCCATTGTTAAAACTAAAAATGGTGTTGATTTAAAGGCTATGAAAGTTGCGAAAAAGAGATTAAAAGACTTACTGGTTGAAATTAAATAAGGCGGTTACAGCGGTTAAGCTGCAACGCGCTCTTTTTCGATAGAAATTGATGCTTGCTCTAATGAAGGCATCGCAAAGTGAATTTTGAACCCTAACTTTTCAAGCATATCCATCATTGTATCGATAGTGAATTTCTCGATTTTAGCATTCTTGAGATCAGACACTCTTGATTGAGCAACACCGAGAAAATCGGCAGCTTGCGTTTGAGTCCAACCTTTTTCCTTGATTAATTTCGATAGCATAATCGATAGATCCATTTTCATGGCCATTTTGTTTGCTACTTCTTCATCGTGTGTGATGTGAAAAGGGCTGTCATAGAATTTTAAGGGCATGATACGTCTCCAATTGCTGATGCCGAGTCTAAATATACAAAATTTTATATACTTTGTAAAGCGTAGCCTTACATACTATAACTCAAGTTTCGGTGTTCACTACAAACGCTAGCCAAATTTGCCCGAAACATGCACAGCCTGAAGTCTTAAAGACAATGACCTTAAGCGGGCAACATAAATACCGAGAATGTTATTCGCCGGGTTGTTTGTTGCCAAAATTAGCAATTGGGTGTAATACTAACTATAACGGACTGAAAATCGACCTGAGAATTAGAAAATGACAATAAATAGGCAAACAATTGTTATCATCTTTACGGCGTTAGCTGCACATTCCCCCTTTGCAAAAATTACAAATTCCTTTCGCATAAACCAAGCCGAAAATTAGAGACGTGGTATGCAAACCGTTCAACACCGGTTTATTTGGCATAAACAGCATGCCGAAAAAACACTAAGTCGTTAGCTTTCAGTCAGCATTGCCTTGTACTTTGTACTGTACAACTTTGTAGTTTTAATATAGACTTGTCTTGTATATTGTACATGAGGAAGTTTTATGAGAATTGTATCTTTTACAGATGCTCGAAACGGTTTAAAGGCGGTTTTGGACACAGTCGTTAATGATGCAGATACTACGGTTATTACACGAAGAGATGCGGAGGATGCCGTTGTAATGTCGCTTGATTATTATAACAGTTTGATGGAAACCGTTTACTTACTCAAATCACCCCAAAATGCGACTCACTTAGCTAAATCTATCGCACAATATAAAGCAGGTGAGAACATTCAAAGGGAGTTGCTTGATGAGTAAAAGGTTATTGTCATGGACTGATGAATCCTGGAAAGACTATTTGTATTGGCAAACCCAAGATAAGAAAACGCTCAAGCGTATTAATAAACTTATACTAGACGCTAAGCGTTCACCCTTTGATGGCATTGGTAAACCAGAGCCTTTAAAAGAAAATTTAACTGGTTTTTGGTCGCGCCGGATCGACGATACAAATCGTTTAGTTTATGCCGTCAAAGAGAGTTCAATCATCATTATTTCTTGTCGTTACCATTATTAGAATGGAGCTCAAGAAAGCTAACAAAAACACAAACACGGACATTGTGGAAGAGCACCAAAACGCCGCTTATGTAGGGTGTTATGTTTTTAAAGGAGTACGAAAGTGCAGAGTATGATTAAAACATTATATTGATGACTCAAAAAACGAGATTAAACTTTATTTGGTATTAATACATAGTTTAATGCTTTTGTTTGGTTTAGGGCTAGGACTAATTATTGGGGCTTCTGGTGAGCAACCTCCAATGACATTGGCTTTATCGCTAATTTGGACAGCGGCATTTCCCTTGATATTTATCGGTTATTTAATACGTAAAACTTTCCAAAAAATTGAGTTATAAATAGACACTTTACACATGCTGCATATTCCAGCCCAACATGAACAACTATTTACCCGCTGTGTCAGGATTCTCGTCGGTGTGCCCTGAGCGACATTACAGGTAATTTTAAACCCCGTTTAAGTTTGCATTTTGTGAATATGGCATGCTGGTTTATGTTTGACAATGGAGATTTGGCTGGGTGTTTGATTTTAATCTTCCCATAAATAGCAAACAACCGAGCAAAGCTCGGTTGTTCTTTAAGCCTAATTTAAACCCATCTACACCTTCACCAAATCAATCATCTTAGCCACCATCTTTACGCCAATCCCTTTCACATTAACCAGCTCATCAACGCTTTTGAAATTACCGTTGAGTTTACGATACTTCACAATTTCCCCCGCTTTTTTGCTACCTACACCGGGTAGCGCCGTTAATTGCTCGGCACTTGCTTTGTTAATGTCTAATTTGTTGTCAACGGCCTGGCTCATTGCTTTTTTAGCCGTTGCGTCTGCAGCAGCTTGAGCCGGCATAAATGCGCACGACGATAACAACGCGGTGCACAGTAATAAACAGTTAAATTTTTTCATGTGAATTCCTTTTAATTTTTAAATGATATGCTTTCTATGATGTGTTTCGAGTACGCTTTGCCAATGCAGTCGCAACAGCGAGATCAGAGTGAAAACGCACTAACAAAGCTTAAAAGTATTTTGCAGAAGGTGAAACTGACTAGGGGGCTAGTTTGCATTGCGCTCAACATATAGACACAAAAAAGAGAGTTTTTGGTGTTTACAGTGGAATCTGTATAATTAACCTCAGATCTGCTTAAACAACAACCATAGAATGACGCTCTACGTCAGTCAAATTAAGGCGTGGCTCGTTTTCCTTTAAGCAGTAGGCCACCAATCTCACATTGATCGTCAATTATCACGGTGAGATTGTGGCTGCAAAAGTGACAACAGGAAATGTCCACGACCCTCAGCCAGTTGAATTAGGAAAATGTATGGTTTGTCGGACGCTTACAAATTAAGATATTGCCTTAGCGCTTATAGTGCTAAATTTAGACACGAATCGTTCGAGCATATAGTGGGGCATACTAACCAAAGGCACTTCTTTCAAATCTTGCCGCTCTGGTCTTGGTTTAATTAATCCATACTCGATATCGCCAGCATATAACCTTAAGGCCATGGGGTATGTCTTGGCACCAAGCATCAGTTTCAAAGATATCATCTTGTTCGAGTGACCAGACTTACATTCAATAGGAACAACTCTTGAATCCAATGCTGCGACAAAATCAACCTCAGAGATAGCATTTTTCTTCTTTCGCTCCCAATGATACAAGGACTTAGCCTTGTAATACGGAGGCACCGACTGTAAGGTCTGAGCTACAAATTGTTCTGCCATTGCACCTTCGGCAACACTGTTAACATCCCCACTGCCATAGACCTCTTGTGGTAATAAGTCCATATACGAGTAACCTAGACCTATATCTAACGCAAATAGCTTGTGAGCGAACTTATCGGCTCCACTGAGCAATGGGGCTTTGTTTTCGTGAGTATGAACACTTCTTCTAATCAGCTTTGACTTAACCAGAATTTCTATATGATCGCGGATTTTATCCGCTCTAAACCCTGGCGCAAGCTTTGACAAGGTCATAGAGCTACATGGATGGCTATAAACTTGCCTGAAAATGAGCTCTAATAGTTTTGGGTTGTATTTTTGCCCCGACAACTTACCAAAGTCAGCGAAGTCATTGATGTAGCCAGTGAGCAAGTTATTCTTAATCTCGTCTAGTCGCAGCACACCTTCATTATTAACGAATGCCTCCACCACCGCAGGCATACCGCCGCAAACCATATATTGCTTATACAAGCTATAGAAAATTTCATGAAAACTACTTCCTATAGGCGCTAAGACATCCAAATTAGTAAGCTTTTTATATGCAACTGGATTCGCCGCCAAGACAAATTCTTCAAACGTCATAGGGTCTAAATAGGCAAACTCCACACGCCCAGAAGGCCCTTGCCCTGACTTCTCTTTTTGGATTTCAAGCTCTAGCAGTGAACCTGCTGTAATCACCTTATATTCGGGCGCCAATTCTTTAAAGTAACGAAGATACTCATAAAACCCTGGAATCTCTTGAATTTCATCGAAGAAAAACAAAATATCTTCGGGCCCGGCTACTACACCTTTCTCTAACATCAACAGCTCTAGAATGTCTTTTGCATTAGAGCGCTTATCTAACATCCCTGCAAAGCTGGGGGTATCTTCTAAGTTAACCTCGATTAATATTAAACCAAGCTCTTTTGCCAGCATACGAATCAATGTGGTTTTACCAACCTGTCGCGCACCTCGTAGCACCATAACACCTCGTGAAGTAGCGCTAGCCCACGATTTCAATTGTTCAATACATCTTCTATACAAAAAATCCTCCTATGGGCTTTTTCAAAATAGTTCAATTCCAAATAATAAATTAGCACGTTTCTGCTCATTTCCAAACAATAAATCAAGAATTTTTAGTTCATTTCCATATAATAAACGAAACATATTTAGTCCATTTTAATCCTATTGAGAATATGGTTTAGGTTGGCATGTTTTGTGTCTTGTTTTGTGGCCTCAAATTGATACATCTAATGCCTATATCTGGCTGTCTGTTATATGAAAAGCAATAGGCTCTATGACCGCTCCTCGCTCTGAGGAGCCAGTCGTTCTGCTGGTCAAAATGTTTCATTAATAAATTGAAGTGAAAGGCAGAGCTGATAGACGGCCATGTGTCAGTTGTGATCATTAGAGGCAACCTTATTCATTATTCCTTGAGCACATTTAAGCGGTATCATAAATGTTTGCTTAATAAAAACGAAGTAGCATCTAGAGGATGTTCAGTTTCAAACATTAATTCCCCTATTTTCCTGCTATTTATATTTAAGGCTCGTCTCAGTTTCAGGCTTTACGATATTCTGGATAGGTTTATGCGTGTAATCTTGTGGGTTAAGATGTGCTTTGAGTTTCAAACATTGATTCAATCATATACGTTTGGCTATGTTTATCGTAATGGAAGTCTTGTGAGGTAAAGAGTCGCGGTTTGTCATTTCGTCGTTTAATACGGCGTTTTTCTTTTTCTGTGTGGTAGGTGTGCGAACGTATTAATGTTTGAAACTAGATATTAGCGTTGCAAGGTAACGCTAATAATGGATATGATTTTTATTTTATGAGTGGAGGATCCAGAGTTTGGTTTTAAGTCACATTGTCAATTGGATACTCCGTCGCCAAGTTCTCCAATGGAATGTGAAGGCCTTTACTGAGTTTCCGTATCATAGACAGGGACAATCTGCGTTTACGCCTCAGTACTTCGCTGACATGGCTTCTTTGCCCGATGAAAGGCACTAAATCTTTGTCGGCAAGATTCTGTTGCTCCATACGAAACTTAATGGCCTCAATAGGATCGGGGGCATCTATCTTGTAGAAATCTTTTTCAAATGCCTCGATCAGCAAGGTAATAACCTCCAGCTCATCACCTTCTGGTGTGCCTGGCATAGCTTCCCAAAGTTCGTCGACACGAGCCAACGCGGCCTCGTTATCTTTTTCAGTTTTAATCGGTTTAATGTTGTAGTTGTTCATGCTCTTTTCCTCTAAACGGTGGCTACATCGATCTCATCATATTCTTCATGAGTGCCTATGAAACGTATGTAGCAAAGTCCAAATTTGTACTTCATGGCCACGACCAGCCTGTACTTGTTTCCGTGAATATTGAAAACCACTCTGTTGTTAGCAACGACGCTGGCATTGCCAAATTTAGCCTTTACATCCTGCGGCGATTTCCAATCACCGGATTTAACTTCATAAATCCACGACTTTAAGCCTTGTTCTGAATCACGGAAAAGTGGCTGACTCCAATATTTTTTAAGCGTACCTGTTGAAATAATTCTCATGTAATTTAACTCTCTTCTATCTTCCCATTATGGGATATTTATTTGATAAGTCAAATATTATTTCCCAAGAAGGGAATGATACAAAACAATATTGTTGATTTTAAAAGGCGGTGGAATAACAAAAACACATGACTCGACTTCATTCTGCTTGCACACTTAGGTATTTAATGACTCGCGGGCCAGTTTTAAACTTTAATGTCTAGTTTCAAACATTAATACGTTCGCTAAGTGGTGCACCAAGCAGCAAAGCCGAGAATGGGTGGTTTATGCTAAAAAGCCCTTCGCTGGGCCACAGGCAGTGTTAGCTTACTTAGCAAGGTATACGCATCGAGTCGCTATCTCTAACAGTCGACTGCGCGAGATAAACGATAATCAGGTGACCTTTACTTATAAGGACTACCGGCGAAAAGGGGACAATCGGCACAAAACCATGCAGCTCGACACCGATGAGTTCATTCGACGCTTTATGCTGCATGTATTGCCGTCGGGGTTTCATCGCATACGTCACTTCGGTTTATTGGCAAGTAGACCTAAGTTGGCACTGGCTCGCAAGTTACTGGATGCGCCTGCGCCCGAAGTACAAGAAACATCTACCAAAGCGGAAGATGAGACTGCGGTATTCATCTGCCGCAAGTGCCAACAGCCCTTGGAGATAATGGCAATAAAAGAGCCTGTATACTTGCCACGTGCCCCGCCAAAGTCGAATTAATATGATACGAAACATCCACAACAGCACCATTTATACCATCGCTAAAAGGCGATGATAGGCTCGCTATACTTGAAAACCAATACAGCACAAAATAGAGGCAAAAAGTCGGAGTGATAGTGTCATTACCAGAATAAAATGCAATAAGGCGAGACATAAAACGACTAGAACACTCGCCCGAAAAAACAAAAGCCACAAACATCACATCAATACCCGCCCGCGCAGCAACGAAATCCCCATAGCTCACGCTCGAAGGTAACCCACCGCGGTTTCGTTCACTGGAGATTATCCGCCAGCAGTCATGAAATAACGAGAGTAAGTGAGGTTTAGTGTGCTTGACTGCTAGCCGATAATCTAAACAACATCAGCCTCTTTTGCTTCTTCAGATGCCGATCCTGACGTAGGAACGGACGCAGAGACCTGATCGATCGTGACACCTTTGCTCGAATGAGTCACATTGGAGCCCTTTCCGAAATAACGCTATACTCTCACCCATCGTTTCACTTTTCATAATTGCTCTGAACTCTAAATATATGTCAGTCGCCAAAGTTGTCTTATCCCTTTTTCATGGACACACTATAATTGTTGTAGCGATAAAAACAGGAGGTGTTTTATGACAAAAGGTAAAAATTAAAAGTTATCAACGATACCCAGATGTACTTATACGATAAAGGAAGAAAAGCTGTGAAAATGATACCTATAGGTTGCAATTGAAACCTATAGGTGTCATTGTTATGACACCTTACTTAGCATATTTAAATAGAGTTTAAAATTTAATCATGTCTAAAAGTCGAGTACATACCTCAAAAAATTCTGCTGAACTGGAACATAAATACTTGCACTCTAAAGCTATGACATCTTTGTTTTTAGCTTTTTCTGTCTTTTTTGGATCTATTTACGAAAGGAGTCTAATCACTGAGTTTCCTGAATCTGTTGATTGGATAATAACTGGGCTGATGCTGGTTTCATATTCTTGCCTTCTAATTTTATTAGTTAAGGATTTTATCTTGGCAAACCGTATGAGCTATAAAGCCCTATGGTCAGGCGCTTTTGATGATGAGTACTTAGAGTATATTAATCGTAAGGGATATAAGTATGGTTATGTCACCTCGGTTTCTTTGCTGGCAGTGTTTTATATTTTCGATTCAGAAATATCATTAGCGAGTTGGATAAGTTTCCGTGAATTGCTCCCATTAATTCTTTTCACTGCTATGGGTAGTTATGGGGCAGCAATTATATATCACATGCACGGTGCAATAGATGAGTGAGCTTGATAACAATATTGCAAAATTTAGGAGCATACGTAAAATATCTCAAACAGAGTTAGCTGAAGCGATTGGGGTTTCACGTAAAACTATTAGTACTGTCGAGACGGGGAGGTTTACCCCCTCAGTTTCTATAGCACTAAAACTGGCGAAATACTTTGATAAAAAAGTAGAGGACTTGTTTTCACTTTAATATTGCTGTCAATTTCCCCTAGCTATTTGTTAAATTAGCGAAATTAGTAAAAGGAGTTTTTTATTAGCTTGAAATAATGTAATGTTATCTAACTAGCGATAGCACGTCGGCATGACTCTCATCATCCTAACCAAATGATGAGCTCAAGAAACCGCCTAATAAAAAGGGTCAGTTGGTTGACCATTTCTATTTAGGCGGTTTTTTTGTTTCAGGACAGCTTACACAGCGTCCGCGCCGCAAAAAGCTTAAACAATATTTTTTAGGGCTTTTGTAACTGTGAAAGATAGAGCACTTCGTGCAGTTGGCTCACGAGAGAATATATTATTTATCAGAATAGCGATTTTTTGGTGTTAGAAGGAAATAACAATGCCTATTTATGATGAGCCCACTTGGATGTTGATGAAACGAATGGTTGGTGACTTATTGATTCAGCAAGGCGAAATCGTTGCCCGTCAAAACATTATTCAATGGTTTGACACGAATTACCCACTAATCAAGCCAAACACGATTAGAGCCCACCTTAGAAGAATGTCCACAAATGTTGCATCTCGCGCAAATCACGGGGCTATGTTTTTAAAGACTGTTTAGCTTGCTAAACAGTCATATCAAACGTTCGTTAAAATTTCAGGAATCTTCATTGGATAAAGTTTAATTATGTTATTGTTCGTTAAGCAATTTCTGATTTTGTGTCTCAGTTTTTTTCTATTTAGAGCTTTAGAAATGGGTGATAGCGCTGAGGGATTCGGATTAGGCTTTGGATTACTCATTATTAGTTCTGTTTTTATCATGTTGGTATTGCCGTGGATGACTAAAAACTCTCATTATTGGAAAGGTGTAGGGTCTGGAATTGTTGTCGTTGTTATATTTTGGGGGCTAACACTATATAACATGCCAATGATGACGGGTTATTCTTATGACATTGTTGATTCGGGGTCAAATTATCCAACCCTAAAAGATGGTGACATGGTTATTTCTAAACATTTCAATTATTCAGTCGAAGTAGGAAGTTTTGTCGGCTTTATCGATCCTTCTGGTAATCCATTGAGAAAAAAGATAGTAGCTGTACAGGGCGATTTAGTAAAGACATGCGATGATATGTTGACAGTAAATGAAAAGGTTTACTACGGCCGGAAAGATATGCTTGATTGTAAAAATTTTGATGTCCGCACCTTAAAACCAAATGAATTCTTTGTGCTAGGAGAAAACTTGAATAATAGTTTAGATTCTCGGACTTTTGGCGTGATTTTACGAGATGATATATTTGCTGAAAGTCTATATAAAGTCGTGGATGATAGCTCGGTAATACGCTTAAAATAAATTTCGTGTATAGAAATTTTCCTCTTTATTATTTCTATCTATAAGATCTTCTAATTCTTTGCTCATAATCTTCCTTGTATAATCTCTGCCTGTAGCGCTATTGCCTCACTCATTGCCACGGCCACTGGAACCGACATTAATCTACTTTGAGTATAAGACAAATTAACACTATTCACTACCCGCTGTTATAGCTATATTAAGCGAAAAATTATCATCCGACCTATCAAACTTGACTGACGGCAATGAGCGATAACCGACCGTTCAAGTAATCTGTAAATGGTTAGATTTTTTGATGTTCTCGGTTGGTATCCTAATGGCAGGTGATCCGACATTGCTGACATTAGCAAAAGTTTGGTTGTTATATTTTGTGACTGAACTGAACGCCATATTTAGATCCATTCTCTTGTAAAATTGCTTGTGCTAGTTTCAGATATTTGAAATTCTTTTCATGATAAACTATAAATCTTAAATGGCATCATTACCGCTGGCAACGTTGGATTGCCTCGTTTACATAAAAGGATTTGTAGATGAAACTACTACCTAAACTTATCTTGGTATTTATCAGTCTAATAATTGTTTCATGTACTGATAGTTCTCAACAAGCCGATCCAGATTTTAAGCCTCAGAATACCGTTAAAAGTTTCTCCTCAGATAACAGCCCAGTAGTCTTGGTTGATGAAGCGCATAATAATTTCTTAACTATCAGTGGTCGATATAAGCCATTTGAACAAGTTCTTTCGAGTAATGGTTTTACGGTAAAGTCGAATACAAGAGGTTTCACGTTAGACATACTGAAAAATATAGATATTTTAGTTATTGCCAATGCTCTCGATCACAGTAGAAGAGATTGGCAACCACCCTTTGGGAGCGCACTGAATGATGATGAAGTTGCAAGCGTAAAACAGTGGGTTACTGATGGAGGTTCGCTTTTGTTAATCGCCGACCACACGCCCTTTCCGAAAGTTGTTGAAAATCTGGCATTCGCTTTTGGTTTCGAATTTAGTAATGGGCACGTCGGTCGCTATACGTTTCGCATTGCAGATGCCACTCTTTCTGCTGAGCATCCTATTACTAATAGTGGCAACAATTCGTCTAATGAATTGCCTGTCGCTTTGTCTATTCCAAACATTCAGAAGAATGCTTTATTGTTTAGCCGAATAACTCAAGTCAAAACGTTTGGTGGTTCAGCATTCAAGGCTCCAGATGAAGCAGAGTCTTTGCTAACAATTAGACAAGGGATTTTTTCTACGGAACCAGCAATTCCATTTCAAGTTAATTCATCTACCACAAGAATACCAATTGAAGGATGGAGCCAAGGAGCAGTTTTGAAAGTCGGAAAAGGCCGTGTTGCTGTTTTTTCTGAGGGAATGATGTTTTCTTCACAAGTGGACGTAAAGACAGGAGAGAAGCATGGCTTAAGGTCTGTTGGCGCAGAACAAAACGAGCAGTTTTTACTTAATGTTATGCACTGGCTATCAAGCGTCTTTTAAACGTGTAGCAACCGAATATCTAACAATATGAAGTAAGGTATCAGTACAAGATTAAGCATTGGGGTTTCACCCAATATAGCCTAGAAATTCGAAATCTATCATGACTGCAATAGGTCGATTACCACTTTTGTACAGTGAAGAAATCCGGTTAAACGGACGTATACGGTTACTCACCTACAAAGAATACTTTATGCCATTCTTGCTGTTGAAGTAATATCGAATCAATTGCCTTATCTGGCAGATCTGCAAAAATATTTTTATCTTCAAATACAGAACTTCCTATTACGGATGGATATTTCGCCATAAAAAGTGAAGAACCAGTTTCTAGTTCACCAAACTTTCTATAATGGTAGAGGACTCTTTTTAATGCACCGTTATCGAATATCAACACGTAACTTTTGGAGCTTGACGCAAATAGAACCCAATAATCAGAAGTATTTAATTCTTCTGTGAATTCATATTTAGCCACATTGTACCCTGGATGCTGCATATGGAATGGTTCTCTGGTTCGAATTTGAACTATTTCAGCTTTTTTCGATACAACTGCTTCAAATGAAAGATCCTTAGTAGAACCTATTTTAAACTCGTGATGAGTACCTGATGAGTACGAATAGATGCCAGAGGGTTTAATAAAAACAATAGCAGACATGGCAATTACTGGGATAACAATCAAGAAAAACAGCCAGTATTTTCTTCGCATTTAATGCAAACTCCCTTTTTGTTTGTTGTCACCATTACCCAATTGGATTTTTACTTTATTTGCTAAATTAAGCAACCCAAATAAATATCGATGATTGCTCCCCCTCGCTGATTACGACCAAATAATTGAACTCTCTAATGACCGTTTTAGGTCGAAACTTGCCGAAAGCCGTTATGCCACTAGCACAGAACTAACTACCATTTCTAGAAACTTAAGCACAACGGGCGTATTGCACTTTTTTATCACTGTACGACAAGTGTCACCGGTTTACTAAATTATTATGGGTTTATAGAAAATGTCCATAATAAGCCCGCGCCAGCAAAAATCGTGAGATTATTTGGCAGCAACATGAGATCTTTTTGCAAAGTCTATGAGATCCCATATTAGCAGTGATACCAACAAGACCTGTCTGGAATAAAGATAAACTAGTCGGTCAAAAATTGACGTTAACGATACAACAAATCTATGGCATTAGAGTTAGATTAGACTTTAAACAGAAATATTTTGTGTATTTAATGCATCCGTTGTAATGATACATCCAGTGACATCTAAGTTTTTGAGCAATGCAGGTAAGGCCGTTATCTCATTAGATTTTCCATCTACTTTGACTTGCCCAAGTGTCAATTGGTTATCATGAGAGCGGCGAACACATTTACCGTCAATAGCGATCACATCCCCTGTAACGTTCTTAACTATCTCTTTGATCCAGCTAAAAAAACAGGTTTGAAATTGTTCAGGACCGATTAAGGAAAAAATGCGTCCAAATGTATCATGAGACGGAATACCATTTTCTAGGGATAAATATTGTTCAAACCAAGTGCGTTTAATATTGGGAAATTTTTCAATGGCCACCCAACCATCACAACCGCAAATAACGGCACATAGGGTAATAAAAAAGATGTCATCTAATTTATGTAATTGTTTTCTTTAAAGGCGGGGATCTTCTATATCTTTGAAATGTTCGATAAGTGTAGGCTTGTGTTTGGTCATTTTACGTTGCTTGAAGCGAAGTAATAGATCAAATTAGGAGATCTGTGTCAAATTTTTTTAATGCGATTGCCCTACTAGCAAAATCAGTGCCTGTTGAACAGATCAGGTATGTCGTTTATCCTACTCATAAACTGCTCATTTAATTGGAAATCGGGCTACATCGCTTGCATAAGGTAAAAAGTCATGATGAGAACGTTTTGTAAAACCCGCCTGGTTAATGCAGTTATATTTGCTGCTGGTTTGGCTTTTACGGCGCAAAGCCATGCAGCCGTCAGTATTATTCAAGGCAAGACTATTATCCCCGCTGGTAACGCCACTGCTGATAACGACTTAACCGTTAGGAATAGCAAATTGGCCTTTTCATTAGCTGTAGGCTCCACGCCTCCATGGGGGGTAGCCCGAGGTTGTATTGTGGATATTGCCAATGTCAAAAAGGATGGAACTTTAAGTGATGATCGTGTCGCCTTTGCTGATTTTATCCCGAATAACTGGTCAAGCTGGCCGAACACTTATCAAACCGTTGATATCGTTAAAGACACTAAAGACGAGGCGATAGTTGAGATAACTCGCGATTTTGGTGAGGTGATTATTAATACGGTTTATAGCCTGGCAGCGGATTCTGATCTTATTCATGTTAAAACCACCATGACCAACGAAGGTGAACCATTGGCTGATATGTTATCCGGTTATGCGTTGTGGCCAGATGGTGGTCATAAATTTGCTGTACCCGGGTATGCAAGCCAAGACGAGAAGGTTGTAAATAACACCCTATCAGATCGCTTTATTGGCTATGACGCAAATTGGGCTATCGCACTTCATGCACCGTATATGACACAGGTGAGATACCAATCACGGGATTTATATACCAAACATAGTCTAAAAAAATCAGAATCAATATCATTTGAAGGCGACTATCAGGTGCTGGCCAGTGGCGACCTCGCCCCGGTGGTCAGTGCCGAAATTGAGCGTAAAAATCTACAGGCTGGAACGTTGACCGGAAGCGTGAAAACTCAGGGGAATAAGGTGGTTAGCGAACCCGCGGTTGTGGTGCTTAAAAGTGACGTACCGTACATTTGGGTAATGGGTGAAAGTGGCCAGTACAGTATTGACTTGCCGGTGGGAGAGTATCAAGTTTATGCGACAGGTAAGGGTTATTCCGATAGTAAAAAGCATGATGTCAGTATCAAAAACAATGAGTCAAAAACACTTTCGTTCGATGATCTTCTGGCTCCAGGTCAAGTCAACATTCACGTTACCGACGCACAAACAACGACTGCGTTAGACGCAAAAGTACAGATCGAAAAGGGTAATAAACCCCTGATTGAATTTTTCGGTGCTAAAACATTCTTCACAGAATTAGACAACGTTGGTCATGCCCAATTTACATTAGCCCCTGGCGATTACCAGCTGAAAGTTTCGTCCGGCGGTGACTTTGTAGCTAAACCCGTATTAATTGATACCAGTATTGTTCCCAATAAAACCATCGATTTAGTCGTCGCAATCCCGGTCAGTACTTATCCACCTCAACATGGCTGGTATGCAGGTGATCTACATCATCATTCAGATGTGTTGGAGGGCTCGACACCAGCGGAGTATCTGGTGCGCTCACAACTGGCAGCGGGTCTTAATGTTACGTTTGTGAGTGACCATGATTCAACAAAAAATAATGCGGATATTCAAGCGCTTTCTGATAAGCGTGGCGTGCCATTTATTCCATCCATAGAAATCTCGCCCTCGTGGGGGCATTTTAATGTGTTCCCCGTTGAGATTGGCGCCCAGCTATCGGTAGATCCAGGCGTGGACGATATCCATAACATCATTAAAGATGCCCGGCACATGGGCGCAACGGTGGTCGCGTCTAACCATCCGTATATTCCTTACGGTTACCTGAGTAGCCTGAGCAAAAACACCGCCCCCGGTGGCTTTAATCCAACCATTGATCTTATCGAGATAAATGCCGTGGTGGACTATAACAAGGCAATTGAGAAGGCGCGTCAGCTATGGTCTGAAGGTTTGCCCTATTACTATACGGCAGGTTCTGATACGCACGATGTGTGGAACGAAACCAGCGGTCGCAACCGCATGTTTGTATATACAGGGAGTAAACCAGACGCTAACGCGTTTGCTCAGGCAATGAAAAATGGCCGCTCTTATGCATCGTTTGGGCCGGTAATATATCCACAAAACGTAATGTTTGGCGATACAGTAATGCTCGCTAAAAATCAGCCGCAATCCGTTAGTTTTGACTTGTTATCGGTCAGCGGCCTTAAATCGGTACAGTTGATCGGCAATGACGGGGTCATAAGTGAACAAACGTTAACGGGTGAGAATGCATCAGTCGTATTTGATCTGCCGCAATTGTCGGGATGGGTGAGTTTAGTCGTAGAAGATAAAAAGGGACACAAAGCTTTTTCAAACCCAATATGGCTGAAAATGGTCAATGAAAAACAATTTTGAGGTTCTGCTGCACTCCAGGATGATTTTATAAAGCGCGATGAGCATGATGAAGCGCACTGATGAGCACTACTAAGCGGAGACGATATATGAGCATCGTCCCGATCTTGAGTACAGGACAAATTAACGCTATGCATTACCCATCGTCACGAACGCTATTGTAGATAAGTCCGTCACTGCCTTTTCTTCTCATGGCAGTGGCGAAAGCTTGTGGCGCTTGATAATCTTCTTGATGGTACTGGGCAAACTCTTTACCACGAATATCATGTAATCTGGATGACACTTGGTTAACGTAGCATCGCATGGTCAAGTCAATGTCCGGTTCATCCGTTGTGCGTAATAATATTTCTCGATGGTAAATCGTCTCTTTAAGCGCCGTTTTTATGTCTTTGGCAGCATAATATACGCCATAGGACTTTCCTGAGGTAAACATGGAATATTTCGCCGTGTGGTTCAATCAGCAGCGTGAACAAAACGGAAAAGAGCATGTAAGTCTATAGCCACTAATTAACTGAGCTAACCAGTCAGCTGTATTATAAACGCTCTAAAACCGCATCAGTAAACTCAAGCGTACCGTGCTCGCCACCAAGGTCGCGCGTAGTACGGTCACCCGACTCGATCACGTCTTTAAGCGCGGCGCGAATGCGGTCTGCTTTATCGGCCATGTTCAAATACTCTAGCATTTGAATTGAGGCTAATATAACCGAGGTTGGGTTTGCTAAGTTCATACCCGCAATGTCAGGTGCTGAACCGTGTACCGCTTCAAAAATGGCGCAGTCTTCGCCAATATTCGCGCCTGGTGCCATACCTAAACCGCCAACCAAACCAGCACACAGGTCGGATAAAATATCGCCGAACAAGTTGGTGGTCACGATGATGTCGAACTGATGTGGGTTCATGACTAATTGCATACAGCAGTTATCCACAATCATCTCATCTGACTGAATGTCAGGATAACGCGCCGCAACTTCTCTGGCCACTTTTAGGAATAAACCTGATGTCGACTTCAAGATATTTGCTTTATGCACTGCCGTGACCTTTTTACGGCCTTCTCTGCGTGCGAGCTCGTATGCAAAAACAACAATTTTCTCGGCGCCTTCACGCGTGATTATACTGACCGCTTCAGCTTCATTGCCATCGGCAGATACAACCTGTCCTAAGCCTGAGTACATGCCTTGTGTATTTTCACGCACGGTAATGATGTCGATGTCTTCATAGCGCGCTTTAGTGCCTTTGAAAGACAATACCGGGCGCAAGTTAGCATATAGTTTGAATTGCTTGCGTAAGCTGACATTAATTGACGTAAAACCTTCACCTACAGGCGTGGTTAATGGGCCTTTTAATGCGACTTTGTTCTTTGCTATCAGGTCTAAGGTTTCTTGCGGTAAAAGTTCACCGTGATTTTCCAATGCCATTAAGCCGGCGTCTGCGTATTCGTAGTTGAAGTTACAACCTACTTTATCGAGAATTTTAGTGGCGGCATCAATGATGTCAGGGCCGATCCCATCGCCGCGTATTACGGTAATGTTTTGTTGTGTTGGGTTCATACTGTGCACTCCAGTAGTGTGTCGTTAGCGTTTATGTAAGCTGATTTAAGCAAACTGTTGAGAAGAAATCGTTACTACAGCTCAATAATTTAAGTCGCGCGCATGTTACCTGAATGGCCACGCTAGGTACAGCCTCTATCGTCAACATTCATGGCGTGTATATCGCTTTTTTATGCTTATACGCACGCCATTTAAATGTGACAGCCTGTTCCTACACTTTGGTCTTAGAGTTTGATGCTATAGCTTAATCTTATAACAGGGCTCGTAATGACTACCCGGCAGTTTCATTCTGCCTTGATCAACAAATGACTTAAGTAACACATCCATTTTTTGCATCAACTCAACATCACCGGTAAGTTCAAACGCACCATGTTGCTTAATTTCTTTGATACCTTCAACTTTCACGTTGCCCGCAACAATACCTGAAAAGCACTTACGCAACGTGGCCGCTAGAGACGCTTTAGGCTGGTCTAACTTCAAATTCAGTGAGCTCATGTTTTTATGGTTAGGCACAAATGGGGTTTGAAAGTCTTCTGATATTTTCAGCGTCCAATTGAAATTCAGTGAGTTTCCAGTGTCACGTCGATGATCCTCTACTACGGCTTTTTGTTGCGCCATTAACGAGCCCACTTTGGCATCGTCACCCACCACAATGGTGTATTTTGCCTGAGCTTCGGCGCCTAGCGTGTCGCCAATAAACTGATCAATGGCTTCAAAATAACCTTTGCTGTTTGCGGGGCCGGTTAATATCAATGGAATTTTTTGGTCTTTGTTTTCCTCGTCCATTAACAAACCCAGCAGGTAAAGTAACTCTTCAGCTGTACCTGCGCCGCCGGGGAAAATCACAATACCATGTGAAATACGCACAAATGCCTCTAAGCGTTTTTCAATGTCGGGCATGATAATGAGTTCATTCACAATGGCATTGGGGGGTTCTGCTGCGATAATGCTGGGTTCTGAAATGCCTAAATAGCGACCATTTTTATTGCGCTGTTTGGCATGGCCTATGGTGGCCCCTTTCATTGGGCCTTTCATTGCGCCGGGCCCGCAGCCTGTGCATATATTAAAACCACGTAAACCTAATTGATAGCCCACGGATTTGGTGTATTTGTATTCTTCTTCACGGATCGAATGGCCACCCCAGCAAACAATCATATTAACGTCGTTGTCTTGTGATATCGCATCGGCATGACGAAGCATATCGAAAACAATATGTGTGGTTAAGGCACTTGGTGCGTCTATTAAACCTTCAACATTGTTACCGTCTTTAGTGCCCATATAGAGCATGTCGCGAAGCACAGCGAATAAATGTTCATGCACGCCTTTAATTAATACACCATCGACAAAAGCCACTTCAGGAGGGTTAATTAATTCAATTTTAACGCCACGCTCACGGCGCAACAAATGCACGTCAAAGTCGCCATAAGGGCCAAATAATTTGTGATAGTTGTCTTCTTCAACCCCACTATTGAGAACGGCTAAGCAGCAGTTTCTAAATGTTCCGTATAAATCGCTTTTTGTTGATTGTTGTAAAAGGCTAACTTCTAGCTGTGATAATTGGCTCATCCAACCGACCGGGTCGAGTTGCACTGTGGTCATTCAATATCCTTAAATATGGTTTGATTCCGTCCTGCGTCTTTTGCTTTGAAAAGGAACGAATCTGCTTTTTCGAAGGCTTCTTCGAGCGTAATCTCTTGTGTGATTTGGCTTAAACCGCAAGATAAGGTCACGTTAACTCTCTCGCCTTTAAATTTAAACGGTAATGCCGATATTTTTGTGCGCATCACTTCTACTTTTGTAAATGCGTCTTCTAAGCTGGTATTGGGCAGCAAGACAATAAATTCCTCGCCGCCCCAGCGCGCTACAAAGTCCTCTTTAGGCAAGTATTGCCTAATATGTTTTGCGATAACCTGAAGCGTTTTGTCGCCGACAGAATGGCCATAGGCATCATTGACTTTCTTAAAATGGTCAATGTCCACTATCCCAATACATAATGGTGTACCGGTTCTTTTAGCTTGTTCAACTTCAAATTGCGCTTTTTCCTCATACGCCATTCTATTCGGTAATTTGGTGAGTTGGTCAGATAAGGTTGCTGCGCGTTGAGTAAATAACATTTGTTTATAAGAAACGGCCTCAGATTCAAGCGCAACAGACCGTTCTTGCATTTTCTTCATGAGCTCGATGGTCGCTGTTTGCTCCCTTTTATCCGCTTCGGCAGATGCGTCCAGAGACGCTTGCATCTTATCCAGATGTTGTTTCGCTTGCTCTTTCAGTTCGGTCAACTGCTGGCTGCCTGAAACGACTGACTCCATCACCGTCATTTGTTGCTTTATCTCGGTATTATAATAGTCACGCGCTTCAAAACGTTTTTCAGAATCGGCAATGGTTGTCTCTATATTATCGTTAATTTGGATCAGTGATTTATGCAAATTATTGATCAGGCGACTGGTGGCATTGGCTTCTTTAATCACATCTCGGATCACAAAACGGATCAGGACTAAGCAGCAGTCGAGTAACTCTTTGTGATTGAGCCCGATAGTGAGTTTTTGATAAATTTCTTGTAAGTTTTTATCGCTTTTATTACCCACATAAAAAGGCGCAATTAACTCTCTTAATTCTAGCGTGATCGTATTGTGCAGTATGACTTGTTCGGGGGTTTGGGAATCACTATCATCAGCTTCAATAATTTGCTGCAGAGCCTTGTGGTAAAGATCCAGTGCTTTTTCGAATTGGGTAAGTGGGGCAATAACGGCGTCGTTATTGAGTGACAATGATATTAAGAATTCGTTGGCGTCACCTTTAATGTCGTCAGGCAGGCGCTTAGTCTTTATCAGCTTTTTTAATGCCTTTTGCAAGTGCGAGACAGAATCAAGATTACGTCGTTTAAAAAGCTTTGTGTCTTTACCTAGGTCAGAATTCAGTTTGCCAATAATTTCGGTGGCAGCATCATAGTCAGGCTTGCCAGATAACTGCTTTTTAAGCATCACAAGTTCTTGGTCAAAGGTCGGATTTGCACCTTGATAGAAGCTTGCCATATTAACAATAAATATAGATAATTTGTCTAGGTAGTGACGCGCAATCATCAATTGTCGTTTAGTCGAAACTTCGGTCATGTTAATTACCTTACTGTCGTGCTAATCGTGCGTCCTGATAAGGCGCTTCGAAGTTTGAACGAAATGGGTTGATGTCCAATCCACCTCGGCGAGTATATCTGGCATAAACGGTCAGTTCTTGTGGCTTGCACTGCTGTAAAATATCGTAAAAAATACGTTCTACACATTGTTCATGAAACTCGTTATGTTGCCTAAATGAAATTAAATAACGAAGTAAGCCTTCATGCGATATCTGACAACCAGTATACTTTATTAAAATACTACCCCAATCGGGTTGATTAGTAATCAAACAATTTGATTTTAATAAATGGCTCACTAAGGTTTCAGAGCAAGTGCCCTCGGTTTGAGTGTTTGTTTTTAGGGCAAGCAGTCTGGGTGTAATATCAAAGTCAGTAATTTCTATGTCCAAATCGTCAATACACACGCCGGGCAAACGCCCGAAAGTAACCCCCTCAAACTGGGCCGAGGGGATCACTTGTACGCTTACATTAGCACCTGCACATTCGCTCAGGTCTTTGTGTAAAATCTGAGTAACGTCATCTATATGCGCAAATTGACTCTGATTTAAACTATTTAAGTACAGCTTAAATGACTTTGATTCAATCAAGTTAGGTGAGGTAATAGGCACTTCACAACGCAAAATAGCCACTTGCGGTTTGCCTTTGGCATTTAGCCATGACAATTCATAGCCATTCCAAATGTCAGTGCCATGAAAAGGAAGTTGTGTTGGTAGTTTGATGCTGTCACGACTTAATGAACGCGGTACACGTTGTAATAAACTGTTGTCGTACTCTTTGGCGTATTCAACTTTTTTGCCAAGCGATAAATGATCCAATGATGTCTCCTTTGGGCACCTAAAATTAATTGCTGTCTGTAATGCGTAAATTAAACCCCGCGGGAGGCCACTGAAAAGTAAAAAGCACGAACTTTTTTCATCAAAGCTATACATCACTCAGCGGCTAATTTATCATGTTTAGCCTCAGGTCGGCACATCAAGTCATTCAAAAGTGTGAAATTTAATGTTGATGCCTAAAGTTTAACTCAATCAACACCTCAATTGTGCACTCAATTGTTACTGTAATTTATCTCTAAAGGCGCACAATTTCATGTTAAACCCACTTGTTGAAAATCTAGATTCGTTCATCAACGCTTATATCGACCTTGCGGGAGATGACAAAAGACAATTATTAACTGAGTTTGATGCCGACTGGCTTTCACCTTGTTTGTTATTTAGTGAGATCCAATTGACTGATGTGACAACGGGTGAAAAAATGGCTTGGCGACCGCAGTTACAGCCGGTTAGTTCGCATTTGGGTGATTTGGCTAAGGCCTTAGAAATTGACATTCATCCGCAGTTAGAGACCTTATTTTGCCGCTATTACAGCCATGACTTACCGGCGACAACCGAGCGTGGTGATCTTGATATTTTGCAAGCTTGGAATCAAGACGATTTTGAGAGGCTGCAAAAAAACCTCATTTCACATGTATTGATGAAGCGCCGTTTAAAGCAACCTGAAACCTTATTTTTTGCAACTACCGACCAAGATGACTTTATTATTAGCCTTGATGTTGCAAGCGGGAATGTCATGTTAGAGCAAGTCGGTAAGGTACCCGAAGAAGTGCTGGCTAGCGACCTTGACACATTTATTAAGAGCCTTCGCCCTCGAAACGTTGTTGTAACGTTTTAAGCTGAGTGCGCAGTGCGACGACTTCATTTTCTAATTGAGTGACGCGTGCAACCAAGGGGTCACTTACATTATTAGGCGGTATTGCAGGTTCAGCGACTGTTTGTATTTTTAACGTCGCTTTATTTTCTTTCCAATAACTCAAGCCTTTAATAATCGCGGGTATAGGTAATGGCGATAATAATTTAGCTCGTAACATACCGACACTGGGCTTTTTGCCTGCCTCGCTCAACGCTATGCAAGTATTCACAACTTGTTGTAATTCGTTATTCATGCAATCTCATTTAAATAATCAACTCGCTTATTAGTCATTCTGACCACGTTTTGGGGAAATTAAAAGTGCTTATTCAGGCTGAGTTCAGGTTTTTTCGTTTAACATATTGATAATGTTGACTATTTCACTATTGGCTTGAAATTTGTTTAACACATTCGTCAAATCAATTAATTAATAAAAAGGAATATAAATGAAAGCACTACTTCTTACCTCTCTTTTCGCTGGCACAATGTTACTCAGTGGCTGCGTTATTTCAGTTGATAAAAGCGATGAAGATGGATATCACTTATCGAGCGGCGTTAATTGGAAAAAACATGAAGCGAAAAATCGACAATTTATTTCGGATGTTAGCCCTGGCGTATCAAAAATGTCAGTTGTCGATACACTCGGTCCTGCCGATTTTAATGAAATGGTCAGCAGCGACGGTGATGCAGTGCAAGTGTTGTATTACAGAACGCAGCGAATTGATGATGACGGCGTTACGACTAAAAACGAATGCACGCCATTGGTGTTTATCAATAACGAATTGGTTGGTTGGGGTGAATTATCCCTATCAAAATACCTTTAGTGAGGTAACTTTGCCCTAGATCAACCGTTGTTGTTAAAAAAATGTTAGCGTATTCGTGAGAATGTTTTATTGTGTAGGCATAGCAACAAGGAACCACTTATGAGTAAAGCGACATATCAACCTGATATTAATGATATTCGAGCCGTTTATTTAGGCGCTGATGATTTAAAAGTTGCGGCGTCAATTTTGTATAATGCTTATTTTGACGACCCTCTTTTTAATGATATTTTTGAAATTGATCGTGAGGGCTACGAAAGTCGACTGCGTTCAGCGATCAGAGAAGAGCTGAATGCTTTTTGGGATGCAAAACAGCCAATGATCGGATTGTTTGAGCAAGGACGCTTATTGGCCGTGGCCTGTTTAATTAGTCCTGATGCCGCTTTTGGGGCCGGAAGATATTGGCATTGGCGCTTAAAAATGTTGCTCACTACTGGCTTTCTTGGCACCAAACAAATGATCTACAAAGAAGAAAAAGTACGCGAAAGCATATCTGCAAAAGACTACCACATGTTGTCATTCATTGCCGTACACCCCGATCATCAAGATATAGGCTTAGGCCACATACTGATGCGCGGTATTATTGGCTTATTGCAAGAAGATAATAAAACCGAAGGTGTTGGCGTTTTTGTCACCTTGCCAAAGTGTTTATCATTCTTTGTTGACGCAAATTTTGAACTCGTAAAAGAGTTAGAAGTGGGCCAAATTACGGGCAAAGTAATGTTTAGAAAAAAAATTAACGGCTAAAGTCGTATTATTTTTGTAAGAGATATCGTACAAACGTGTGAGCAAAAGTAGTTTTGTTTACATAATTTTTACTCCTCTATTTAAAAAATCCGAATAAAAACAGCGTCAAGAAAATATACCTGTGTGAAAAATAAGCGAACGATAAATAATTAAAAAAATTTCATATATAATAAAAAAATTAGACTTTGGTATTATCTTTCTACCGCAAGGAAACGCCTTCAGGAAGAAAGTGTTAATGGTAATGGAAGGTTTCAGGATGAGGCTAACAGGATAGGGAAGATAATGGACAACTTCAGGACGAAGATTTTTTGCAGGAAGGATTTGCATCAACAACGGAGTCAAGGAAAAGGGACCTGCACATGGAGTGTTGCCTACTTAGGAATAGCGGGGTAAAAAGGAAAGGGATGTAAAGGATTTTATCGAGATAATACTTTAGCAACGGAACGCTGAGAAGGACGCTCGAAATTTAGACAAAAAGCAGAAACCGGATGTTTCTGCTTTTTCATTCTAGACGCTAATTAGTGCGCCAGTGCAAAGCCACCACGTACTTGAACCTCAAAGAAAGCCCGCATTATAAATTCGCAACTTCACCTAACTGATTTTATAAGCAGGTAGGTTCATCTCAATAACTGAACTACCAAAACAAGTCATGGTGCCAATGTAGGCGTCAGAACCGCTGCTGCTGAATTCCAATTGATATATGATTTTCCAATCCAGCTTTCCTCTGTGCGCAGAAATTCGAGTAGAACGCCGAGCCAATGATAAAAACTGAAGATCTTGTTTTTCACAATATTGATTGGCGTATTGAATACTGAATTCTCCTATGCCGCGTAATCGCCAAAATTGAAAGGCAAACAACGCAATGCTAAGCAGTATAACTAAGGAACCTAATGTCATTAATGAGTACTCTTACGTTTTGAGACTTGCTGATATAAGCTGGCTATTGCGTTAGCGATGGGAGCGGGTAGATCAGGTTTACGCATTAGTTTCAGTAATCCCATCCTGCTCGTTGGCACTTGCACTAGGTCTGCATAAACACCTCTGAAAAGCTGAAAGCTGGGGTCGTGTGCTATCAGTTTTGAACAAAATGTAATTAATAGAGCTTCATCATTTAATAATTGAAAGTGTCTACCTGCAATAATCACCAAACATTCTGTGTCGGGTTGACCTTCAGTCAGCAGCGCTGTAATAAAAAGGGAGACTTTGTCGGTGCATTGACTTCCTTTTAGTCCTCGCAGGATCATATGCTGTGTTTCGGCGTAATCAACCGTTGCAAATAACTCGATTAACTGGTCAGTAAGGGCATCATCAAAGCGCGTGTTTTCTAAACTGCTGCAAAAAGCCGTGAGTACTTGCACTGGCAATACGGCCAAATTTTGATTGACTGCTTGGGCAATATCTTGCTGATCGATATGCGCTGCTAAATCAGCTATATCCTGTAGCGCTAAGTCTTGCCAAGTGTCTATCGCTGGATTTTTTATATAGGCAATGGCTTTGTCTAAGCCTTCTCGAGTCGACAAGCGTAAATCACGACGAATAATCGCATTAATATCAGCTAACTGCTGTTGCGATGGCGTGAACACAAATGGGTTATCCGGAAGTTGTCCGCCTTTCTCTGCATTTTTTTCCAATTCACTGCCCAATGCGGTGACCACGGCTTCAAGAAATTGGTTGCGTGCGGCTTGAATAATCAATGAACGTTCATCAATCGGTAACTTAACAAACCAAATGTATTGCTCATGGCTTACTTTCTTATTCCAAAAAACGATCCCAAACCAAGCATGCCCTGCACGAGGGCAAGGAGCGGGAAGTTGATTGTTCTCTAAGGAAATGAATGTTTGTGAGTCCATAGACTCTATGCCCCGGCCCATATCGTAAATACGATAGTCGGTGCCAGCGTGTAGCATAAATTCACTGATGGTATCAATTGTTTGAGCGTTCATATGCGCCATAGGTTATCGATTTGCGGCGTGATTTGCCGCGTAGTGTACCAAGATAGATAAAATGTACCAACGTATGACAAATAAAAAATTATTATTGAGGGCGCATTTGCATTTATCTCCTCATTGTTTGCTTCTATTAACGCCCACTCTTAGTTAAACTGCGGCCGCGCTAATGAGTGCAAAACATAGCGGAATAAATAGCGGAATAAATAGCGGAATAAATAGCAGAATAAGAGCGGAATAAAAAACGTGTTAAGCATTTTACATATAGACGAATATTTAGTTGTTGTGCACAAGCCGGCCAATATGTTGGTTCATAAAAGCATGATTGATAGGCACGAAACTGAATTTCTGATGAAAATATTGCGAGATCAAATCGGTCAATATGTTTATCCGGTGCATCGCTTAGACAAGCCAACGTCTGGGGTTATATTATTTGCATTGTCACCCGATGTTGCCCGCCTGCTTGCTCAACAATTTGAGTTGCATACTATTCAAAAGGAATATATTGCGGTATTACGTGGCTTTGCGCCTGATAAAATATCAATTGATTATGCGCTCAAAGAACAATTAGATCCGATTGCTGACAAAAAAGCGAAGCAGGATAAAGCACCTCAAGAAGCACAAACCGATATGCTTAAATTAGCTGAATTGTCGCTGCCTATTGCGGTTGGACGATATCCTGGGGCACGTTTTTCATTAGTGACCTTATTCCCAAAAACAGGCCGTAAACATCAATTACGTCGGCATATGGGGCACATTAGCCATCCCATAATTGGCGATACGAACCACGGTGATGGTAAACAAAATCAGTTTGCGCGTGATCATTTAAATTTCAGTAAGTTGGCTTTGTGTGCCACCAAATTGAGCTTTACACACCCCTCAACACAGCAACCAATGATTTGTGAAACGACGTTAGAAGATGATTTTCAAGCCCTGGTGGATCTGTTTGATCCGCTGTCTTAATGCACATAAAGCGGGCGATTATCAACCTTATTAAAGGTGCATGAGCACTTTAGAACTGGCCCAAGTTATTGGTGTTGGTTACATTAGCGAAACCTGAAAAGTTATGCTAAGTTCGTATTTTATCCTTCATCCTTAGTATATTTATGCATAAGCGATGGAAATTAGATCCTCGACACGTTCCACAAATAAAAAAGGAAAGACAATGAGTGTAACTGTATTATTAGAAGTATTATCTAAGCCAGAATCTATTGATGAGCTAAAGCAAACTTTAAAAGCTATCTTGC
This sequence comes from Brumicola pallidula DSM 14239 = ACAM 615, assembly GCF_000428905.1. GTDB lineage: Bacteria > Pseudomonadota > Gammaproteobacteria > Enterobacterales > Alteromonadaceae > Glaciecola > Glaciecola pallidula. Next base: position 631,023 of record NZ_KE386814.1, read on the forward strand.
CCGACACACGCGGTTACGACGGCTGTATTAGTGTTCAGGTTGTTATAAATCAAGACGATCCTTTAAACTTAATTCTAAATGAAACGTGGGGATCTCGTGCGCATTATGAAAAGTACTTCGCTTGGAGAGCCGAAACAGGTGGGTTAGACGCGCTAGGTAAAATGCTATCGGCATCACCATCTGTTCGTTATTTTGACAACCAAGATATCTGATATTTTGGTTGCTACTGCATTTTTAATTGAAAACGAAAGGCGCTAGCCAAACTGATATTATGCTTAGGATAATTAAGCCGCATATATTTAGTAACACCCCAGCTTTAACCATTTGCGGCATTTTTATTAAACCCGAGGCGAAAACAATCGCGTTTGGCGCGGTGGCAACAGGCAACATGAATGCGCAGCTTGCGGCTAAGGTAATGGGTATACAAAGTAGTAATGGGGAAACACCTAACTCAAGTGCGACAGCCGCCACGACAGGTAAAAATGTGGCCGTTGTCGCCAGGTTGCTGGTAAGTTCAGTCAAGAAGATAACAAGTGCCGTAGCGGCAATAACTAGGGCGAAAATACCAAACGCATCTAAGTAGGATAAATGCCCACCCAACCAACTTGCGAGACCACTTGATGAGACCGCCGCCGCTAAACTTAAACCGCCACCAAAAAGGATCAGAACGCCCCACGGTAAGCGACTAACATCGTCCCAAATCATGACCTTTTTTTGTTTTTCATTGCCGCTGGGCAAAATGAATAAAAGCAATGCTGCCGTCATCACAATACCGGTGTCGCTTAAAAAATTAATATCAAATAAAACAGAAATCGGTCTTCTGGCTATCCAGCACAAAACCACAAGTGAAAAAACGATGGCAACCCGTTTTTCTGCGGTGCTCATCACGCCCAATTCTTTTTGCAGATCAGATAAGTGTTCATCTACCGATGTGTTCGCTGGAATATCTACTTTAAAGCTCCAATGTGTAAGCGAATACCAGGCTAAAGGTAGCATGCACAACATTAGGGGCACGCCGACTAACATCCAACTAGCGAAGGTGATTTTGATGTCGTATTGTTCATTCAAAAATGCAGCAAGCAAGGCATTTGGCGGTGTTCCTACCAGCGTCGCCATACCACCAATCGTTGCAGCATACGCCAAGCCTAATAGCATAGCAGTTTGAAACGACTGGGTTTGCTGAGAGCTTAAATGTTGGTTGTTTTCGGCAATCACTTTTGCAACCGACAATGCGATTGGCATTAGCATCATGGTGGTCGAGGTATTAGTCATCCACATGGACAATAGGGCGGCAACCAACATAAAGCCGGCTATCAGGCGTTTTCCATCTGTGCCTGCGTAGTTTAATATTACAAAGGCGATTCGTTTGTGTAAGTTCCAGCGCTCTACCGCCAACGCTAAAATGAATGCGCCTAAAAACAGATAAATAATGGGGTTAGCATAAGCTGCTGTGGTTTCGGTAATACTAGAAACGCTTAAAAAAGGAAAGGCGATGATAGGTATAAATGCGGTTACGGGAACGGGTATTGCTTCAGTTGCCCACCAAATCGCCATCCACAAAGCAACCGCCGCGACATTCCATGCTTGCGGCGACATGCTGGTTTGATTTGCACCCAATATCAGCATGAGTGCAAATATAGCTGGGCCAACAAGTAAGCCAACAACTTGATATCGTGCTTGTTGCGGCCCTGCATCAGGATTATTCGACTTCAGATTTTGGCTATCCATTGTGCAAGCTCTACCTTTTTTTAATCAAGATCACTAGGAGATGGCTTGTAAATAAATTGCTCAGGCTCGACAGATAGCATTTTTCTCATTAAGGTTTGCGCTGCTGTTTGAGCAACATGCGTAATCAGTTCGCGGTTTGTATTGTCGCCCATTTCATACGTAATTGAATGTATGTTGTACTCATCTGCAAGGAATTGTTTAAATACGCCTCTGCCGGGGCTAGTACCGGGTGAAGGGCGAACGGTAAATGAAGACACCGTTGCCTCTTTTAGTTGCTTCAACCAGTCCTCGGAAAAAGTGGGGGCTGCAACGGCATAGTCACTTGGCATGGTGTAAAAGATATCTTGTTGGGTTGAATGAAAATCTAATGCGAACACAAGCCGTTGTTGTTCAACCAGTGTTTTATTTAACCAAGCTTGTACCTGTTGAGTTTCAACTTGGGTAAACTTTCCCCAATCTCTATTTAGGTCGGCGCCTTTGGTGTTGTGACGCCAGTTTCCGTTAGCCACACCATCAGGGTTAAGATTAGGAATAATCATGACATTAAAACGGCTTAAAAAGTCAGTATTAAGCTGCTGTTGAGTCGCCAGTTCTTGTACAAAAGAAATCAGTGCTAAGGCACCTGTAATTTCGGGTGGGTGCTGGCGGCCAACGATCAAAAGCCATTCTTTGTTTTCAGGTGTAGAATGAACAAGTGCATCAATACCTCGGCCTTCGGTCGACATACCCAGCGCTTGCAGCTTAAAACCAGATTCTTTCGCCAGCGTTTGGCTCCACTGTGCATAAAATGCATTATCAATGACTTCTTGGCCTGCAATATAAAAGTCTTGTTGTTGCAGTTGTACATTTATATGAATTGCGTTGTCTATTATATCAAATGGAAGCGCCTGCCATTGCTTACCGTCAATGCTCATTTTAGGTAGATATCGCGGTTTTGCTTTTTCACCTTTAATTATAATACTAATTTGCTGATTTTCAGTGCTCTTGTTGACCACTTTAAATGCATACCACGGGCTTGGGTTAATAGGGCGATTTTCTGGTTTGCTTAGCAACTCAAATTGGTTTTCAGATAGTTGTTTACATTGGTCTATTTTGCCCGCTTCAAAATTGGTTTTAAAGTGCACATTTTTGAATTCGCAAGCGTGTGTTGAGGTACTAAAACACAGTGAAAGCACAGCTAGCGCAATTGCCGCAACCACTGATTTTGGCGCTCGGTATATTCTAACAAAATGAATAAACGTTGCTGATGAAGATAAAATTAACATTGTTACCCTATTCCTTATTCTATTTATAAAAACCGGTTGTCACCAACCAGCTCAATTTTTGCAATTTTAAGGCAATAGCTGGTTCGAGGCCAGCGCTGAAAATATTCCCTTCTGGAGTTTGTTGACACAAGACAGAGTATAGAACACAAGCCATTAAATACGTACCTGCGTTACTTAGATGTTTTAGATCTTTTCGATAGGTGAGTTTAGGCTTATCGCTTGTTTCATTTTTCAGCCCCAATACATCGGGCACAAATAGATCAATTTGGGGAAGCTGTTGTTCAGCAAACCAAAAAGCGACACCTACTGGAACGACCAATACATCCTTCATAGGATGATACAAAGACACAACGTGAAGTGTGACGCAGCTAAGCGAGCACTCATGAGAACACCCAGGGCGCTAACCAAACCGCTACTATGCTGAGTATAATCATACCAATAATATTTAAAATTAAGCCTGCTCTTATCATTTGCGGAATGTTAAGCACACCTGAGGCAAATACAATGGCATTAGGCGGCGTTGCCACCGGCAGCATAAATGCGCAACTGGCGGCTAAGGTGATGGGGACGCATAATAGCAGCGGTGACACGCCCAGCTCTAGCGCTACCGCAGCAACAACCGGCAAAAATGTAGCGGCTGTGGCTACGTTACTAGTCAGTTCGGTTAAAAATATCACCAAACCAGATGCGGCAATAACTAAGGCGAAAATGCCAAATGTGTCAAGGTAGGTCAGATTACTGCCAAGCCAGGTCGCAAGGCCAGTTGATGATACTGCTGCGGCTAAACTTAAACCGCCACCAAATAAGATGAGGACGCCCCAAGGCAAGCGATTAACATCGTGCCAAATCATAATTTGAGGTTGTGCTCTATCGCCACTTGGAAGCAAGAACAGCAGCATGGCTGCTGTCATAACAATCCCTGTGTCGGTTAGGAAATCGATGCCTAACAGGGCAGAAATAGGACGACGGGCAATCCAAAATAGCACCACAAGTGAGAATACCACCGCAACGCGCTTTTCTGCATGACTCATGGCACCTAATTCATTGCGTAACTTGGTGAGATGTTGATTAACTGCTGGGTTTGCCGGAATATCAATGTTGAAACTCCAGCGAGTAAGTGAATACCAGGCGAGGGGAAGCATGCACAACGTGACCGGAACACCGACTAGCATCCAACTGGCAAAGGTAATTTTAATATCATAGTTGTCATTTAGAAAAGCCGCTAAAAGGGCATTTGGTGGCGTACCAACAAGTGTGGCAAGGCCGCCTATTGTTGCTGCATAAGCAAGTCCTAATAGCATAGCTGCTTGAAAAGATTTGGTTTTTTTCGGGTCTAGATGTGTGTTGTTATCGGCAATCACTTTGGCAACTGATAGTGCTATTGGCATCAGCATCATGGTGGTGGAGGTGTTTGTCATCCACATCGACAGTAGCGCGGCCACAACCATAAAACCGCCAATCAAACGACGTCCATCAGTGCCGGTATAACTGAGAATAGCCAGTGCAATCCTTTTGTGCAAATCCCACCTTTCCACCGCTAGGGCTAATATAAAGGCGCCTAAAAATAGATAGATAATTGGGTTTGCATAGGCAGAGGTTGCTTCTGCTAAGCTGCTAATTCCTAAAAAAGGAAAAGTGACAATGGGTAAAAATGCGGTTACAGGTACTGGCACGGCTTCTGTTGCCCACCATATTGCCATCCACATACCAACAGCGGCGACACGCCAAGCAGCAGGCTCCATAGTGGTTTGTGAGTTGTCAAACAACATCATGATGACAAAAATTAGGGGGCCCAATAATAGACCAATGTCTTGATACCGCGCGCGATGTAAATCAGTAGTTTCAGGCAAGCTTGTGCTCATTCCTTCACCTTTTTTGAGTCGAATGGAAAAATACTAAAGAAGAGAGCAGGCGTCTATATAAAGAGCGCCTGCCAGCAGACAGTAGTGCTAGAACTTAGCTCTGACATCTAGGTAATAGCTGCGACCGAAATCACGATGTGCATCAGAAAAGAAACCAAAGTAGCGGTCAGCTAATGGTGCTCGTTCGTTGCTTAAATTTCGAATACCAAAGCGAACTCTGGTGTCCACATCGTTAACATCAAAGCGATAATCAAGCGTCGCATTATAGGTTGTCATGGAGGGTATGATATATCGAGTACCATCTTCAAGTGTCAATGAACTCTGATAAAAACTCCCAATTCTATTGCCACTCAGTGAAGCGCCAAACGAATCTTTTCTCCATGAAACTCTAGCAGAATGACGTTGTTCCTGATTGCCATCTTGGCCAATCAAGTCAGCAAAACCAGAAACAGGATAGCTAGCCGGTATTAAACCACTCTCTTGCGCTTGCACTAGAATGGCAGCATTACCGCCAGCCTCCTGTTCAAACTCTTCAATGAAAGAGCCGTTATAGCTGAGCTTGAATTTACCCACGGTAGTGTCGATATCATAATAAACACCAATATCGTAGCCCGCTAGGTTACGGTTATCTAGGTTCGCATATTGATCGTCAATAAAGCGAATGTCACCGGCAGGGCATATTCCTGATGCTGTATATATTGCTGCTTCATCACTACTTGCGTCGGTGCGTGTCACTGCCGAGTTAAATTGGTTTGAGTCGCAATTACTATTGCCATTTTCAAGTCTAAGGAATAGATCTAATAGTGTGTGGTTTTCTTCACCAAATAATCCAATGGTATTTTCTTTTTCTATTGACCAATAGTCAAAGGTTAAGGTGAAGTCTTGGTTTGGTGTAAAAACAAAGCCTAAAGACGTGTTAATCGACTCCTCAGGTTCAAGAGCATCGCTACCTTGCGCAATACGTTGTATTGAATTTCGACAATCCAGCGTATCTTGCTCAATGTCGCCACCATTTTCTGCGGCGTATAAGCACGCATAATCGGTGCGCGTGTTGTTTCGAGCCACAATACTTTCGTTAATGGTGACTAAGTTAGGTGCTCTGAAGGCTTCAGACCATGAACCTCGCAACAGCAACGACTCGATAGGGCGATAGCCAAAGGCGAGTTTGCCAACGGTTGTGCTACCAACATCAGAAAAGTCTTCGTAGCGTATTGCTGCCTGCATATCAAAATTTTCAAACAGTGGAATTTGTAATTCAGCAAACACCGATACTACATCTCTTTCGCCGCTATTATCTGGCGTAGGGCTTGAGTTAACAACGTCAGAAACAAAGGGGTAGGTATCACCTTCGTAGTCGGTAAATACGATAGTTCCATCCAGTCTGTCGTCTCGATCATCAATGAAAGACTCTTCACGATATTCGAAACCAATCACAAAGCTGAGAGGACCAGCGGGCAGTTCATAAAGGTCAGCGTTTGCGAACTTTGCATCAAGCATCGTCAGTTCAGTTTCATTCTTGCGCACAACATCAATCAACGCGCGCTCAATATTTGAATCTAAACCGCCACTAAACGGATTGTACGCGGCAGGCGTGGGGTCAAATAAAGCCTCAGACATTAAAATATTCGATACCCGATTTTTGGTAATATCTTCTTTGGTGGCTTTTGAATGCAAAAATGCGGCTTCCCAATCCCACTCACCAAATGAGCCTCTTAGTCCTTGTAGGAAACGATAGGTATCGCCGTCATTATTAACGATCCGTGGCAACTCAGCAAAACGATAATTATCAATAGTCAGTTCTAAACCACTGCAAGGTACGTCTGGGATCAATGCGTTATCTAGTCTGTTCGGTGAGCCACAAGGACCGAAAGGATTGTAATAGTTTTCAGCACCAACGCGCAGTTTTGAGGTACTGAACGAGGCTGTTGCATGACGGCGTAAATTTGTTTTAGACTGGTAAAAGGACACTTCTGTAAAGCTTTCCATGCCATTTTCAAATTCATGATTCACAAACAAAAACATACTCGCGCGCTGTAGCTCTGAACTTAAATCACGATCCGCGTTTAAGTTCAGTCTATTGGTGCCTTGACCATCAATACCACCACAGGTTGTCGCATTTAGCGCGTATTGGCAACGTGCGTCACCAATAGGGAAGGTTTCAAACTCACCTGAGCTATCGGTAAATATATCTCTGACGCCAGCACCAGAGGCGCTGCTGACTAAATCAAATTGTCCGAATAGTGAATTTGCTGAATTGTTTCTAAATGCGAAGTCACCAAACCAAGGTGAGTCTTCAGGCACGCGATCCCTAAAGTCTGAATTAGACCACCTTGGATCGTCTTGTGAATTGACTCTGTCGCGCGAGAAATAGTTAAAAAATGTACTGACGTTGGTGCGGCCATTATTGAAGTCTTTACCCCATTCAACCGTTAGCGTTTGTGTATCACGGGGTATTTCGTCGTATTCTGACCAGCGACCAGATACGGTCAGTCCAACAAAGTTTGATTTTACAACGTGGTTTACCACGCCCGCTACCGCGTCGGCACCGTAAATAGCAGAAGCGCCGTCTCGAAGTACTTCTACGCGACTCAAACCTGCGATAGGAATGGTGTTAACATTAACCGAGTTGACGGGTACAAAACTACCACCAACTTCTTCAGTTTGATAGGATGCTGAATTAACCATCCTGCGACCATTCAGTAACACTAATGTGTTACCGGTGCCTAAATTTCTGAGGTTATAGGTACCAATATCACCGCGAGCAGAATTCACACCGCCGCCAATATTTTCAGCTTCATTAAAGAAGTTTTGTCCATTCTCAGGGATGAGTTGTAGTAAATCATCCAGTGAATCGATGCCTAATTCGCCAATCATTTCCGAGTCAATGACGGAAACGGCTAAGGCTTCAGCTACCTGTCCACCGCGTATGTTTGAACCAATAACTTGTATTTTTTCTATCTCTTTATCATCACTTTTGATTTCGGCTTGTTGTGCAAAAGCAGAAATCGACAACACTGACGCAATTGTTAACGACAGCAATTTGGGTGCAAAAGTGACTAGTTTGTTGTGTGGTGCAGAATTCTTCATGGGTGTTCCCGTTGTTATTATTGTGTGCCTAATATTTTATTAACGCGCTTACCGTGAAAAACCCCTATTTAAGAAAATAAAAAAATATAATTTGGAGCAACTTAATTGAACATCTGGTGCGATTAGAGCGCACAAACGAAGCGTAATTATTAATCTATATGGGTAATATGAGGGAGCAGGTGGCTGTGCAAAATTCGCTTTCAGCCAATAAACGTAGAGACGGGGTCTTGATTGGGATTGACTCTCAGGAGATAAGATCCAAGCTTATAGAATAGAAAACATATCGAGCTGAAATGTCACGAAAATAAGTTTGTTTTTATTGCTTTGGTATTGTTCCTTATTCCTTATTCCTTATTTTGCTTATAAAATCCAGATGTCACCAACCAGCTCAATTTTTGCAGTTTTAAGGCAATGGCTGGATCGAGCCCCGCTGTGAAAATATTGCCTTCCGGGGATTTTTGGTACAACGCAGAATATAGAACACAAGCCATTAAATACGTACCTGCGTTACTTGGGTGTTTCAGATCTTTTCGATAGGTGAGTTCAGCGTTGTCGCTTGTTTTGTTTTTCAGCCCCAATACATCGGGCACAAATAGGTCAATTTGAGAGAGTTGTTGTTCCGCAACCCAAAAAGCGACACCTACAGGAACCACTAATACGTCGAGTTCGTTGGCCAATGACGTGTAGGCATTGGCAAGGTCAATGCCCATGTCAGGTTGCCCTTTGTAACCCCAAGTCATCAGTAAGATAGGTTGTAGTTGCTGGGCTTTAATTAGGCTGACCGCTTGTTTTACCGATTTTTTAAATCTCTCCCGGGTTTTTGGATCAATCGGCTCGTTGCTGTGTCCTTGCAAAATTACCGCTTCCCAAGTGCCTTTTGGTTTACTTAGTAAGTAAGTTAAGTCATCTATGTGTTCATGCATATATCCGCCGGACAATGTTGACAAGCGGAGTCGATTTTTACCTACTTGCCATTCATCGTTCGCTCTAATTAAGCTGCCAAGGTGGTTGTGTACGCCATTGTTATAAAAGCTAAAGCTATTACCGATGAACAGGGCTTTTTTTACCTCGTCAGCAGGCACAACATTGGCTTGAATTAGCGTGGTCTTTTGGTTTTGTGCCAGCCCATTTAATGACAATGTGCACAGCACCGCTAATACAAAAAAGTTTACTACTGTGTTTTTCATAAATCAAAACCTCTTAATGTCGTATTCCATTGTTCTTTTACCAGAGCCTGTCACGAGAGCCTGTCACGAGAGCCTGTCACGAAAAAACCAAGGGCGCTAACCAAACCGCAACGACACTTAATAGCAGCATTCCCACAATATTGAGTATAACACCCGCACGCACCATCTGCGGAATACTGACTACCCCTGAAGCAAATACGATGGCATTAGGTGGCGTCGCAACGGGCAGCATAAAGGCACAACTTGCTGCTAGTGTTATCGGCACACACAACAATAATGGTGACACACCGAGTTCTATAGCAACGGCCGCGACGACCGGCAAAAATGTAGCGGCGGTGGCGACATTACTAGTCAGTTCGGTAAGGAAAATGACCAAGCCGGTGGCTGCAATAATTAAAGCAAAAATACCGAAGGTGTCCAAATAAGTCAAGTTACCACCAAGCCATGCTGCTAAACCCGAAGAGGAAACTGCAGCTGCTAAACTTAAGCCGCCGCCAAACAAGATCAGCACGCCCCATGGTAAGCGATTAACATCGTGCCAAATCATCAATTGTGGTTGCGTGGTATCGCCACTAGGGAGTAAAAACAAGAGTAAAGCTGCGCTCATTACAATACCGGTGTCGGTCAGGAAATCGATGCCTAGCAGAGCAGAAATAGGACGACGAGCAATCCAAAATAGCACTACCAGTGAAAATAGCACGGCAACACGTTTTTCGGCATGAGTCATGGCACCTAATTCATTGCGTAATTTGGTCAGATGTTGATTAACCGCAGGGTTTGCTGGAATATTAATTTTGAAGCTCCAACGAGTAAGCGAATACCAAGCAAGGGGCAGCATACAAAGCATGACTGGAACACCGACTAGCATCCAACTAGCAAAGGTAATTTTAATATCATAGTTGTCACTTAGAAAGGCAGCTAAAAGGGCATTCGGTGGCGTACCGACCAGCGTGGCAAGGCCACCAATAGTGGCGGCGTAAGCGAGGCCTAGCAGCATGGCTGTTTGAAACGATTTGGTTTGTTTAGGATCCAAATGTGTATTGTTATCGGCAATCACTTTGGCAACTGATAGTGCTATGGGCATCAGCATCATGGTGGTGGAGGTGTTTGTCATCCACATCGACAATAGGGCGGCAACAATCATAAAGCCGCCAATTAGACGACGTCCATCGGTACCGGTGTAACTGAGAATAGCCAGTGCGATCCGTTTGTGTAAATTCCATCTTTCCACCGCTAGGGCTAATATAAAGGCGCCTAAAAATAGATAGATAATTGGATTTGCATAGGCAGAGGTTGCTTCTGCTAAGCTGCTAATTCCTAAAAAAGGAAAGGTGACAATGGGTAAAAATGCAGTGACAGGCACCGGCACGGCTTCTGTTGCCCACCATACTGCCATCCAAATTCCAACGCCGGCAACGCGCCATGCCGTCGGTTCCATGGCTGTTTGCGAATTACCAAGCAACATCATGATGACGAAAATTAGGGGGCCTAACAGTAGACCAATGTCTTGATACCGTCCGCGATGTAGATCGGTGGTTTCAGGCAAGCTTGTGCTCATTCGATTACCTTATGTGTCAAATGCGAGAATAAAGAGGGTGTGGCAGGCCTCCGTATAAAGAGTGCCTGCCTATAATGATGCTAAAACTTTGATTGGAAATCTAAGTAATAGCTGCGACCAAAATCGCGATGCGCATCGGCAAAGAAGCCGAAATAGTTGTCCGACAATGGTGCTCGTTCATTGCTTAGGTTACGAATACCAAGGCGAATACGAGTATCAACGTTATTTATATCGAAGCGGTAATCAAACGTCGCGTTATAGGTTGTCATCGATGGTATGACATAACGAGTGCCGTCTTCTAGGGTTAATGAGCTTTGATAGAAACTACCAATTTTATTGCCACTTAATGAAGCACCAAAAGCATTTTTTCTCCATGATACTCTGGCCGAATGGCGTTTTTCTTGGTTACCGTCTTGACCAATCAAATCTGCAAAGCCAGCAACAGGGTAGCTAAGTGGAATTTGACCGGCTTCTTGTGCTTGCACAAGAATAGCGGCATCGCCTCCGGCTTTCTGTTCAAATTCTTCAATGAAAGAGCCATTGTAGCTGAACTTGAACTTACCCACGTTAGTGTCGATATCATAATAAACACCAATGTCGTAGCCGGCTAAATTACGCTCATCTAGGTTGGCATATTGGTCGTCAATAAAGCGAATATCACCTGCGGGACAAATGCCGGCCGCTTGGTATATAGCCGCTTCGCCTGCGCCTGCATCATCTCGCGATACGGTTGGGTTAAACGTTGCTGAAGCACAATTAGTGTTACCATTTTGAAGTCTAAGGAATAGGTCTAACAGTGTGTGGTTTTCTTCACCAAATAAGCCAATCGTATTTTCCTTTTTAATTGACCAATAATCAAAGGTGACGGTAATATCTTCATTCGGCGTAAAAACAAAACCCAACGATGTATTGATGGATTCTTCAGGATTAAGTGTTTTACTACCTTGAGCAATACGCTGTATTGAATTTCGACAATCCAGCGTCGTTTGGTCAATATCGCCGCCATTTTCTGCCGCGTATAAGCACGCATAATCGGTGCGCGTGTTGTTACGTGCCACAATACTTTCATTAATGGTAACTAGGTTAGGCACTCTGTAGGCTTCAGACCATGAACCTCTTAAAAGCAAAGATTCGATAGGGCGATAACCAAAGGCTACTTTTCCAACCGTGGTGTCACCAACATCAGAAAAGTCTTCATAGCGAATTGCAGCTTGCATATCGAAGTTTTCAAAAATCGGAATTTGTAGTTCAGCAAATACTGAAACAACCTCTCTCTCGCCGCTACTATCTGGCGTAGGGCTTGAGTTTACAACGTCAGACACAAACGGGTAGGTATCACCTTCAAAATCGGTAAATGCGATGGTGCCATCCAAACGGTCATCGCGATCATCTTTAAAGGATTCTTCACGATATTCGAACCCAAGCACAAAACCCAACGGTCCTGCGGGTAATTCATAAATGTCAGCATTTGCGAATTTGGCATCAATCATTGTTAATTCAGTTTCACTTTTACGAAAAACGTCGATCAATGCCCGCTCAATATTGGAGTCCACACCACCACTAAATGGATTATATGCAGCCGCAGTGGGGTCAAATAATGCCTCTGTGATTAGGATGTTAGAGACACGATTTGACGTAATGTCGTCGGTGGTGGCTTTTGAATGTAATAGTGCCGTTTCCCAATCCCATTCACCAAATGAGCCTCTGAAGCCTTGTAGGAAGCGATACGTGTCGCCGTCGTTATTAACAATGCGGGGCTGTTCGGCAAACCGGTAGTTATCAATAATGAGTTCCAATCCACTGCATGGAACATTTGGGATTAGCGCAGCATCTAGTCTGTTTGGTGAGCCACAAGGACCGAATGGGTTGTAATAGTTTTGCGCACCAACACGCAATGCCGATGTGGAGAATGATGACGTAGCATGGCGTCGTAAATTTGTTTCTGATTGGTAGTAGGATAATTCGGTGAAGCTTTCAGTGCCATTTTCGAATTCGTGGTTAACAAAGACAAATACGCTAGAGCGTTCTAACTTCGAACTTAAATCGCGATCTGCATTTAAATTAAGTCTAAATGTACCTTGCCCATCGATACCACCGCACGTTGTTGCATTTAGGTTATATTGGCAACGTTCATCACCAATAGGGAAAGTTTCAAACTCGCCTGAGCTGTCCGTGAAAATATCTCTGAGACCGGCAGCAGTCGCGCTACTGACGACGTCAAATTGGCCGAATAAGGAGTTTGCTGTGTCGTTTCTAAAGGCGGTATCGCCAAACCAAAGTGAGTCTTCAGGAACGCGGTCACGAAAGTCTGAATTAGCCCAGCGTGGATCATCTTGGGAATTTACTCTATCACGTGCATAGAAGTTAAAAAACGTACTTACATTAGTGCGGCCATCATTAAAATCTTTACCCCATTCAAGGGATAGGGTTTGCTCTTCGCGCGGTATTTCGTCGTACTGTGCCCAGCGTCCGGATAATGTAAGGCCAACAAAATTTGATTTTACAACATGGTTTACGACACCGGCGACTGCATCAGCTCCGTATATTGCGGATGCACCGTCACGTAAAACTTCTACTCGACTCAAGCCTATGATCGGTATGGTGTTAATATTAACTGAGTTGACAGGCACGAAACTGCCGCCAACTTCTTCGGTTTGATAAGATGCTGAGTTGACCATTCTGCGGCCATTCAGCAAGACTAATGTGTTACCTGTGCCCAAATTTCTTAGGTTGTAAGTACCAATATCACCGCGAGCAGCATTCACACCACCGCCGATATTTTGAGCTTCATTAAAGAAGTTTTGGCCGTTCTCAGGAATGAGTTGTAATAAATCATCCAACGAATCAATGCCTAGTTCGCCAATAGCTTCTGCGTCGATTACCGATACAGCAAGTGCTTCGGCAACTTGACCGCCGCGTATATTTGAACCAATAACTTGTATTTTTTCTATATCTTTATCGTCTTTTTTTACTTCTGCTTGTTGTGCAAATGCGGAAATAGACAGCACTGAAGCAATGGTTAAAGACAGTAGTTTAGGCGCAAAGGTGCCTATTTTGTTGCCCTGAGAAGGTTTGTTCATCGGTATTCCCGTTATTATATATTTTGATTATCAATTTAATAACGCTCTAGATTTATAAACCCCCTACTAGCCAATATAAAAATAAATAAAATGTATAAAAGGAATGAGAATTTAACAAAAGTGAATGAAATTCAGATAAGTATTTATAATTTAGAAAAGTGATTAGAACTGAGACAAGTGATTGGAATTCAGATAAGTGCTTAGAATTCAGACAAATGATTGGAATTCAGATAAGTGCTTAGAATTCAGGTAAGTGTTTAGAATTCAGATAAGTGTTTAGAATTCAGATAAGTGTTTAGAATTCAGATAAGTGCTTAGAATTCAGGTAAGTGTTTAGAATTCAGACAAGTGTTTATAATTTAGAAAAGTGCTTAGAATTCAGGTAAATGATTAAAATTTAGATAAATACTGGGATTTTAGAAAAGTGATTGTATAGCAGGAATAAACAAACCGCAGAAAATAAGTCCAATGGCTAATGTATAAGCCCAAGATGAGGTTCCAGAGTGCTCCGCAAAAGAAGGACCCGCAAAAGAAGGACCCGCAAAAGAAGGACCGGCAAAAGAAGGCTCGACCAATAAACCTTCAGACGGATTGTTCGTTTGAGTAGGGAAAGGCAATACCACCGATTTATCAATCATGTCGTACATAGATTTTGTGCAGGCGCTGCGAGCCCAAATTTCAGACAATTCAAAATAGGCTTGTTGATGCGAAGGGTCCTTCTGCAGCCAATCAAAAAAAACAGTATGCGTGTCTTCAGATGTCCCAGAAATCTGGCTATTGTCAAGCACAGCAATCCACGAAGCTGCTTGTTCTAGCACTTCATTAGATACTTCATAGCCTGACCATTCTTCTATATTCAACGTGCTGCCTTACTCATTCGTTTAGCTGACATTACGTGCTCATCGTGTTTGCTTGGCAATTGTTCAAACATATACTTACGACATAATACTAACCCTTTGGTGAGGTGATTTTCCACTGTTTTCGTAGAAATATTTAGTATATTAGCAATTTGTTGATGTGATTTTCCATATAACTTTCGTTGAATAAACACCTGCCTACAAATCGGCGGCAGACGATTTATGACAACAATTAAGCGACAGTTTTCGTTGTCAGTAATTGCTTGCTCCTCTGCGTTCCGTTCAACCTGACACTCTGCAGCAGTAACTTGGCTATGCAGCGTTAGTTGCGATTCTGCGTATCTATCTTCCACTTTTTTATGGCGAATGGCACTTAATGCTAAGTTTTTGGCAATCAGGGTTAGCATGGGTCGTAACCCTTGCAATAACTCTGCATAATTGTGATGACTTGGTTTATTTTTTACTAACAGATAGAGTTTTAAATAAGCTTCTTGGGCTATTTCTTCAGCTTCGCTAGTGGTCACGAGTTTGTTTAAAAAACTGAGTAAACTTGTTTTAGACCCATGCATGAAAATCGATAAAGCTTCATCCAGCAATTTATTATTATTTTTACTTTCGTAGATACTCAATTTGATTTACCTCTTGCAATAAGCAAGAACAATTTCTCTTACGTTTGCTAGAAATAACACTGATTTTGTTTTTTTACAAATATTTTACATCTTCGGCTAATCGGTGACTGCATAATTGCTTGTTTAGTGTTGTTTAAGGCTTATCTGTTGCAACATGATTACCAATTTCCTCTAGGCAGCCCGTAACCGTATTGCTCAGTCAGCAAGCATTTATTGCACAAGGGCTTTACCATCGATAAGCGCTTTTTTAAGGTGCTCAGTAGTCTATTAGTGCGAGTTCTGTGTATAATGTTTGTAAGCGTTAATGATTTACATTTTTATGTACAGTTTTAGAAAGAATCCATCAGTCAATAGGAGACAACGTAGTATGCGCAGCGTGAGTATTTTCGCAGGTTCTGTATATGGTAATGCCCAACATGTGGCAGAAGAAGCAAAAACGATGTTTGAAAGCAAAGGGATTAAATGTGAGGTTTTTACAGATCCTGAAACATCAGATTTTAGCGAAGCGGAATCGGTTGTGGTGATCAGTTCTACTACAGGCCAAGGTGACGTTCCTCCCAATTTAGAGTTGTTTCACAGTGATTTACGCGACGAATTTCCGTTAATGAACGGCAAACCGTTTGCGGTTGCAGCATTAGGCGACAGTAGCTATGGCGATAGTTTTTGCGGTGGTGGTCGTCAGTTTCAAGAGTTACTATTGGAGCTGCAAGGTAAGCCAGTGGCAGAAATGTTAGAGGTGGATGCTATTGAAACACTTGCTGCTGAAGAAGATGTTGTGCCATGGCTAGAAGGGCTTGTTGACGAGTTAACCGCGTAAACGATAGGATGCTCTTAACGCGTCTGAATTAGATAAAAGAAGCTTTGTAATAGCGCAATACGCTGTCTTTTAAGACACAAAAAGCAAAAAATGAGCCTAATAACAGTATTGTTAGGCTCATTTTTTTTGCTCGTGTTTTTTATCTATTCAGCGCCACGTAGGATCTCATTAATGCCAACCTTGGCTTTCGTTTTAGCATCTACTTTCTTTACGATGATGGCAGCATATAAGCTATGCGTTCCGCATGGGCTTGGCAAGCTACCCGACACCACGACCGACCCAGCAGGAACCCGACCATAAGTCACTTCACCGGTTTCGCGATCGTATATTCTGGTGCTTTGGCTAATATATACACCCATTGAAATTACACAGCCTTTTTCAACAATAACACCTTCAACGATTTCAGAGCGTGCACCAATAAAGCAATTGTCTTCAATGATTGTTGGATTAGCTTGCAATGGTTCTAAAACACCGCCGATGCCGACACCACCAGAAAGATGCACGTTTTTACCAATTTGTGCACACGAACCAACCGTCACCCATGTGTCGACCATAGTGCCTTCATCTACGAAAGCGCCAATATTGACATAAGAGGGCATAACAACTACATTGCGGCCAATAAATGAGCCTGTACGCACTGCTGCTGGTGGCACAACGCGCATACCTTCCTCAGCAAAACGCGCCGCCGTATAATCTGTGAATTTCAACGGGACTTTGTCGTAATAATTAGTCTCAGCACCTTCGACAAGTTTGTTATCGTGGAGTTTGAAGTAAAGTAATACTGCTTTTTTTAGCCATTCATTGACTTGCCATTCACCGTCTATTTTTTCAGCAACTCGCGCTTTACCAGAGTTCAGCAACTCTACTGCATCAGTGACTGCTATTCTTATATCAGCGCTAACGTTTTGGGCCGTGAAAGTATCACGAGTATCAAATGCATTTTCTATAATGGTTTGTAAATTGTTCATATTGCTAGGTTCACTTCTGGTTGGTCTAGTTTTAACGTAATTTGTTTTTTGAGGGTGATTTCTTGGTCTTGCGTCAATGCTTTGCCCTCTTCGTTGGACACAATAAATACATCTTCTGCACGCTCACCAATGGTTGAAATTTTAGCTAGTTTTAATGTTAAATTAAGATCCACAAACAAGTGGCCTATCTTGGCTAAAAGCCCTGGGGCATCTAAAGCCTCGAGCTCAACTAAGGTTGCGTGTTCAGTAGAAGAATAAAAACGTACTTTTGTTTTTACATCTAACTGCTTCATTTGGCGTGACATTTTTCGTTTATTCGCATGCGAACGGCCAGGCTTCATTAACTGCGAACGAACAGCATCAACTAAGTTGTTGATATGAAGCTCAGAATCAATGCGTTGAGAGTCTTGATCAAGAATAATCATACTGTCAAACACATTGCCTTGCTCGGTGACTGTAATTTGTGCGTCATGGATCGAACAATTACGGCTGTCTAATACCGACGCTATTTGTGCAAACAAAGCAGGGCGATCACTGCAGTAAATCAGCAATTCAGTACCTGCTTTGGATGTGCTGTTGCTTGCACTGACCAATATTTCCTCTGCTGCTAAGGTACCTGCAGTGACGATAGTTTGGGTGTGCCATGCAATTTGAATTGGCTTAAAGCGGATAAAGTAGTCTTTACCCATTTGCTGCCAAAATAGCATTGCCTGCGCTTCGCTAATGCCTTTTTCAGCGAGCAAAGTCATAGCACCGGTTTTATGTTCTGCTACCCGCTGTTCGAGAGTTACCTGGCATTCCAAACCATTATCGAAGGCTTGCTGGGTTAATAAATACAGTTCACGCAGTAATGACGCTTTCCAGTCATTCCACAAGTTATCGTTGGTGGCGCGAATATCCGCGAGCGTTAACGCATACAGTAAATTGAGGTTTTCATGACTCTTTACGGTTGTTGCAAACTGATTAATAACGTCGGCATCATAAATATCTCGACGCTGTGCAACTACTGACATCAGCAGATGATGTTCCACTAACCAAGCAATCGTGCTTGTATCGGCCTCGGAAATGTTATGCAGCTCACAAAAACTGCGCACATCAACTGCACCCAATGCTGAGTGGTCTCCTCCTCTTCCTTTTGCTATATCATGAAAAATAGCAGCAATAAAAAGCAGTTCAGGCTTATCTAAATTTTTGACTATACGATGGCAACGCGGAAATCTTTTTGCACTGTGGTAATAGCTGTAGACATATTTAACCAAGCGATGTGTATGTTCATCAACCGTATAAGCATGGAATAAATCGAATTGCATCATGCCAACAATCTTATCCCACTCAGGTAAATACGATTGCAATATGCCGTATTTATACATGATGTCCCAACCCAAATTAAAAAATTCAGGTTGCTTCATTAAGGCAATAAAGCGGTCACGGCAGTCCTGACGATCATGGTAATACTGATGTTGAAAACGACGACGAGCATTACGTAATTGACGAATACAATCCGCGTCTAAGCCCTGCACATCTTCATGTTGACTAATGAGACTAAGAAAATCGAGTATATCAACAGGGGAGTGAAATGTTTCAGGTCGTGAGGGTGAAACTAAACCATCTTTTAAATCAAATTTGTGATTAAGAGGCGTGATTTTTTTGACTTTTTGTTCTAATACGTCATCTTCGAAGCGCAGTAACAACATACTGTTTAATTCAGATACGCGACGCACAATTCTGAAGAAAGCCTTCATCATTTGCTCAACAGCGGCTTTACCATCGCCATAACCTAATAGTTGCGCTACGTCGGTTTGATAGTCAAACAACAGTCGATTTTCACTGCGCCCTGAAATGAGGTGCAGCGCGAAACGCATTTTCCACAAATCGGAGCGGCATTCAATTAATTCAGCGTGTTCTATTTCAGTGAAATAACCGTGTCCAATTAAGGTTAAACCGTCATATTCTCGAAAGTGTTTTTTTGCAACCCAGCCAATCGATTGAATGTCACGCAAGCACCCCGGATTTTCTTTTACGTTGGGTTCAAGATTGTACGAGGTATCATTGAATTTGTGATGACGTCTTTTTTGTTCTTCCAATTTTGCTAAAAAGAAGTCTTTGCTCGACCACACCTTTGGACTATTCACTTTATCAATTAATTGCTTAAAGGTGTTTTCGCAGCCACACAGGATCCTAGCCTCAACAAGATTGGTAGCAATAGTAATGTCTGATTTTGCTAACTGTATTGTTTCTTTAACGGTGCGAACAGACTGACCTATTTCTAGCTTTACATCCCATAATAAGGTGATGAAATTACCCAGGCGTTCTTCAACGCTTGGATTTATTTTTTTATCGCTTAGTATTAATAAATCGATATCAGAATACGGCTGTAATTGCCCGCGTCCATATCCGCCAACGGCACACAGTGAAAGTGTGGGTTCTTTGTTAAGGTCTAATAACTGCCATGCATGACACAAAAGAGCGTCGGTAAAGTCGCTGCGATCAACCACAAGGTTATCCACTAACTCTTTGTTAAAAGAATTATTGAGCCATTTATAGTTAGCTTTTACTGCGCTTTTAAACGCTGCAATGTCAGTAACGTCTTTGATGCTTTGCAATTGTTGTATTTGGTCTTGAACCGACAAAGTAACTCCTTGGCCATAAAAGGACCCTAATTAGATTGAGAACTGATGCTGTGGTCAGTGCTGTTATTGGCTGCTAATTAGTGATTAATTATCCTATCAATGTCTTCTTCATCACGTAATGTCAGAATCTCAACGCCGTTTTCAGTTACCAGTAAAGTGTGTTCCCACTGTGCGCTTAAACTGCGGTCTTTGGTAACGACTGTCCAGTTGTCTGGCAAAATTTTGGAATAACGTTTACCGGCATTAACCATTGGTTCGATAGTGAAGCACATACCTGCTTCTATTAAGTCACCAGTGCCTGGTTTGCCATAATGAACTATTTGCGGGTCTTCATGAAAAACAGCACCGATGCCATGGCCACAATACTCTCTAACAATAGAGTAATTATGTGCCTCAGCATGTTGCTGACAGGCATGACCAATGTCACCAAGACGCATGCCGGGTTTCACAATTTTAATGGCATTATATAGACATTCTTGGGTTACTTTAATTAAGCGTTCAGCCAGAACTGAAGGCTTGCCAACAACAAACATTTTTGAGGTGTCGCCGTGATAACCATCTTTAATAACGGTCACGTCGATATTGACAATGTCACCATCTTTTAGTTTTTTGTCACTTGGAATGCCATGGCAAATAACGTGATTGACGGATGTGCACACTGATTTCGGAAAGGGTGGGTTACCGTAATTTAAGGGTGCTGGAATTGAGTCTTGCACATTAACGATATAATCATGGCAACGTTTATCCAGCTCATCTGTGGTGGCCCCTTTTATTACGTGCTCTCCAATCATGATTAGCACTTCTGAGGCTAGTTTGCCAGCAATGCGCATCTTGTCTATTTCTTGTGGTGTTTTTATTGTTCCAACCAAGGTCGACCTCTTCGAATTTATTGAGCTAAATTTGATTTACTATTTAATATTTACAAATAGCACTAACATTATCACTTATTAATCATCGCGTAAGCGTTATTGTAATTCACTTACTACCAACGGGTGAGACTTTTCTCAGATGGCTTGTTAGGCATTACAAACTGTTAATCACGTTTTATGGGTTTATTTTACGGGTATAAAGGAAAGGACTTCCCCAATAAAAAGTCGCTGCGAGCCCATCCATGGGACGCTGCTTAATGCGCTGAACGTCGATAATAAGTATTATTTATTCTACCCGCTCTTCAGTATACCAATTTAGTATCCGCTTAACTACGCTGACTTTGAATATCAAATATTTTTTTTTACGTTTGTTTATATCGTAGTTTAATTGCAGTTTATGGCGCGGATACAAACGTGGATTAAATTGAAGGTTTGGTTTGATTGAAATTGGGGCTTTGGCCAACGTTTGGTTGACGTTTTGGCTACCATAGCCCCTTTCGTCTTTATTTAACTTGGGGAGTAATTTGTATAGTCACTGTAGCCTTCTGCAGCGCCGCCATACCAGTGGGTTACGTCGGCATAAGGTGTTAGTGGCCAGTCGTTTTTGTAGCGCTCGGGTAAGTCTGGGTTGGTTATATAAGGACGCCCAAATGCAATCATATCTGCCCGGTTGTTGGCGATAGCGTCGTTAGCTGCTGCATAATCGTAGCCGCAGTTACCAACAATGATATTGTCGAATAACGGTCTAACGTCGGCCAGTGTCATTGGTTCGCCAAGTTCATGGAAACCGAACGCTAGGCCGTCCATTACGTGCAAATAACCAATTCCTTGTTGATTCAAATACTTGATGGCGGTTATATATAACTCGTTATAGTCGTCGCATCCCATTGCATTAAAAACCCCATTTGGAGATAAGCGAACGCCAATTGCATTGCTTGGATAAACTTCTTGCACCGCCGTAATAACTTCTCTCAAGAAACGCATTCTGTTTTCAATGCTGCCACCATATTCGTCTTCTCTTTGGTTGCTCACGCCATCTAAAAACTGGTTAATTAAATAACCATTGGCGGCATGCACTTCTACGCCATCAAAGCCGGCTGCTTTTGCATTGATAGCGGCTTGTTTAAAATCATTAACGGTATTGCTAATGTCTTCTTTGGTCATTGCTTTTGGCGTTTCATAGTCCTTTTTACCGTTTTTAGTGTGTATTTGATCGTTTGGTATTTTTATTGCTGATGCACTTAATGGCAACTCACCGTCGTGGAAGTCACTGTGTGAAGAACGCCCGCAATGCCAAAGTTGAAGCACCATTTTGCTGTTTTTTGCATGCACTTTGTCAACTATTGACTTCCAGCCGGCTACCATTTCATCGGTGTAAATACCTGGCGAGTCTATCCAGCCTATGCCTTCCTTTGAGATAACCGTGGCTTCAGCAATGACAAGGCCAGCTGTTGCCCGTTGCTCGTAATAATCAGCCATAATTTGATTCGGGATCCGAGACTCAGTGGCGCGTCCTCTAGTTAGCGGCGCTAATACGAACCTATTTTTTAATTCTGTACCAAAAAGTGATACGGGTGAATGCATTGTATTGTTGGACATATATTTTTCCATTGTTAACAGGCATCATATATGACGATGAAAATTATGAATTCAAGTGTATTAAACCCCCCTTTTTTGTTGATCCTAGCGGTCTAAAATGGTATAAAGCGCGCGCTGTTTGAGAATGTTGTAAAACTTCTCAACATTAGACAGTACAAATTAACTAAAAACACACATATACCGACACTGATCTCGGGGTGTCTAACACGTTGTTATTACAACGTTTTGGATCGAGAGCAGGGGTGTATGGAGGCCTAACCCCTAAATAGGAAAATATAAAATGGCAAACGTATCAATGCGTGACATGCTACAAGCCGGTGTTCACTTCGGCCACCAAACTCGCTACTGGAACCCAAAAATGGCTCAGTACATTTTTGGCGCTCGTAACCGAGTTCATATCATCAACTTAGAAAAGACAGTTCCTTTATTTAATGAAGCACTAAGCTATCTTTCTGGTGTTTCTCATAAGAAGGGTAAAATTTTATTTGTTGGTACCAAGCGTGCAGCAAGTATAGCCGTCAGAGAAGCAGCTGAAAAGTGTGATCAATTCTATGTAAACAAGCGTTGGTTGGGTGGTATGTTGACTAACTGGAAAACAGTCCGTCAATCAATCAAACGTCTTAAAGATTTAGAAGTACAGTCTGCTGACGGTACATTCGAGAAGCTAACTAAGAAAGAAGTGTTAATGCTTCAGCGCGAAATGACTAAACTAGAAGGTAGTTTAGGCGGTATCAAAAACATGGGTGGTCTTCCAGACGTTATCTTTGTTATCGATGCCGATCATGAGCACATTGCAGTAACAGAAGCTCGCAACCTTGGTATTCCAGTTGTGGGTGTAGTAGATACTAACTCTAATCCAGATGGCGTTGATTACGTTATTCCTGGTAACGACGATGCTATCCGCGCGGTTAATCTTTACACTAATGCTGCTGCTGATGCGATCAACGAAGGCCGTAATCAAGACATAATTGTCGCAGTTTCTGAGAAAGATGATTTCGTAGAAGCCGCAGAGTAGGTTTTATAAGTAGATTATCAAAGGGGGCTAACGCCCCCTTTTCTAAATATTCATATTTTGAGGACAAGAAAATGGCAGTGACAGCAGCACTGGTTAAAGAAATACGCGAGCGCACCGGCGCTGGTATGCTAGATTGTAAGAACGCATTAGTTGAAACTGATGGTGATATCGAGCTAGCAATTGAAAATATGCGCAAATCTGGTCAAGCAAAAGCGGCTAAAAAAGCAGGTCGTATTGCAGCAGAAGGCGTTATATTAACTAACATCACTAGTGGCAAAGCAACTATGATGGAAGTTAACTGTGAAACAGATTTCGTTGCACGCGACGAGGGTTTCCTTGCTTTCGGTAATAAATTGATTGACGTTGCTGCGGCACATGGCATCAATGATATCGACACATTACTTGCAGCTGAACTTGATGGTTCAACTGTCGCGACAGTGCGTGACACATTGGTTACCAAAATTGGTGAAAACATCAGCCCACGTCGTGTTATCAATGTTGAAGGTTCAACATTAGGCGCATACGTCCACGGCGGTCGTATTGGTGTTATCGTAATTTTGGAAGGCGGCGATGAAGAGCTAGCAAAAGACATTGCTATGCACGTTGCAGCTGCTAGTCCGCAATTCGTTAAGCCTTCTGATGTTCCAGAAGCGGTTATTGCAAAAGAAAAAGAAATTCAAATTGACATCGCTATTCAGTCTGGTAAGCCAGCTGATATCGCCGAGAAAATGGTTTCTGGCCGCATGAAGAAATTCACTGGCGAAGTCAGCCTAACTGGTCAGCCATTCATTAAAGATCCAGCACAAAGCGTTGGTGAACTTTTGAAATCTAAAGGCGCAGATGTTGTTAACTTTATCCGCTTTGAAGTGGGTGAAGGTATCGAGAAGAAATCTGAAGATTTTGCTGCAGAAGTTGCTGCACAATTGGAAGCAGCTAAGAAATAAGTGCTTCGATTGCTTTTGCAATCACCGATTCTCGGATAACATATGAAGCACCTCAATTGAGGTGCTTTTTTATAGATGTTAAAAGTGTTTACCGTCCTATTTTAGCTCTGTTTTAATGAGTATAATAAAATAGACAAAACCACTGCAAAGGACACACAATGAAGGACACACAATGATAACCATACCAAAAGCGGCTTACAGACGCATTTTGCTAAAACTGAGTGGTGAAGCCCTAATGGGCGATGAAAACTTTGGAATTGACGCCAAAGTGTTGGACCGCATGGCACTCGAAATAAAAGAAATAGTTGAGTTGGGCGTAGAAGTAGGTCTGGTTATCGGTGGTGGTAACTTATTCCGTGGCGAAGGTTTAGCCAAAGCCGGTATGCATCGTGTTGTTGGAGACCATATGGGTATGCTCGCAACCGTCATGAACGGCTTGGCAATGCGCGATGCATTGCACAGAGCTTTCGTGAATGCGCGCCTAATGTCAGCTATTCCTTTAAATGGTGTTTGTGACCCTTATAATTGGGCAGACGCTATAAGTTTTCTAAAATCCGGTAGAGTTGTGATATTCTCTGCAGGTACAGGTAACCCTTTCTTCACAACAGACTCTGCTGCATGTTTACGCGGTATCGAAATTGAAGCCGACGCCGTACTAAAAGCAACCAAAGTCGATGGTGTTTACAGTGCTGACCCTGTGAAAAATCCAGATGCCGTTTTATTAAAACGCATCAGTTACCAAGAAGTACTAGAAAAAGAATTAAAAGTAATGGACCTGTCAGCCTTTACGCTAGCTCGCGACCACAACATACCCATTAGAGTATTCAATATGAATAAACCAGGTTGTTTGAAGCGAGTCGTATTAGGTGACGACGAAGGCACCACTATCTGTCATCCAGAAGAAGTATAAAATAAGGATTTTGTTGTGATTGATGAAATTGAAATAGATGCTCAGCAGCGCATGGAAAAGAGTATTGTTGCGTTAAAAAGTCAGCTAAGCAAGATCAGAACGGGTCGTGCTCATCCAAGTTTGTTAGATAGCATTATGGTGCCTTACTATGGTTCTAATACGCCGCTAAAACAAGTTGCTAACGTAGTTGCAGAAGACAATCGCACGCTTGCGTTGTCGGTTTTTGATAAAAGCATTATTCAAGCCGTTGAAAAAGCGATTATGCAATCAAACTTAGGTTTAAATCCGATGAGTGCTGGCACTACAATACGTATTCCAATGCCGGCACTGACTGAAGAGCGCCGAAAAGATTTAATCAAAGTTGTGCGTCATGAAGCGGAGCAGGGCAGAGTTGCAGTGCGCAATATTCGCCGAGAAGCAAACAGCGATATTAAAGAATTACTTAAAGAAAAAGAAGCTAGCGAAGATCAAAGTCGTGCTGGTGAAGAGAACATCCAAACGTTGACTAACGAATTTATCAAAAACATTGATAATATTCTTGCTGACAAAGAAAAAGAATTGATGGAAGTGTAGACCCTTGAGTACCGAAAGTTCGACTAAAGAGCCGGCGTCATTCGTCGGCACTTTGCCACAGCATGTGGCCATTATAATGGATGGCAACGGGCGCTGGGCACAACAACAAGGAAAGTTAAGAACCTTTGGTCACAAGGCGGGTGTGAAAGCTGTTCGTGCATCTGTTAGGTACGCACGAAAGAAAGGCATAAAAGCACTTACCTTATTTGCTTTCAGTAGTGAAAATTGGAAACGTCCTAAGGACGAAGTTAATATTTTGATCCAGCTTTTTAATCTTGTTTTAGCGAGTGAGGTTAAGAAACTTAACAAAAATAATATTCGCCTTAAAGTGATTGGTGATTTATCGGCTTTTGATCAAAAATTAGTCGAGAAGATCCGCAAAGCCGAACTTCTGACGGAAAATAATACCGCGCTAACACTCAATGTTGCTGCTAATTATGGCGGCCGTTGGGATATCGTCAAGGCTGTTCAAAAAATAGCTGATGATGTCAAGCAAGGACGTATCAAAGCAGAAGACATCACCGAAGATAGCTTCAATCAATACACTTGTATGTCTGATTTACCGGCGTTGGATTTAATGATCCGAACGGGTGGCGATCATAGAATAAGCAACTTTTTATTGTGGCAATCTGCATATGCAGAATTCTATTTTTGTGAGACACTTTGGCCAGATTTCGACGAACAGAAGTTTGATGATGCTATTTTGGATTTCTGTCAAAGACAAAGAAGGTTTGGACAAATCGGTGCGCAAGTGAGTCCAGACAACCAAGGCTAAGGTTAATGTTAAAACAAAGAATAATAACAGCAGTGATTCTTGCACCGTTGGCAATTCTAGCTATTTTATTTTTACCGGTTGAAGAATTTAAAATTGCAGTTGCCGGCGTAGTCGCCCTAGGTGCCTACGAATGGGCTAATATGTCAGGTATCACTGGTAGGGTATCAAAAGCCTCTTTTATGACCCTCATATTGCTGATATGTGGGGTGCTTATTTTTGCTGTAGACGGTCAAGAAGTTTGGTATCAAGGCGAATTAAATAGTATTTACAAAACAATATTGGGTATTGCTGCTGTTTGGTGGGCTGTGTCACTTGGTATGATCCTGACTTATCCAAAATATAGTTCCGTTTGGACACAGAGTATACCCATTAGAGCTGCGTTTGGCGTGCTGACTTTGATCCCAACGTGGGTTGCCGTTATTAGTTTGCGCAACAATTTATATGAAGTTGACCCATTTTATGGTGCCTCGCTGATTTTTTATGTGTTGGGTATTGTATGGGCTGCAGATATCGGTGCATTTTTTGTTGGGGTTAAATTTGGTAAGCATAAATTGCGCCCCAATGTTTCTCCTGGCAAGAGCATAGAGGGCTTGTTTGGGGGGGTAATGGCATCACTCGCGATCATCGCCTTTGCGGCACTGCACTATCAGTTTGAAGCCAGCCGAATGGGTTTACATTTGCTGATCGGTGTTGTTACGGTAGCAGTATCTGCATTAGGTGATCTAAATGAGAGTATGTTTAAACGTTGTGCCGGTCTTAAAGATAGCGGCAGATTGCTGCCCGGTCATGGTGGTATAATGGACCGGATAGATAGTTTAACTGCCGCGTTTCCGGTCTTTGCATTCTGTTATGTCGTATGGATGGCATAGATAACTATGCTGATATCGGCGTCACCGTTATTTCCTTCACACTTCTCAATCTAAAGGTCTGGCAGATATTGTGAGAACCATCACTGTACTAGGAGCAACCGGCTCTATAGGTCAAAACACGATCGACGTTATTTGTCGTCATCCTGATAAGTTTCGGGTGTTTGCGATAACTGGACACACCAATTTAAACGCGCTTGTGCAGCTTGCGCTGCAGTGCTCTCCGCGCTATATCGTGTTATCCGATCCGCAAGCTTATACTGCATTTGCCAAAATATTAAAAAAAGAAAATTGCCACTCTGAAATCTTAGTTGGTGCGCAAGCATTAGACGATGTATGCTGCGCACCAGAAGTAGACACTGTGATGTCGGCTATCGTTGGCGCTGCTGGATTACTGCCTACACTAGCTGCGGTTCGTACTGGTAAACGTGTATTATTAGCCAACAAAGAATCGTTAGTGATGTCGGGTGAGCTGTTCATGAATGCAGTGCGTGAGCATAAAGCTGAATTAGTACCTATAGATAGTGAACACAATGCTATTTTTCAATGCTTGCCGCACGATTTTGAATACGGAAATTTAGAAAAATCAGGTATTACTAAAATTTTGCTAACGG
The DNA here is from genome assembly GCF_000428905.1 of Brumicola pallidula DSM 14239 = ACAM 615. Classification (GTDB taxonomy): domain Bacteria; phylum Pseudomonadota; class Gammaproteobacteria; order Enterobacterales; family Alteromonadaceae; genus Glaciecola; species Glaciecola pallidula. The sequence continues at coordinate 658,856 of NZ_KE386814.1, forward strand.
GTTCTGGTGGTCCTTTTAGAACCCTAGCGGATGAGTCATTTGATTCGATTACTCCAGACCAAGCTTGTGACCATCCGACGTGGACAATGGGACGAAAAATTTCTGTTGATTCTGCAACGATGATGAACAAGGGGCTCGAATTTATTGAAGCCAAATGGCTTTTTGGTCTGCACGAAGATGACATCGAAGTGGTATTGCATCCGCAGAGCACCATCCATTCGATGGTGCAATATGTTGATGGTTCAATCATTGCACAACTAGGCAATCCGGACATGCGCACCTCAATCGCTTATGGCTTGAGCTTTCCCGACCGAATAACCTCTGGGGTAGAAGCTGTTGATTTTTCAAGTTTGACAGACTTCAGTTTTTCAAAACCAGATCAAAATCGATATCCTAACTTGTACCTGGCAATTGAAGCTTGCAAGCAAGGACAAGCGGCAACAACTGCAATTAACGCAGCCAATGAAGTGGCGGTGGATGCATTTTTAAAAGGGCAGATTAAGTTTACTGACATTGCAAAGGTGAATCAACACGTACTACAGAAAACAGATTTCATTGAACTCACTTGTATTGTGCAAGTTCTAGAGCATGATGCAGAGGCAAGAATTTTAGCCCAACAGATAGTAAGGAAATTGAATTAGTGTTTGAAATTATTCGAAACATTGGTGCGTTTATCATGGCATTGGGTATTTTAGTCGCCGTGCATGAATGGGGACACTTTATCATCGCCCGAAAGTGTGGGGTTAAAGTCCTGCGTTTTTCTATCGGTTTTGGTAAACCGTTGTATAAACGCATTACATCGACAGGCATGGAGTTTGTCATCGCCGCCATTCCGCTAGGTGGCTATGTAAGAATGTTAGACAGTAGGGTGGATGATGTTGCCGAGCAAGATAAAGCTGAATCTTTTGACATCCAACCCGTGTGGAAACGATTCGCAATTGTAGCCGCAGGCCCTGGTATTAACTTTCTATTCGCGATTTTAATCTTAATGGTCGTCGCCATGATCGGGCAAGACAAGGCAAAACCTTTTATAGGCGAGATAAATCCTGAGTCGTATATGGCCGCAACCGGCATTGAAGTGGGCGATAGGATCACTGCGGTGGACGGTGCTAAAACCAAAACTTGGCAAGCGGTCAACATAGAATTTATGCGCTTTATTGGTGGCGACAATATTCCACTGTCTGTTGAAAAACCAAATGGCCAAGCTGTTTCTTATGAAATGAAGATGCCTAATTGGGAGTTTGATCCTGAATTAGACAATATGTTCACGTCAATTGGCTTTGAACCATTCAGAACAAAGCCCAGTAAAATCATTGCCCTAGTGCTGCCCGGCGGGCCCTCAGCGCAAGCAGGCTTGCAAGAAAACGATGAAATACTAAAACTAAATGGAACCTTCATGGATGAATGGGGACAAATAGTGGACTATGTAAAGCCAAGAGCAAACGAGACTATTGAAGTTGAAGTGTTGCGAAATGGTGGATCTATGCTGTTCTCAGTTACCTTAGGTGAAGTTAAAACGGCGACCGGTACTGATGGTCGACTGGGTATTTCTTCTCAGGTTGCAGCATATCCTGAAGCGTATTATTTTCATGACAAATCAGGGCCTTTTGATGCTTTAGTCAAAGGAACGCAAGAAACGTGGCGATTGATGACCTTAACTGTCGAAATGTTAGGCAAATTTATTAATGGTGACGTTGCAGTTAAAAATTTGAGTGGCCCTATTTCTATTGCCCAAGGCGCTGGAATGAGCGCAAGTTATGGAATTATTGTATTTTTAGGGTTTTTAGCCCTAATCAGTGTTAATCTTGGGATCATAAATTTGTTACCATTACCGATGTTAGACGGCGGACATTTAATGTACTTTATCGCCGAGTGGATAACAGGCAAGCCTGTCCCAGACGCGGTGCAGGAAGTTGGATTTAGGATAGGTGGCGTTTTGTTATTCACGCTAATGGCGGTTGCCATTTTTAACGACATCAATCGCATCACATAATAATAGTTTTATAAAAAAAACGTGTTTTGGAAGAATATTAGTAAATGAAGTGTAAACAGTTAGTTCTTATTGCCTTGATGGCATTTACGTCGTTATCATTTGCACAGAGTAAATCTGAATTTGTGGTAGAAGATATTCGCGTTGAAGGTTTGCAGCGTGTCGCTCTAGGTGCGGCGCTTACGTACCTTCCAGTGCAAGTAGGCGATCCGTTAAATTCCTTTCGTATTAGTCAATTAATACGGTCTTTGTATTCTTCCACTCACTTTGAAAAAGTTGAGATACTGCGCGACGGCGGCGTGCTGATTGTGCGCGTTTCTGAGCGGCCAACCATCAGCAACATCGTGTTCGAAGGCAATGACGATATTAAAGATGAGCAGCTTGATGAAAGCTTGCAAAACTCAAATATCCGTGTCGGTGAGCCATTAGATAGAACAGTGTTAACTTCCATCGAAAATGGCTTGAAAGACTTCTTCTATAGTATTGGTAAATACAATGCCGATGTCTCAGCTATTGTGACCCCGCTGCCAAGAAATAGAGTTGACTTGAAATTGCTTTTTGAAGAAGGTGACGCGGCTAAGATAAAACAAGTTAATATTGTCGGTAACAAGTTGTTTGATGACGAAACACTGTTTAACGTAATGGAATTGAAATTTGACACCCCTTGGTGGGATTTCACGTCTGAAACACGTTATCAACAACAAACATTGTCGGGTGATTTAGAGAACTTAACCAGCTTCTATAAAGACAGAGGTTATTTACGCTTTGCCATCAGCACCACGCAAGTATCAATGACCCCAGAAAAAGATGCGATTTATATTGGTATGAACTTAGACGAGGGCGAACAATACACCATCTCTGAAGTTCAACTGGTAGGCGATCTTTTGGGTTTTGAAGACTTCTTAAACCAAGTACTGCCGCTTTCTGCAGGTGAGTTGTACAATCAAGCAACGGTGACTTACACCGAAGAATTTATTAGTAAGTACTTAGGACGTTTTGGGTATGCTTACCCAACCGTAACTACTATTCCAGACATCAATGATGAAGACAAAACGGTGAAGCTATCATTGTCTGTTGACCCTGGTAAGCGTATTTACGTTCGCCGCATAAACTTCCAAGGTAACGTGATCACGTCAGACGAAGTACTGCGTCAAAACTTGAGTCAGCTTGAGGGTACGTGGTTATCAGATCAATTATTACAAGGTTCAAAGGCATCTTTATCTCGATTGACGTACATGGAAACGGTTGATTTTGAAACAATCAGAGTGCCTGGCGAGGATGATAAAGTCGATGTTGAGTTTAAAGTAAAAGAACAAGCGTCAGGCTCGTTCCAAGCCGGTATTGGTTATGGTGATAACACCAAACTAAGCTTAAATGCCGGTATTCAACAGGACAATTTCTTAGGAACCGGTAAGCGTATTGGTTTGAACGTGTCTACGGTATCTTATCAACAGTCAATACAGTTAAATTACACTGACCCTTACTTCACGATCGACGGTATCAGCTTAGGTGGCAGTGTCGGTTATAGTAAGTTTGATGGTGGCAACTTTGGTGTTGTTCAATACGACAGTGAACGTTACCAAATAGGCGCAAACGTGGGTTATCCTATCAATGAGGTCAACCGAATTAGTTTTGGACTAACGTATGCCAATGTTGAGCTATCAAGCGATAATACATCTTTTGAACAAACAGCACGCTTCTATGATCAATTTAGAACCTTAGATCAGCCTGATTCAGCGATTAAATACCAAAGTTTCTTAGCATCAGCAACTTGGTCACGCTCAACCCTCAACCGCGGTTTATTCCCAACCGATGGTTCGTCGCAACGTGCATCATTTAGTATCACAACGCCGAATTCTGACGTTAATTATTTCAAATTTATTGCAGACACCAAGTGGTATTATGCACTGAGCCAAAATCAGCGTTGGTCCATACTCGCTAGAATGCGTTTAGGTTACGGTAACGGTTATGGCAATAAAAATGGCAGTGAGCAAATACTGCCATTTACTGAAAACTTTACCGCCGGTGGTGCCGATACATTGCGCGGTTTTGAAGACAACACAGTGGGGCCGCGTGGCGTCCAGCGTATTTCTACGCAAATTGGAACCACCCCATTTGGTACCCCTGTTTTCGGCAGCCCGGATACTGACAGTGTTGTTGTTTCACAACGAAGCTTAGGTGGTAACGCGATGGCCATAGGTGGTTTAGAGTTAATCGTACCAACGCCTTTTGTTGAAACCGAATTCGATAGTTCAGTGCGTACTTCAATCTTTCTTGATGTGGGTAACGTATGGGATACTGAGTTTGATTACAACGAATACAAAGATCTAGAATTCGTTGGCAGAAGCGGTGCAGGTCAACCCTCAGCGGTAAGTGATTTCAGCGATTGGAGTGAATTTAGAAGTTCTGCTGGCATATCCGTACAATGGATTTCACCGATGGGACCGCTCGTATTTAGTTTCTCAAAAGAAATTAGTTCAAGCGATGGTGATAATCCTAAATTCTTTACGTTTAACATTGGCTCAACTTTCTAAAGCCTTGGTAACGTAGTATCATATACGCAAATTAAACTGATAATAGTTGGGTGCCAAGACGCCCAATAAAAAACGGAACAGATTAAAGGAGTTTCCATTGAAAATATTTACAAAAACACTAATCGCGGGCGCTATACTCAGCTCAGCATTGTTGACGACCGCCGCGCAAGCTGCAGATCAAAAACTCGGTGTTGTTGATGTACAAGGTATTGTGCGCTCATTGCCGCAGTTTGCAGAGATAGCACAAGTTGTGACTGGTGAATTCAAGGATCAAATCCAAGAAGTCAATACACAAAGCGAAGAATACAATTTCTTAATTCAAAAGCTTCAGCGTGAAAGTGCAACCATGAGTGATGTTGATAAAACCAAATTAGAAGACCAAATTATTGCGCTGCAAAAAACACTGCAAGAAAAAACCGGTCCACTTCAGAAAGACATGCAAACGCGTGAACAGGAAGAGCAAAGAAAATTGCTTGGTCTAGTTATGCAAGCGGTTGAAAAAATTGCAGCTGAAGGTGAGTATGATGTGGTTTTAAACAGAAGCACAACACCTTTCGTGAAGCCTGAATTTGATATCTCACAGCAAGTGTTAGAGCAAGTAACTAAAGCTCAGTAAGGTTAAATATAGGTCGACAGTCGATATAAAAGATTGCGATACCTACAGTTCTGGCGAAAATCAGGCCAACCAATCGGTTGGTCTGATTTGTTTTTGGTCCTCAAAAGTGTATCTTATGCACCCACGTTGCAGGACAAAAATAATAGAGTGATTGGCTAGGCGAAATCCATTCGCTTTAGACCGCAAAGGAAATATTTTGGCAGACTCACAAAAGACCATCTACATTAAAGAAATAATGGAATTATTACCCCATAGATATCCATTTCTGTTAATTGACCGCGTTACTGATTATGAACTTGGCAAGTCAATTAAAGGTTATAAAAACATTACCTTTAATGAACCTTGTTTTACCGGCCACTTTCCGGGCCAACCTATTTTCCCCGGCGTCATGATCCTTGAAGGTTTAGCCCAAGCTGCCGGTGTGCTGGGGTTTAAAACCATGGGCAGTAGCGATCAATTGTATCTTTATGCAGGTATCGATAAAGCCCGATTTAAGCGTCCATGCGGACCCGGAGATCGCTTAGATTATGCGGTTGAGCTTATTAAAGAACGCCGCGGTATTTGGAAATTTTCTGGTGTCGCTACGGTTGATGGTGCAATAGTTTGCAGCGCTGATTTCATGTGTGCAATGAGAGATATGTAATATGATCCATCCTTCATCGATAATATCAGCATCGGCTAAAATTGGTAACAATGTTCAAATAGGTCCATTTTGTGTCATTGGCGACAACGTAGACATTGGCGATAATTGTGTGTTTTCTTCACACATAGTGGTTAAAGGACACTCAAAAATTGGCAAAAACAATGTATTTTTCCAGTTCTGTTCAATAGGTGAAGATTGTCAGGACAAAAAATACGCGGGTGAAGCTACTTATCTTGAAATTGGTGACGACAATGTCTTTCGCGAGTCATGCACTGTGCACCGAGGTACGACCCAAGATGAGTGCGTGACTCGAATTGGTAGTCGCAACTTATTCATGGTTAATACGCATGTAGCGCACGATTGTGTGTTGGGAAATGATAATGTATTTGCAAATAACTGCACGCTAGCAGGTCACGTTCACGTTGCAAGTCAAGTCATTCTTGGCGGCATGACAGCCGTACATCAATTTTGTCATATTGGTGCGCACTCATTTACGGGTGGTGGTGCTGTTATATTGAAAGATGTTCCGCCTTACATAATGGTTAGCGGCACTAAACATATCCCCCAAGGTATTAATAGTGAGGGGCTGAAGCGTCGAGGTTTTACTTCGTCTGCTATTATGGCAATCAAACGTGCCTACAAAGTTATTTATCGTAACGGTAATACAACCGATCAAGCACTGGTGCTGTTGAATGAAATGGCAGAGGCAGAGCCTGATGTGAAAATCTTAGCAGATTTTGTCGCATCCTCAAAACGCGGCATCGTTCGCTAAATCGAATGACTATTGTTAAGTCACTGATAAATAAAATAGTAAGTGATAAACCGCTGCGAATTGGTATTGTCGCCGGCGAAGCATCAGGTGATGTGCTCGCTGCTGGTTTTGTTGCTGTTCTCAAAGAGATGTACCCAAACGCCAGTTTCGAAGGTATTGGTGGTAAACATCTCACTGCACTGGGCCTAAATTCTTTATTTGATATGGAAGAATTGTCCGTAATGGGCTTAGTAGAAGTGCTAAAACACTTACCTCGTTTACTGCACATTCGCAAAACCGTTATTCAGCATTTTCTCAATAAACCGCCAGATATATTCATTGGTGTAGACGCCCCCGACTTTAACCTTGCGGTGGAAACAAAACTAAAAAAAGCGGGTGTAAAAACGGTCCATTACGTTAGTCCAACTATATGGGCGTGGCGTGAGTCGCGCATTCATAAAATCGCTAAAGCGACTAACTTAGTGCTGGGTATTTTTCCATTTGAAGCCAGTATTTATGAAAAATACAAGGTGCCTTATCAATATGTTGGCCACACTATGGCTGACAGCATTGCATTGGTCCCCGATCAATCAGCAAAAAGAACACTATTTGCATTGGAATACACAGATAAGGTATTGGCTCTATTGCCCGGAAGTCGTGCGCGAGAAGTAGACACGTTGCTGCCTGACTTTATAAAAGCAGCTGAGTTACTTGCGCGCAGTTTACCCGCCTTAAAAGTGCTCATACCCGCGGCAAACGACGCTCGAGAAGTTCAAATCAAGTTGTTACTAGAAGAGCTTAAGCCAGCGGTGCATGTGCGAGTGACGCAAATGTCAGCTCGAGATGTAATGATTGCCGCTGATGCGGTGTTATTAGCATCGGGTACGGCAACACTCGAAGCCATGCTGTGCAAAAAACCAATGGTCGTTGGCTATAAAATGTCTAAAATGACACACATTATTATGCAGCGTTTGTATAAACCGGCTTTCTTTTCATTGCCGAATATTTTAGCCAATGAAGCACTGGTACCCGAATTATTGCAAGAAGATGTGGAGCCGCAAAATATAGCTGATAAGTTAAGGCCCATGTTACAGAGCGAGCCACATGCATTAATATCGCGCTTTACGCAATTACATAAAATGTTGCAGTTAAACGCCGATGAGCAAGCGGCAAAAGCAATTCAAGGCCTGTTGTCACAGAAAAGCAGCGATGAGTAAACAAGCGCAGTTAGATGCCATTAACATGTCAATTCAGCGTTACTCATTGGTTGCTGGGGTTGATGAAGTCGGTCGTGGTCCATTGGCGGGTGATGTTGTTACCGCAGCCGTCATACTTGACCCCAAAAAGCCAATTATAGGATTAGCTGATTCAAAGAAATTATCTGAAAAAAAACGTAATGAATTATCAGTACTGATCAAGCAAAACGCGTTATCATGGAGTTTAGGACGCGCTAGCGTATTGGAAATTGACCAGCTCAACATACTTCACGCTACTATGTTAGCTATGAAGCGCGCTGTTGAAGGATTGAATATTCAACCCGAACATGTGCTAGTGGATGGAAATCGCTGCCCAATTTGGAGCTATAGTAGTCATGCTGTTATCAAAGGCGATGCGTTATTTGCACAAATTTCAGCCGCTTCTATTATTGCCAAAGTGGCAAGGGACAATGAGATGATTGCGTTGGACAAACAGTATCCACAATATGGATTTGCAGCGCATAAAGGCTATCCTACAAAAGCACACGTAGCCGCATTACAAGAGCATGGCCCACTGTCATGTTATCGACAAAGTTTTAAGCCTGTACAGAGCGTTTTAGCTTTGTGGCAAGGCGAGTTACAGGACGAGGTAAAATAAGTGTCAGCCAATTTTGTACACTTACGAGTGCATAGCGATTATTCAATGCAAGACGGCTTAAACAAAGTAAAGCCGATTTTAGCAAAAACAAAATCCATGAACATGCCCGCAATTGCGATCACCGATCTGATGAATATGTGCGGTTTGGTGAAGTTCTACTCCGCTGCCTTTAGTATCGGTGTAAAGCCTATCATCGGTTGTGATATTTGGTTATTGTCTTCGCACTTTCCAGATGAAATAACGCGCTTAACCTTGATTGCTAAAAATATTCAAGGCTACAAAAACATCACCGAAATCATTTCCCGAGCTTACCGACAAGGCCATGTGCAGCATAAAGTCGTGGTGCGTCAAGAATGGCTAGCTGAATACGCGGAAGGTGTTATTGTTTTATCGGGCGCATTGGCGGGTGATTTGGGCATTGCCTTAACTAAAAATAATCCGGAAATTGCTAATAATATAAGTGCATTTTTTCGACAGCATTTTCGCGACCATTTTTATATTGAGTTGATGCGTACGGGCCGGGATGGAGAAGAAGACTACATTCATCGCGCCGTTGAATGGGCCACTCAGAATGATTTTCCGGTAGTGGCGACCAATGAAGTTTGCTTTATTGAGCCGGAAGGTTATGAACCCCATGAAGTGCGTGTTTGCATTAGTGAAGGTTATACATTAGATGACAAGCGTCGTCCTAAAAAGCACAGTGCTCAGCAATACTTGCGCAGCGCAGAAGAAATGACGGCGTTGTTTAAAGATATTCCTTCCGCAATACATAACAGCGTTGAAATAGCCAAACGCTGCAATGCCGAACTGACCTTAGGTGAGTACTTTTTACCGCAGTTTCCAACCGGTGATATGAGCACAGAAGACTTTTTGGTTAAAGTCTCTGAAGAAGGACTAGAGCGCCGCTTAAGCAAAATATTTACCGATGAAGTTGAACGTCAAGAAAAACGCGCAGAGTACGATGAGCGTCTTCAAAGAGAGCTCAAAGTTATTAACCAAATGGGCTTTCCCGGTTACTTCTTGATAGTGATGGAATTTATTCAGTGGAGCAAAGACAATAATATTCCGGTGGGTCCGGGGCGTGGGTCAGGTGCAGGCTCTTTAGTTGCTTATGCCTTAGATATTACCGACCTTGATCCGCTGGAGTTTGAGCTGCTTTTCGAACGTTTTTTGAATCCAGAACGGGTATCCATGCCGGATTTCGATATCGATTTTTGTATGGACCGCCGCGACGAAGTCATTGACCACGTAGCAGAAATTTATGGTCGTGACGCGGTATCCCAAATAATCACTTTCGGTACGATGGCAGCAAAAGCGGTTATCCGTGATGTCGGCAGAGTGCTCGGTCATCCGTATGGCTTTGTTGACCGTATTTCAAAAATGATACCTGCTGATCCTGGCATGACATTGGAAAAAGCATTTGCCGTTGAGCCTCGATTACCTGAACTTTATGATCAAGACGAAGATGTAAAAGAACTTATTGACACTGCACGCATCCTTGAGGGCGTGACTCGAAACGCCGGCAAACATGCGGGAGGTGTTGTTATATCACCGACCACTATTACTGATTTTTCGCCGTTATACTGCGATGACATGGGTGCTAACCCCGTTACCCAATTTGATAAAAATGACGTGGAAACAGCTGGCTTAGTCAAATTCGATTTCTTGGGTTTGCGTACACTGACTATTATTCAGTGGGCAACCGATATGATCAGAGAAGTGCATGGGGTAGATGTCGATATTACCCAAATTCCTCTTGAAGACCCTAAATGCTTTAAAGTACTGCAAAAAGCCCAGACAACGGCGGTGTTTCAGCTCGAATCGCGGGGAATGAAAGACTTAATCAACCGCCTCAAACCGGATTGTTTTGAAGACATAATCGCACTCGTTGCGCTGTTTAGACCGGGTCCATTGCAGTCTGGCATGGTTGATAACTTCATTGATAGAAAACACGGACGTGAAGCCATTTCATATCCTGATGCTGAGTATCAACATGAGTGCTTACGAGAAATCCTTGAGCCAACTTATGGCATTATTCTTTATCAAGAACAAGTAATGCAGATTGCTCAGGTAATGTCTGGGTATTCACTTGGTGGCGCTGACTTGTTGCGTCGAGCAATGGGTAAGAAAAACGCAGAAGAAATGGCCAAGCAGCGCGAGTCTTTTGAGCAGGGTGCTGCAGACAACAACATTGATGCAGAATTATCCATAAAGATTTTCGACTTAGTTGAAAAATTTGCCGGTTACGGTTTTAACAAATCACACTCGGCAGCTTATGCGTTGGTGTCTTATCAGACGCTTTGGCTAAAAACACATTACCCAGCTGAATTTATGTCCGCGGTTATGTCTGCGGATATGGATAACACCGACAAAATAGTGACCCTTGTGGATGAGTGTGGTCATATGAATCTGGATATACTGCCGCCAGATCTTAATGCTGGAGAATATAAGTTTACGGTCAATGCTGATGGCCAAATCGTGTATGGTATTGGCGCTATTAAAGGTGTTGGTGAAGGCGCTGTGGAAGCAATTATAGAAGCACGAGAACAGCAAGGTAAGTTTAAAGATTTGTTCGACTTTTGTGCTAAAGTTGACGCTAAACGGGTCAGCAAACGGGTACTTGAGAAGCTAGTACTTAGCGGTGCTATGGATAATTTAGGTCCGCATAGAGCTGCGTTAATGGCAACCATTAAAGATGCATTAAGTGCCGCCAGTCAGCATGCAAAAGCAGAACTTGCAGGTCAAGCTGACTTATTCGGTGTGCAAATAGAGTCTGACGAAGACATCACCAATGCATTTGCAAAAGTGCCTGAGTGGTCGGAAAAAGTATGGTTAGATGGCGAAAAAGAAACCTTAGGACTATATTTGACTGGGCATCCAATTAATCAGTATTTGAAAGAGATTAAGCAATACACCGATGGCAGGTTAGCGGACTTAACGCCAACCAATCGTGACCACTTCATCAGCACCGTCGGATTGGTCATTGGCGTGCGTGTTATGACCAATAAAAAGGGGCGCCGATGGGGTATTGTGACATTAGATGACAAGTCTGCCAGAATGGACGTGCGGTTTTACCCAGAAACGTATGAACAATTTGAATCTGTGCTAGTTTCTGATAATTTATTGTGGGTAAAAGGACAGGTCAGCTTTGATGATTTTAACGGCGGCAATACAATAAACGCAAAAGATGTGTTAACTATTGTTCAAGCGCGTTCTAAATACGTTAAGCAATTAAAAATAAGTATTCCAGAAAAGTTGTGTACTTTGTCAACAGTCGCTAAAGTACAGGGCATATTGCAAGTATATAAAAATGGTACTTGCCCACTGCATCTTCATGTACAACATGAAGATGCAGAAGTAACGATTGCTTCAGGCGCCCAATGGTGCGTAGAGCCAGAAGAACAATTATTAGCTGAGTTGCGTCACATATTAGGCGCAGAGCAAGTTAACTTAGAATTTAACTAAAAACCTAGTATTAACTCGGTTTTACAAAGTGTTAGGATTAATCATGAGTGGACATTTTTTGGATTTCGAGCAGCCTATTGCTGAGTTAGAAGCCAAAATTCGAGAACTGCGTATCGTCAATCAAGGCGGCGAGTTCGACGTAAGTATAGAAGAAGCGATTGGCAAGCTGAAAGAAAAATGCACTGAACAAACGAAAAAGGTTTTTTCAAATCTAGGGGCGTGGCAAATTACGCAAATTGCCCGACACCCTATGCGTCCTTATACTCAGGACTATATTAACAATATGCTGACTGATTTCGATGAATTAGCGGGTGATCGTGCTTATGCAGACGACAAAGCTATTATTGGCGGATTGGCAAAGCTAGATGGTACTCCTGTGATGGTTATTGGCCATCAGAAGGGGCGTGATACGCAAGAAAAAATCAGACGTAATTTTGGTATGCCTAAACCCGAAGGGTATCGCAAAGCGCTACGTTTGATGAATATGGCAGAAAGATTTAAGCTACCTATTCTTACCTTCATTGATACACCTGGCGCTTACCCCGGCGTTGGTGCAGAAGAGCGCAACCAAAGTGAAGCGATAGCAATGAATTTAAAGGTTATGGCTGAGCTTGCCGTTCCTATTATTTGTACGGTGATTGGCGAAGGTGGTTCGGGCGGTGCCTTAGCTATTGGTGTTGGCGATAGAGTGAACATGCTTCAATATAGTACCTATTCGGTTATTTCGCCGGAGGGTTGTGCGTCAATATTGTGGAAGAGTGCCGCAAAAGCGTCTACTGCAGCCGAAGCTATGGGTGTTACTGCGCCGCAAATTAAAGCACTAGGCCTTATTAACAGTATTGTAGAAGAGCCACTAGGTGCAGCACATAGAGATTACAGTGGTATGGCGGCTAATTTGAAGGCGGTGTTAAAGCAACAGCTTGCACAACTGCAAACGTTACCAACAGAGACCTTGCTGGAAGAGCGTTACGAACGCCTAATGTCGTTTGGCTATTGTTAGTCACATCAACAAAACCCTTATGGAAAGCACTTATAAAAAGCGCTAATAGAAAGCGCTAATAGAAAGCACTGATAGAAAGCACTTATAAAAAACCATCGATAGCTGGCTAGGAGTTTATTATCTTAGCCAACGGCTTAAAACTAATGGAATTGGTATGTCAGCGAACCCACAGCTCGTAACAAGCATTCAGAGTTGTGTTCCACCTCAATGTAAGTCGCTGACCATTGCATTGAGTGGCGGTGTTGACTCCGTCGTTATGTTGCATGCTTGCCTAACCCTGCGAGCGCAAACCAAACTTCCTTTTAGCGTCAATGCTATTCATATTCATCACGGACTAAGTCCAAATGCCGATAGTTGGTTGGCATTTTGTCGGCAGCTTTGCGCGCAATTTGAAGTTTCATGGCAATGCAAAATTCTATTTCAATATCACAAAGTGAGCGTTCAGCCAGAGCCTCGGCAAAGTCTCGAAGCATTAGCTAGAAATGCGAGGTATGCAGCATTAGACAAATTAGCGCCGCCAGATTCGCTGATTTTACTGGCACAACATGAAGATGACCAAGCCGAAACAGTTTTACTGCAGCTAAAACGTGGAGCGGGGCCAAAAGGGCTGAGTGGCATGGCGTCACGTTTTACAAAAACAAGCTCAGTCGAATATGCGCGACCTTGGATAAATGCAGGTGTTTCTAAGCAAGACATCCTAACTTACGCTCAACAGCATCAGTTAACATGGGTTGAAGATGAGTCGAACCAAGACACCTCCTTTGATAGAAATTTTTTGCGCAACAATGTCATGCCAATATTAAAAGAAAAGTGGCCGCAAATTAACAAAACTATTATTAGAAGTGCATTGCTATGTGCGTCTCAAAATAAATTAATTGAAACATTGGCGAGGGAAGCGCTGAATAAAATTGAAAATGAAGAAGCGGCACTGTCACTATCAGGATTATGCCCCTTGCCAGACGCATTGCTTAGCGAAGTTATTAGGCTTTGGAGCACTCAGCAGATTGGGTTGACTGTTTCAGTAGCTCAATTAAATGAAATCCAAAAATTAAGAACGGCGAAAGTGGACCAGGTAGGTTACGTTCAAGTGAGAAATTGGCAATGCCGCAGCTTCAATCAGTATTTGTATTGGGTCGCGCTGTCAGACATTGCAGATGTCCCCTTGGTTGCGCACAGGGTCAATATTGAGTTAGACACAAAGCTTGAATATCTTAACGTCACCTATGGCGATTTGCATCGAAAAGTGCGTCTTTTTGCCAACCGACCGACTAAAACAATTAAAGCGTGGATGAAAGAGTGGAAAGTTAAGCCGTGGCGACGCATGGCAATGCCTATTGTTTGCCTCAATGAGCACATTATTGCCGTGCAATTAGGCCCTAAATTAATGTTTAGTGCGCAATTTCAAACCGAATACCAGAGCACTGACACAATATATAAACTTATTCAGAAAATGTAATACCATGGCAAAATGTTGCCCTTTGCCTGTCACTATCATTAATGTTGTTTCAATAAACCTCGAAGGTTCAATTAGGCTGCTTTAAATAGGTTTTTACCAGAGTGTTTGGCTTGATATAACGCCATATCGGCGCGCTTGAACAAGGTCTCTTGTGTATCAATATCATGAAACGTTGTTGCGCCAACACTTGTAGATACCTTATATTGTGTAAACAGAGGGTGCTCTGCAATGGTCTTTTGAATCCGCCTCGCAACGCGCTCATTGGCGGCTTGATCACTGTCCACAAGTAAACAGCAAAACTCATCTCCGCCAAATCTAAAAGCGTGATCAGATTCGCGTAATGAACGGGTCAATAAATTAGCGAATTCCACGAGTACTTCATCACCTTGCTGGTGACCATGACGGTCATTAACTTGCTTAAAATTATCTAAGTCCAGAACAAGCAAACCGAAAGTTTGCTTGGTACGCAAGCTGATACTCATTAATTTATGCAGTGAGTCATTAAAATGCGAACGGTTACATAAACCTGTCAGCATGTCTTTGGTTGCAAGCCGACGAATTCGATAGAACTCCAAAGCATGTTTTAATCCCATGGCATAGATTGCGTGTATTTCAGATAATAATTTGCGCTGACGTGGCAACAAAACTCGAGAAAATACATAGGCCAATTGGGCATGCTGTGGAGCACCGAAATGATGACCGTAGTCGAGTGAAATTTTCATACTACGAGCGTTTTTTACGACACAGCCAAAACACAGGCTTTTATCAGCGAAGCTTATTTTTATTGAGGTGCAGGGAAGCTTGACACTAAGCAACTGAAAATAAGTTTTTGCCAATTCTTCTAACTCAATAGTTTGTAGCATGCGCCTCATTATACTTGACGTTTCACTATTTGATAACATAGTGGTCATTCTCGTATGATCGTATTCAAATGCCTGAGCGAAACTAGGCTCAAGCACAGAAACATCCTTAGGTTCATTACCTTCATTTACTTCAAGGATATCCAACGTTAACTCCAAATAGATTTATCGTGATCTGTTTATCACTTATTTTATTTATGCGGCTTTATAACCAAAACTGTCGCTTTCTTGACGCTTGGATTGATCTAAAAGTCTTGTAGAACACATTTAATGCTGTTAATACTTGCTTGTGCTATCTAATTGTACCGCTAGCTGTTAATTGATAAGCAATACTTGTGCCTATTTTTTATTTTTCGAATTAGGAGAGTGTTTTGGACCAAGTTTTTATCAATATTATCGCCTTAATGGCATTGTCCGTTTTCTTGGTGTGGTGTTTTAAACGTGTTGGCTTACCTGCAATTCTTGCCTATCTGCTGGTGGGCGTGATGGCGGGCCCTGAAGTGCTGTCTCTTTATTCCGACCCAGATCAAATGCATTTTTTAGCCGAAGTTGGTATCGTATTCCTGCTATTTTCATTGGGGCTTGAGTTTTCACTGCCCAAGTTAATTGCCATGCGTAATTTGGTGTTTGGTGTTGGCGCGGGGCAAATGCTATTAACCACAGCGTTGTTTGCCGGTATCGCCTTATTACTAGATCAATCGATCAGTACTTCAATTATTATTGGCGGTATGGTTGCGCTGTCGTCTACTGCCATCGTAATAAAACAAATTGATGATGCCGGTCGCCTTAATACACCGCGCTCACAAATGGCCGTGAGCATATTGCTGTTTCAAGACCTAGCTGTTGTGCCGTTTCTTATTGCAATACCGCTATTGGCCCCCGGCTCCGAGCAGAGTGTAGGCTTTGCATTGCTTATGGCATTGCTTAAAGGCGTTGTTGTTGTGGTGTTACTACTTTCTGTTGGGCGCTGGTTGCTGCCTCGAATTTTTAACGAAGTTGCGCGTACGAGAACTGACGAGCTATTTGTGCTAACAACCATTCTTGTTGCATTGTTAGCAGCGTGGATTACTTACGCTTTTGGTTTATCCATGGCGCTAGGTGCTTTTTTAGCCGGCATGATGTTAAGTGAATCTCAATATCGACATCAGTTAGAGGCTGACATTCGCCCATTTCGGGATATCTTAATGGGATTGTTTTTCATCACTGTGGGCATGAAACTGGAGCTCAATGTGTTGTTCTTTGAGTTTCATTGGGTGATGTTAGGCTTGATTGTCATGGTGGTATTAAAAACCTTAGTGGTGGGCATCAGTGCGATTATTTTTAAGCAAAATAGGCAGGACGCTTGGGCCGCTGGCATGAAGCTAGCGCAATTGGGTGAGTTTAGTTTTGTTATCGCAGCGTTGGCTGTGCAGAATCAGGTGATAAGCTCACAACAATCGTCAATGATAATAAGCATAGGCTTGTTGAGCATGGTGATCACGCCTTGGCTTATTAATGTCAGTGGTAAGTTTGCGCAATGGATAGCGCCAAACAAAAAGATTGAAGCAATAATAACCCAACCTAACCAAAGTGAGGCTAAAGATTTACGTAACCACGTACTTATTTTAGGCTTTGGTCGAGTAGGGCAATCCGTCGCGCGCATGCTCAAGTTAGAGGGGATTAAGTACGTAGCAATCGACTACGATCCTATTCGAGTGTATGAAAGTCGATCGGCGGGTCAGAATGTGATGTTTGGTGACGTATCACAACGCGACTTGCTAAAATCAGCCGGTATTGAAAATGCACAATTAGCACTCATTACTTTTGACCAACACGATAGAGCGCTCAAAGTAGTTAATGTTATTACTGCCTTAAAACCGGGTATGACCGTTGTTGTGCGCACCAGAAAAGATTTTCAGCCTGACGATTTCTATTCGGCAGGAGCTTCACAAGTGGTACCTGAAATACAAGAAGGCAGTTTGATGTTGGTTTCCCAAGTTCTACATTATGCTGGCGTACCGATGTCGCGCATATTGAAGCGTGTGCGCAATGAGCGCAAGAAAGGTTACCAACATATGCATGGCTTTTATCCGGGCGAAACAACTGAAATTAGCTACGGTACAAAAGACAAACTTGAATTTATGCATGCCGTTGTTTTAAGTGAAGGTGCTTTTGCGGTTAACAAAACAATTAACGAACTGGATATTGAGCGCCGCCGAGTAAAAGTCACGGGACTAAGGCGCAATAATATAGAAATAGAAGAACCTGATCCCGATACGCTTATCCTTGCTAACGATGTATTAGTTATTTCTGGCAAGCCCAGAAGAGTAGAACGGATAGAGAACTTTTTACTTTACGGAAATTAATCCAATAAAATAAATCAAATGCAGTAAAATACAGTCAATAAATAATTTTTAGGATAGTCGAATTGGCCGTTCATTGGTTCCCAGGGCACATGCACAAAGCCCTAAAAGAAATAAAAGAAGCACTTAGTCAGGTTGATATTCTGATTGAAGTACTTGATGCGCGCATTCCGTATTCAAGTGAAAACCCCGAAATAGCAAAGATTAGGGGTGATAAACCGTGTCTGAAAATTCTAAATAAAGCAGATTTAGCCGACCCAGAAATGACGGCTAAATGGCAAGCACATTTGGAGGCAGAACGGGGTGTTAAAACCTTCACGACATCCACTGATGACACCGCAAAAACGAAACAAATCATCGAGCTTATTCGTAAAACTTGCGCGCAAAAAGACGCATCGGTAAAAACCATCAACGCGATGATTATGGGGATCCCCAATGTTGGTAAGTCGACCTTAATCAACATTCTAGCCGATCGAGTTATTGCAAAAACAGGCAATGAACCCGCAGTCACTAAAAATCAACAACGTATTAATTTAGGTAGCGGTATCGTTTTGTTCGATACCCCAGGCGTGTTGTGGCCAAAACTTGAAAACCCTAACACAGGCTACCGATTAGCGGCCTCGGGGGCAGTCAAAGATACCGCAATGGAATATGATGATGTGGGCTTTTATGCGGCGGATTATTTAATTAAAGCTTATCCTGAAATGATGAAAGAACGCTTTAAAATTGATCAATTACCTGATACCGAGATAGAATTTTTAGAGCTTGCTGCAGCGAAGCGTGGAGCATTAAGGGCTGGTGGACGGGTTAACTTACATAAAATCTGTGAAGTGTTAATCAATGAATTACGCTCAGGAAAATTAGGTCGGATAACACTTGAAACGCCCGATATGCTGATTGAAGAAAAGAAAGAAATGGCCGAAGTCGCGGCGAAAAAGATAAGTGATAAAGATAAGCGTAAACAGAAGTTCAAAGATGGCTCGTTAACGCCAGATAAAAAAGATAGAAAAGAAAAGCGTGAAGAAAAAAGAGCAGAGCAAAGTGCGCGAATGAAGAAGCGCACATAGCTATAGACTCGCTTAGGCGCTTTGCTCCTCTTGGTTTGTTGTAGTGTTAACTCAAAGTATGCGCCAGCACATATCCTAGCGCGCCTGTTATAGCCGCAACTTGTGCTTTAATGCAGACATCGGGTGTGGCATTCGGGCTGTCCGGATAGACTTCAGTTGTGCTGACATAGATAGCGTCCGTAAAACCACCGCATAAGAAAAGTAGCTTTTTATCGTAGTTTATGACGCCCAATTGAAGCATGTTAGAACCAATTAACTTGCCACTATTGTCAGCTTCAGCTATATGTGTGACTTGTTTAACGGCATTAATAATCGCGGTTTGAAAATCATTTTGTGGACGAGCACTGTCACCAACCGTGTAAAAACCATCTGGAATTTCCCATAGGTCTTGTTCAATGGCGTCTCTTGCCGACAATGCAGGACGAAACTCTGAGTTATCGGTGTCGGTTGTTTCATGCAAATCAATATGCATAATGATGTTTAGGCCCAACTCATCTGCGCACTTCATGGCTAAATTAGCTTCGTCGGTGGGACCCTCGTTGTAAAATGACCTGTTTGGATCAATAGTATACGGATTCCAGCGATTGATAGTTTCGTAGCCCCAGGGGCTAATGCAAGGTAAGACCAATATATTAGCTTTACCCAAATACTTCTGAGCGTGCTTCTCAATAAAATCTAAAGCACCATGCACGCCGCTTGTTTCATAACCATGCACGCCACCGGAAACTAGAATAGTGTCCAGATCCTTATCGAATGTACCTACTTTTACGCAATATAAAGGGTAGTCAGAGAAGCCCAAATCTGCGTAAGCTAACACACCATATTGCTGAACCTCATACGTCGTATTATCCAACGCTGCTAACCTTTGTTCAACGTCATCAAAGTAGCTTCGTTTTTTACTTTGTGCTGCTAGCCATTGTCGCTTTTGCGCTGCATTCCAGGGTTGACCCGGAATACCAATTGAATATTCTTCATATTGAGTAGTCATGTATGTTGTCGGTTCCTATTTTAGATCTGCAAATTGTTGGTTCAAAGAATACTTTTCATCGGTAACAATACGCTCGAGTGTTTCAATTCTCTCATTCATTTGGTGAATTTGCACTTGCAAATCGTCACGCTCTTGTTTGCTAAATTTTTTAGATTCTGTCACTTTTTTATTTGATAGTGTGGATATGATGCTGGTTATGCCGCCCACAATAATCGCTACAATAATAATCGCCGTTAAATTCATGCTGATTCTCCTGTTTTTATATTATTAGATAAGCAAAGTCATTGTCCGTTTCATTTGTAATTGTTAATAACGGGTCCAACGATTACCACTGACACAAAATGTCTATTTGTTCTGAATGCCTATATTAGTAATAATAGATATTTTATCCCGACTAATAAAGTCCTACGTGTTTAAAATAGGTCGGTTTGTGCCATAGTGCAAAATGCCGTCACCCTTACTGAAGAAATTTCTTACCTCGGTATAGGTATTTATATGTCTCTACTTAATATTCAGTAACAGCTTTTGCAAAAGCTTTGCCAATAATAATATATAATAAAATCAGTGTATTACGTTTTTACCGGTGAAGCACTTAACTTTATATTGGTTAATCAGCTAATAATAGGTGAATTTGACCAGTGTTTTTACGTAAATGCTTACCGTAAATGCCTACCGTAAATGTGTTTCATTATTGACTATTATTCTCAAAGTGACACAGGTATAACAGCTTAGTATGATGTCGGTATGCTAAGTCCAAATTTATGTACCTCCAATTCACGTTTAACCAAGCGAAGTTTGAATGATAAATAATAATAAAGAGCAGGCGTCACAGAGCTCATCAAGCCAAAGCCTTAAAAAGTTGAATCAACAGCAAAAAAGCAGTGTTGAAGTCAGACATTTCTCTGACAACGGTGAAAACGAAGTTGATGCCGCATTCATGCGCCAAGCACTGTTATTAGCACAAAAAGCACAGGCGATTGGCGAAGTGCCTGTGGGCGCGGTTATTGTGGTGGACTCAATGATCGTTGGGCAGGGCTATAATCAGTCAATAGCGTTGCATGATCCGTCAGCGCATGCCGAAATGCTGGCATTAAGAGAAGCAGCAAAAAACCTAGAAAACTACAGAGTCCTCGATGCCACGCTCTACGTTACGCTTGAACCCTGTCCTATGTGCGCGGGCGCATTGGTTCACGGGCGCGTAAAAAGAATTGTATTTGGTGCTTATGATCAAAAAACCGGTGCTGCAGGAACTACCATGAACCTCGTTCAACATGATTTGCTGAATCACAAAATCGAAGTTACTGGAGGGTGTTTACAAGAAGAATGTAGCGCGCAAATTTCAGCATTCTTTAGACAAAGGAGGAGGCAGAAGAAAGGCTAGATTAGCAGTCATCACTCCATTCTTCTGTGAGTCCAACGATTGCAAAGTGTTTGCGACGTGCCATCACTTTTTGATGGTTTTTCTTAAGCATTGTTCTACGTTGATTACTTGCTCTCAACGAACGAGAAGCGGTAAAGGTTTTATTTCTTTTCATGTATCTCTCTTATTTCTTTAGCGTTTATTTACTTGCAACAAACGCTCTTCAAATTAATCACTAATCACTCATTACTTTTACTGCTTAGTTCATTATTTTGTGAATTCGATGTTGCTCAATATTAGATGATAATATGGCGCATTAGTTCAATGTAACGGCTGTTATCGTGTTTTATCTCACATTACAGTAAATATAAATACAATCAAGCCGTTAGGAAATCTTTCCGGTCGCTGTTGTCAATTATTCTGTGGCGTCTTTTAGAATAACTTTTGCTGCTGGATCATAGGCATCGCTTTCATAAACGCCCTCATAAACGCCTTCATCAGCGTCTGCTGGGAGTTCGTCAATTGAGGGCAGTTCCGTTTGGTCTTCTAACCAAATTAAGGTGTCATAATAGCGGCGAATGTTGTCTACATAATAGACTGCTTCGTCTCCACGCGCATATCCATAACGTGTGGTTCTGTAGAATTTTTTTTGTCTAAGCAGTGGCAAGTGTTTTTTCACATCCACCCATAAGTCTGGGTTGTAGCCTTGGCTTTGGGTTATTACTCGAGCATCTTCCAAATGCCCTAAGCCAACATTGTAGGCGGCCAGTGACATCCATATTCTATCAGGTGACTGGATCCGTGCCGGTATTCTACGCAATAAGCTACTAAAATACCGCGCACCGCCACTGATACTTTGTTCAGCATCAATACGTGATGTAACTTTCATGTCCGAGGCTGTGCCTAGCGTTAGCATCATCATACCGCGCACACCGGTAGGTGATTTAGCTTTTGGCTTCCAATGACTTTCTTGGTAGCTCATGGCAGCAATTAAGCGCCAATCGTTGTCACCAGCATAGGCTTCAAATAATTCTCTAAATGTCGGTAGGGTTTTTTCAACAGCCCGCATAAATGCGCGAGTATCAACATAATCAAATGATTGAACGTGACCAAAGTATTTATCTTCCAGTGCACTAAAAATACCATTGGATTGAATAGTACCGAAATATTCAATTAACGCAGCTCGCAATGAATCATCCGTGTCTTTATTCAGTAGCCACCCAATTTGCAAGGTGTCGGTTACAGAAAAACCGATCCCGAGGTTTGGATAGCGTCTGCGGGCAACAGCTAAAATATTGGAGTCAGAAATGGTATAGTCCAATTCGTCGTTGGAAACCATTTCTAATAATTCTTCAATATCTTTTTCGTCAGTTTCTGTCCAAAACATACTCTCATTTTCAGCAATTAATGACTCCAGAGGCTCTCGATATAAATCATTTGCGACGATAGTGAGATTGCCCTCTAACTGCTCGATATCTCGTGGACGATCCTCACCTTTTTTGTATACCAACTCAAAATTGACTGATTGATAAGCCGGGCCAAATCGATATTTTGATTTGCGTTGTTCTGTCATCGTTATATTAGCAGCAATTAAATCTACTTGATGATTGTCCAATTGGGGTAGTAATTCTCGGTAAGAATAGTAAGGGTAAACTTCTAGCTTTACACCGAGGAAGTCAGCAAAGCCTTTTGCTAACTCAAACTCAAAGCCTTCTGGCGATGTTGGACCATTATAGTAGGTTGTTCTGCCATAAACCGAGCCTACTTTTAAGACACCAGACTCCAAAATAGAGGTTAGAGAGGACGATGGCGGTGGTTGAGAACAGCTACTTAACGCTAAAAAAACACAAATAGAACTTATACCCGCAATTATGTTATTGAATTGCTTGGTTATTTTTTGTTCAGATAATGGTTTGTAACCAACACCCATTATTGTTGATATTCGCGTTTGTAATTTCATAGTTCCCATTGTGACTAAATTTACGCAAAGCATCCAGTAAGTTATTACAAAAAAAGTAAAATTCTACAGACATCATGACTTATCAATCACTTACTTTTGCTCTATAATCTTGCGCCAACTGCTGACCTTAGTCTCTGCTCGCAAAAAATCTGAAATGCGACCTCAAATTGGTACTCAAACTATGTTAATTCTTCGCGGTTCGTCTGCTCTTTCTACATTCAAACAAGATAAATTACTGGCGCAATTCTCCGCTCTTGGAATAGGCGTCTCGAGTGTTCAAGCTCAATTTGTTCATTTTGTTGACGTACAAAGTGAGTTGAATGAAGCCGATATGTGTGTGCTTTCGCAGCTACTTACCTACGGCCCGACTAGTGAGAATATTGATGCTTCAGGTTATTTTGTATTAGTTACGCCCCGGCCCGGAACTATTTCACCCTGGGCATCAAAGGCAACAGACATTGCTAAAAATTCAGGTTTGACACAGATACATAGAATAGAGCGTGGCATTGCTTATTA
Organism: Brumicola pallidula DSM 14239 = ACAM 615; assembly: GCF_000428905.1. Taxonomy (GTDB): domain Bacteria; phylum Pseudomonadota; class Gammaproteobacteria; order Enterobacterales; family Alteromonadaceae; genus Glaciecola; species Glaciecola pallidula. Next base: position 682,258 of record NZ_KE386814.1, read on the forward strand.
CATCGTATTTGACCACAAAACAGCTGATCCTACCGCATCTGATTTAACTGCCATCGCAGCTCCGCTGCATGATCGGATGACTCAGGCTGTATTTACGCAACTTGAAGATGCACAACAATTGTTTGTACAAGCTGAAGCCAAACCATTTTTGTCAGTACCTATCCTTGAAGAGGGTAAGATCGCACTTGAGCAAGCCAATAAGAAATTAGGACTCGCCTTAGCTGATGACGAAGTTGATTACCTTTTCGATAGCTTTACAAAGCTAGGTCGTAATCCGAATGACATCGAACTGTATATGTTTGCGCAAGCTAACAGTGAACATTGCCGGCATAAAATATTTAATGCCGATTGGACAATTGACGGAGCGGTTCAGCCTAAATCATTGTTCAAAATGATTAAGAACACGTTTGAAGTATCCAGTGACTATGTGCACAGCGCTTATAAAGATAATGCGGCTGTGATGGAAGGTTGGAAAGCGGGACGTTTTTATCCCGATGCAAAAACCCAAGCCTACGATTATCATCATCAAGCTATTGATATTTTAATGAAGGTCGAAACGCATAACCATCCAACGGCAATATCCCCGTTTGCTGGCGCAGCGACCGGCTCAGGCGGCGAGATCCGAGATGAAGGTGCTACTGGACGAGGTTCTAAACCAAAAGCGGGTTTAGTTGGCTTCACCGTATCTAACCTTAATATTCCAACACTCCCGCAACCTTGGGAAGTGGCCTACGGCAAGCCTGCACGTATTGTCACGGCGCTTGATATAATGCTCGAAGGACCCTTAGGTGGCGCGGCATTTAATAATGAATTCGGTCGCCCTAATATATTAGGTTACTTTAGAACATTCGAACAAAAAGTCGATAGTTTTAATGGTGAAGAAGTACGTGGTTATCACAAACCTATTATGTTGGCTGGTGGACTAGGCAACATTAAGAAAGACCATATTCAAAAAGCTGAAATTACAGTGGGTGCCAAGTTAATTGCATTGGGCGGACCGGCAATGAATATTGGCCTTGGAGGTGGTGCTGCTTCTTCAGTTGCTTCTGGTGAAAGTAATGCGGATCTTGATTTTGCATCTGTACAGCGCGAAAACCCAGAAATGGAGAGACGTTGCCAAGAAGTTATCGACAAATGTTGGCAATTAGGTGATGACAATCCTATCCAGTTTATTCACGATGTGGGTGCAGGCGGTTTATCTAATGCTTTCCCTGAACTGGTCAATGACGCCGAACGTGGCGGTGTATTTGAACTTCGCAATGTACCAAACGACGAGCCAGGCATGTCACCACTGGAAATTTGGTGTAATGAATCGCAAGAACGTTATGTGATGTCTGTCGCACCTGAAAATCTGGCTGTGTTTGCAGCAATTTGTGAGCGCGAAAGAGCACCTTTTGCGGTTGTAGGTGAAGCAACGCGTGAACAACAACTAACCTTAACTGACAAAAAGTTTGCTAACAAACCGATTGATATGCCCTTGGATGTATTGCTCGGTAAGCCACCTAAAATGAGTAAAGATGTGGTTTCTACAACCGCTAAAGGCGATGTGTTTGAGACCATTACAATTGATATTGAAGACGCGATAAAACGCGTTTTACAGTTGCCAACGGTGGCCGACAAGACATTCCTTATTACCATTGGTGATCGCTCCGTTACCGGCATGGTGGCGCGCGATCAAATGGTAGGCCCTTGGCAAGTGCCGGTTTCAGATGTGGCAATAACCACCTCTGCATTTGATACCTACCACGGCGAAGCGATGTCAATTGGCGAACGTACGCCCGTCGCATTGTTAAATCATGCTGCGTCGGCACGTTTAGCAGTAGCTGAATCATTAACCAATATTGCAGGTACAAATATTGGTGACATCAAGCGCATTAAATTGTCTGCAAACTGGATGTCGGCGTCTAATCACCCCGGTGAAGATGCTGGGTTATATGCGGCGGTCAAAGCGATCGGTGAAGAGTTGTGCCCTGAACTTGGCTTAACCATCCCGGTCGGAAAAGATTCAATGTCGATGAAAACGGCATGGCAAGAAAATGGCGAGGATAAAGCCGTTACGTCGCCATTATCTTTAGTAATTACCGCGTTCGGTGCAGTCAAAGACGTGCGTAAAACGATTACCCCACAGTTGCGTCATATGGATGGCGGCAGTTTGATGTTAATCGATTTAGGTAATAAACAAAATCGAATGGGTGGTTCATGTCTGGCTCAGGTTTATGGGAAATTAGGTCAAACGACGCCTGATGTTGATTCTGCTAAGCAATTAAAATCGTTTTACTTATTGATGCAAGAGCTTATCGAGAAAGCGCTAATTAGTGCTTACCATGATCGTTCTGATGGCGGTTTATTTGTGACTGTTAATGAGATGGCTTTTGCGGGCAAAGCGGGCGTAGATGTCGATATTACCGGTTTAGGAAACGATGCAGCATCGATTTTATTCAACGAAGAATTGGGCGCCGTCATCCAAGTAAGCGACAGTGCTAAAGAGGCTGTATTAGCATTAGCTAAAAAGCACGAACTAAACGAATTAATGCACACTATCGGCACCGTGTCTGAAAGAGATGAAATTTGCTTCTCGAGCGAGGGCAAATGCATTACAAAAAATACACGCACTTATTATCGTCAGCTATGGTCAAGTACTACCTTTGCTATGCAAACGCTGCGCGATAATCCAGCTTGTGCTAAACAAGAACACGATGCCAAAAGCGATACACAAAACCCAGGCTTACACAGTTCACTCACGTTTGATATCAATAAGGACATTACCGCTCCTTTTATCAATGTAGGAGCAAAACCAGAAGTCGCTATTTTACGTGAACAAGGTGTCAACTCGCATGTTGAAATGGCGGCCGCGTTTCACCGTGCCGGCTTTACACCAATTGACGTACACATGAGTGATATGTTGGCGGGACGCAGCCTTGAGAATTTTGCAGGCTTGGTTGCCTGTGGCGGTTTTAGTTATGGTGACGTATTGGGAGCAGGAGAAGGTTGGGCCAAATCAATTTTTTTTAATGAGCAGGTCAAGGCTACCTTCAAAGCATTTTTTGAACGTAACAGCAGCTTCTCGTTAGGCGTATGTAACGGCTGTCAGATGTTATCCAATTTGAAGTCGTTAATACCCGGTGCGCAGCATTGGCCGCATTTTGTGACCAATGAATCTGAACGCTTTGAAGCACGAGTAGCGATGGTTGAAGTGGCTGACTCGCCTTCGGTATTACTGGCAGGTATGCAAGGTTCTCGCATGCCTATTGCCGTCTCTCATGGCGAAGGGCGTGCTGAGTTTACTTTGGATAAGCAAATATCCGCGTTGAAAAACGAAAATCAGATTGCGTTGCGCTATGTCGATAATTACGGCCTTGTGACAAATGACTATCCTGCAAATCCGAATGGGTCAGAGCAAGGCATAACCGGTCTAACATCACTAGATGGTCGCAGCACCATTATGATGCCCCACCCAGAGCGTGTATTTAGAACTGTTAGCAATTCATGGCATCCTGAGGAATGGAAAGAAGATGGTCCTTGGATGCGTATGTTCAGAAACGCGCGCGTGTTTGTGGGTTAGCCACCAGACTGTTTCAATGCGGTGTGAAAAGCAATGACCATGTCAATTTTGCGCAGCCATTGATTGACATAGCTCTTTAAAAACGCCGGGATGGGCTCACTGTTTAAGCCCGTCTTGCTTGTATTCGATAAAGTCGTGAGGTTCAATCGGCTCAACCTTATCTATAGGTAAACCATTATCATCTTTTCCAACTTAAGCAATCAGTAGTCCGCGTCTCTGCGTTGGAGTTTCGGCAATTTTGCATGTTAACGCAACATATAAAAACCTCGTAGACTGCATGAGACTAATATCTTTATTGCGAAGGCAGACTGTTTGGTTTCTGGGCAAGGGAACATTATATTAGTAGGTTTGTCAGGATTATTTACAACGATTAACGAGTAATGATATGAAACTTTGCAGGTTACACTCAAAAATACGCATATAAACCATAATTACATGAATATCTGTTAGATAATAAAATGCCAATTGCCGCATTTTGCATTTCAATTTGTAAAGATATTGTTCTTGCCTTTTAATCTTGAGCTTCTCTGCAGCACGCAGCTTTTTAAACGCAAAATGGGAGTGAGAATTAAGTAAAGCGCTAAGTATTGCCCATCGCTGCATGGCAATCCTCAATGAGATGAGACCTATTTGTTTCAAAAAGTAATTTAAGACAATTATTTTCTCTTTAATTTACATGCAAAAAGGCTGCATTATAATTGCATATCACTAATTTTGATAAAACTTTTATAAGTGTCAGTTATTTTTACACATATATTTTATATGAAGGATTAATTAATTTATCTTCATGAAAACATTAGTTTTTTTGATTTTGGTTCGAATCTTGCTTAATAGGTATTGTATACTTTAGTGTATATTTCTTAAAATGTTAGTAGATATAATTAAAAAGGAAGATGTAATGAATTTGATTAAAGGATGTTTTATCGGGTTTAGCCTGTTAGTGGGCGCCTCTGCGAATGCAGCTATTATTAATTTTGAGTTTGGTAATGGTAATATCGGGAATGTTTTAAGCGACCTCCGGACATTCTCCTCTGGTGGTTACACCTTGACCGTTAAAGCGTTTCAACGTAATGATCCTGATAGTCGAGTTCGGGCGACTGTAGAGCAATGGAAATCAGGCCTCGGCGTAGACAGTGATGCCGATGGTCAAAACTTTCGTGTGGATAATGAGGTTGGTCTTCTGGAGCAACTAGAATTTACGTTAAGCAGTGCAGGAGATCCTGGTGCTAAATTTACGTTCGTAGAAATATTCTTTGGAGGTCAATATAGTTCACAGCTTAAGGCAGGTGATACTGCTCAAGTAAGATTTGGTTACCCTCACCCAGCAGTCTTTATTAGTGGCCCAACAAATTCACATAAGATGTCTTTAGTAGGTTCTTCTAACCGTATTACTGTTCAATCAGGTAATAACTCGGTAGACACCGGTTTTCGCGTTCAAGGGCTTGCAATAGATGTTCCTGAGCCGACTTCACTTGCTATATTAGGATTGGGTTTGTTAGGCCTAGGCGCACGTAGATTCATTAAGTAGGCATTGGTAACTGCAGGCTTTTAGATGAAAAACGGACGAATAAAAATCTCACGCGAGTGAAATAGTTTTTTATTAGTGAATTATGATGTCATGCAAAAGCATTTACTTTTTAGGTAAATGCTTTTTTTATGGATGAACTTTCTTCATAACCGGTTTAACATTACTAGATGGTCGCAGCATTATTACGATGCCTCATCCAGAACCTGTATTCAGAACTGTTAGTAACTCACCGCCCATTGAGGAATGGAAAGAAGATGGTCCTTGGATGCGTATGTTCAGAAACGCGCGCGTGTTTGTGGGTTAGCCGACGCGCCGGTTTCTTTCGCGATTGATTAACTTTTGATCTGGGTGTTTTTTTATCAAAACATACACCGACGTCAGGCCACCGTGCTGTTTTAGTGCTGTGTGAAAAGCAATAACCATATCAATTTGGCGCAGCCATTGATTAACGTAGCTCTTTAAAAACGCCGGGAAGGGTTTACTGTTTAAGCCCATCCCGTGTTGTACTAATAAGGTTCGAATACCTTGCTCATGACAGTCTTTTATTGTTTTATATAAGCCTAAGCGCGCGTCATCAAATTTCATTTGCGTCATATTGAACGTCACATCGATTTGATATTTGCCTAGCCTTAAATTTTTATAAACCCCATTCTGCACGCCATCTTGCTTGTATTCAATGAAGTCGTAGGGGTCAATAGGCTCAACTTTATCAATAGTCAATCCATTGTCATCCTTTTCAACTTCAGCAATCAGGGCTTCGCGCTTAAGTCTCTGTGCTAGCGTTTCGGTGGTTTTGTTGGTTAATGCAACTTTATCAGTTTGAGATAACGGCTTAACGTCACTCATCTCTGCAAAAAACGAAAGGTCGTTGGGAACAGAATGCGACATATAAAAACCTCGTTGATTGTTGTTGATGGTCTGGCGCTTATACGGTAATTGTTTGCACTTAGTCCAGTCAAACTTTTTCTAGCGGTAAATTTACGGTTTATTTAGATGCTTATTCAAAATAACCGAATATCATTGGTTATGGAAAAAGAACATCAAGGGATCTGGTTACGGCACAGCCGCACATTATATCAGTATGCTTATAGCATTACCTTCCAAATCAGCTAGCTTTAATAGTATTTTGTAGCCGCCAAGAATCATCAACTTTCCAGTTAGAAATCCATTCAGGGATATCATCAGCAGGCATCGGGCGAGCAATACCATAACCTTGTGCCAGCTCACAACCCAATTGCAATAGCGCTGCTCCATGAGCGATGGTTTCTACACCTTCGGCAATCACGTCGCGTTTGAATGCCTTAGCTAAACTAACGACACCTTCGATAATCGCTAAATCATCAGTATCTTCTAACATGTCGCGCACGAAGCTCTGGTCGATTTTAATTAAATACGCTGGTAAGCGCCTGAGATAAGTGAGTGATGAATACCCCGTGCCAAAGTCATCTAGTGCAAAGCACACGCCAAACTTATTACATGCAGCCATAGTGGCCGACACTCGGTTGATGTCACTTAACGCGGTAGTTTCGAGTATTTCCAATTCTAGGTTTTGCGGCGTCACTTCAGGATGGGCTGCAAGCAATATTGATAAGCGAGCTGCGAAGTTAGCCTGTTGTAATTGGTAGGCACTAATATTGACACTGATCGGCAGATTTACACCCATATTTTGCCACTGGCTTATTTGGCTCAATGCGGTGTCTATGACCCATTCTCCTAATTCCAGACTGATGTCGTGGCCTTCTATTGCGGGCAAGAACTCTAAGGGCGGAACTAAACCACGCTCAGGATGCTGCCAGCGGATTAAAGCTTCTACGCCGATCACTTCGCCAGTGCGCATATTAACCTTGGGTTGATAGTGCAACACAAATTCATGCCGGCCCAAGGCTACGTGAAAATCGCCTATACTTTGTTGCTGAACTTTATTCGCATTATCTTGTGCGGTATCAAACAGGTGATAACGGTTTTTACCGGCTTGCTTTGCCACATACATGGCTTGATCGGCTTGACGTATGAGTTGGCCTGCGTCTTCACCGTCTACTGGATAATGGGTGACTCCAATACTCAATGAAACTTTGATTACTCTGTCACTCAAAGTGAGAGGTTCAGCAACGGTTTTAAGTAAGCGTTTTAATATAGGTTCACTGTCCTCGATATTGTCTAGGTCAACCATGACGGCGATAAATTCATCACCGCCGATACGGGCCACAGTATCATCTTCACGTAAAGCCATTTTCATACGTTTTGACACTTCAACGAGCAGTTCATCTCCGACATGATGGCCGTGGTTATCGTTAATGGCTTTGAAGCCATCTAAGTCCATAAAGGCGACAGCTAATGACTGATTACTGCGCTGACACTTAACGATGGCTTTGTTTAAGCGATCTGTCAGTGATACACGATTAGGCAGATCAGTCAGTAAGTCATGATAGGCAATGCGCTCCAACATCTCTTCGGTTCTTTTTTGCTCAGTTATCTCCGTACGGATGCCTACATACCGGAGGGGCTTGCCCTTACTATTTAGGGTTGGAACAATAGTCGTCTTGACCCAATAGTAGCTGCCAGTCTTGCTGATATTCTTAATATCACCGCGCCATGTAAGACCGCTAGAAATAGTCTTCCACAGATCTGTGAAAAATGCATCAGGGTGTTGATCAGACTTAACTATGTTGTGATTCTTGCCGAGAAGTTCTTCACGTTCATAACCGCTGATGTCACAGAATTTATCGTTGACATAAGTGATATCGCCGGCGACATTAGCAATGCTGACAATAGCATGCTCGTCCAGTGCGTGTTTTTGGAATTTTAATTCAGCCTCAGCATTCAGTATCTCGGCCTCTCTGCGTTTGTCCTCCGTTATCTCTGTTCTGATGCCAATATACTCGTGCGGTTTGCCCATACTATTTAGGTTTGAAACAATAGTCGTCTTAACCCAATAGTTGTCGCCAGTCTTGTTGGTATTCTTAATCTCACCATGCCAAGTGCGACCGCTAGAGATGGTCTTCCACAAATCCACAAAAAAAGCATCAGAATGTTCATCAGACTTAACGATCTTGTGATTCTTGCTGAGCAGTTCTTCACGGTCATAGCCACTGATGGCACAGAATTTATCATTGACGTAGGTGATGTCGCCGGCAGCGTTAGCGATACTAACAATGACATGCTCGTCCACTGCGCGCTTCAGAAAAGCTGACTTGTCACTCATTTTTTAAGAATGGCGGATGTTTTGAATTATCGAAAACGGCATCATAATGTATCTCAACATTACACGCTTTTTCATCAAATTGACTTATCGGAGTGACATCTTTTTTCTGCTTAGACATCATGTGAAAGTAATCCTTCAATGCTGTTTGTTGCAATAGATTTAATAGTGCTGGGACACCATGTGTATATTTATGATTTGAATTTTTATTTAGGGTATTCGATTTTTTTAAATTAACCCTAATTTTATTGTACAACAAATATTAGGGTTAAGTTAGCTTTTTTTGGCGATTTCGCGGAGCGCAGATGAGGTAGTAAATATTACTAATGCTTTTCCTCCTGGTGGTAGAAATAATTATTAAAACGAAGTCGGGCGCACCCAAAACCAACTCAATACGACTATGAAGGTGAAGCTAATTTACCGGAATTGAGCGGAAAGCCTCGTCGTTCAGGGCGGGGATGGATAGCTCGGATGGATAGCTCGGATGGATAGCTCGGGTGGCGAAGCCGTCCATTTGTTTTAGTGTGGCGTTTGCTGTTGCTCGATGTACTTGCGGATCACAGCAATTGGCGCACCACCTCAGCTCCCCGCAAAGTAGCTAGGCGACCACAATGCGCCGCCCCATAGCTTCTTTTGAATGCTTGGATATTTTTTCTTCCGGATCATTAAACTCGATATCCCCTTGAGGCTGTTCACCAGTTTCGACACTGCCACTTTAGGCGGATAGTTCACTAATAGGTGAACATGATCGTCCTCGCCGTCGAACTCGATTAGTTCTGCCTCAAAATCAATACAGACACTGGCGAATATCGGACGCAGTCCGTCAAGGATCTCTTTTGTGAATACGCCGCGTCGGTATTTCGTC
>NZ_KE386815.1:0-372379 GCF_000428905.1 Brumicola pallidula DSM 14239 = ACAM 615
AAGAGATCCTTGACGGGCTGCGTCCGATATTCGCCAGTGTCTGTATTGATTTTGAGGCAGAACTAATCGAGTTCGACGGCGAGGACGATCATGTTCACCTATTAGTGAACTATCCGCCTAAAGTGGCAGTGTCGAAACTGGTGAACAGCCTCAAGGGGATATCGAGTTTAATGATCCGGAAGAAAAAATATCCAAGCATTCAAAAAAAGCTATGGGGCGGCGCATTGTGGTCGCCTAGCTACTTTGCGGGGAGCTGTGGTGGTGCGCCAATTGCTGTGATCCGCAAGTACATCGAGCAACAGCAAACGCCACACTAAAACAAATGGAATATGGCGCTCTTGGGCATTAGTGGCAGGCATGATGATAGGCTCAGGAATTTTAACTATGCCAGCCTTACTTGCCGGTTATGGTAGCTATAGTTTCATTGGCTGGGCGGTAACCGGGTTTGGCGCTATATGCCTAGCCTTAACCTATATTTATTTATCATCCAGAAAGCCTGGTTTAGGCGGCCCTTACTTTTATGTACATGATGCTTTCGGATCCAAATGGGCGGCCATTGTGGCTTGGGGATATTGGTTGTCATTAGTCGCCTCGGTAGCAGCTCTTGCGCTGGCGTTTACGGGGTATAGTAAGGCCTATCTGCCCTTTCTCGACAATAATCCGCTGTACAGCGCAACTTTTGCCATTTGTATTATTATGTTGTTTACGTTTATCAACATTCGTGGTGTTCGTGAAGCGAGCACAGTTCAGCTTATAACCACTGTACTCAAGATCCTACCTTTGATATTTATCGGTGTCGCTGGGATCATGTTTGGCGAAGTAAAGGAGATCCCAGCGATTAAACCTGACAATAATTCGCTATTTCACATGGTGGCGGGATTATGCTTGTTGATCATGTTTGCTTTTATTGGCGTCGAGTCGGCGACATTGCCATCAGAAGACACCATCGAGCCTAAAAAAACTATTCCCAGAGCCTCTATATTAGGCACACTAACCGCACTAATTGTGTATATGGTCGCCATGTTAGGATTAATGTCTACTATTTCCTTGGCAGAATTACAACAATCTACCTCACCTTTTGCTGATGCGGCACAAATACTTGTTGGCAACTCGGGCGCCATCATTATAACTATAGGCGCATTATTCGCGATTAGCGGCACTTTAAATGTGTGTATTATGATCACTGGCACTATTATGTTAGCAGGTGCAAGAGACGGCTTGTTTCCTTCGTATTTTAGGCAACAAAATTCGCAAGGAACCCCCGTACGCGCATTGTTATTTTCAAGTACTTTGGGCATAATTTTGTTATTGTTTAATAACAGTGAATCACTCATCAGCAGTTATGAATATTTGTTGATTATTGCCACTTTCGCTGTGCTAATTGTTTATTTAGGCACAGGATTGGCAAGTATAAAGCTACAATGGAAAGACCATAAGCAAAGTCAAAATATTAGTGTTTTTCATCTAACCATCGCTATACTAGCCACTTTGTTTTCATTATTGGCCATCATTGGTGCATGGGTCATATATCAATAAATATTAGGAGCAAACATGTTTACCAGAGCAATTGTGCGCAAACCCTGCCTAGCAATGCTGAGCGGACTTACCGAAGCGAATATGGGCTTACCCGATTACAACTTAGCCTGTGCACAGCATCATGATTATATTAGGGCTCTTAAAGAATGTGGGTTACAGGTTACCGAGCTGCCTGCAATAGAAGACTATCCAGATTCATGCTTTGTGGAAGACGTTGCCTTACTAACACGCAAGTGCGCTATTTTAACTCACCCTGGTGCACTAAGCCGCAGAGGAGAAGTGTCGCATATAGAAGATGCCATTAAACTATTTTACCCCAACATTGAACGCATCAATTTAACCGGTCATGTGGAAGCCGGTGATATTATGATGGTAGATGATCATTTTTACATTGGCCTATCAGCACGCACCAATGTCGAGGGCGCAACACAAATGATCAGAATATTAGTCAAGCATAATTTATCGGGTTCAATGGTCGAAATGTCAGAATTATTACACTTAAAAACAGGCTTAAGCTATTTAGAAAAGAATAACCTGCTCACTTTTGGTGAAATGAACACGCATCCTGATTTTACGCAGTTTAATGCTATTAAGATTGATAAGGATGAAGACTACGCAGCCAACAGCGTATGGATAAATGGCACTGTATTGGTACCCAAAGGATTTCCTAAGGCGCTGCATGCGATCCAACAATTAGGGTATAAAACACGCGAAGTCGCTATGTCTGAATTTCAAAAACTGGATGGAGGCTTAAGCTGCTTGTCCTTGCGTTTTTAGAATACTAACAAGCAAACGCGTGTTTTGCTTAGACCCGATATTAGCGTTGCTAGCAAGTTGGGACTACTCTTTTATGACCAAATATAGGCTCTCTATTCTTGGTCAATGGAAACACAGATGTCCCAAGTAGGAATGGCGGTTCATTTATATTGAATCTATATTATAATTCTTGTAGGCTCAAAGAATACCAATTTAACCGGAATGTGACGTTGCAGTTTAATTTTGAAAAGCTAGTTACTAGCGCTAACGGAATGCTACCAGCGTCGGTTTACACGGCGATATCTGAAGCTGCTAAAAACGCGAAAGCGGATGTTCTCGAGGTTGGCACCGCACATGGCGCCAGCGCTATAGCCGCGGCTAAGGAATTGAGTGAGCATTTATTGATTACTTCGAGGCAAAAGGTCTGTTGTTAAGAGACAAAGTTATCAAAGAGACTTATTTTGGTGTAAAACCAGAAGACAAAAATGTGGACGTTACCTTTGATCTAGAAGACTTTCTACTGATCTACAGACAACTAACATTTGGTAAAGGAAAAAGTAGATCAACTTTTACGCTCAAAGGCTTAGAAGTTCTAAAGCGCACTGCTCCTAATGTCCACCTTACATTAAAGAAAATTTTCAGCCCTCGTAACCTGTAAACTTGTGCTTTGTTCTGCTGATACGCTAAGTGCCTGTATAATGCCAAAGTATATGAAATTCACAGCGCATTGAACCTTGAAATCAACGCCGATGTTGAGGCTACCTTCGCCATCTCTTTCGCCTCAATAAGCACCGCTGTCGGCGTTGTATCTGATTGATTATTGTTGCGGACGATACACTATTGTCAGTTTACTACAGCCAACATAATCTTAAATCTTAGCTTGTCATATATGTCATTTTTGTCGCACAATAAGGACAGGAAATATAATTATTATAACGATAAAAGGAAAAGTTATGCGAAAGCCTATTAGCGCTGCAATTTGCGCAGGATTACTTGCATTATCGATTGGCGTCAGTCATGCAAGTTTATTAATGAAACCCACCTATAACGCCGATTTAGACTATCAATCTCAAATGTTCAGCGGTAATTACAACGAAGCCTTGACCCACCCTGACACTATTCTTGGGTTCCCTATTGGTCAACGTGTTGCGACACCGGTTCAAATTAACCAATTAATTCAGACTTGGGAAACCCAAACCGATCGCTTGCATGTAATTGAGTACGCGAAAAGTCATGAAGGTAGACCGTTGCATGCAGTTTTCATTTCAAGTCCTAAAAACTTGGCAAAAATGGATGAGATTTTAGCAAAGTTGGACGCTCTTTCAGACCCGAGAAAAACATCCGACACACAAGCGTCACAAATTATTGAAGAATTACCCGCAATAGCATGGATGGCATATTCTATTCACGGCAACGAAACCTCGGGTTCTGATGCCGCATTAACGTCTATTTATCATTATGCCGCTTCAGATGATCCAAAAGTAAAACAAATGCTTGAGGATATGATAATTGTTATCGACCCCATCATGAATCCTGATGGTCGCGACCGTTTTGCAAAGTCACTTGAACAATATCGAGGAACTGCCCCCAATGTTGACGATCAATCATTACTGCATCGCGGGGATTGGCCTTATGGTCGCACAAACCATTACTTTTTTGACTTAAACCGCGACTTCTTTTACCTAACTCAACCAGAAACAAAAGGCAGAGTATCGCTAATCAACAAATGGCGTCCTCAGTTAATGATTGATGGTCATGAAATGGGACCGCAAGACACCTATTTAATGGGGCCACCGAGACAGCCACTTAATTTCAATATTGCATCTAGCGTACAAAAATGGGCAAAAACATTTTCAGTTGAGCAAGGTGCTGCGTTTGATGAAAAAGGATGGCGTTACTACACCGGAGAATGGTTTGAAAACTGGTATCCTGGCTACTCAAACTATGCTGAGTACAGAGGTTCTATGCATATTTTGTATGAACAATCACGCATGGCTGAAGACGGTGTGAGACGGCCAGAGGGTACAATTCAAACCTATAAAGAATCGGTTCATCATCAGTTTGTTAGTACGATGGCGAACTTAGAGTCATTGCACAAATACAGTAAGGAGATGTACCAAGATTATTGGAGTGACAGAAAATCGATCCTTAAAAAAGACAGTCAGTATGCGAATAAAACCTACGTTGTGTTAGCGAATAATAACCAAACTCGCATGAATACCTTGGTTGAAAAACTGCAAGCGCAAGATATTGAAGTGTACGTGGCCGACAAAAGCTTTCAAGCAAAAGATGCAAGCAATCACTTAGGTAAAACGCAAACAACAACGATACCGAAAGGTAGCTTAATTATTCCTAATCGTCAGCCAGAAGCTCGCCTTCTATCTGCAATAATGGAGTTTGATGCACAACTTTTACCCGCAACGGTGCAACAAGAAAGGCAAAAGCTGCTGCGTGAAGGTCAATCTATTATGTATGACACTTCTGCTTGGAACTTAACAATGATGTATGGCTTAGAGGCACTGACCTTACCTACCAATGTAACGGATGATATTAGCCGCTATTCGGCTAATAATGCAGCCAAAGTTAGCGCAACAGCAGATGCAATTGCTTGGGCAGTTAACGGTGATGATGATGCCTCAGTGGCTTTTGCTGCAAGGCTAATGGAGCGTGGAGTGCAGGTTCGTGTGATCGACAAAGCGAGCCAACTCGGACAAGAAACCTTAGTGCGAGGCTCCGTCGTGGTTACCATCACTGACAATCCAAGCAAGGCTAATTTAATCGCCTTGATTAACGAAACAGCAGCAGAAACCTCATTATCTATTCAAAACATAAAAACAGGTTACGGCACTGGTGACATGCCAGAATGGGGTGGCGAACACTTTGCGCTTTTAAGTCAACCACAAATTGCCATCATTAGCCAAACAGGAATAAGCAGCAATGATGTTGGTGTGACTTGGTGGAGCTTAGATACGCATTTAGGAATTCGCCATTCTCAATTAGACTCATCTACAATTTCGCGTACCGACTTACGTCGCTACAACGTAATAATTATGCCTAACTCTCGATCAATCTCGGACACTACAATAGACACCATAAAAAGCTGGGTTGAACAAGGCGGGACGTTGATTACGCATGAAGGCTCAACTCAAGCTATTGCATCAAAAGATTTCAGTAAAGTGAAGTTGCTTGACGATATCCTAGATGATTCAGAAAAATATGATATTGCACTGCAACGCAGACTGCTTGCACAAGAACCGTTAGGCGATATGAAAGACTATTTTGCAATGACCGTGCAAGAAGATGTGGATTACCCTTGGGATGATGCACCTAAAAGACTGAGTAAAGAAGACCTTGAAAAACGCAATGCATGGCAAAAGCTTTTCATGCCTGCAGGTGCGATGGTTTCTGGCAATGTTGACACACAACATTGGCTAACTTTTGGCACCTCAAAAACCCTACCTTTATTGTATGGACGACAGCCCGTGCTAATTGTTCCTGAAAATGCGCAAGCGGTTGTGACCGTAGGCGTTTATGCGGATAAAAAGCAAGAAACGAAATCCAAAGACGACGATGACGAAGATAAAACAAAGGCTATCGGTTGGTACACTTTGCCCAAAGACAAAGAGCTTCATGTTCGTATGAGTGGATTGTTGTGGCCAGAGGCAGCTCAACGCATCGCCAACTCTGCTTACTTAACAAGAGAAAGTGTTGGTAATGGTCAAATCATCATGTTCTCTGGTGAACCTATATTTAGAGGGGCTACCTTAGGGACTAACAGATTGCTATTAAATGCAGTTGTGTTTGGTCCCGGCATGGGAACACGTCCAAATATTGAGTTATAACTAACCACAATGTGTATATCGGGTCTTAGTAAAGTCTGCTAAGACCCAATACAACACCTGTTTTCCTGCTTTAAAAATACACCATTCACTACAATCTAAATTTCAAAACAGCCTGTTTTAACGAACTCATTTGTTCACCTAATTGATGGGTTGCACGATTGGATTCTTGTGTACTTTGTGCGCTGTTTTCCGCTAGCTCGACAATGCTCTTTAAGCTGACAACAACATCATCTAATAGCACTTCTTGACTTTGCGTATCACCAACGATCTGACTGCTTACCGCAGCTAGAGCTTCAATTATCCCTCTGATATCAGACACTTCAGTGGTCACTTGTTGTGTTAGTACAACACCCTTCTCAACTTGCGTGGTTCCCAGGTTTATCGCCTGAACCGCTTGGTTTGCGTCTTTTTGCAACGCGACTATCATTTGCTCAATTTCTTCGGTCGATTTGTGCGTTCTGGTTGCTAGCGTTCTGACCTCATCAGCAACAACAGCAAAGCCTCCGCCTTCCTCACCCGCTCTAGCCGCTTCTATGGCAGCGTTAAGTGCTAACAAATTAGTTTGTTTGGAGATGGTTTTAATAACATCTAAAATACGACCAATTTTATTGCTGTTATCACCCAGTCTATGGATTATTATTGCAGACTGCACGGCTTGCTGTGCTTGTTCATCAACTTGCTTGCGGCTCTGATCAACCAATGATATGACGGTGTCAATTTGTGCAATAGCTTGTGTCATTTGTTCTCTGGAAGCTTCAATTTGTCGTAAATTATTTAAACTCGTTTCCTTTACTTGCAGCGTATTGACTGATTTCTGACTGATTTGATGTTGCTGCATAGCCACTTGCTGCAGACTTCTATCGCCCATTTCAATGCTGCTATTGATAACCTCAGTCAGCACTTGTTCTTGCTCATGGATGCTACCTACTAAGGTTTGCAATGAATCAATAAGTTTATTAATGTTTTTTGATAATTCGGCAAACTCATCATAACCTCCGTCGTCCATTCGGTGACTTAGATCACCACTACTCAATACTTTTAATCGCTGGTTAACTTCTTTTAATGGCTTTGCAATGCTTCGTATTGCTATCAGTGCCAGTATAATAGTTGCGGTAATACAGATAATCGAGACTAGAATATTTTTAATCTCATTACTTTCAACCGTATTTAAAATATCTTCTTGGCCTTGCAAAGTGGCCGCATTGACGCTTGCGGTCAGCGTACTTAATATTTCAGTAGTTTGATTGAGCGCCAAATTCGCATCTTTGTAGGATTGATTGATTGCTTCAATCAAGCCTAACCGTTTCATTTGTAATGCATAGATACCCATATCTCCAGACAACACCGTATTTAAAATAGCAAATTGGGTATTGAAACTGGCAACCACACCGTCATTTTCTACTGTTTCCGCTAGTCGGTTAAGATATTTTGCATCTGCATCTATGTTCGTGATGTTGTATTGTATTGCATGTCATCTATCGTTTGCTGAATGTGCCCACGCTCCTCAGCCCGAGCCAATTCTTGAATAAAGCCAAGTATGGAAGTGAGTTTATTATCAACATTGTTGCCCATCCCAATAAGCGGTTCTAGGTTTCTTTCATGGCCCTCTAAGTAACTTAAATCGAGCATTAGCGCGCTTGCTTCGTCCGCTATACTGAGTGCTTTTTCACTCGAGATTGCTAGCTCTTTTCTAATAGCAATAATGGCATTTATATCCGTAAATATTTTTTCACCAAAGCTAATATATTGACTACTTAAATCAACCGTAGTTGTCAATTGATACTGATTATCATCAACGACAAAAGTCTGCAGTGAGTTCAGGCCATCAGTTAAACTTAGGGAAAGTTGAGTAAAACTGTCTTTTTGTAACGCAAGTTCCACGTCCTCAGTTTCATCAATTCAGGCATACCTGTGCTCTTTATTTAATAATGTGTACATTATACAAGCAACTTTTTAATTTATATTTTGTAAATTTCGATGTTAACTACCCTGTCAACGCCATTGTTTTGCAACCAGCCTCAGGTTATCTGATAAATATTCCGACTGATACTGTTAAATTTTTACAACTTACCTATACTGTACATTAAGTTTCAAAAACGAAGTCTCCCATGGACCAAAATAAAGAATTAAAAAAAGCAGGACTGAAAGTTACATTACCTCGTTTGAAAATATTGGAAATTCTTCAAGGGCCTCAAAATCAACACATTAGCGCCGAAGATGTGTATAAAATATTGCTTGAGAAAGGTGAAGAAATAGGCTTGGCAACAGTTTATCGCGTTCTTAACCAGTTTGACGATGCAGGTATTTTAAACCGGCACCATTTTGAGGGCGGAAAATCTGTTTTTGAAATTAGTCACAAAGACCATCATGACCACTTAGTGTGTTTAAGTTGCGGTAAAGTGTTTGAGTTTGAAGATAACGTCATTGAAAGGCGCCAAGACGAGATTGCAGCTCAACACAACATGAAACTGACAAACCACAGTTTGTATCTGTACGGCGAATGCAACACGGTAGATTGCGAAAACGCCGACCAATAAAAACCTGTCGTTGAGTGATGTAATCTGAATACAAAAAAGCGATGAAATACTTTTTTATAGGAAGCATTCATCGTTTTGTTTAGCAGTTAAATTTATATTTATTATACGCATTTTGGGCCGCAACCCATATTGGTCCTTGCTTACCATTGCCGACTTTTTTACCATCTACTGATAAAACCGGCCCAATTTCTTTACTCGAACTGGTTATCCATACTTCATCTGCATTTAGCAAATCAGGTAACGAAACAACGCACTCATTCACTTTATAATCGGTGTGCCGACTAATAGCATCTATCGCAATACGTCGTGTTATGCCCGGTAGTAAATGGTTATCCAGTGCTGGTGTATAAATTATGTTGTCTTTTACCATGAAGACATTGCACGCTGCCGCTTCGGTAATTTCTTTGTTCTCATTGTATAGAATGATTTCATCAACACCGGCGTCTTGTCCTTGTTGAAAATGCATCACATTGCCTAACAATGACGTCGACTTAATGTGACAACGCTGCCACCGCAAATCTTCTCCGGTAGTAACATGAAACCCTTTCACTTTTTCAGCTGTGGCGTTTTGGCTTGGCGGTGTATCAAAAGCATAAGCAAATACTGTCGGTGTTACATTTTTAGGGTATGCATGAAAACGTTTACCATCTGTACCGCGGCTAACATGCACGTAAACGCCTTGCGATTCAGAAGACTGCTGAGAAATAAGCTTACCAATAATCCCAGCCCATATATCTGCGTTAATTTCATAGTTGATGCCAACACTGTGTAATCCGTTTTTCATCCGCTGCAGATGCAAACCCAAACCAATCGGTTTGCCAGAATAAGTCGGGATGACTTCATAAATGCCATCGCCAAACAAAAAACCTCTATCCATGGGAGAAATTTTAGCTTCACTGGCATCTACAAACTCGCCATTCAAATACACTTTATTCATTGTTAGTCATTCCTACTCAGTTGATTTTGCGCAAAGTTGTTCATTCTTATTTGGCCAAGCAGCCACTCTTGTCGCGCAGTTAATACATCACACTCTTCAAATTGAATAATACTGCCGGGGCGACACTGGCCTAATTTGGGTAGGTCAATCGTAATAATACTCCCAATTTTAGGATAACCACCAATAGTCTGTCTTTCAGCTAACATGATGATAGGTAACCCGTCAGGCGTTATTTGTATTGCGCCATTAGCAATACCTTCGGAATAAAGCTTAACTGCGATCTCTCCAATAGATCCGCCGGATAGTCTTATGCCCATATTGCTAGCTTCATTGCTGACAGTAAAACGTTGATTAAAAAAGCGAGCTTTCATTTTATGCTCAAATAGTGCCTGTTGATAACCCAACACTATTCTCACAACATACACTTTTGCCAAGGTCGTGGCGGGAACAGCCATTGTTGTCAGCGTTTTATGTGCAATGCCTTTACTATCCGGTGCTATCGGTGACAGTCGAACATTTATAGAGGCATTGGTCGATACAGCGCTGTGTATGCCTGTTTCATATTCCAGCACATCCGCTACCTGAAATCCTTTGCCATCAAAATTCATTCCACCGGTTTTCTCTCGCGTCACAGCACAACAAGAATCTAAAAAAAGGCGGGTCTTGAAGCGTTTATTACAAGCGATGTAATTCCTAGCGCCCAACGCTGGCTCGATAATTCGTAGCGTCCCGTCTTTTTTCCAAACTATTTTACGGTTCAATGGTTGACGCACATCGTCAATCAATACGCTTGCTTGGGCACCCGTCACTGCAATCTCGGTATCCTGCGTTGCAACAGCCTCAAAACCGCCAAGGAGTACCTCAATGGTTGGATTGGTAATAGACACTTGCATTATAGCATTGGCAAGCATATGGCTATTCGTATCAAGTGCTCCTGATTGAGTGAAGCCTTTATGTTTATGACCCACTCTTCCCAAGTCAGTGAACCGAGAACTAAGGCCCGTCGCCATTATTTTCACGAATGCACCCAATTTGTATATTCGCTTTCAGTTACTGGGTAAAACTCGACATAGTCGCCCGGTTTTAGCAGTGCCTCAATATGACCACTTTCTACACTATTAACATTCGTAGTGTTAAATAAAAGTTCAAGCGGCGTATAGCCAATAATATGCCAACCACCTGGCGATTCATCTGGATAAATAGCCGTTTGACGATCGGCGATAGCAACAGCACCTTTGGGCACTTTTGAACGCGGTTTACTTAATCTTGGTTGAGACAGTTCCACAGGGAGTTCTCCTAAATAGGCAAAGCCGGGCATAAAGCCTGTCGCAAACACGCGATACACGTTCGAACAATGTAAATTCACCACTATGTCTTCACTTATATTTTTGTCTTTAGCCACTTTAGCCAAATCAGTCTGCAACGAATTGAGCTGATAGCACACAGGAATTCGATGAAAGCGTTTGTCGGTTGAAAGTGCGTCAAGATTTTTACGGCTTGTATCAGAAATTTGATCGCAACTGAGTTGTGTTGTTGCGGTTAATTTTTCACCTACGCAATGGTTAATTTCATTAGTGGCTTCGCTAGCTAATTTTTTCAACAATGCATTCACAGCAAGGTGGTCAACTTCGTATAGTGAAAACTCGATAAGCAAAGAAGTATACGACGGAATATATTCACAAAGCCAAGATGGTCTATTGGCTAATAAAGCGCGGGTCAGAATTTCAATGACTATATTTGCTAATTCAAGACCGATCGTTGTGTCATCAACGTATACTATGACACAACAATCTGAAGCCGTTCTAATTTCAAGAAGGTCTTTATAATTTGTTATTGTCATACTATTTAACCTTATTGATCTTGCAGCAGTACTCTTATTTTCTCAGCTGTCTGCATTGCTTCTGGCGTGTCACCGTGTACACAAATTGTATCGGCTTGAATACACAATACAGCGCCACTTGGGGTAATAACCTCATTGCATTGAATGAGACGTCGAGCTTGTTCAACAGACTCAACAGCACTCAACACTGCTTTTGGATCACTGCGCGGCATTAACAGCCCAGAATCTAAGTATAAGCGGTCGCAAAAAGCTTCGAACAAAAGGGTAATTCCAAATTCCTGCGCTTCGATACGTAAAGCCTGGTTTTGACTGCCCGCTTGCACTACCAAGGGTAAATCAATATAGAATCCGGCAATAGCAGAAAATACGGCTTTCCTAACCGAACTATCCGCCATCATGTCATTGTAAAGCGCGCCATGGGGCTTCACATGGTTAAGCACTTGACCTTGGCATTTCGCAAGGCCATCCAAAGTGGCTACTTGAGCCTGAATAATGAGTATGAGTTCCTCGGGTGGCAC
Organism: Brumicola pallidula DSM 14239 = ACAM 615; assembly: GCF_000428905.1. GTDB lineage: Bacteria > Pseudomonadota > Gammaproteobacteria > Enterobacterales > Alteromonadaceae > Glaciecola > Glaciecola pallidula. Next base: position 11,967 of record NZ_KE386815.1, read on the forward strand.
GCGCATACTTCGGCGACCAAAACCTTGTAGATCTGGATAGGAAGGATGTGCGCCAATTAGAACGCCGTGATTTGCAGCTAGTATAATGGTTTTATGCATAACGATAGGATCGCCCGCATGGCCTCCGCAGGCAATATTAGCCATGTCGATGTATGGCATAATGTCGGCATCAGCATCGAACTGCCAATGCCCGTAACTCTCACCTAAATCCGCGTTTAATTTCATAGAACCTAACTTAAGCATGATGTTGAAAAATTCAATGCTGTTATACTAAAGCCATAACGTTAAAAAATCATGTAAAAGAGAGTGTTAAATGCCAATTATTGGTCAAGTGAATGATTTGATGGTCACCGACGAACTCCCCTTTGGTTACACATTGTCTTATTCGGGTACGCAAACTGATTCAGATGGGTCGGTATTCCTTCCGTTAAGTGATGCAAATGGTCAATTCGTCGAGGGACAAACACTACAAGCCTTTGTGTATTACTCACAAGATGGCAGTTTTCATGCAACTCAAAAAGACATTCCAATAAAAGTTAATGACTTTGCTTTGCTTACCTGCACCGGCGAAACAGATTTCGGTGCATTTTTTGATTGGGGATTAGAGCGTGATTTGTTAGTGCCCAAATCAATGCAACATAGACCCATGGATATTGGTTTAAGCTATGTCGTTTACTTGTTGGATGATGCGAATAATAGAAAAATGATAGGTTGCACTAAACTCTATCGATTTTTGGACGAAACTACCGATGATTTATCGGTTGGTGAAGCCGTGTCAGTTATTGTTTTTGACGAGACTTCTTTGGGCTTCAAATGCGTCATCAATAAACAATATCAAGGCTTGCTATTCAAAAGCGATTTGTTTAAAAGACTTGCTGTTGGCGACCAACTCACTGCATTTGTAAAACAAATACGAGAAGATGGTAAAATTGATTTATCGTTGCAAAAAGAAGGTAAAGAAGCGAGGAAAGACCTAGCGACTGAAATTATGGAGGATTTAGTTGCGCATGGCGGTATTTCAACTGTTACTGATAAAAGTTCTGCTGATGAAATATTTGCTCGTTATCACGTTAGTAAAGGCGCCTATAAGCGCGCAATTGGCACGCTTTATAAAGATAAAAAGATATTATTGAGCAAAACACACATTTCCATTGTAGAAAAAAAATAGGTGATTAAATGAAAGCAACCGTCGTGTGGGAGCCATCTGAAAATGGTTTGAGTTTTGAAGGTGAAATGGATAATGGCCGAAAGCTTAAGCTAGATGGCAACGGTAACGGTCTCTCGCCAATGGAATCAGTATTAATTTCAGTAGGTGCTTGCTCTTCTGTTGATGTGGTTGAAATCATGCGCAAATCTCGCCAAAAAATGCAAGGTTGTTACTGTGAATTGGAAGCTGAAAGAGCTGAATCGGCACCACGAAAATTTACTAAAATACACGCTCACTTTGTGGTTCAAGGAAAAGATATAAATGAAAAGCATTTGGCAAGAGCTGTGCAATTGAGCACCGAAAAATATTGCTCCGTTATGCTAATGTTAACCGGCAATGTAAGCATTACAACCAGCTTCGCTGTACAAGACAAGTAATTTACTTCAGTTGTTTGTCTTTTTCTAGTAAACCGGTTTGTGTTAATAAACAGCGCAAGGTAGAGAACGATGAATTTAGTGACAAAAATCATTTTAACAGCATGCATTTTATGTATTACCTTTGTTGCTGGCTATTTAGCTGGCAGCAACGCTAAACTGACATCAATACTGTCTTTCGCAAAGACGGAAAACGCTCAAACAGCAAAGCAACTTAACAGCGAATTAAACACATTGACCGTTGCGCCAACGACTAATCCACCTGTTGACCATCAAAATTCTGCGTTAGATACAACGAACGTAGCCAAGACCCGGGCATTAAATAACACTGCGATAATACTCGACAGTGGCGATATTATCGCTTTGTTCAACGACTTTGTTACTTATTCAACATCAAATTCAGACTATAAAGAATATGGTAAAAAAATCGATGACATTCGCAAGATTTTGGTGTCCTCTAATAGTGAGCTTGCATTGCTATTGGAATATTTTGATCAAGTCCCTATTGATTCTCAAGCGAGCTATATGTTTGTTTCTATCATAATGGGGTTGCCACAAGAGTTGAGTAAACCGGCCATGCAACGCGTTATGGAAAACACTCTTGTGAACACAGATCCGGCCAATTTAACAAACTTTTTAGAATTAGTGGCAAGAACCGGGATCAAATCCCCTTCGATTACGTCATCGTTAAAAGATATCGCTATTTTTAGTGGAAAAGATGATGAAGCCTTAAGCGCATTAGATATGTTGATGCCCTACGAATTGAGCCATACTGAAAACCAACAAGTCACAGATCGTCTCAAAGCCGCTATAGATAGCAGTGAAAGCGCCGATAGTCCTTATTACTTTAGTCAATTACTTCGCTTTAGTAGTTCAACACAAAGAGAGCAATTGGCACTTGATACATTTAACGCAACCGATGCGAATACCTCAATGCAATCGATTATCATGGATTCCATTCAGGCAGGTACTCTGGATAGGTCGCCTGCGTTAAAAGAGGCTTTGTTTAATATTGCCAAACAAGACCAAAATCAATTGCAACAACAGGCGCTCTATACCTTGTTATATCGTTTTGATTTATCTCACGATGAATATAACGATATCAGTCGTGATAAAAACCTAAATATCGAAAACAGTCGATTTTAACAGCAACTTATAATTAAGGTTGCTGCAGATAACTACGCGTCTGTTGGAATATCTTCAGTGTCATCAATATCGTCATATTCATCATCTAGACTGCCATCTAGCAAACCAGCATCTAGCGATTTAGTTGGTGTAACACCGAGTTTTTTAAATTGCTCTGCTTGTCTAACTAAGTTCCCTCGCCCGGTAGATAATTTGCCCATAGCGGCTTCATATGCTTTTGCGGTGGCGTCAACATTTCTACCAATTTTTTCCATATCTGTTACAAAGCCATGGAACTTGTCATACATCTTACGCGCTTGGTCCGCTATTTTATTTGCATTCTGATTTTGGTATTCGTATTGCCAAATATTATTAATTGTCCGCAGTGCAACCAGTAAATTGGTTGGGCTGACTAACATTATTTGGTTATCAAGCGCGAGTTTTATAAGCTCAGGAGCATGCTCAATGGCTGAAATGAAAGCCGATTCGATTGGAATAAACATCAGTACATAGTCTAATGTCCTTACCCCGGTTAAATCTTGATAGTCTTTTTTACTCAATCCTTTGACGTGACCACTTATCGAATTGATATGCTCTTTGATAGCACGTTTACGGTCATCATCAGTTTTTGCATTAACGTACCTCTCATGCGCTATTAGTGACACTTTGGAGTCAATGATAATGTCTTTATCGTTAGGTAGATGAACCACAACATCAGGCTGATATCGTTTGCCATGGTCGTCTTTTAACGACTTCTGAGTTTCGTATTCATGACCATTACGTAGTCCAGATTCACTTAGTATTCGCTCTAAAACCAGTTCACCCCAATTGCCTTGTTGCTTGTTGTCCCCTTTTAATGCATTGGTAAGGGCTGCGGCTTCTTCAGTGATCTGTTTGTTGAGTTCTTTCAAACTGAGGATTTCGGTTTTTAAAGACGCTCTTTCTTGCCCTTCTTTGACGTATTGATCAGACACTTGGCGCTTAAATGATTCGATTTGATCTTTAAGTGGTGCTATTAGCTGGGTTATTCCGGACTCGCTGGTTTTGGTGAACTTTTCTGATTTTTGCTCAAAAATTTTGTTAGCTAAATTCTCAAATTGTATCGAAAGCTGCTTTTCGGCATTTTCAAGCAAGCTTAACTTTTCGGAGAAACTCTTTCTTTCTTGCTCAAAACCTGCTTGTTGAGAGTGATAACTTGCTTGTAATTTCGTGTATTTATCGTTTACTTCTTCCAACTTCTTCGAAAATACTGCGTTTTCATTTTGCTCACGCAGTAATTCATCCGCCTTTTGACTCAAAATCCCTATTTCGCGTTGATTGTCGGCGATTATGTTGCGACCTGTCTCTAACTGCTGCTTATATTCAAATTCATTTTTTTGCAGCCTATCTTGGAGTTCGACGATTTTAGCATCGTATTGATTAAAAGATTGGCTATTTAACGCAATCTGTTGCTTAAAACCTTGGATTTGACTGTCATATTGATTTTTTTGCTCACTGAGTTCATCAATATACGCGTCTGACTGTTGTATTTTTTCTGACTGGTGCGTCGCTTGGATTGAGTTAAATTGACCCCTTGATTGAGACCGCATGATCAAATAAACGATCAACCAAACGATCAGCAAGGTAACAAACGCAGCAGTTGTTGATGCTATTGCGACGTCGATATTTATAAACCGTTGTAACATGGAGTACTTGTCCTTTCAGGCTCTTTATTTATATGCCCACATCAGCACACAAGTGCTCGGGCATAAATTGATTGATTGAATGATTGAATGAAAATCGATAAACACAAGTGAATTGATAATAAGAGGGTCTCATCAAATTGAAGGACCCTACTTCGTTGCTACGCTGTTTATATTTGCTCATGTAGCAATATGTAGCAAAGATATAATAAATCTTTAATAAATCTTTAATAAATATTTAATAAATATTTAATAAATAGAGGCTATTTCATTCTCAAAGCCGCATCTAAGTCAGCAATATTCGCTTTCCAAATAGCAGGGCCTATTTCGTGTGCATTCGCACCTGTGCTATCTACAGCAACAGTCACTGGCATATCAACAACATCAAACTCGTAAATTGCTTCCATTCCTAAGTCTTCGAAAGCAACCACCCGCGACTTCTTAATTGCTTTAGATACGAGGTAAGCTGCACCGCCTACTGCCATTAGATAAACCGCTTTGTGCTTAGCAATACTTTTAACTGTTGCTGGGCCGCGTTCGGCTTTACCTATCATGCCTATAAGGCCTGTTTGCTCCAACATCATGTCAGTAAACTTATCCATGCGCGTAGCCGTTGTTGGGCCAGCAGGACCAACAACTTCGCTGCCAACAGCATCAACTGGACCCACGTAATAAATAAAGCGGTTTGTTAAGTCAACGCCATCAGGCAAGCCCTCGCCATTATCCAACATCATTTGTATGCGTTTGTGCGCTGCGTCTCGGCCCGTCAACATTTTACCGCTAAGTAGAACAGTTTCACCCACCCTCCAGTCTTGAATATCAGCTTTAGTAATATCATTCAGATTGACCCGTCTGGTGTCTTTACTAACTTCCCAAGTCACTTCTGGCCAGTCTTCTAAATTAGGTGGCTGTAACTCTGATGGACCTGAACCATCAAGGTAAAAATGCGCATGACGTGTTGCCGCACAATTTGGGATCATAGCAACCGGTTTAGATGCTGCATGCGTTGGCATTGATTTTATTTTGACATCAACGACCGTGGTTAAGCCACCTAAACCCTGCGCACCAATACCTAAGTCGTTCACTTTCTTAAATATATCTAAACGCAGTTTTTCTTCAGTCGTAACCGCACCACGCTCCATTAATTCTTGAATATCAACCGGATCCATTAAACTTTCTTTGGCTAAAACAGCGGCTTTTTCTGCTGTTCCACCAATGCCTATGCCTAACATGCCCGGAGGACACCAACCCGCTCCCATTGTTGGCAATGTTTTAACCACCCACTCTGCTATATCGTCACTCGGGTTTAGCATGACCATTTTAGATTTGTTTTCTGAACCGCCGCCTTTGGCTGCTATCATGACTTCTATTTTTTCGCCTTTAACAGTATCAATGTGCACGACTGCAGGTGTGTTGTCTTTTGTGTTAATACGATTGCCAGCAGGATCAGAAACAATCGAAGCTCTTAGAGGGTTGTCGGGATTAAGATAAGCACGACGAGTTCCTTCATCGACCATTTCTTGAACGGTCATATCGGTCTTATCCCAACTTATCGCCATGCCAAGTTTAACGAAGCAAGTCACAATTCCTGTATCTTGACAAAGCGGACGCTTGCCCTCAGCAGACATTCTTGAGTTAATTAGAATTTGTGCCATAGCGTCCTTTGCTGCTTTGCTTTCCTCGCGATTGTAAGCAGCCTCAACTGCCTTAACGTAATCTAAAGGGTGATAATATGAGATAAATTGTAATGCATCTTCAATACTGTCTATAAAGTCTTGTTGACGAATGACGGTCATGATGTCCTCTATTTTTTTCAAAGATTAATATGGTTTTGATAACTAGCCAAGTATACTACTTAACTCATGTCTATTTCGCTAAAAAAAACCTGATTATTTACGAGGTTAACATTGTCATTACCAATTTTCATTGAGGAGTGTCCTGAACTTGGAGGGATTTCCGCAGTTCAAGTATTTTCCGCTTACCAGCATTTGCCTTGGGCAATGTTACTCGACACTTGCAATAATCAATTAAGCGATGGTCGTTACGACATTATCGTGCATTCTCCTATTGCAAAGCTAGTGGTTAAAAGTAAGAAATTGGTCGAATCTGCGATCCACGGTTGGACCAGTTTACTCGAAACAGAATCAGACACGGTGGATCAATGCCCGTTTGAAAGATTAGAACAAATTCACAGCAAATTTAAATTAATGGTTAGTGCGACTGACTCCAGTCCGCTTCCTTTTTTATGTGGCGCCTTAGGTTACTTCAATTACGATTTAAATGTACAGTTAGACGGCATACAAGACAATAATGCAGAGCAATATTCATCGCCTGACTTAGCCGTGGGTATTTATGATCAAAGTCTCATTTTTGATAATAAAACCAACAAAGTCTATCGTTGTTATATCGACGCGAAGCGCGCAGAGCAGCTGAAACGCCTTAATTTGCGTGAAAATAATAATACGGATGCAGGTAACTCAGAAAAATTTCGGCAATTGAGCCGTTGGTCAGCTAACCAAACAGAGTCTGAATACCGCAAAAAGTTACAAAAAGTCGACGATTATTTGCATTCCGGTGATTGCTATCAAATAAACTTTGCTCAGCGCTTTGAAGCTCCTTATCAAGGTTCTGAGTGGCAAGCTTATCAACTGCTTCGCAACGTTAATAAAGCCCCATTTTCATCTTTTATTCGCCTAGAAAATAGTTGTATTTTGAGTGTCTCTCCTGAACGTTTTTTGCAAGTAAAATCAGGCATGGTAGAGACAAAGCCAATTAAAGGCACACGTAAACGAGCTAAAAATAGTGAAGATGATAAAAAGCTAAGTGAAGAATTGCTTAATTCAGAGAAAGACCGAGCTGAGAACCTCATGATTGTTGATTTGCTTAGAAACGATCTAAGTAAACACTGCGAGCCGCACTCAGTTATAGTCCCAGCCTTATTCAAACTCGAAAGTTATCCTGCAGTACACCATATGGTCAGTACCATTTTAGGTAAACTTAAGACAACGTCTTCGCCCATTCAATTACTCAAAGGCGCTTTTCCTGGAGGATCGATAACAGGTGCTCCAAAATACAGGGCAATGCAAATCATTCAGGAGCTTGAACCGGATAAACGCAGTATTTATTGTGGTAGCATAGGTTACATTGGTATACGTGACGATATGGACACCAACATTTGCATTCGTACGGTGTTAGCAGAAAATAATCGACTTTATTGTTGGGCTGGTGGTGGTATTGTATTAGATTCAGATATTGACAGCGAATACCAAGAAAGCTTGGATAAAGTCGCCAAAATATTGCCTGTGCTTGAAGAAACGATGCAAATAGACGACTTACCACAAGACAGTATGATAAAGGCAACGGTGACAGTAAAAAGTCAATATGAAGTGGATAAACCAACAGCATGAATGAAAAACACTTTTTATCCAAGTTCCACCTTCCTTGGTCAGCCGGGCCATCGCACGACTTTCCATTTCCAGTAAAAACTAGGCCAGCAGCGGTGCTTATCTGTTTGCAACCGCCATTTGAAGACTTACATGTATTGTTTACGCAGCGTGCAATTCATTTAAACCATCACGCAGGTCAGATAAGTTTTCCAGGCGGTAAATATGAAACCTTCGATGAAACATTGGTTGACACTGCGCTGCGTGAGGCTGAGGAAGAAATTGGCCTTAAACCGGATAAAGTTCGCATACTTGGCACTCTTCCTGAGTATAAAACCATTAGTGGGTTCGCTGTTTTACCTGTCATTGGTATTTTAGATGAATCAGTTGATCTCGATAATGACTTAATAATTGATAGAAATGAGGTCAGTCGCGTATTTCAGGTGCCGTTATCACACTTAATGAACCAGAGAAATTATTTTGTGCATCATGTCGAGCGTCGCAAACAAACTTTTCCAGTCTATTTTATCCAGTATCAGAATGATCTTATATGGGGGGCTACAGCGGGTATGACCGCGCTACTATGCAAACATATCGAGTTTTACTCTTAATTAAATCGGACGGCTTTTAATAGTATAACTTACCTAGTTACTTGAGCATCTTAATTCAAGCTCTTTCAAGCTCTCTCAACCTTGATTCAACCTTGATTCAACCTTGATTCAACCTTGATTCAACCTTGATTCAACCTTCATTCAGCCTTCATTCAACCTTCATTCAAGATTATTTCCGGTAAATCTCGATCAATAACATCGCATTAACATTTCTAATGCAACTGATTAGCAAATCTCATTTGTTTATTAACAAAACTATGTAAAACTAGTGATGGATGAAATTTACAGATAAGCGATAAAGTATGATCAGTGTTTTTGATATGTTCAAGGTCGGTATCGGCCCATCAAGTTCTCATACAGTTGGCCCTATGCGAGCCGCAGCAGCCTTTTGTAATGTATTAAAGCAAGCAGAGCTTTTTGACCGCATAACAGCCGTAAAGACGGAACTTTATGGTTCGTTAGGCCAAACAGGCAAAGGCCACGGCACTGGTAAAGCGGTTATCTTGGGCTTACTTGGCTATTTACCGGAGAACGTACCGGTCAAAAAAGTCGAGAGTATGTTATCCCAAGTCGAAACTGATCAAATGTTGAAGCTTAACCAAGAACATCAAATTATCTTCCCAAAAGATGGAGCCATTGTGTTCCACCGTAGAAAAACCCTTTCTTTGCATTCTAATGGTATGACATTCTTCGCATTTGCGGGGACTGAGTGCGTAATGCAACAAACATATTATTCAATAGGCGGCGGTTTTATCGTCGAAGAATCTGAGTTTAAAGCGCAAAAAGCCGAAAAATTTGCTGAACAACAAGTCGACGCTCCTTTTCCATTTTCAACAGCCACTGAACTAATGCAAATATGTCATGACAATGGCTTTTCTATTAGCACATTGATGATAAGAAATGAAATATCGATCATGCCAGAGGAGATTCTCAGAGAACGTTTAGTCTACATCTGGGGGGTTATGAAGGAATGCGTACAAAACGGTATTAACACTGAAGGTATTTTACCCGGTGGATTAAAAGTGCACCGACGTGCGTACGGTCTATACCGAAAATTAAAAAATGAAAACAATAACGACCCCATGCAAGCGATGGATTGGGTAAATTTATTCGCACTTGCAGTCAATGAAGAAAATGCAGCTGGAGGCAGAGTTGTTACTGCACCTACTAACGGTGCCGCAGGCATCATTCCAGCCGTGTTATGCTACTTTGATAAATTTATTAAACCCGTTGACGATGACACTGCTTGTCGCTATTTATTAACTGCCGCAGCTATCGCTATTTTATACAAGAAAAATGCATCAATTTCGGGTGCAGAAGTGGGCTGTCAGGGGGAAGTAGGCGTTGCTTGCTCAATGGCGGCTGGCGCATTAACAGAAATACTGGGGGGGACTGTCGCCGCTGTTGAGAACGCAGCTGAAATTGGTATGGAGCACAATTTGGGATTAACATGTGACCCTGTAGGGGGATTAGTTCAAGTGCCATGCATTGAAAGAAACGCAATGGGTGCTATCAAAGCAATCAATGCCTCTCGCCTTGCTGTTAGAGGCACAGGTAACCATAAAGTGTCGTTGGACAAAGTCATTAAGACAATGTGGGAAACTGGCAACGACATGAAAACAAAGTACAAAGAAACTTCCAGAGGTGGTTTGGCTGTCAATATTATCGAGTGCTAATAACTCGATAATATTGACCTAAATGGTTGGGCTGCAGCAACCCCCATTAGTCTATTTTACAGGCAATGTCAGCCCTTTAAACATCTTCTCAACCTCTTCATTGTTCTTTTGCATCATCGCTCTCTCTACCACATCCTTAGTTAGGTGCGGCGCAAACCGTTCTATAAATTCATACATGTAGTTTCGCAGAAACGAACCTTTTCTAAAGCCAATTTTTGTTGTGCTGTACTCGAACAAATGACTTGCATCAATTTTCACTAGGTCAGAATCTAAATCATCGCTAACAGCCATAGAGGCAATCACACCAATGCCCACTCCCAACCTGACATAGGTTTTAATAACGTCGGCATCAGTCGCTGTGAACACTATTTTGGGTTCTAAACCAGCGACATTAAATGCGTGGTCAAGCTCTGACCGGCCAGTAAACCCAAATACATAAGTGACTAAAGGATATTTAGCGATGTCTTGAATAGTGATCGATGTTTTCTTTGCTAGTGGATGATCTTTGTTTACGATAACAGACCGGTTCCAATGGTAACAAGGTAACATCACTAAGTCGTTATATAGATGCAACGACTCAGTTGCAATCGCAAAATCAGCTTCACCTTTGGCCGCTAAATCGCTTATTTGTGACGGGGTGCCTTGATGCATATGCAAGGATACCTTAGCATACTTTGCCATAAAACCTTTTATTACATCTGGTAACGCGTAACGAGCCTGAGTGTGCGTAGTCGCTATGTTTAGCTTACCTTGGTCTGGTAATGTGTACTCGCGAGCAACCGCCTTTATGCTCTCAACTTTAGCAAGTATTTCGCGCGATATATTGATCACATCCTTGCCCGCATCTGTGACGTGGGTAAGATGCTTTCCACTTCTTCCAAATATTTGAATACCCAGTTCATCTTCAAGCATTCTTACCTGTTTACTAATACCTGGTTGCGAAGTAAAAAGTGCCTCAGCCGTTGCTGACACATTTAGGTTATTGTTTAGGACTTCGACGATATATCTTAATTGTTGTAATTTCATTAAATAACCTAGGGGTTGATATTACTGAATTCAGTATCTTTATTTTATTCTCTTTATAATCAAATAATAGACAATTTAAAACAAATTTGCATAAGAATTTAGCAAAACATTGGTGTGACCAACGATTCTCTCCCAATTTTTAGTCTTTTAATACCTTAGTATTCTTTTAAAATGAGGCTGTAGGGCATTAATGGTATAGTATCAAGTAAATCGGTCGACAAACTAAGCAGGTCTTTAAAAAGGTGAGCCATGTCACACAATCAACAACTCAATGTCGATAAACGAAGCGATAATTTAACGATTGATTTCGCTTCCGTGATGGCTGTTGCTGTACACGACATGAAAAACTCACTTAGCCTACTGTTGCAGACTATCGAAGATTTATCAAAATCTCTGCCTCCATCAGAAAACATAAGCAGACAATATATTGTGGATTTGCACTATGAAGCGAATCGAATGAACACCACATTAGTTCAGATCCTGTCGCTTTACAGGGTCGAATTAGATGCGTTATCACTCAATATTGATGAATGTTTTATGGAAGATTTAGTGTATGAAATTATAGAGTCAAACAAAACCTACACAAAGCAAAAAAATATTACCTGCTCGGTTGAGGTCGACAGTGAGTTATCTTGGTTTACGGACAAGGATTTACTATTTTTGTTGATGAACGACGTGTTGGTCAATGCAATCCGTTATGGCGCAAGTGAAATTAAGATTTCAGCGGTAGTGGAAAACGAGTATCTCTGCATTGCGGTAGAAGACAACGGTCCTGGTTATCCACAGAGCATGCTCGATATGTCAGATGCAGCGATGAAATCATTGAGTGTAAGTGAAGGAAGAACAGGTTTGGGTTTATTCTTCGCTAGAATGATTGCACAGACCCATAAAAACAAGGATCGACAAGGAAGCATTAAGCTAAGTAATAATAGCATTACGGGCGGTAGTATATTTAAGGTACTATTACCCTAAAGGACAAAAAAACCGACGCCTAAACGGAAACTTATAATGTACACAATTGTCATACTTTTAATCGCCATTGTCATCATCGCTGGTATTTCTGCGAGTGCAGTGCAGCAGCATAAAGAACGCAAGGAATCCCAAAAGCGTGAAGAGCTTAGTCGTCAAAGAGCGATTATAAACGAAACCGAAAATGCCCTCACTGCGGCTGGACAAATGCCTGTTTCACAGCAGCTTATCGCTATTCTTTCACGCAGAATTCATAATTCAATGAAACAAAGCCTGAAACAAAGCCCAAATTCCGATTTAAAACAACGTCTCACTGATACGACAAACAGCATCAAAAATATTGATATTGCAGAGCCTGCGCCTGATCACAGTACATTCAAACTGCCCGAAAATGACAAGGTTATTATCAAATATATTCAGGCGGTGAAAAAATTAAGAGTTATTTTACGCTCTGAGCATGGCAAAGGAAATATTACCCCAAAGATATTCTCTATAGAAGATAAGAGCTTAGAAAGGCTGCAATTGAGAGTTAACGTCGAAACTCTCAATAAACGAGCAAGCGATGCAATGAGCGGTGATATGCAGGGCAGCGCAAGGCAATATTTAGAAAAAGCGGTTGGTGCTCTGAAAGCACATAAACCGCAGGATGAATATACAAGCGCACGAATTACTGAATTCGAAAGCAAGCTTGATGGTCTTGAAAATGCGATGAAAGCAAGCAACCTTGCGCAGGTCGTCGCTGAAAAAGCCAAGGAAAGTGGTGATATTGATCAGCTATTTGGTCCTAAGAAAAAGTGGTAATCATAAACCCAAGTCCAAACTAGCTATAAATGCTTGCGCTGCTGTTGACAGAGACCGACTCTTCGGCGTGATTAGGCCGACCTGTTTAACAATATTCAAGCCTGTTACCTTTTCACTAACGCAGCCCTTTGCCTGCATTTGCTTTTGGACCATTGCAGGCACTATAGCAATACCCATCCCTGAATAAACCAAGTTGCCTATAGTGCTAAATTGAGACGCTTCCACTGCAATGCTAATCTTTTGCTTATTATTCACTAATTCATCATCTACCCATTTTCGCATAGTTGACCCTCTATTCATGCTTACAAATGGATATTCAATAACATCCTCTATACTTATTTCTGAACCTGAAGTAAGCGGATGATTAGGAGGCATAATCAGTACAAACTCATCATTAAACATAGGATAAAAATTTAGTGCCTCTTTATCTTCGGGTTCAAATACAAAGCCTAATTCCGCGCGATCGCTGAGCACACTATCAATTACGAGCTCCATCACTACATCATGCACTCTAATGCCAATATTTGGTTGCGCGTAACCAAAATAAGCCAATAGATCCGGTAACTTTCCTTCCGCAAAGGAAGGCATTGAAGCGATCGTTAAAAGTCCTTTTTCAAGTTTAAAAAGCTGTTTAACGTCGCCAACTGCATTCTCCCAGTCATCTAATAAGCGCCGAGCAACAGGTAAAAATGAAGCGCCTTCAGGTGTTAGTTTTACGCTTCTTGTTGAACGACTAAAAAGCGCTCCTCCCAACTGTTGCTCCATCTTTTTTATGGCACTTGATAATGCCGGTTGAGAGATATGTCTTTTTTCCGCAGCTTCTGCAAATGATTGACACTTTGCAAGTTCAACAAACGCTTGAAGATTTTTAATAGTCACCATAAATATACTCTTTAATCGGTTATGTTAAATTACCCACTGGGTGTTGCGCCTGTTTGCTTGATTACCATCAACACAGCCAATGTTCCAAAAAAGCATTGCTCGCGTTGCTCAATGCTATTAGGTATTAATGAATAACTACTTTTTATTTAGCATAAATTAATTAATAACTTTAAATTATTAATACTGATAATAAATCGATTTTACAAATTTAACATCTTGGTGAATACTGTACAACTGTCGAACAAAATAAGAGAGCACTCATGGCTGGTTTTGATAAAGTAGTAACAAGCTACGCAGATGCAATGCATGGACTTGAAGACAATATGACAATTATTGCCGGTGGATTCGGCTTATGTGGTATTCCTGAAGGCTTAATTGCTGAGGTAAAGCGCATGGGAACCAAAGGACTCACCGTTGTTTCAAACAACTGTGGTGTCGATGGTTTTGGTCTGGGTGTTTTATTAGAAGACAAACAAATTAAAAAGATGGTGTCGTCATACGTCGGCGAAAATGCCTTGTTTGAAAAACAATTGCTCAACGGTGAACTCGAAGTCGAGTTAACGCCACAAGGCACACTCGCTGAAAAAATGAGAGCCGGCGGCGCAGGCATTCCTGCTTTTTACACAGCCACTGGTTTTGGAACGCCCGTAGGTGAAGGCAAAGAGAGTCGTCAATTCAATGGTCGCGACTATATTCTAGAAGAAGCGATTACGGGTGACTTCGCTATCATAAAAGCATGGAAAGCCGACCGCTACGGTAACTGCATGTATAGACACACAGCAATGAACTTCAATCCAATGGCAGCAACGGCAGGTAAAATTACCGTCGTGGAAGTTGAAGAAATTGTTGAAGTCGGTGAACTAGAACCTAGTCAAATACATACGCCAGGTATTTACGTTGATCGTGTTATTCAAGGTTCGTTCGAAAAGCGTATTGAGCGTTTAGTTACGTCAAAAGGAGCATAATCATGGCATTATCAAGAGACCAAATTGCAATGCGCGTCGCTCAAGAGTTTGAAGACGGCAATTACGTGAATTTAGGTATAGGTATCCCTACTCTAGCGGCCAATTACGTGCCTAAACATATAGAAGTTATGCTGCAGTCTGAAAACGGACTACTAGGTATGGGCCCTTATCCAACCGAAGATCAAGTAGATGCAGACATGATCAATGCTGGAAAAGAAACGGTTACGGCTGCAGCAGGCGCTTCCATTTTTGATTCTGCAGAAAGTTTCGCCATGATCCGAGGCGGCCATGTCGACTTCACTGTTCTGGGTGCATTTGAAGTCGACGTTAGCGGCAGTATTGCTTCATGGATGATCCCTGGTAAGTTAATTAAGGGCATGGGCGGCGCTATGGATTTAGTTGCCGGCGCGAAGAATATCATTGTGACGATGACACATGCCGACAAACACGGAAATTCAAAGCTTCTACCCGCTTGCACATTACCATTGACCGGTGTTAATTGTATTACGCGGATCATTACTGACTTAGCGGTATTGGAAGTCAAAGATAAGGCATTTCATTTGCGTGAGCGTGCACCGGGCGTAGACATCAAAGAGATTATTGAGAAGACAGCTGGGAAACTCGTGATTGACGGTGATATTCCTGAAATGACGATTAACTAAAATGAATTAATTCATTTTAGTTAATCGCTTCTCATTCGAAATAGGCCCCGACCGTAATATGTTGGGG
Organism: Brumicola pallidula DSM 14239 = ACAM 615; assembly: GCF_000428905.1. GTDB lineage: Bacteria > Pseudomonadota > Gammaproteobacteria > Enterobacterales > Alteromonadaceae > Glaciecola > Glaciecola pallidula. The sequence goes on from NZ_KE386815.1 coordinate 27,397, forward strand.
TTTTTCTTTTATAACGAGCACATTTCAAGGATAATGTTTGGGACCTGTGTGCAAGAATCATTAAAAGAGGCTCTATCTTGTTATTTTCTGAACTCCCCATCGACAGTCGCGTGCTTAAATCGTTGTCGGTTATGCAAATTGACACGCTGACAGAAGTACAACACAAAAGTATCCCCCATGCCCTCATGGGCAAAGACGTTGTTGCCGGTGCAAAGACGGGTTCGGGAAAGACACTCGCATTCTTAGTGCCTGCGGTCAATCGCCTCTTAACCAGCAGACCGCTAACCAAAGCAGACCCTAGAGCGATTATTCTCGCCCCTACCCGCGAACTGGCTAAACAAGTGTTTATGCAGGCGAAGAAGCTAACAGCAACGCAATCCTCAATATCAGTAGTGTTAATTGTGGGCGGCGAAAACTACAATGACCAAGTCAAAATGTTACGCAAAAAACCAGATATTATTGTTGGCACTGCAGGTCGCATTGCAGATCACATTGATGGTAAAAGCTTCTTTCTCGATGGCATTGAATTACTTATACTAGATGAAGCAGATCGTATGCTTGAGCTTGGATTCTCTGACCAGTTGGATCTTATTCATCGCGCTGCCAGTCATCGTAAACGACAGACAATGATGTTTTCAGCCACGATCGATAGTGCTGCAGTTCATGCGATGACGGAAAAAATGTTGAAAGCACCTGAGCAGATTGTTATTGATAATGTGGCGATACCACACGCTGATATTGAACAAAAGTTTTATTTATCGGACGGGGTTTCTCACAAAGACCAATTACTGCTTAAATCATTAGTCTTAGCGAATCGGACACAAGCCATTGTATTTACCGCAACTCGCGAAGATACCGGTCGAATCGCTCAGCAACTTCAAGATAAAGGTATTGAGGCGATAAGTTTACATGGTGAATTGGCGCAAGGTCAACGTTCTAGGATCATTAGTGCATTTTCGCGTGGACTACATACTGTTTTAGTCACAACTGACCTTGCCTCACGGGGGCTTGACCTGTTAAACGTAGCCTTAGTAATTAATTACGACTTACCTAAATTTGCAGATGAATATATTCATCGCATTGGCCGAACTGGGAGAGCAGGTAACAAAGGCGTCGCTATCTCTTTTATAAGCGGTAAAGACTGGCACAGCTTTAGCGCCATTAAATCAAAACTAACTCAAGACTATTCGTTTTCAGAATATGAAGGACTACCTTCTAAATTCAAAGGTAGACGAGCGATAATTGAAAAGAAAGCCGAAAACAAGGCATCTGTAGAAGTACAACAAAGACAAATCAAGAACCCCGTTAAAAAACGTGTGAGAACCATGGATGCGGTTGATACTGGGTTTATTCCAGTTAAACGCAAACCTAGAGCAGTGGTCGATGATATTGATAATAATGACGATTTGAACTTTGACAACGATACGAACGATAGCACTGACGCTAAAGGTTAGCCTCTCAGCGCTGTTGGAAGCAGTTGTTTGGAGCTATGTATGATTTTGCTAATGATTAGCAAGAAAGCGGTTACAAAGACTCTGCTGCAGACTCTCACCGCCGTTGCCGCGGCAACCGTATTTCTCAAGGTAAGCACTATATTTATTTAGTGAGCACAAAAAAGCCCTTAACATGATTCATCCTAAGGGCTTTGATTTTCAAAAACGTGAAAGAGTCAGTAGCCTAATACTCCCACCAACCATCTTTCCACCAATCAAGAAACTCTTCAAAATCAATAAAGCCGTCACCATTTCCATCAATTAATGAAAAGCCTTCCTGCACGTTTCCAGCTTTAGTTTTTGGCGATAACACGGTCAACAATTCGATGAACTCACGCAGATCAATTTGTCCGTTTAAATCTCTATCGAAAAAATCGAAGTCTTTTCTTATTTCCGCAACCTGCGCGTCTGTTAGCTTTGTGTCTTGGCTCATCGTAGATCCTCTTGTGATCATTTCGCTTTATAACTGAGAAGTCTACTCCTATAGCCCCTTGAGTGTCTAGGAGAAATGCGATGTTACTGTGCCTTTTGTTTATTTTTCAATAGACTGCGAACTCTTTGTTGATCTGCTTTTTGCTTACGTTTGTGTTCTATCACCAATCTTGCTTCTGTTCCTACGTGTTCTTCGTTGCGCTGCTTAGCGAGACGCACCTGTTTTTCGCGCTCTCGGAAACGTTCAATCTGATCATCGGTGTGTTTACCGAAACATTTAGGACAGCTTACACCAGGCTCAAACTTATCATTTAATTTGTCTTCAGCGGTAATAGGCAGGCGACATCCATAACATTGATCATACTCACTCTTTTGCAATTCATGATTAACTGCAACTCGATTATCAAAGACAAAGCAATCGCCTTCCCATAGAGACTTTTCTTTGGGTACGTCCTCTAAATATTGCAGAATACCCCCTTCCAAATGATAAACCTCTTCAAAACCTTGCTCTTTCAAATACGCAGTCGACTTTTCACAGCGTATACCGCCGGTGCAAAACATAGCTACTTTTTTATGTTTTGCTGGGTCAAGTTCATTTGCCACGTAAGCTGGAAAGTCTCTAAACGTGTCAGTTTTTGGATTGATCGCATATTTAAAAGTGCCAATTTCAATTTCATAATCATTGCGGGTATCGACTAACGTCACATCAGGGTCTGAAATTAAATCATTCCAATCTTTTGGTTTCACGTAACTTCCTACCGTGCGCTTTGGGTCGATACCCTCAACACCCATCGTTACAATCTCTTTTTTTAACTTCACTTTAGTGCGATAAAATGGCTGTTCTTCATGTAACGATTCTTTGCATGAAATAGGCTTTAAACGTTCATCTGCGTTAAGGTAAGCAAGCAGTTCATCAATCGCATTTCGGGCTCCAGAGACGGTGCCATTAATGCCTTCACAAGCAAGTAAGATGGTTCCTTTAATTTGGCGCTGTTGCATAAATTGACAAAGAGGCTCGCGCATTTCTTCAAAGTCTGTAAGGGTGACGAATTTATATAACGCGCAAACAATGTAATTGTTCATAGTTTTCCTTTTTGCAGATTGGAACGTAAAACCAGGGCAAAATAACGCGCGCAACATAGCAGAAAAATGATAATTTCTCTATGCAAACTTAATCAGAGTTGATCCAACGCAATAAATTAAAGGCTAAATTCAGCTGCTTTGGGAATAAGATCGAACAACAACGTTTCGTCTACTTGAATTGCGTTTTGCTCTAAACAATTATCAACGTCAGCTGATATCATTTTATCAAAGCGTTGCTTAGCAAAATAATCAAGTCCATCTACTACGTCATCATCGAGCCTTAAATGATTATTGTGTTGGGATAAGCCCTGCGGGAAGAAAGCATTGAGCAATTGAAGGGTGCTGCTTGATTGTTGATCGACAGCACCTGAAAAAGAGGTTTGTAGCATAAAATCTTGCTTTGTAAATTGAAGTGCTGGGTGTTTATAATAATGTGATTCTATATCAGCATATACAATCTCATTCGTTGTCTGCGCATCAGCAAATCTCGGTACCGTCGACAAGTCTCTTTCGAGCATAGATAAATACAGATAAAACAAGCTTTTATCTGTATTTATCGCTTGCATAGTCCGATTAAGCCGCAATTGCTGCTCAATATGCGGTACTGAGACTTTATCCATTGCACACATAGTTAATTGACTGATATTTTGTTATCGTCACTTAGCTTCATTTCCTAAAGTTTTCACTCATGGAAACGATAAGCAATTATACAAACACAGTCAGTAAACAGGATTCTGACTGTATAACAAGGTAACTCGTTTCTGCATGGATAAACTCGATTACGCCGATCAACGATGTTTGGTTGTTGAAGACCGACGTCCTTTTTTAACGCTTCTAAAAGGGTTATTAGTCAGTCTTGGTGCGAAAAAGATTGATACCGAGTTAAGCGCAGATCTGGCGCTTAAGGCATGTAAAAAAGTGTCATATGACATTATTGTTTGTGACCTGCACTTAGGCAATGACAGAAAAAATGGCTTTGAATTTTTAGAAGAAATCAGAAAACACAATTACATTAGCCCTTCGGCTGTCTTTATTATGATTAGTGGTGACAGTGCCCGCTCGATGGTACTCGGTTCACTTGAAAAACAACCTGATGACTATCTGATCAAACCTTTTTCACAAGCCCAGTTAAATTCCCGAATTACCAGAGCGAAAAACAGACGCTTAACATTGTCTTCTTTATATAGCTTGATAGAACACAAAAAATACGAATTAAGTATTGAGACATGTAAACATTTTCTCGATGTGGGAACGAAGTACACCGCGCAATGTATTCAAATACTCGTTCAGTTGTATTGGCTTACTAAACAATATGATAAGGCAGAAGAAGTTCTGCAACGCCAATTAAACGAACGTCAAATTCAATGGGCGTTAAGCGCAATGGCGCGCACACAGTTGCTTAAAGAAAACTATATTGATGCCATAGATTTAGCAAAACAAGCTATAGAATCATCCAGAAACGACGTTGAGTCATATGACGTGCTCGCAGAAGCTTACCTTAAAAACGACATGCCTAATGAAGCACTAAAGTACATAAAAGATGCGCTGAGCTTATCTCCTCTTTCCATTGAACGGCATTACACTGTATGTAAAATAGCACGGGTGAATAAGGACTATGAGACTGCAATGCATTCTTCTCAGGCTATTTTTGAATTGTCGCAACGCTCAGTTCATCGCAACGTTAACCATATGTGTAGCTATATTCGCAGTATCCTTGATGCAGCTGAATATGCGGACAATAAAAAAGATAGTAATAGACTCAAACAAGACGCAATGCACACCCTTAAGAAAGTCAGAGTAGAAGCTAAGGAGTCCATCGTTCAAAAAGGTTTTGACTTTGATATTTTTGAAAAGCTGGTTGAAGCCCGCTTGGCATTTCTTGATAACCAACCAAGCGATTCAAAGAAAGCACTAGAACAAGCACAAATTAAAATTGAGCAACAGTTTAGCCAGTTTCCAATCAGCTTGGCGGCCGAAAGCCTAAAAAGCATGTTGGACTTGGGTGATTTTGAAGATGCGATGAAAGTCCGTACCGCTATTCAGGACCAAAACATCGAGCTGGATAGTAACATTCAAAATTCAATGCAGAATGCCTTCATGAAAGTCAGTACGCAACAAAAAGAATACATCACTTATAACAAACAAGGTATAGCAAAATTTAGTGAAGGGCAATATCAGAGTGCATATACCTCTTTTTCTGAGGCAAAAAAAATAGCACCAATGAATATTGGTGTCACACTCAATTTGTTGCAAAGCATTGTAAAATTACTTGAAATGACAGATAACCCCGAAAAGGCACTGCAACAGGAATGCAAGGAGTATTATCGATACATTAACAGTATGCCGTTGAGAAAAATACATTGCCAAAAATTTGAAAATATGAGACTTGATGTAGAGAAAGTCATGTCAAGCCCAGTCGTTTAACACGGCAACCCTCTGATTTCGGCCTATTGATATTACTGCACTTACTTTTGACCCATCCCAAATTTCAATTGCTTTAGTAAATGCACCACAAACGATGAGTGTATTCGCACAGCAAAACAACAACGACCAAACCTGGACTTCATTTAATTGGAACAGCAAAACCAACAGAAACACCGCTGCAAATGATATTTAGTAAAACGGTAGTGAATTAAACTTATCGTATTGCTTGGTTGCTTGACCCTTCTGCAACAATGATTATTTTACTAAATCAGTTAAATCACCAACAAACTCGGCAATTTCATCAAGTAAATGGCTTCTCTGGCCTTCAGTTGATGAGGCATCAGCCGCCAACAAAAACGCTTTATACTTATTACTATTTTCACTATTGCGTTGATTAAGAACATCACCACGATACAACTCTGGCTCCATCAGTAACTTGTTTAATTTAGTTTTAAAGCCATCACCCCTGTCTGCATCATTGAATAATGCGCGTAATTGCGCTTGATATCGAACCCGATACTGCGACCATAACTCACCGTTTGAATGGAATTCACCGTACATGCTCTCAACCAATTGTTCTTGTTCATCGTTGAGTTTGCCTAACCAGCGCTTTAAGTTTCTTGTATTGCGCTTAACAGATTCGGTTTGGCGTTTTTCAGGTGTCTTTGCTAGTAGCTCATCTCTTTCTTCAGCATCCTCTTTATTGATTTTATCGATTTCTTTAAACATAGAGTCTACCTGATCTTGCGAAAGCAACGGCGCCATGCTGACCAAGTCAGGAATAATCTTAGTTTTTAAGCGTATCCAGTGGTCTGCCGCTTTTTGACGATGGTAATCTATTTTATCAAGACTCATTTGTTGGGTTCGAATATCACCGGACAATTCGTTCAAGTGCTCAAGATAAATAGGTAGCTCACTGTCTTTATGCCACGCAAGCCAGCTTGCTAATTTAACATCCACCACCTTTTCTTGTTGGTTAGTTAACTCAACAAAATCATCGATATACCAATAAATCAACCAATCCACGTTTTTATATACGAATTTTGTCGAGCAGCCCGATAGAAACAAGACTAAACCTATAACCATAATTTTTTTCAACATCACCTGCTCCATTCCGACAGTTTTGTTACGTTAATGTTCTTACGACAATATTAATAATAAAGGTTTCAAATGTTGGTAAATAAAGCAAGCTTTAGCAAGTGGTTATTGTTTAGCACATTTTCTTGTCGCTTGACTATGCGCAAAACTAAGCAAAGCGGTGATTAAGATTTTAGATAAACTCGATGCTAGGTTGGGCTTCAAAACAACAAGAAGCTGAAAATACAGTGCGCTACATAAGCGCTTATGTAGAGCGCTTATGTAGATAAATCGGGTCGATAGCGCGTATTAATAGCTTATGTTCATTCTCTTCAGCCAATGCACCCACCACCAAGCCGGACCGATTAATAGGTAGCGTAAGTCTTCAAAAAATGACGGCTTTTTACCTTCAACGTGATGACCGATAAACTGTAAAATCCACATCACCACAAACAAGCCTAAACTAAACTTCCAAACAGAAACATCAAACATAATCAGCAATTTAATAAGACCAAAGGCACTTAACGTAAGCAAAGTCATTGCGGCACCAATTGGACCAGATAACTTAAAATAGTAGTACAGTGTCGGAATAGCGAGAACATGAGCAAAGGTAATTTTCATTGCTTGCATAAACTCAGGGACGGGAATGGACCAAAGCAACCCAATAGTCACAAAGAAAATCGCAGGAACGGCAATAGCATGAATCATGATATTGGTTTTATTGGTGTGACTTTCACCATATTTATTAATTAGTCGCTCTACTTCGCGCATTTTGTACCTCTTTATTGTTTTTATTGTTTTTATTGTTTTTATTGTTTTTATATTTTTGGCTTATGTTAACAATTAGTTTACAACGTGATCATGTAACGCTCAAGTAAACGTTCAAGTTGATTGTCGTAGTCTTCAAATTGCATGCCATAAGCATGGAATTCTTTTTCAATTCGCACGTTTTTGACTCTTGCCGCAATTAGTAGGGTTCTTTCCGCCAGTTCCACGCAAAGTGTAATTTTTTCTTCACTTTGGATAACCTGAAGTACTGTTTTAAATGGAATTAATAACTTGCAGCCATTTTTTGAAATATCGACGATTAATCCTTCTGCTTGCCTATTTTCCTGTTCATCTAAAACAACTTCGACCGGCACACCTGATACAGCGCGCTTTTGCGATCTCAATCCGAGTTTCTGCAAAACAGACGGAAAGCTTGTAATTACCATTGGCAATGGTGAATAAATCACTTTTAAAACGCGCACTTTAAATGCCACTACTTCACCATAAGGCTCGTCCAGCACATACCTGATAACGACTTGAGTGTCAGGTTCGATTAAATGCGTAGTATTGACGAGCTCTGTTGATGCTGGATAACGAAAAAACAAGCACTGCTCGCCGTCGGTACCAAAGTAGGTTGTTCGAAGTCGGACAGGCTGTGCCTGCGCAATTAATTGCATATCGGCGTCAGTGTTTGGCAACAAACATAGAAGTGCGTTGATATCAGCTGAGGATATTGACGGTTTCACATGAATTCCTTTTTTACTCTACAACTGTTTAGCCACAAGTAACTACTAGCATGATAATATAGATACATCGCGCAGTATCGCACACCTCAACAACCAAAGGCTTTTATTCATGACAGACACGCTCACTTACCATATCGTACCTGAAAATTTAGCTGAGCACGTTTTTAATGTCAAAATTTCTATTCCGGCCTCCCAACATGATGTTATTCATTTGTCGCTTCCTGCATGGATGCCGGGTAGTTATATGATAAGAGACTTCTGCCAAAACATTCATCAATTAGAAGCGCTTTCGCCAACTAATGAAAAGCAGCTAATAAGCCAAATTGATAAACAAACATGGCTTGTGCGTAATGCTGCGTCAGGCTTAGAAATCAGGTATCAAGTTTACGCGTTTGATTTATCTGTTCGCGGCGCTTACTTATTTGACGAATACGCATTCTTTAATGGAACAAGCACCTTTTTAGAAGTAAAGGAATTCACCGAAAACTCCACCGTCCCAATATCGGTGCAAATTGTAAATAACCAACTCGCTAGAAACTGGCAGATGTGTACGTCGCTAAAGCAACAATCTGTTGTTGAGTCGCAAGGACATGCAACTCACTATTTTAGTTGTGACGATTACCAAGAATTAATTGATCACCCTGTCCTTTTAGGGGTGGTTGAAAAACATACATTTGAAATAGCCGGTACGCGTTTTCATTTAGTCTTTTCAGGAAAGACTGAAGCTGACGTTGAACGAATTTGTAATGATCTAAAACCTATTTGCAAACACCACTTAGATTTGTTTAACGGTTTGCCAGAAAAAGACTATTGGTTTATCACGCTTTTATGTGAAGCCGGTTTTGGTGGTTTAGAGCACCGTGCTTCTACCGCGCTTATGTTTCCTCGATTCCATTTACCTATGCGTTGTGAGTCGGACATCATACCAGAGCAGTACCAGCAATTTTTGAGTTTGTGCAGTCATGAGCTTTTTCATGCATGGAATGTTAAACGTATAAAACCTGAAATTATGATTTCACCGGACCTAAGTTCTGAACAATACATGGAGCAACTTTGGATATTTGAAGGTTTCACCAGTCTTTATGATGATCTGAGCTTAGCTAGAACTAAGTTGATTAACGCCCAACGTTACGCTGAAATACTGGGTGAGAATATGACCCGAATGAACCGAACTCAGGGCCGACACAAACAAACCGTGACGCAATCAAGTTTTGAGGCTTGGAGCAAGTTTTATAAGCAAGATGCAGGGTCACACAATCACATTGTTAGTTATTACACCAAAGGAACGATTATTGCACTGGCACTCGATATCACATTGCGACAACTCAGCAACAATCGTTACTCTCTTGACCAATTAATGCAGTTACTGTGGTCACAATATGGTCAAACAAATACAGGCACTGCCAACGATGTTATTCAAACGCTCTGCAAAGAACACTTCAATATCGATATATCTGGATTTCTTAACATAGCGATTTACACGACCATGGATCTACCCATAGACACAATGGTTCAGAGTATTGGCTTAACATTAAATCTACGCAGCCGGACATCAGTTGATGATAAGGGAGGAAAAGCAAGTAAAGAAACCTTCAAACATGCTTTTGGAGCAAGCTATAAAGATCAAGGCAGTGGCGTCGTACTGCAAACAATGTCTGATGGTTCTCCGATTGTTCAAGCGGGTGCTCAAATTGGTGATGTGATGATTGCTATGGGCCAATGGCAGGTAAATAGTGGTAACTTGCAACGATTGTTGGACAACCAACAGACTTCAACAGTTGAAATAACATTGCTGCGACAGGGCCGCATCATCAAAGGTACCCTACCCATTCAAAGCGCTATATATGATACGGTTTACTTCACTATTCAAAACCCAATCCTCTTTGACGCTTGGATCGCGGGCACAGTTACTTTGTAATGCAGTGCCAGCTTAATAAACGGGCTTGAAAATAGCGTGCTTTTCTAATCATTTAAGAACCTACTCGCTTGAGATTGCCGGCTATTGCTCAGCGTCTGTTAGGTCGACCAGAAGTGCTGGATCCAAGCGCTCTTTAAACCAATTGATACGCCAATCAAGGTGTGGACCGGTTACTCGGCCAGTGGCTCCCATTTCTGCAATCTTTTGACCTTGTGTTACCACATCACCTAGTTTAACGTCTAACAAGGACAGGTGAATAAACGTCGATGAAACACCCAGACCATGATCGATAATAAGAGTACCACCAGAATAGTACATATCAGCATGGGCCAAAGTAACCACCCCATCTAAAGGTGCTTTGACGGCAGTTCCCACCGGCCCAGCAATATCTAAGCCGTAGTGTGGACGTTTAGGTTCGCCATTAAACACGCGTTGACTGCCATAAACACCTGAAACCAGCCCTTTAGCAGGTAAAATTAGTGCTTTTGTGAATGCAGTAAGCTCAGAACTTGTTGCCCTTGCGGTGGCAATTTGTACATTGTCGTTTCGAATCCGAGCTAACACTTCTTTTGGCGGAGAAACATACTTTGACGCAACACCCTCGATACGCTGGATATTGTATTCACGTTTCGCTAGTTTAAGATTTTTCTGATTGCGGCTAGTTTGGCCAGGTAATTGCCATTCTAACTTTTGCGTTAACGCCGCATCACGCCCGAAACCAAATACAAAATCACCTGATAATAAGATATTAATGCGCTTGTTGTTAAGCCACACAACACTCCCACTTGGGAGTTTTCCGCGTAACAATGCCCCTTGCGTTAGGCTGCCATTTAAAACCAGTTGCGTTGTTAGTTCGGTAACAGCGCCAGATGGCAAATAGCTTGATGTCAGTTCCATTACCTCGGCTATGTCGCCCTTTTTAGTATCGATAATGAGTGCCTCCGACGTTAGTGCGCGAGCACGCTTTTTTTCATTATTTTCAGCTAGCACGTTTGCATTGAAAAAGAGGGCGCTTAAAATCAGGCTACCAATACCTAACTTTACAGAAAGACAAATTTGGTTTTTTGAACTTTTATTCATCGGCAACAATTGCACCCTTGCCAACACCTTCAAATGCTCTGACTTCTAATGTCATGTCTGACATTGTTTTTAATTCATCAAACATAAACTGAGCTAAACATTCAACGGTTGAATCCGTTTGAATAATTTCACATGCTTGTTTTTCAATCGCCATTTCGAATTCACCTTGCGATGATTCGTACTTAAAACAATAAAAACTGTCGGCGTTTATGTTGTCATGTTGAAAACTTAATTGACTAGGCGAGACTAAATCTTCTTTTGTGCCGATATAAATATCAGCCCATCTTTTTGCCCAATAATTTTGCCATTTTTGACTTTCTTTTCCATTTTCAAAAACCAACACTTTTGAACGATGCCCGTGGGCAATACGTTGGCAATTTCCATCGTGCTTTTTGAGTCCGTGTGTATAGTGATAAAAATCTGTTGGGATCGCCTCTTCACGTAAAAAAAGCTCTACAGAGTGGACATTCTCTGGCAAATGGGTTTTTATGACCTCTTTTAAATACTCCTTTACTGAACTCATATTTACTTCATCAGCATACACAAATGCATATGCTTCAGGAGGGCAATACAAATGCAGGCTTTGCGCGTTCTCGCTGCCTTCGTGATGATAAGAAAAGTCAACTTGAACTCGCTCATTAGAGTCATCATGAGTAATTGTAGTGCATGCATGCTCAGCAGGCACTACTAACTTATGATCAACATAGTCATCAATCACATGCTTTAGCTCTTTTTTCACTTTACCGAAATCTTGCACCATGCTCTCTTCGTTCAATCCGCCATTTAGCAAAATATCGACAATCCAGCTTTCACCTACCATTCCTCGTTTTGGGCACAGGTAAGAGAAATCCATGACGGTCAAGTCGTTTACGAATAATTTCATATCAGCAATTATTTCCCTTTCGTTGCGCGTAGCAACTGGTCTTTTAAATTGGGTGGAATGCCGCGAATTGTCAACGTGTCGGTATGCGGGTCGTACAAGATACGTTCACCTAATAAGGGACGATCGAAGTTGATGGTCACGCCACCTCCTGCGCCACTAAATTTTGCCAGTGACTTAATAGCTGCGCGATCAGGTTGAAAACGCTGCTCTAATGGCACTTCTTGTTGGTCATTAAATAACGTAAAAGATTGACCTGAATCTTCATCTTTTGGTAAAAACTGTGCAATTTCCTCGACCGTAACATCTTCACCTTCAACTACTCTTTCCTTGAAATAGCTTGCTACTGAGCCACGATGTTGATTTTTTTCATGTGTATCGCATTGCTCTTGAGATAAATAATCATCGACATTTTGCATTAGCTGTTTGTTTTGTTGCTTGACGTCGACCTTCTCTTCGCAACCAATATAGTGCATAAAGAAATCTGATACTTTACGACCCATCCGACCTTTTAAGAAACTGATATATCTAAATTGCTCAGGCGTTACTTGCCATTGCGTAATATCAATGCGTACCGCTAATTGCATTTTACTAAAATCTAAATGGTCGCTGTAATCTAAATCCATCTGTTGGTTCACAGCAACATGCTGTTTGGTGTCTATCAGCGCAATAAGCAGATATTGCGTAGCCAAATATTCATATTGACTGAATATTAGAAACCCTGTTTCTACCATTTCATCTTTCGCTAGGGTTTGTAGTAAGAATTCGCCGCTCTTTACACTAAATGCATGAAAGTCCATTTCACTTTGTAGTACCTGCGACAAATCTGCAGAAAAAGTATTTTCAGTTTCTTTTTCAGTTTCTTCTACAAATCCTCCAACGCCCTTTCCAGGCTTACTATTAAAGGTTGTATGTAGCTGCTGTGCTAACGTTTCTATTTCTTTACTCGGCTCAAAACAACTCGTTCGAGGAATAAAGTGAAGCTTGCCATCGTCAGACAAATTTAAACGATGAACAACAAATTGGTGAATGAGTGCACTCATATACTTAAAAGGCTGCCTTATTAAATGTGCTAAAATATTGGATTAGTGTCGTATTCACCCTAGTTTACCGTTAACCGCCGCCACAATAAACCTAGATCTTCCAAACAATTGTTTGTGAATGAATAGAGTGCCATTATAATAAGCATTCTGAAGCTGGTTAATTGTAACCAGTTTTTCATCAAAAATCACAGGACAGATTAATGCCACAACAATCCAAATACTCTGATAAAGAGTTTGAAGCGGCTATGCAAGACGTTTTCGTCGCCTTAGAACAAAATAATGCAAACAGTAATTTGTCGTTAATGGTGCTTGGCAATGTATTATCGTCTATATTTACGCAACAAGTTGCTCCAGAAAAAAGAGACGCGATGGTGGCACAATTTTGTGATGTATTGAAAAGAGCAGTCAAAGGGAATTAACAGCTACTATGATTTTTAATGAATCACCACGACGTAAACAAATTAACGAACTTGTTGCTTGGGGGCATTGGTTTGCCCTTGCCAACATTCTAATGGCGCTTGTCATATCCTCAGTTTATTTGCTGTCGTCACCCATATCAAGCACCCCTATCAGTATTGTTTATATGTTCGTGACTTGGATTGGACACATCAGTTTTATTACTTTCTTTGGTTTCGTTGTTTTACTATTACCGCTGTGTTACAAAATTAAACAGCCTAGAGTATTACGGGTCTTTGGGTCGGCTATCGCAGCTATTGGTCTTGCCCTGCTCGCTTTTGATGCGCTGCTTTACAATAAAACAGGGTTTCACATTAGCTTTAGTTCAGCGGCACTGCTGAGAAGTGAAACAGAAGGACATATGGGTGCATTTAATTGGCTCCAATGGTTCTATTTGTTATTACTTGTTGTCATCTGGTTAATGTTTCAACTGGTACTGGCGAACGCAATACATAAACGCATAAAACGATTCATGAAGGTACACATCGGGATTTATGCCAGCAGTGCCTTTGTGTTCTGTTTTGTTGTTAGCCACGCTATTCATGTATGGGCCGACGCCAAATTATATGCGCCGGTATTACAGCAAGACAATATGCTTCCTTTGTCCTACCCTGCAACAGCGAAGACATTGATGTCACGCATCGGTGTGTTTGACCTGCAAGACTATAAACAACGTCAAAATTTACAGTTTAACGATGATAATTATTCGTTTGATTATCCACCAAAGCCAATTTATTGCTCGGTCGATGCGACCCAAAAATTATTATTTTTAAGTTTACGCAATGACACTTTATCCTCTGCGCCTGAAGGCTTAATGGATAACGGCTTCCATTTTGTTAGTAGCACTTTGAAAAGTGATTATTTGATGTCTGCTGTATACGGCTTACCACAGGCCTTCTTGCCTAGCGTCGCGAATACGCAGCCTGTCACACTGGCGCTATCAAAGGCATTTAACCTCGACGTTAGTATGTACAATCATGAAACAAGCAATCAAGATGATGCTCAGAATAAGCCATTTTATTCAAGCAATTGGAGTTCATTTAGTAGCAAACTTAATGAGCAATCCAGTGGTTTATTTATGGCAACCGTGACAAATGAAGAGTTAGCTTCAATTGATTTACAAGCGCTTAGCTTAACCACCAAGATCCTATTTGTAGCAAAGCCTGAAGATAGCGCTCATCACAAGCTCTACAGTAATCTAGCGCTCAAAACAGACATGTCGACAACAGAAGATATTGCCCCCACTATTTTGACCGAATTAGGTTGTAACGCAGCGCCAGATAACTATTCTATTGGCCAAGCATTGCAATCACCAACGCGAGCTTGGGCGGTAAGTACGCAAGGTAGACACTTAATTGTTTTGCATAAAGGATTAATTACTGAGGTTAGCAAGAATGGTAGTTTTGAAATTCGCGACTACATCACAAATGAAAAAGTATTGACTGAAATTGACACCAATCTATTGAGTCGCTCAATTAAGTATATTACTGAGTTTTCAAAGCAGTAAAAATCACGCAATAACTTGGCAATGAGTAAAAAGCGGATACTTTTTAGCATCCGCTTTTTATTGTCAAAAATCCTTAAAAGCGTGCACGCACGCCAACACTAAACGAGCGACTTGATAAAGGTGCTTCGTCTTTTAAGTAGGATGAATGAACTCGAGCTTCCTGATTTGTTAAGTTATCGCCTTTGATGTAAATCGTCATATCTACATTGTCCAGAGCAAGATAATAATTAGCAGACGCCGAAACCATCGTATAACCGCTTGTATCCGTCTCGTTGATGGCTATTTTATCTTGTTTACTGTTTCGAATAATTTCCATTTCGGTATGCCAATTGCCGGATTCATAATGAGCAGACGAACCAATTCTCATCGGAGGAATTCTAGGCACATTGAGACCTGAAGCTAACTTTGCTCGGGTATAATCAGTAAATGCTTCTAAACGCCACTGGTCATTTAAGTGCCAATCGATTTGAGCTTCATAACCATATAGTTTGGCGTTTTGTTGGGCAAATACAACAACAGGTAAACCGTCAGCTTCATCGGCAGCTTCGCCCAAATTAGCAACTTGGTCAGCAAACACCTGTGCTGAAACTAATCCTCCATCACTAAACACTAAGTCAGTAAAATCTTCGAAAATGTAGTTATCAACTTGATTGTGGAAAATACTAAAGCTTGCATTCAAATCATCCGTGTTAAAACGATAGCTTAAGTCAACGTTATTGGATACCTCTTTATCCATATCGCTTGCAGTTTGGACAACGGTGTATTGATCATTATTGTTAGCTATCTCAAAGCCACCGCCAATTTCATAAGTGCCCGATCCTATGTGCGGCCCATACGAAAAAAATTCAGATGCAGAAGGTGCACGTTCTGAGTAAGCATAGTTAAACGCTAACGTGTTGTCGTTATCAATTTTGAAAACAACACCCGCAGATCCAGACACTGCAACATAATCGGTATCAGCAAATGCAATACTTTGCTGCGGATCACGTTCAGCAAAAAAATCATTATTAATAGTATGAGTTACTTGCTCAATTCGAGAGCCGATTTGCCATATAAATGCGCCTGTTTGGCGTTCTTCCATTAAAAATACGGCAAGACTGTCTGTTTTCGTTGGCGGTGTGAAAGCCTCTTCACCAATAGCCTCAAAATCACTATTGTTGTAATGCAGACCTAATACACCCTTCCAACCAAACACAGGCGCATGTTCGCCCCATAGTCTCGACTCTATGCTTTCATTTCTAAACGTAGTGCCAACCTCGACAACGTCAATTTCAGAATGTTCATAATCTGTATAAGCATTTTGCCAATGCACAGCGTTTATAAAGCCGTCTAAATTATTCCAGTCAACTACACCTTGGTATCTGTCCTGTTTTAACTTTATAAATACGCCGTCTTCTCCGGGTAAGCCATACTCAGAGTTCATTCTTCCATATGCAAGCGCAATAACCGTGTCATCTTGGACCCAACCAGCACCCAGATTATAACCATCTGCGTCCATAGCGGAGTTAGGCAACTTACTGCTGGCGCCTTGCTCGTTTATATTTGCTGGCACCGGAATTTTATAATCGTTGGTACTGCGATTATACGCATCTAGGTGCACTACAAAATCCCCCACACCCGCGTTTAAGTCTGTTGAAATTGTTTTAGCGTCAGCAACGTTGTCGTATTGCGCAAAGATTTCACCAATAAGGCCTTCCTGCCTAGTCACTGGTAGTCGATTATCCACAACATTTACCACACCGCCAATTGCACCACTACCATATAGTAGCGTGGCTGGTCCTCTCAGTATTTCAATTTGGCTTGCTGTTGAGGTTTCGGTAGATACTTGATGATCAGGTCCTACGCGCGATGCATCAGAGGCCCCTAAGCCATTTTGTAAGACTTTGATACGAGGACCATCCAAGCCACGAATGATAGGGCTACTGGCCACTGGGCCAAAATACGAACTATGAACGCCAGGCACATTTTTGAGGGTCTCGCCTAACGTTGCAGCCTGATGTTGATCTAATTCTTCTCCACTGAGGATTGTCACAGGCACACTGGATTCTAGTATTGTGCGCTGAAAAGGTGATGCCGTGATCAATATTGTCTCTATGTCACTCTCATCTTTTTGGATTTTTTTTTCTGCTGCATCTGCATTTGGGCTTAACGCTGCAAAAACAGCTAGGACGATTGCCGAGTATTTTACTTTCATTATATATTGTCTCTAAATTACAAATCAAAACTCGCTGAGCTATCTGAAGATACCCAGTATTAACAAATGGTTATGCTATGAATTTCAGAGATTTAAAGGCGGATCTCTATTGCCAAATTGAGTTTTAAATAGAGAGTAAAAAGACCAAGAACTTAGTTTGATGGGAGTGTGGATTTTTCGTTCAGTATCAAAAAACGTAACGTTAATTGGTAAAGAGTGCTCAAAATCAAAAGAGCCCAAGCATAACTGGCATTGTTGCTCACTCTGCAGTGCATGAGCGGAACTGTGCCATTGAGAAAAAACAGAAAACAACACTACAATCACCAGTAAATATTTCAACAGTGATTTTTGCTTTCTTAAATAGTGTGAAGTAAGTAAATGCATAGGTGTTATAATATAACGTTTAATTTCAATTATGTCGACTGTTTACTGTTAAGATTGTTAAGATTGTTAATAAAACTGAATATATTCAATACTAATTACCCATCTGTATTAAACCGCGACATGCTATATTTTTTAATACCTAGCAATACAAATCATAATGCGGTTTGCCAAAGCCTGCCCTATTCATAATATGGTTTGATACATCTAATTGCGTGTTGATAAGCCCTTCATTGATACTTACCTAAGTTTTGAGCGACTAAATAAGCACTGCATTATCGACTGATATCACAAATCAAATTAAGTGATTTCCACAATTGATTAAGTACAACACCGAATATATCCTTACCAGCATATAGGTAATTATCTTGTCAGCTCATATGAATTTTTAAAGGAAACTGCTCATGAAAACAAAAAAACACACAACAGAATTACACTCAAGCTATCAAGCAATGGTTGATAGCATAGAAGAGTTTATGGTGAAGGAAGGTAAAACCTTGCAACAGGCTTTTTACGCAGCGGAAGAAAAACTCGATGATACCAAGGAAATAAGTAAGGAAAAAATCCAGCAAGCGAGTAGCGATTTAAAGGATAATTTATGCTTATTAAGTGAAGCCGTCGAAGGCGCAACTGAATCCTATAAAGAGCAAATAAGATTTGATCTGGCCTATGTAAACAATTCAATTTGGGGCAAATTACAAAGCATTGCTAGTAGTAATACAGCCGAATTAATGGCGTTCACAAGGGATCTCAGAGAAAAAGCGCAAACAGTTACAACGGAGGCACATCTAGCCGCGCATCAAGAACACAATCAATGGAATAGTGAACATGCTTTATGGTTAAACGAAGTCGACTTCTGGAAAAAAGACCACGATCAAGCACTGACTAAGTTAGAAGAAATAGAAAAAGCACTGAAACAACAATCAAGGTCGCTGTTTAGGCATGCTCAAGCTATTCGCAAGCATGCTGAAATAGACCATGAACACGAAAAAAGCATGACCAATGAGGAACAAGACCCAAGTAGCGATGTTTTCAAAGAAGCCGATGAGAAGGAAACGACAGTGCATCAAAAAAAGAGGCAGATACACGCGCAACAATCTGAATTACATCATGACTTAAAGACCCATCATTTTAAATTAATGGCGATGATCAACATGCTTTACAAGGAAATACATAAGGTATCATCGCCCCAGGGATAGCGGACACAGTCATGTTTGATTTACGTCAAACATGGCATAATGCAGCTGTGTTAGCCTATGCAAACGCAAAGGGCAAGTCTATCAAACTAGTGTGGTGTATTAATTATGAATATTTATAAAAAAATTGTTGTCGCAATTGATTTCAATGCTGAGTATGAAAACGTGGTACAACGAGCAATAGCTGTTTGTCAATCTACTGAAGACGTGAACCTGGTTTATGTATGTATGCCAATAGTTTATCTTCAGCCTCTTCTATATGGCGGCGAATACGATGTCACAACTGATTCTGAAAACCTTTCCAATGCCAAAGAAAGCTTAGAGGAAATTGCACAAAAATTTGGTATTAACAAAGAAAACGTTTACGTAAAGCTCGGAGATGTTTCTGATGAAATAAAATGCTTAGCAAATGACTGTAAGGCAGATCTTATTGTCATAGGAACGCACGGTAGAAGTGGTATTAAAATGCTTCTTGGGTCAACTGCAAATGCAGTTCTACACGGCGTCAAACAAGACGTACTTGCGGTGCGTATGCACGATAATTGATTCTATTCATCAGAGAATTCGAGGCGATAACATCTATCCATTGTTATCGCATCTGAAAGATCAGCCAAAGTATAATGCGACCACTGAATAGACCTTGTAATATTCTCATGCGAGTGCATTTTCAACATTTTTTATCAATTCTAATGGACTAAAGGGTTTAACAAGATAGCTATCTGCGCCCACACGTCGTCCTTCTTCAAGATCAGATTTTTGTCCTCGAGCAGTTAATAGCATCACATATGGATTTTTTTCATTATTGGCTTGTTTTAACTTTTCACAAACTTGATAACCATTAACTTCACCAGGCATCATCACATCCAGCAAAACCAAATCAGGTTTAATCACCTTCGCTAATTCTAGGGCTCGTTGGCCATTTTCAGCTTCATGTAATTCGTAATCACCATACTCAAGCGTCATGCGCACTAATTTGCGCAATTCCCCTTGATCGTCAACAATTAAAATTATCTTTTTACTCATCACTTTTTACTCATCACTCTTTACTCTTTACTCTTTACTCAGTAGATTAATTTTAACAATCGGTAACCAAACAGTAACTGCCATTCCGTTTCCCTTAGAACTAACAAACTCGATATCGCCAGCGTGAATTGTCACTATCTCTTTAACTAGTGACAGACCTAAACCAGTGCCGGGTGTTGAGCCAGATTCATCAGCTCGATAAAAACGCTCTCCAATACGCGACAATTGTTGAGGTGCCATACCGATCCCTTTGTCAATGATGCTGACACCAAATTGCATATTTCCGTTTTTTTCTCGTTGACTTGTTTTTAATATAACGTTTTTATTTCCAGGAGAATATTTAAATCCATTGTTTAACAAGTTATTAAATACCTGACGCATTTTATCGATATCGAAGGATAAAATTGGCCAATGACCTAATGACTGAACTTCTACTTTACGCCCATTAAATGCGCCTTCAGCTTCGGCACATGACTGTATCAGAAGGTCTTGAAGTGACTGCTTGACCATATAAAAATCTTTTCCTGCTCTTGCTTCAATACGAGATAAATCGAGCAGTTCATCCAATAAGTGTTTTAAATTTAATGACTGACGATGGATGGTTTCAAAAATTTCATGTGACATTTTTTTATCATAATCACGATTCATTAATAATTCAGAGAATCCATATATACTGGCCAATGGGGTTCTCAACTCATGTGCCGCTGTTGATAAAAACTCACTTTTCATCTTATCAACTTCTGTTTCATGGGTTACATCTCTAAAATAGAACACTTGTCCTTCTTTTACGCCCGTTAATCCATACATTGTTCTAATGTTACAATTGAGAATTCGTAACACCGGATATGAAAGATAAATGAGGCGCTCGCTATCCTCCGTTCCGATAATACTGATGTCTTCCATCCGTTCTGAATTATACAAGTTGACCATTGCATCACTAAAAACGTTTGCAGATTTACCGATAAACATAGGCGCTTGAAGCCCGGTCATATTTAATAATGCGGGATTAATATAAACAATAATATTGTCAGCATTAGCTAATACAAATCCATCAGGACTTAATGTTAATATAATATCTAATTCACGGGTCCGTTTTTTTACTTTTGCTTCCATTTCAGAACGATAACTATCAAGTTCAGTGATGTCTTGCCCAACTCCAACAACACCAACAACATCGCCATTTGCATTGCGTCGTGTAGTTGCATTGAGTAACACCATGACTAAATTATTGTCTTTTGTGTAAAGTGGGAACTCGAAGTTAGAGGTTTCATTACCTTTTAGTGCTTTTTGTAACACTTCATTTACTGACTCGCGATAATCTGCAGTGATAAATTCTTCTACTAAATTTTTACCCAATACTTCATCGGATTGAAATCCCGTTATTTCGGCTGATTTTTGATTCCATTGGTTTACGTTGCCTTCAGCATCAACGCCAAATATTGGTGCGTTCGCAGTATCAATAAAGATAGTCAATTCCTTCGCGACACGAACCCTTTCTGAACGATAAGCATCAAGCTTGATTTGTAACGCCAGTTCTTTGTTAGCAATAACTAATTCATCGGCCCACTTGTCTTTCTCTTTGTTCGCAAGAACCAATTCATCGGCTCTCTTGTCTTTCTCTTCGTTGGCTATAATTAACTCATCTGCCCGCTTACTTTTTTCTTCATTGGCAAGAATTAACTCATCTGCTCGTTTTTCTTCCACTTCACTTTGAAAGGCAAGTTCTTTATTCGCAAGAACGAGTTCATCTGCGCGTTTTTCTTTTTCTTTGTTGGCCAACACCAATTCAAAAGCCCGCTTGTCTTTCTCTTCGTTTTGAAACGCAAGTTCGGTGTTAGCAAGCACGAGTTCATTGGCACGCTTCTCTTTCTCTTCATTGGCAAGAATTAACTCATCTGCCCGCTTATCTTTCTCTTGGTTGGCAAGAATCAACTCGTCTGCGCGTTTATCTTTCTCTTGGTTGGCAAGAATCAACTCGTCTGCGCGTTTATCTTTCTCTTGGTTGGCAAGAATTAACTCATCTGCTCGCTTATCTTTTTCTTCGTTTTGAAAGGCCAGCTCAGTGTTAGCAAGAACTAATTCATTAGCCCTTTTTTCTTTTTCCGCGTTTTGAAAGGCTAGTTCAGTATTGGCGAGGACCAATTCATCGGCGCGTTTTTCTTTCTCTGCGTTTTGAAAGGCTAATTCTTCATTGGCAAGAACTAATTCATTTGCCCTTTTTTCTTTCTCTTCGTTGGCAAGAATTAACTCGTCTGCGCGTTTATCTTTCTCTTCATTGGCAAGAATTAACTCATCTGCCCGCTTATCTTTCTCTTGATTGGCAAGAATTAACTCATCTGCGCGTTTATCTTTCTCTTGATTAGCCAGAATTAACTCGTCTGCGCGCTTATCTTTCTCTTGGTTGGCAAGAATTAACTCATCTGCTCGCTTATCTTTTTCTGCGTTTTGAAAGGCCAGTTCTGCATTAGCAAGAACTAATTCATTTGCCCTTTTTTCTTTCTCTTCGTTGGCAAGAATTAACTCATCTGCGCGTTTATCTTTCTCTTCATTTTGAAAGGCAAGTTTGGTGTTGGCAAGGATTAATTCATTTGCCCGTTTTTCTTTCTTTTCGTTGGCAAGAATTAACTCATCTGCGCGTTTATCTTTCTCTTCATTTTGAAAGGCAAGTTTGGTGTTGGCGAGGATTAATTCATTGGCCCGTTTTTCTTTCTTTTCATTAGCAAGAATTAACTCGTCTGCTCGCTTGTCCTTCTCTTCGTTTTGAAAAGCAAGTTTGTTGTTGGCAATAACTAATTCAGCCGCTCGTTTGTCTTTTTCATCGTTTTTATTACCTTGTTCATCAGCATTCGTCTGCATAAATAGTCGCCTCCATTTTTATATTTTTAATAAATCGTGACTTAAATTCTACGCTGCATTTATATTCCAACGAGCTGACATTCGTGCGGACTTATTTTGCGGTCCTTTGGTCTTGTTTGCACTGAATGGAAATCACTTATTAGCAAAATTCATATAGTAATAGCGCTGATTAGTTGTTACTTACTGCATTTTTTAATCAGGACTAATTTTTAATCCAATTGCTTACTATAACTGGCAGCCAACGTTTTAGAACTGTGATTTTTTCCAAGCCTACTTTCTATTTCTAATTGCTCTTTATGCCTAGTTATTAAGCGTCTACTAACTTTTCACATTGTTGGCTTACGATCCTTTCAATTTCACTAAATGGAATGGGCTTAGTGAAGAAAGGTATCCCTTCGGGTAGGCCGCCTTTTTCATCAATAACTGATCTCGATAATGCAGAGACAACCATAACCATCATGTCGTTAAATGCGCTCATTTTAGATAGTGATTTCAACATGTTAACACCACTCATATTTGGCATTTGAATATCCGCAATAACAATGTCTGGTTTCCATGCGCCTATTTGTATTAAACCTTCAAAACCATCTGTCGCGGTTTCTAAAATAACCGGTAAATTCCACCCTTTAATTGTCATTTTGTATAACATGATTAAGTCAGGCTCATCTTCAATCACCAAAATGCGTACTAATCTGTGTTCAACAGCATCGTTATTTTCTTGATTAAGTTGCCTCTTAAACATTTCAATATCCGTTAAATTAAAACGTCGATGACCCCCAGGAGTCTTCCAAGCCAGAAGTATTCCTGATGCCGCCCACAGTTGTATAGTCCGAGTTGTCACGCCCAGCAAACTAGCCGCTTGCTTTGATGTACAGTACTTTTCTATTTTATCCGTGATTTCAAACATTCTATTCCGACTTTTCTTTTTATTCCGACTTTTCTGAATTTAAACTAAAGTATAAGAAGAGTCAAATCTAAGGTGTAAGCCGGCAGGTGAAAACTGGCAGGTGTAAACCGGTAGGTGTAAACCGGTAGCGGGGGGGGAAAGCTAGGGAGTTATTATTGCACCGAGGCTGTGACTTATGCTTAGCGAGGTTAGTTCACAGGATAGCGACTTAGCCTGAAATTCAGCAGTACTTGTCTGCATTGGTCCTATGAACTCAGGATTAAACCAGACAACCTCACGAAGACCTGCCGCTATTGCAGTTTCAACATCTGATAGCTTGTCTCCTACCATCATACTATTAGCAAGGCAGATGTTGTGTTTAGAGGCCGCGACTTTAAGCATACCGGCTTTAGGCTTTCTGCATTCGCACACTTTTTTATATTCTTGGAGTTTTGCTTGGGGGTGATGTGGACAAAAAAGAACGTCATCGATGATAGTGCCACGCTTTGCAAATTCACAAAGCATCCATGCACTTAACGCTTCAAAGTCAGCCTCAGTATACATACCGCGACCAATACCAGACTGATTGGTAACCACAATGACTTTATAACTCTGCTCATTCGCGCGTTGAACAAGGCCAAAAATACCATCTATGAAATCAAAGTCGCTGGTTTGATAAACATAGCCGTGATTTACATTTATCACGCCATCTCGGTCTAAAAATAGCGCCTTATTCATAATTCATTCTCTATACCGCTTAAATCATCCTGTAACGCGTTATCATGCAAAACACCAATAACAGGCAGAGC
The DNA here is from genome assembly GCF_000428905.1 of Brumicola pallidula DSM 14239 = ACAM 615. Taxonomy (GTDB): domain Bacteria; phylum Pseudomonadota; class Gammaproteobacteria; order Enterobacterales; family Alteromonadaceae; genus Glaciecola; species Glaciecola pallidula. Next base: position 51,649 of record NZ_KE386815.1, read on the forward strand.
GACAACCATTGAGTCACTGAGCGCGGCTTTGTCTCCTTCAGCGCCTTTGCTTTGTTGCCATACTGTAATCACAAAATCCGCTGTCACTTGCATTAATTTTGTCCGAATTAGCGCACGTTGTGTGTCATTTGTTTTCCAATAAAACGGTGTCATTTGCAGCAATGCCAAACGTGCTTTGACACTACGTAACGAAACACTGAAGCCAAGATGATGCTGTTGTATAATTTCGAATCCAGTCAGAACCGCACTGTGCTTTTCATGAAGTTCGGGGTTTTCGTACACTATTTCTTTCAATTCAAACAAGTGTTTTGGTGCTGGATCTACCGTAATAACAACACCGTTGGAATGCAAAATTCGGGCATATTCGCCTGCGCATGCCGGCGCGAAAACTTGTATAATAATATCTTGTGAGCTGTCCAAAACAGGGATATTTATAGTGGACGCAACAACGAGCTGTGTATGCTTATTTCTCTTGGCTGCTGCAATCACTGCTGCTTTTGAAATATCGTGTCCTGCAAATGTAAAAAAAGTCGTCGTGTCCTTTTTAACGCCTAAATCCGCACCTAAATTAGAGTCTAAAAGAAGCGCAGAAAGCTCGCCAAGATAATACCCCTCACCGCAGCCTGAATCGTATATATTGAAAGTGTTGCCAGATGTATCAACCACGTTACGCGGTACGCAAGAGCTGGCGTTATTATGCATAACTATAGAACGTATTACTTCAGACAGTCTTTTAACTAGAGGAGCGTACGGTTTTTCGGCAAAAAAGGAGGTTCTAGCAGCGACCATTTCAACATCATCGCCAGGCATTTTAGATCGCTTATTTTGCACTGGTAGTAAATTAACATAGCCCTGCTTTGCTTTATCAAAACTGTGATTATTTTTACATAACCAGGTTTTTAATGGTCTGTCAGGCGCATCGGTTTGATGTGTTTGTAGAGGTAATTTACAAAGTGGGCATTGCCACATAATGATGAAAGCTTCGTTTGTTAATATGAGGGCATGATACCACACCCTCATGCAATCTCAGAAGCGCCGTTAGCCGTGTTTATAGGCATTGAAGATACTAGAGAAGTCCAAGTTACCATTGCCTGCATTACCGTGCATTTGGAATAATGACTTAGCCAATTGGCCCAAGGGTACGACGGATCGATTATTTGCCGCTGTGCCCATTGCTAAACCCAGGTCTTTGTTCATTAGATCGACCAAAAAACCACCTTGATAATCATTTGATGATGGCACATTAGGCATCACACCAGGGCAAGGGTTATACAGCTCTAATGTCCAATTCCGTCCTGAGCTTTGCAACATAATATCGGACATGACTTTAGGATCTAAACCATTGTCGATACCCAATTGCAATGCCTCTGACGTTCCTGCCATTAGGATTGCGAGCAACATATTATTGCATATTTTAGCAACTTGCCCAGCGCCGATACCACCGGCATGGAATATGTTCTTGCCCATCGCTTGCAAGCAACTTTGTGCCTCATCAAAATCAGCTTTATCGCCACCCACTATGAAAGTTAAGCTGCCCGCTGCGGCTCCAGCCACCCCGCCTGATACAGGCGCATCAATAAATCGATGGCCCTGTGCCTGCAGTTTTTCGCCAATACTTTTGGCGGTGCTTGATTCAATCGTACTGCAATCAATAAATAAGGACTTAGCTGAAATATTATTTACAATGCCGTCTTCGTCAAAATAAAGGGATTCAACATGCTTGCCTGCTGGCAGCATAGAAATAATAATATCGGCACTCTCTACGGCCTGTTTAACACTGCTACCGGGTGTTGCGCCGGCCTCAGCTAAAAGCTGCACTTGCGACCCAACCAGATCAAAAACAGTGACGTTAAACTTTGCTTTGACCAAGTTTTTAGCCATGGATGCACCCATGTTACCCAATCCGAAAAATGCAATCTTAGCCATGCTAACCTCCGTAAGTTTGTTCAAGTTGATGCAAAGGGTTCGTTGCATCAGCGAAATAAGTGAAATGTGTATGGATCAAACTTGTCGGTACATCATTTCTATTTTCATATAACCATTTAGGTGTAAGATCTTTGTCAATCAACAAAGCTCTCACACCTTCTTCGAATTCTCCGTACATCCCGCAACTCAGGGCTATACTTAGTTCTTGTCTAAAGCAGTCAGCTAAGCTGTAACCTCCGCTCCGCTTCAATTGTTCGAATATTATATTTGCAGTGATAGGGCTGCCACTTTGCAGTGTTTTTAGCGCTTTCAACCACCATCTAGAATCATCTTTGTGGCTAACCATGCCCGCTAATTGCATAACGACTGCAGACAACGTTGGCGCATCGGCTAATTGTTGAAAACTGTTGAAATTGGGTTGAAGTTTAGCATCAACCGAACTAAATTCGGGCTCATCAACTAATTGTAATGCTGATAGAGCAACGTCAATGCCTTGCGCAGACACCTCATTCATGTGTATTAACTGAGTTAGCAATGCTTGCTTGCTTTCAGACCCAAGCTTATGACTAGCAAGATTAACATCGAAGGCGTCAAGGCCATTGAAACTAGCGCCAGTTAAGGCTAAAAATAAGCCGACACCCGCTGGCATTTTATTTAGAAAATAACTGCCACCAACATCAGGGAATAATCCGATACTAATTTCGGGCATCGCGAACCTTGACGTATTTGTGGCTATGGCAAACTTAGACGCCGCGAATAAACCTAAACCACCACCCATCACAATTCCACTGCCCCAAGTAATGATCGGTTTTGGATAGGTATGAATGCAATAGTCGAGACTGTATTCCTGAGTAAAAAAGTCACTTAAAAACTGAGGCGGATGCGCAAGTTTCGACTTTCCTTCAAGTTGTTGCTCAGTGCGGCTCAGTTTCATTGATTGATACATCGAAACTACATCACCACCAGCACAAAAAGCTTTATGACCTGAGCCGTCAATAAACACCGCAACCACAGAATCGTCATTGCGCCATTGCGCTAAGGATGCTGTCATCAATTGCACCATTTCGAGATCCAAGGCATTTAACGATTTTTCTTTATTAAGGGTGATGACGCCTATGTATTCGCTAGATTTGTTACGCGCGAGTAATTTAGTTTCAATGACTGCCATGCTAAAGCACTTCAATATTGGATGATATTAAACGACGTCCAATAATAACGCGCATAATTTCATTCGTACCCTCAAGTATTTGATGCACTCTTACATCACGCACATGACGCTCCAATGGATACTCTTTGATATAGCCGTAGCCGCCATGAATTTGCAATGCTTGATTGCAAACATCGAAACCTACGTCGGTAGCAAAACGTTTTGCCATTGCGCAGTAAGTGCTTTTATCAGGGTGATTATTATCTAGTTTACTTGCTGCTAGGCGCACCATCTGGCGAGCAGCAACTAATTCTGTTGCCATGTCAGCAAGTTTGAATTGCAGCGCTTGAAAACTAGCTAGCGGTTTACCAAACTGTGTTCTTTCTTGCATGTAAGCTTGTGCGGTATTCAACGCTTGTTGCGCCGTGCCGATAGAGCAGGTAGCGATGTTCACGCGACCACCATCAAGCCCTTGCATTGCAAACTTGAAACCTTCGCCTTCATTGCCAAGTAATGCACTGGCAGTGACTTCAACATTAACAAACGTTATCATTCTCGTTGGCTGCGCATTCCAGCCCATTTTTTCTTCTGCTTTACCGTATTCGACACCTTTAGCATCCGCGGCGACCACAAATGCTGAAACACCACCGGCGCCAGCTTCACCTGTTCGAGCCATGACGACCAGAACTTGAGTTGCTCCGGCACCAGAAATAAACACTTTAGCGCCATTTAACACATAACCTGACTCTGTTTTCTTAGCGCTAGTGCGCATTGACGCAGCATCAGAACCTGAACCTGGTTCAGTTAAACAATAACTTGCAATGGTTTCACCTGTCACCAATGTTGGTATCCACATTTCTTTAACTTGTGCTGTACCCCACGTCGCAATCATCCAAGTTGCCATATTATGGATGGTTAGCATCGCAGTCGTTGTAGTGCAGCCCATAGAGAGCTGTTCGAATATAATCGAAGAATCAAGCCTAGATAGACCTAAACCGCCTTCATCTTCTGGTGTGTATAAGCCACAAAAACCGAGCTCGCCGGCTTTTTGAATTGCTTCAATTGGAAAGTAATGCTCTCGATCCCATTTTGCAGCGAAAGGGGCAAGCTCTTGGTCAGCAAATTGTCTAGCTGTTGCAGCGAAGGCGGTTTGGTCTTCATTTAATTCAAAATTCATATGTTACTCGCTCTTTTTAATCGCTCTTTTTAAACGCTATTTTTAATCGCTCTTCGTCAACAGCTAGGCTGGAAGGCCTCTTAAACCGCTATTACTGGGCCAAGCAACGGCGTGTTAAATGATATGCTATTACTTTAATTCAATAGTCATATTTGGGCCTGAAGGAATGTCGTCATCCAACCAGCGAGCGGTAATTGTTTTTGTTTCTGTGTAAAACCGCACGCCCTGTTTACCATACGCATGTAAATCACCATAAAACGAATTTTTCCAGCCGGTAAATGAGAAAAATGGCAGTGGCACTGGAATAGGCACATTAATGCCCACCTGGCCTACCTCTATTTCGCTTTGATATTTGCGTGCAGCTGCGCCGCTAGCAGTAAATATAGATGTACCGTTTCCGAATGGATTAGCATTAACCAGCGCAATAGCCTCTTCCAGTGTGTTGACTACCATGCAACATAACACTGGACCAAAGATTTCTTGTTGATAAATACTCATCTCAGCGGTTACATCAGAAAATACAGTGGGACCAATCCAATTACCGTTTTCATATCCTTCCAAGGTAAAACCAGAACCGTCAACCAGACACGTTGCGCCTTGTTGTTTGCCCTCTTCTATCATTGCCAATACTTTAGCTTTCGCCTGCGGGCTTATCAGTGGTCCGTAGCCTGCGTCTTTGTCATTCCAAAGTCCTGGTTTAACGGCAGCTATCTTTTTCGCTAATTCAGGGATCCAATCGACAGTGTCACCAACAAATACGGCAACTGAAATTGCCATACAACGCTGTCCAGCCGCACCAACACTTGCACCGACTAAGTTATTCAACACGAACTCTTTATTAGAATCAGGCATAATTACGGAATGATTTTTGGCACCAGCAAAACATTGCGCACGTTTCATGTTGTCCGTTGCTGTTTTATAAATATGCTGACCCACCGGCACACTACCAACAAATGAGACAGCTTGTATGGCATCATGCTTAAGCAAATAATTAACTTGGTCTTTGCCGCCATGCAGCACGTTTAGCAAGCCTTTAGGGGCACCAGCTTCCATAAAAAGTTCAGCTAATTTCATGGGGGTATTAGGATCTTGTTCCGAGGGCTTCAAAATGAATGTATTACCGCATGCAATTGCCATTGGAAACATCCACAGTGGGATCATCGCTGGAAAATTGAAGGGTGTGATACCCAAACAAACACCCAACGGTTGGATCATGCTATAGGTGTCAATATTTGTAGCAACATTCTCAACAGTCTCTCCCATCATCATGGAACAAATATTGGCCGCTTGCTCAACTACTTCAATTCCTCGCCAAACGTCGCCCTTCGCATCAGCAAAGGTTTTGCCCGTTTCTTGTGCAAGAATAGTCGCTATTTCATCATGGTTTTCTTTGAGTAAATGCTGATAGCGCATCATTAGACGCGCACGTTCCGGCACGGGTATCTTTTTCCACGTTTTAAAAGCGGTGGTTGCTGCACTTACCGCTTGTTCCATTTCAGCAACCGTTGCGCAAGGTGCATGCGCGATAGCTTGATTATTCGCCGGGTTTGTCACTTCAATAAAATCAGTAGTTGTAGACTGGACAAATTGTCCATCAATTAATTGAGCAATCTTGTTCATAGTAGACCTTAAGATGATTTAAACAGTGAGTATGCCGTTACAGAAACTCGACCTTACCATTACGTAAACGTCAAGTATAGTCGAGCAACTTCTTTTTGTGAAATTATTGTTACAAAACTGCTGTCTAACGACTAATTTATTAGTATCGATAGACCTATGTATTTTAGTGCATACCCAAAAACAGCACAAATTTCGTTCAACTTGGAGCATCAATTGATAAGCTGTTGAACTGATTATGAATAGGAAGTTGATATGATGAAGCACAAAATCAAAATCGCAATCGTCGAAGATAACACGACTGCTCGGCTAAACCTGCGCAGCAATCTGCTGTCTATGGGCGAGTTTGATATTGCGAGTTATACCAACGGTAAAGAATTAAGGAATGGTTTAAGAACAATAGACTTTGATGTTGTTGTCATCGACTTCCACTTAGGTCAAAACAAAAATGGCGTTGAGTGGATACAGTATCTGGCAGAAGCAAAGCTGATTAAACCTTCAACCGGCGTTGTGTTTTTAACATCGGATCGATTGCCACAGACAATTAGTCAAATCCTAGATATTCACCCTGACATCCTAATTATTAAACCTTACACTATAAAAACCTTGCACACCTCGATGAATCATTACCTAAGCATTCGTTCAAAAATAAAGCCTGCACTTGAATATTTAGATAATGAACAACCGGCAAAAGCACTCAAGTTTGTTGATGACTCACTTCAAGGCGGTTTGAGCAAGCGCGCGCGTGCCGACTTTATTAAACTTAAAGGACGTTTACTGATCAGTGAACAACGCTACAGTGACGCAGTCGCACTTTATCGCGATATATTAGAACGTTCATCTAATGTGCTCTGGGCACATTGGGGGTTAATTAAGAGTGAGTTTTTATCTGGACAATGGCGTCATTGCCAAAACATGCTAGATAGCCTGATTAGCGACCAATTAACCAAAGACAAAGCTTATGAATGGATGGCGTGTGTTGAAATTGGCAAAGAAAATTATGATTTGGCGGGGAAAATTCTCGACAATATTAAAGAAAATGACCTCACCATTCCGGCTACCAAGCTAAAAGTGCTCGCCTATAAAATGCAAGGCAGGAGTGAAGAAGCAATTAGGCTGTTAGAGAAAAAACGACAAAGCAATTTTACCGTTAAAGAACGCTTTGACGAGTACACTATTGAACTCGCTCGATACCACTTACAGCTGGCTGAAAATTCTGCATTGAACGAGCGCGCACCTAAGCTACATGCAGCAAAATGCTTAATTGGCAACGCTAGTAGAAGTATTCTTGATAACCAAACCCAACACCAGCGCGACTTTATGCTTGCTCTTGCAAGCTTATTGGAAGGCGATAAACAAAAAGCTGAACGCATTATCTTAAACAAAACCGTCGGCGATGCAAAAAATGCAAAACTAACAACCATGGTAGATGCAATTAAAGTCTGGTTTGGCTTAGGTAAAGAAGATAAAGCACGTGAAGTTTGGAACGAAGTAGATCGTAAACTATCGGCTAAAGATGATCAAATTGACCAAATATTAGCCGGCAGCCTTATACTAGAAACAGAAAAATCACTGGGTCTGTCAGAAGAAAAGGCGAAACGCGTGAACGATCAAGGGATGGTTCTCTACCTCGGCAATCAACTTAACGAGGCTATCGAACTATTTTATAAAGCACGTCAATTAGACGCTAGCGTTCCTGCTTTTACGCTTAATTTATTGCAATGTTTAAGCGACATTAAAAAGGCTGAGTATAAAGATCAAAAGACCTTGGTGTTGGTAGACGAGCTGAAGGACAAGCGCCTATCTGAATCCAACAAAAAACGTTACAACTTAATTAGGAAAAAGATAAATGAATTTCCTGAAGCCTATCGGATGTCTGATTATCAAGAACATCTGTCTGAATACGTTGCCTAAAATAGCAGCCCATATGACCACAACGCCGTATTAATTTTACAGTTAAATAGTAAATTTTTGATTTTTTTTTGCTAAATTACAGATTATTTTTGGCCCGCTGTTACACTAAGATAAATATTCAATTAAGAGAATAACATGGCCAACACATTTTATGACTTAGATTACGTTGCTAACAATGGCGATACTGTCCCACTTAAGCAATATAAAGGCAAGGTGGTGCTAATTGTTAACACTGCAAGCAAATGTGGGTTTACGCCGCAATATGATGGTTTAGAATCTCTGTATAAGGCACATAAAGACAGTGGGCTTGAAGTTATTGGCTTCCCTTGCGACCAATTTGGTCATCAAGAACCAGGTACAGATAGTGATATTGCACAATTTTGCGAGATGCGATTCAATCTATCTTTTCCTCTTTCGAAAAAAGTAGAGGTCAATGGCGACAATGCAGCACCTATTTACAAATTACTAAAGGATGCTGCACCTGGTGTTTTAGGGAGTAAACGAATTAAGTGGAATTTCACTAAATTTTTAGTCAACAAACAAGGTGTCGTTATTAAACGCTACAGCCCCGCCACCAAACCCGAGCAGATGGAAGCTGACATCACCGCCGCATTAGAAGCTTAATTTACATTAAGACAATATTGCGCATTTACATTAGTCTTTTTTAATAATTAAATGGAAATACTTACCGAGCCACATGTAAGGTTCGGTTGCCCCATATTTCATTTCTAATGCAAGAATTTTGTCATATTCATCAACTTGCTTACTGCGATCTTGTAAGTAGTCATGAAAGCACCTTATTCCTGCTTTATGCTCGATTGTGTAAGTAGGGTATTTATGCTGAATATAGTGCATGATCTCACTTGGGCGTTGCGCATTATGTGGATTTAATCTGACTTGATTGCGGGCTTTCAAGCCAGCATCAATATAATCAAAATTCCCCCAAATAGCATTATTAAACAAAGCAGCATCGCGATTAAAGAAACTCAAGGATAATCGACCACCTTGGCGCAATTGAGTAAATAGCTTGTCGACAATCACTAGAGGCTCTTGCAACCATTCAAGCACCGCATGGCAAAGAACGACGTCGAATTGTTGCGGATAGTTAAGTGACAATATATCTGTTTGCTCAACACTTGTATTCGTTGCACCTGCCAATGTTGCGCCAGCCAAACGTTGCTTTGCAATATTAAGCACCTCTTCTGAGCCATCGCATAAGGTGACTTGATGACCCGCTTGCGCAAACTCTAATGACATCATCCCTGTCCCACCGCCAGCATCTAAAACAGCCAAACGCTGCGGTGAATGAATTAACGCAGACAAGTAATGCAGTAACATCTGATGACGCAAACGCCCTTTAGTGGTGCCATAGATATTATTGTCAAATTTATTCGCAATACCGTTGAAAAATGTATCTGTTGGCGTCGCTACTTTTCTATCTTTCATGTTTTATTGTGAGCACCTAATATCTTAATAAAATTTTTATACAATTTACGATGAACGGATCCCTCCATCGATTTACTAAGCCCTAATGAAGGATTACGTGCGTGTTGCAAAATGCCATCCAAAAACCAGCATTATGCAGGATTATGAATATCAACGAACTCAACTTCAATGCCCGGTAACGTATTTAAATACTCACCAATTGCCTTAACACCATAGCGTTCAGTTGCATGATGACCCGCCGCAAAATAGTGAATATCGAGTTCTCTGGCACTGTGCGTGGTTTGCTCTGATATTTCCCCAGAAATAAACGCATCAACACCTAACTCCGCACAAGCATCAATATAACCTTGTCCTCCACCAGTGCACCATGCAACTCGCTTAATCGGTTTATTGGAGCGACCACTCACATGCAGTATTTCTCGATTTAGCGCGATCGAAATTTGCTTTTGAAAGGTTGTCGCATCAATCACCCGCGCCATCTCTGCGGACATTACAATGCCACTTGGCTTTAATGTAGGATGAGACTGAATACCGCTCACGTTCAATAAATTACCTAATTGTGCGTTATTGCCAAGGGTTGGATGTATATCAATAGGCAGATGATACGCTAACAAATTAATATCGTGCATTAAAAGTGATTTGATGCGGCGCATTTTAATACCCGTAATTGGCTGTGACTCGCCTTTCCAAAAATAACCATGATGCACCAAAATACAATTGGCTTTGCGTTTTATTGCCTCATCAATCAATGCTTGGGATGCTGTAACACCGGTAATCACTTTGCTAATTTCGTCAGTCCCTTCCACTTGTAGTCCATTTGGACAATAGTCATTAACTGTATTTGGCAGTAGCAAATCGTCAATTAATCTAATAAATTCATGTCTTCTCACAAAAATACGGCTCCAAATCACTCAAATTAGACATTTGAAATAAAAAAGGTATATTAACATTACTATTATAAAAAGGGTTCATAAGAACGTATGAGCAAATTAGACAAAGACAGCGTCTTAGCAAAATTCACAGCCGCTTACGAAGCAGCAAATGGTAAAGCACCAATAATCGAGGCAAAAGGTGGTTGGTACACTGTAGACGGTGGTAAAAACATCCGTTTAGCACAACTAGAAGAAATGGCTGATAGCATGGGCGCAGCGCCTACTCTCAAAAAACAAAAAGTAGAAGAGCCGGTAAAAGAAGCTAAAATAGAGAAACCAAAAGCGCCTGCTAAAGCAAAAGCCAAGAGCAAAAAGTCAGCCTCTAGCTTTTCAGTAAAGGATTTTTATACGAAGCAAATCCAAGACATCAATCCGGGCGCGAAAGCACCCCGATAGCAATACTGATTTGTCTTTAAGGTAATCTATCCTTAGCTTAGTAATTAAAAAAGCGGCATGGCCGCTTTTTTATTGGGTGTAATCTACTTTTACACTAGCGGTATAACTTGTTTCCAGCATCAACCAATCGCATAAATGTCTGTTCGATAGCTTGATATGCTGAAAAACCTAACTTTTGAGCAAGTGTTTTCTTGGTCGCATATTTAATGTGAAACAATCTATATTTGTTGTTTGCATCCATTAAAAAGTCATCTGATGTTTTCAATTCATCGACTAAATTTAATTCTTTTGCGCGCTGACCATACCAATATTCACCCGTAGCCACTTTATCAATTTCCAACTCTGGACGATGTTGTTTAACAAAGCCTTTAAACATGACATGCACGTCTTCAATTTCTTCCTTGAATTTATTGCGACCTTCATCGGTGTTTTCACCAAACATAGTTAAAGTGCGCTTAAAATCGCCGGCCGTATGTTGTTCAAATTCAATTTCATTTTTCTTTAACACTTTATTGAAATTAGGTAACTGAGCAATAACACCAATCGAACCAATGATAGCAAAAGGAGCACTAATGATGTGGTCTGCAACACAAGCCATCATATATCCGCCGCTTGCAGCCACTTTATCAACACTCACAGTTAACTTAATTTGTTTGTCTTTAATACGCTGTAGTTGTGACGCTCCAAGTCCATACCCATGAACAACGCCGCCGCCACTTTCAACATTGACTAACACTTCATCATCTTTTGTTGCGACACAAAGTATTGCAGTGATCTCTTCGCGTAATTGTTCGACTTCTTGCGCATTCATCGAACCATTGAAATTCAAAACGAACATATTATTCTTCTTTTCTTCGTCTTTTTTCGATGATTTCTTTTTTTGTTTTTGCTTTTCTTCTTTCTCAAACTTCTTCAACTCGTCTTTGTCTAAAAGTACGTGTTGAGCTTGGCTTTTGATATCGTCAAAGTGCTCTGACAAAGATTCAAATTCAAGGTTACCGCTTGCGCTTGATTGCTTCTGTTTGACAGCAATGCCAATTATGAAACCAACAACGACGACTATCGCAACAACGATGGTGATTGCTTTCGCTAAAAACAAACCATATACAAATAAAAATTCCAAATTGCATTCCTCTATACTGAATTTACCAAGTGTATCTTGGGCCAAAAACACAAAATAAAAGGACCCGAAGGCCCTTTTTTTTATTTTTTACGCGTTTTATGTATTTTTTACAATGGAGAAATTTATACCATATAAATCCGATGCAGATTCAGATTAAAGACAAATTTCGTCTAATCATTCCTGAACAGCACTTGTTATATTGACTTCTTTCACCAAGTTCGCGGCAATATCTGCTTCAGTAAAGCGTAAAGGACGTAATTGAGGTTGCAAAGAATACAATTTCGTTTGATCGTCAGATTGCTCCGATCCAGGATTATGTGATTGTGAATAGGTCAGCAAACCTTTGGCAACAGGACCATCTTCAGTGAAATTAGCAATAAAAATCCAGCTACTGCCAGAAGTAATATGATAACCCTGAGCATCCGCACTCAATATTGAGCTATTGTCCATAGCAGGATAAGTGTGGCGAGGAAGCTCAGTACCATTATTGGATGTGCTTGTACTAAATACATTAAACCCCCCTTCCACGTTATGTGCACCACCCCACGGTAAACGTTCTCCACTGGGCAAGCCTGCAGCCGTGCTTTTCTCAACAAACTGCACTTCACCCAGCGTCGCATCTAAGGCAATTCCAGCGCGTTCGATTTTATCGACTGCGGTAGCTAATTGCATTACTGTGACTGAATTATCCACTAAACCTCTTGGTGTATTCAACACATCGCTTACATCATAGGCTACCGCCCATTGTGGATTACGTCTAAATTGGAACGCAAACTCTCTAAATACATGAGCACCGACACTGTCGATATTCATCGTCGAGTCCCAAGCTGTTAATGCATCACAACCCTCACCTAAATTAATCGTACGACCGCTTACATCAATATCATCTTCTCGGTTTGCTTGGCAAATTGATAGTAGCTCAGGAAGAATAGCTTCACTCAGATAATTTCGATTACTCAGTAAGGCCTCCTCCACTTCCATCATATTAAATTTACCGTCAGAACCAGATGCATTGGCAAGGAGTTTATGCGCCATTCTAGAGCGTAATGACTGCTCATTCCCGACCTGACCGTATAACGGTGATACCCCTGTAATTGGGTTTTCAAAGTTAGTTAACCAAAAACTGTCATTTGAATTTTGCACATAGTCTGTACCTTCGTATTTCGGTGCGCTTGCATACGGCACTGGCGCATTGAAATCAAATGCACTTATAAAACCTGGCAATACCGTGAAACCTGCTGCTTGTTTTATTTGGATCAGCGCTGGATTGGTTGCTAGTGCATTCAACGCTGTTGCAGTTAATCCTGGCACTGTTGAGTCATCAATGTAGAAGACTTCACCGGATTTAGACGCCGCCATAGTGTTATTAAAAATAACCCCGTCATAGTCTTTAAATGCTTGTTTAAATTCAGTCATATCGGTGGCTAAATTCATTGCTAGCCAATGATCAAGTACATCGTAATTTGGTAAATTAGCATCTTTGATAGCGAACGCAGAGCCACCTGCTTCCCACTCAAAATTACCAGGCACGACAATCATTGGGCCATAATTAGTGGTGTAGGTGTTTTTCTTCAACTTAATGGTTTGCCCCGGCGCCACGGCAACATCAATCATCAGCTCTTTTTTATAAATCGTTCTTTTACTACCATCCACAGAATGAGTTAAATTATTTGCATCCGTCGCGTCTAACTGAAGTTGGTATACCACAAAATGCTCTGCAGTAGAGAATGTATGTGTCCACGCTACGTTTTCATTAAAGCCAATATTAACCGCACCCGGCAAGCCCATAAGTGAGCCTCCCATCACGTTTAAATAGCCTGGAATAGTCGTGTGAAATTGCCAAAAACGTAGGTTACCTGTGTGCGGAAAGTGAGGATTACCAAGCACCATTCCCATGCCATTTTCGGTCTTATCAGAGCCAAGGCCCCATCCATTTGAGCCCATGTCTTGAGGGTTTCTTTCTGGTATAGCAATAGTAGGCTCAATCTTAAACGGAAGTCCTTGCTCAAGAGACATCCCTGGCGCAGCGGCAACCGGAGTTGGAAATGGATTTTCTCCGGGAGGAGCGGCAATAAACATTGGACCAAGGAAATTGGCTGCACCAGGTAACAATGCAACACCCATTGAGTAGGTTAACAAATCTGTGCTGTCTATATCTTGTACCCAGGGTTGATTTGCGCAACTAGGATCGATATTTGCAGCGCCAGTCTCATTTAAATATCGGTTAAAGCCTTTCGTGTAACCGCTTAACATTGCACGACTATTTGCGCTTAAGGTGGCTAAATTTTGTTCTGCTAGCTCTCGGATCCCCAGCGTTAAGAATCCAAAATCATTAATTAAATGCTCTGAATCACCAGTGCCCGGATTTCGGTCTGGACCCAAATATTTTGAACGTTCGGAGTTATATTTAATAATTTGGTCTGCCAAGATACATAAATTATCCTGCGCGAAGGCATAACCAACGCCAAAAGACATGCTTTCCAGATTATCCGCGGTCACATGTGGCACACCATAATCTGTCCACCGAATGTTGGCTTGCAGTACACCATCTGAATCAAATGCAGGTAGTATTGGCGGTGCAACGGGGGGCGTTGGAGGTGCTAGTGGCGTGGGCTTAATGACTTCAAATTTATCACCGTCTCCTCCACAGCCAGTCAGCGCAATAGCAACAGCAGCAGCAGCAACAGTGAGTGTTTGTTTGAATAATGAGAAGTTAATTTTCATCAATAATACATCCTTATTGTTATTGTAATTTTTAATCCTAGCCTAGTGCTTAAGTTTAGCTAAAAAACCATATATTTTACAATAAATTAATAATTTTTTTACAAAATAATGCACATTTTAATTAACAGTGGCAATTAGCTTTGTTATTAATTGAAGTTTAGTTTTTTTTAGCTAACACAGTTAGCTAAAAACGAATTCATCGATTGACTAAAAAGTGTTTCTAGTTTGTTTAATCGCCCCACTTAAAATAACTTAACGGTTTTAAAGCCAGCGTTTTCTAAAAGGATGCGATAAATAAACACAAAAAAGCCAGCAATTATGCTGGCTTTTTAAATCTGCTTAACACTGTTAACGCATCATACTAATTGGCGACAACGGCTTCATTTGTTATTACAATTGCAGTTCCGTTGGAACCAAAGTAGTTAGCGACTTCGCGCTGCATCTCCGCGGTAACATCTTGGCTGCTACCAGGACTCAAGCTACTTCCATGGGCACCTTCAACAAACTTCACAACACCGCTAATAGACGGTGTACCTGTTTTAGTGGATGATATTTGCTGCAAGCCCATAATGTTGACCAAGGCTTGTTGACCGGCCAAAGGAACCGCCGTTGTTACCGGAATAACTTGGTCAGGCAGATTATCACCACCATCACCAATTACCGTCATCATGTGAACTGGCGTGTTATTTGCCAACGCAGTGAAGTAGTTTATTGGATCGGCAGAGTCAATCACTGTTTGTGCGGCGAAAGAGAACTGATTAAATAACGCATTTGCACCAGCAAGTTGTTCTGGCGATAAAGCAGCTAGGAAACCATTCACAGCGCCCACTAATTGTGCTTCGGTAACATCAGTAGTGCCAAAAGTACCCACTAAGAAAGCCTGAAAATCTGGCGACCCCTGTGACAGCAATAAGCCTTTGACCAACGGACCGAATGCCGCCGACTCTAATAGGAAGTTTGCAGTGCCCCCTCCAGGGGATTCTAAGGACGCAGCTTGAATTGCGAACATGCTATCAAAAGCGCTCAGCGGACCATTGAAACCAGTGTTAGCAACGGCGGCAAAGTTACCTCCAGTGATTGCACCAAGAGATACACCAAAGATGGATACATTGGATGTATCGATATCAACTGCTTGTGATGCGCTAGTATCAACAACCGCATTCAAGCCTAATCTCAAGCCTAACAAGTCAGAAACACTTTGGCGTAAGTTATCTCTGCCTGCTGGCAAAACAGCAAGGTTTAAATAGTGTGTAGCGCTAACGGTTGTCGCATTTAAATCGTCAACGCCATCGCCATCTAAGTCAAATCCACGTGAACCATGTATAGGTTGATCAATCGCAAAAGTAGCAAAACCAGCTAACGATAAAGCACCTGTGACTGCCAGCATATCTTCTTTTTGCGAAGTAATACCGTGAGCCAACATGACAACAGGCCAACCTGCTTCTGGCTTCTCAAGATTAAAACCAAGTGCAGTAGCAACTTGTGGGTTAGGCACAGTGACTTGAACGTCTAATGTCTCAAAACCCATGTTGCCGCCCCTCGGCTGTGGTACAGAACTAAATTTCGTTAAGTTACGGTCACGATCAAGTAACTCGCCATTAATTCTTACATCAGCCAAACCAACCTGTGTACACAATGCTGCGTTTGGACCAGGTGTCGCACTTGCCAAGGCTGAACCAGCTCTGGCTAAAACGATACCGCTGTCGCAAGCTGATGTCCAGAAGCTATTGACTGGCGCTAATGGATTTTCAGCTGTAGGAATAGCAGAGTAATAAGGCAATGAAATATTGCCTTCAAACCGACTCGCCGCGCAGAATTGGCCAACGTCGCCTAGAATACCAACAGCAACACCTGAAGCAAAAACATTGACGTCAGCAGATGCGTTGCCAAATCCACCACCCGCACTAACTAATAGGCCTGAACAGCTGGTAAATGAGGAAAAATCTGCAGCATTAATAGCAGGAATAAGACCGGCTGCTTCTGCTGGTAAATCCGCAATATCTTTTTGAACTGCGCCAGTAACGAGATCCACGGAGACAAGACTCAATGCTTCCATTGAATTAGGAGCCAATTCAACATCTCTGGTAACTATAACCGGTAGTGCTTCACCTGCGGTTGGATCACCCGCTGCCGCTCGTCCCGCAAATTCAGCAATCATAAGTCGCTTAACGGTGTCCAGTACGTTGGATACTGACTGTGTTGTAAACGCAGAAACATAAGTGATATTATCGGTCTGCACACCGGCGTTAGCCAATGAACTCAGGTGCAAATTAATCAGTGTTTGCAAGTTTAACTGTGCCGCTGTTGCCAACGGTTTAGTCTCAATATCTTGTGAAACTAGGTCCCAAGTTGATGAACCTTTCACTGCTTTTCCTGATGAATCCTGAAGATCCTCTGTCATTACCAACAAATAACCTTGAGCCGGCTTTAGGGGCTTAAGGGGAACAACAGAAACTGTATTGTTGTCCACTAAGCCAAGAACATAGTCAACACCAAACGTTAATTTATCCCCGACTTTACAGCCCGCACTCGGGATGGGAATGGCTGCACAATCAGCATCTTGCTGGTTCAAACCTAATGTAGCTTCGTATAAATGTATGCCGGCACTCAAGGTAGCAGCATCAATAGACGTATTGGGTGGCGTCTCAACGTTAATAACGAATGGCTGGTTAGTAGACCACCCATCAAGGATGTTCAACGCGTTTTGAGGGTCACTAAAGTTTGTCGGATCGGCAACCGGAATATTGAGCGTGTAATCGAAAAAGCCGTCATCGCCAGGAAGCATTAACAAGTCATTTGGTATATTCAAGTTACCATTTGCTGGATCAAAAACGATACGCGAAAAAGGAGTTTGTGGCGTCGTTTCAGTTCTAATTTCTTCAAGTGTATCCCCACCGCCGCAGCCAGCTAAGCCTAACGCTACCAAAACACTCGTGCTAATTAACAATTTATTCATTCATTTCCCCACTTGCTTGCAGATAATATTTACCGAACACATTTTCGTTTATTATTCACGTGTCGATATTGCGGATAGTCTAACAAGTATGACCAGTTATAATTATCGTAATAGTATTGACTTTAAGTTCACTTTGCAAAGGTTTGTTAATACTTTGTAATGAAAAATCGTAAATTTTCAAAAATATGCAGGAACACCTTTAGCCTGATTATATAGTAAGTTAATATGCAGATCGTCGATTCTTAGCAAATAATAATCAGTTCAAATATGCAATCACACTTACAATACACAAGCACCAAAAACGCATTACAAAATAAGACGATCATTATTACGGGCGCAGGTGACGGCATTGGTAGAAAAGCCGCAATTACTTTCGCAAAACACGGTGCTGAACTTATTCTGTTGGGTAAAACAGTATCAAAGTTAGAAAGTACTTATGATGAAATAATCAACAATGGCGGCGTAACGCCATCAATAGTGCCTATTGACTTTAAAGGCGCTACCTCTAAACACTACCAGGATATGGTCGCGAGTATAGAAGGTCAGTATAAAAAAATTGACGTTGTTTTATTCAATGCCAGCATTCTTGGCAATTTGTGCCCTTTTCACGAAATTACAGAATCCGAATTTATGGAAGTGAATCAGGTTAACCTCAATAGTCAGTTTTTTATGACTCAAGCGTTATTGCCAATATTAAAACAAAATAAGTCAGCCTCTGTTATTTACACAACGTCCTCAGTAGGTCGTGCAGGTCGCGCATATTGGGGCACATACAGCATCTCTAAGTTTGCAACTGAAGGCATGATGCAGGTGCTCGCCGATGAATATAAAAGTTCAGGTATTAGATTCAACTGTATTAATCCCGGTGCAACAAGAACGACCATGCGGGCCAAAGCCTTTCCTGGTGAAAGGCCTGATTCATTAAAAACACCAGAGGATATTATGCCTACTTATTTATATTTGGCCTCTGATGATAGCAAACACGTAAATGGCCAATCATTAGACTGCCAGCCCAAATAAAGGAGAGATATAAGCTCCGATATAGACTCAGATATGAGCTCACGTTTGATAAGAGTTCACTGGATACAACAAAAAAAGGGTAAATCGCTAGCATTGGATTTACCCTTTATTATTTGTCATCAACAGACTTTTTATTTTGAATACAATCACCCGTGTTGACCACGACTAATCTTATTTATTGGTTTATCTTCGCCCAAGTATCACGAAGTTCAACAGTTCTGTTAATGACTAGTGCATCAGATTTGCTGTCCTTGTCGATACAAAAATAGCCGGTCCTTTCAAATTGAAACGTGTCGCCATTGTCAGCTTTTAGCAGGGAAGGTTCAACAAACCCTTGTCTAACAATTAATGAGCTTGGGTTAATTGTCGCGGTAAAATCGTCCTCCGATGCGGGGTTTGCCGACGTAAACAAACGGTCATACAGTCGAACCTCCGCTTGCTTACCCTCGGCTGCACTTACCCAATGAATAACTCCCTTAGCTTTTCGGCCATCCACGGGATCTGTGCCAAGTGTGCTGGCATCATAAGTACAATACACGGTGGTTACTTCACCATTTTCATCTACGTCACAACGCTCGGCTCGCAAGAAATAAGCATTACGTAAACGCACTTCTTTTTCTAACACTAAACGTTTAAACTTTTTATTCGCGGCTTCTTTAAAGTCTTCCTTTTCAATCCACAACTCTTTGCTGAATGGTACTTTACGAGTGCCCATTGTGTCATCAGCTGGATGATTAGGTGCATCAAGCCATTCAACTTGATCTGCTGGATAGTTTTCAATAATCACTTTAAGTGGATCTAATACTGCCATTCTGCGCGGTGCATTGGCGTTCAATTCATCCCGAATACATGCTTCGAGCATACTCATCTCGACCAAGTTATCCATTTTAGTTACACCGATACGCAAGCAAAATTCGCGAACGGATGCAGATGTATATCCTCTTCTGCGAAGACCCGCTAGGGTTGGCATTCTAGGATCATCCCAACCGGTAACACGCTTTTCTTCAACTAGTTGAATTAGTTTACGTTTACTTAGTACGCTGTATTCTAAATTAAGTCGAGAAAACTCGTATTGTCTGGGTCTGCAGTCAATCGAAATATTGTCGATGACCCAGTCATATAATCGACGGTTGTCTTGAAATTCAAGCGTACACAAAGAATGCGTAATCCCTTCAATTGCATCCGAAATACAATGCGTAAAATCGTACATTGGATAAATGCACCACTTGTCGCCTGTTTGGTGATGATGCGCAAACTTCACTCGATACAGCACGGGGTCGCGCATACACATAAAAGAAGAGCTCATGTCAATTTTAGCGCGCAAACTGCACTCACCCTCTTTGTAGTCGCCCGCCCGCATTTTTGCAAACAGCACTACGTTTTCCGCTGGTGTCGTATCTCTGTGTGGACTATTCGTGCCCGCTTGAGTTAGCGTTCCGCGCATTTCACGCATTTTTTCTTGCGCACTGAAATCAACATAGGCTAAGCCTTTTTCTATTAGCTCAACGGCATAGTCATGCAGTTGGTCAAAATAGTTAGATGAATATCTTTCTTTGCCATTCCACTCAAAACCAAGCCAGCTAACATCGTGCTTAATCGAGTTCACGAAATCGATATCTTCTTTTTCTGGATTAGTATCGTCAAAGCGTAAATTACAGGTTCCTTGGTAATCTTGAGCAATGCCAAAATTTAGGCAAATAGACTTCGCATGACCGATGTGTAAATAACCGTTTGGCTCAGGTGGAAATCGGGTGGATACGGTTGAATGTAAGCCGCTTTGCAAATCTTTATCTATAATTTGTCTGATAAAATTGGACGGTCGATGCTCAATCTCGGCCATGTGTAAATGTTCCTTTGTTATATAGTGCTACTTTTCGTCTAGTATATCACTTTGAAGCTAATACAATAGTCAGAATTTTGCATATTGAGGGGCTTAATATGCAAACAATTTGAACTTGCTAGGTCGAGTAGTGTATAACTTAGGCCACTAGCAACAAGAATTCATCTATAAATGACATCCGTAAATGAAAAGTAAAGCAACCTCTTTTGATATTGCACACATGGCTGGTGTATCACAATCCACCGTCTCAAGGGCTTTGAGCGATAGCCCGCTGGTGAATGAGGAAACAAGAGAAAGAATAAAGAAAATTGCGAAAGACCTTAATTATAAAGTCGATAAAAACGCGAGCAATTTGCGCAAACAACGGAGCCAAACGCTAGCGTTGTTACTGTTTGAAGACCCTACTTCCGATGATTCTCTTATCAATCCGTTTTTTATTTCCATGCTCGGCAGTATCACAAAAGCAAGCGCTGCCGCGGGGTATGACTTACTTGTCTCTTTCCAAAACCTGAAGGATGACTGGCACGCTGTGTATGAAGATTCAAACAAAGCCGACGGCCTCATTTTATTAGGCTACGGTAGTTATACTGACTATGAATACAAATTATCTCAATTAGAAGAACAAGGGACCCGGTTTTTACGTTGGGGAGCGCCTGATAAAAAACACCCCGGTATTTCAATCGGCTGTGATAACTTTTTGGGAGGCGTAGAAGTCACTCGTCATTTGATCTCATTAGGGCATCGAAGTTTTGCGTTTATCGGCTTGGCCGATGAGAGCGCCCCTGAGTTTAAAGCACGTTTTGATGGTTTTATGACAGTGGTCGCCCAAGGCGGGTTCGACACCTCAAAAGTAGTGCAGAAAGATGCGATATCAACTGAATTGGCGGGTTACAAAGCAGCCATGGAAATACTTGCGGGTGAACATCCGGATGCTATTGTGTGTGCTTCAGACCTGATTGCGTTGGGAGCAATCAGGGCAATTAGAAGCCAAGGCTTAAAAGTGCCTAGAGACATTGCTGTTGTTGGCTATGACAATATTCAAATTAGTGAGTTTGCGTCTACGCCACTAACAACGGTACAACAAAACACCCAAATTGCTGGCGAACTGTTAGTGTCAAACCTACTGAAACTGATCCATAACGAGCCGGTAACTGATTACTTAATGCCGCCAGAACTAATCGTTAGGCAATCTTGCGGTTATGGCTTTACTGCAAGCTAGTCACTTGAACATGTTCCTTCACTCTAAAAACAGCGAACCCCGCGAATATCATAGCAACACCCGAGACCATGATGATATACACCGCTTCATTGCCAAAAGCATACTTCAGAATAAAACCAGCGGTTAAACCACACACAATTTGCGGCATTGCAATGGTAAAGTTGAAGATACCCATATAAACACCCGTTTTATCAGCTGGCAACGAGCCTGCGAGCATGGCGTATGGCATTGCCAATATTGCAGCCCATGCGATCCCGATACCTATCATCGGAACTATCAAGTTTACAGCGCCCGCAGGCACAGTCACTTGTGTGATCAATAGATTGACTGTGGTTGGCGTTAGATCTTCAAAGAATAAGAAGCTAATGTAGCTGATGCCGCCAATAAATAGCGAGCCTGCGTACACTACTTTACGTCCAATTTTGTCTGCCAATTTAGCTAGGAAAACGGAGAAAATAGCGGCGAAGAAGGAATACGCGGCAAACAATATACCCACCCAATCACCTGCGGCACCCTTTGCTGCGATAATAGATGCGGGGACATCGACTGATTTTAAGTAAGCAGGATCGAACCACTTAACCTCTACGCCCCAAATATGTTGAGTAATTGCTGGCGTTGTGTAAACCCACATAATAAATAGCGCAAACCATGAGAAAAATTGCACAAGCGCAAGCTGTTTCATAGTGTCTGGCATGGTTTTCATTAGCCCAAAAAACTCAGACAACTTTTGCCCCAAGGTCTTCTGCTGAGCAAGATTTTTTTCAACCTGTGCGGCATCTAAACCTTTGTATGCGTAGTAATCTTTGGGCTTGTATTCTTTGGTTCTAAAAACCGTCCACAACACACTGCCGAGTAAAACAGTAGCGCCAATATAAAAAGCCCACACCACCGACGGCGCTACAGCGCCTGCCTTTGCAGTGTTCTCCAAGCCCACAACATTGGTTAATACAAACGGCAGTATTGAGCCAATAACGGCACCCACATTAATCAACAATGATTGAATTGAGTAACCTGAATTACGCTGTTCAGCAGGTACCATGTCCGACACTAGCGACCTAAAAGGCTGAAAGCATACGTTGAACGAGGCATCCATTAGTGCCAGCATTAAAACGCCAAAAATCATAGGGGCGATGAGCGCCACAAACAAGGACGCATTAGGCATCAAAAACATGCCGAGAGCCGCCGCAATAGCACCTGCCAAAATGAAGGGTCTGCGACGCCCAAGTTTGTTCCATGTTCGATCAGATGCAGCGCCCACTATCGGCTGTACAAGTAAACCCATGATCGGAGCAACTAACCAAAAGAAAGAAAGTGAGTGCAGATCGGCACCTAAATCAGACAGGATCCGACTCGCATTTGCGTTTTGCAAAGCAAAACCAAACTGCACGCCTAAAAAACCGAAGCTAACAGTCCAAAGCTGCCAAAAGCTCAACCGGGGTTGCTGTTTTTGCATAGATTACTCTTATTTTTATTGTCGTTTTATTGTTGCTAGCAGAACTGCAAAGACGGAAGACAGCCATTGCGTGTCTTACGCATCAGCAACGTGCATGTAAACCACATGTTAACTAATGGCGCTAGTGTAACTTCATCGTTTATAAATAACTATCCAACTGCATACGTATTCAGCGCATTGTGCGGGGGCTTATTTGCAAAAACCAAAACGAGTGCATGTATTCGCTGCTAATATTTGGTAAATTTTAACGATACCATTTAACCACTAAGACAAAAATGAAAAAACTGCTGATTTTAGGAGGAGGCACCGCTGGATGGATGGCGGCTAATATGATGAATCATTATTTGGGACGTAATAAAGAAGACATCGCCAACTCAAAGGCTTGGGAAATCACAGTAGTCGAGTCGCCGCAAATTGGTATTATTGGCGTCGGTGAAGGCTCAACTCCGCAACTAAAGAAATTTTTTGACCTCCTTGATATTACAGAGTCGCAGTGGATGCCGGCTTGCAGCGCTACGTTCAAAAATGGAATTAGCTTCATTGATTGGAGCGAACACACTCAAACGAACCGCTATTTTCATCCTTTTCCGTCTCCATTTGATCGACAAACAGCCGCCGCTTTTTTGTATCACTGCCAAATGCGATCCCGAGGGATGGATGTTCCGGTTAATCCTGACGACTTTTTCTTGTCCGCGCACTTAGCTAAATTCAAACTAAGCCCAAAACCGTTACCAGGGAAACCGCAAGTACCCTTAAATTATGCTTACCATTTCGATTCAGCCAAGTTAGGCGCATTTTTATGTCAGCACGCCGTTAGCAATGGGGTACGGCATATTAGCAGCACAATGGAGTCGGTCCTGCAGCACCCCGATAGCGGTATTCAGGCGATACAATTAGCATCTGGAGAACAACTTAACGCCGATCTTTTCATTGATGCTACGGGTTTTAATTCACTGCTGCTTCAAGGTGTGTTGCAAGAACCTTTTGAAACATTTGCAAGCAACTTATTCAACAATAGTGCAGTAGCAATACCCTCAAATAGACAGGATATCATTGCCGCTGAGACAAAGGCGACAGCCTTGTCTGCCGGTTGGGCGTGGCAAATTCCGCTAACCAATAGAACGGGGAATGGTTATGTTTATAGTGACCAGTATTTGTCACCTGAACAGGCTGAAAAAGAATTACGGGATCACATTGGAGCCGATATGAGCAAGGATAGTGGCGCGGAGCAAAAGCCGGCAAAACACCTAAAAATGAAGGTAGGTCAGGTTCAGCGTCACTGGCACAAAAACGTGGTTGCTGTTGGCCTGTCGCAAGGCTTTATCGAACCATTGGAAGCAACAGCCCTGCACCTTGTACAAGAAACCGTGCTCAAATTGGCCTCAAGCTTATTAGATCCTATGTATACATCAGAACCAGATCGCATTAAGCTCGCATTCAATGAAAGTATTAGAAAACGCTTCAATGGTGTCAGAGACTATATTGTTTGCCACTATAAAATGAACACGCGAACGGGATCGCAGTATTGGATTGATAACCGCGAAAATAACAATATTTCAACACAATTAGCCGACGTTATTGACACTTGGCGTGCGAAAAAAGATATTGCATCGGTCCTCGAAAAGCACACAATGACGCAATACTATCCGGTTATTTCTTGGTATTGCCTGCTAGCAGGATATGGCTCATTTGCGTCTGCAAGCTCTGCAAATAAGCTACCGAGCAGTAACATGCGTCAACTTACACAATACCTTATGCGAAGCACCACTCACTTCGCTTCGCACAACGCAAGTTTAGGATTAATCTAAGCCCTCAAAGCTTAGTCAACAATTAGAAGACTTAGCTCCGTCTCGAGTCTTCCCTTCACTCTTAGTTGCTGTGTTTGATAATGCCAATACGCGTTTGTTGAATTAAGAGCAGCCTGCGCTGCTGTCTGTATCTTAACGCTTTGGCCATTTACCACTACTTCGGTTGGCTGTTTATCGAGTCCGTGAATAATAAACGTCATTTCCCTTACTTTCGATGCGCCTTTATATGTGCCATTTACGACGACTGATAACGACAACTGCGTAACACTTTTACCCTCTCCTGTCGCTGCAGCATCAGATGTAAATTTCAGAGTTTGATAATTTCCTGATGCAATAGAATTAGGATTTTTGCCGTCGTCATCAAACATTGTATATTGAGCGTTTGCAATTGAGCTATCGTGATAATAATGAACACTTAGCGCAGCACTATTATACTCAGTCGTGTTTTGCATGTCCTTCGACATCGGCACAAATGCGCCAGCCTTAACCAGAATGGGGATCTGATGAAGCGGTGCAGGCATCACGATTTCTTTGCTGGTGTTGGATTGATTCACGATCTTGGTATCGGTCCAATAATTAAACCAAACACCTTTTGGCAGTGCCATCGACACTTCATTAACACCCGGCTCCGTAATCGGATGTACCAAAAACGCATCGCCCCAATAATAACTAAGCGCGTTGTCAATATCGGTATCTGCCGTATTGAAGAAGGTCGGCCTCATCATTGGCGTACCAAAAAGTGAGTTTTCAAATGAAAGTGAATAGTTATATGGCAACATGCGATACCTTAACTTCACAAACTCGCGGGTAATATCTTTCGTTTTTTTGTCATGAAAAACCGGTTCTGGCGCAATATTATCCTGTGCATGCGGACGATATACTGGCTGAAAAACACCATATTGCATCCAACGAATATACAGTTCAGGGTCAAACTCTTCACCACCTGCAAAGCCACCAAGATCAGAATGTGTGTAGGCTAAACCAAACATACTCATTTGCAATGATAACTCAACCTGAGGCTTCAAACCGCCCCACTCACGGGAAACATCGCCTGTCCAAGGGATCATGCCATAACGTTGGCTGCCCAGAAAACCAGAGCGCATCATAATAAACGGACGCTCATTGGGACGTAATGCAGTTTGACGCTCATACACCATCTGCGCCCATTTGTGACCATAGACGTTATGAATTTCATCACCCGTCACTACCTTGCCTTCGAATCGATGCAGGCTATCACCGGGATGTACTTCTGGCTCACCCAAGTCGCCCCACCAGCCAGCCACGCCCTGTTCATCAAGCGCTTCATAAAAGCGCCAAAACCAGTCTTGCGACGCTTCATCAAACACATCAACTAAACCCGTATTGCCAAAATAAAAATCAAAACGCCGCGGTCCACCACCTATACTTCGGGCTAGAGCATCACTGTTAACGGCCGACTCCCATTGAGACGAGCTTGATAATATGAACGGCTCGGTAATTAAAATGGTCTTTACACCCTGCCTATTTAACTTTTCAATCATTTCCTCAGGCTCTGGAAATGCATTTTTGTCCCATTCCAAATTACCCATGTGGCCTTTGATATCAGGGCCAAACCAATACAGGTCAATGACAATGGCATCCACCGGAAAGTCTTCTTTTAGAAAGGTTTCAATAGTATCAAGCGTTTGTTTTTGTGTCTTGTAGCCAAACCTTGAAGCATAATTGCCCAAAGCCCAACGGGGTGGCAAAGGCTGTTTTCCCGTCACATCAACGAAATTACGCACCAAGTCAGCATAAGTTTGGCCTGAACTAATAATATATGAGGTTCTTCCTGCATCGGCTTCAAATTGCAATACATCGGCTTGAGTGTGGCCGATATCTAAAAACCCAGAGGCACTATTATCAAAACCAATAGCGTACATTTTAGTCGACATTACCGCGGGTAAGCTGTAGTACATTTGTGACGATTCAGTGGTGTAGCCGTAATGTGCTTTGTTATACAAAGGCATGCGATGACCGCGTCTATCCATGCCCAACACGCGCTGTCCACCGCCCATGATTTTCTCATTATCCTGCAGTTTAAATCGAAAGCCACGAAGGGTATCAAAATTAAATAGGCCGGCTTCTTCCGCAACCAGTAATTTGCCGTCGCGATAGTAGCTAATCGAAAATGGAGAAATTTGAAGACGAGCGGACAAGTTAGCCACCGAAAATTCAAGATATTCGGCGAAAACCTGCAAGCTTGTTTCTATTTGCTTTCTTTCAGTCACTCCCTCCGCTAACGCAAATGAAGGTAACTGCTTGACGTTTACAGGTTGATAAAAAACCTCGAAGGAAGCATCGTTTATTGCGGTTAGGGTGACACTTCCGTTTGACAGTTCAATCTGTAAAACTTGATTTTGTTTCTGTACTTGTTGGATAACAACCGCATTGCTAAGGCCTTCATCGTCTTTACGGTCAGCATTGATGTAGCTATCAACAGGCTTCGCGGTTGCTTTGTCGACAGATATACTAGCGACAAGTAATAGCGCAATCAGAACATAATGCAGTGGATTGCTTGAACGACGTCGTGAACTGCGTAAACCACTCATTGCGCTTGCTCATTCAGATCAATTTCAAGCACAACTGACTGTAATGCATTTAATTGAACACGCACTGATGCACCAGAGCGTTTTCTTGCCACCTTCATTTTATAAGCAAAACCATTCAGTAAATCAATGGCACTGTACTCACCTTCGTTTAGCTTCCATTGGGTTAATAATGAAATTGGTAAATTAACGGTGACGCTTGGTAAGTTATCCTCACTGAAGTTGCTGATCACAACAAGTGCCTTATTTTCATTCCACCTGACAAACGAAAACTGTGAACCCGAGTAGCTATTTACGCTATCGTCTTGAGCATTTTTTACATTTAATGAATGCAGACTTTGGTATTTTCCAAGCATAGTGGGATGCGTTGCCGAAATTTTCATCAGGCGCTCGTAAAACGCACGTAAGTGTTTTTCTGACTCGCTCGACGCAGCGCCATCGAACTTGCCCTTGTTCATATATCGCTGGTGCGCAGGAACGCCGGCATAATCGAATATTGTGGTGCGCGTTGGGTCGCCAAAACCTGTTTCCTCGGATCCATCCTCACCAACATCTTGGCCAAAATACAGCATGGTGGGCGACTTGCTGATCAGGGCTGATACCACCATTGCGGGTTTGCCTTTTTCAGCACTGCCCGCAAAATCTTCGCTCGCGATGCGCTGTTCGTCATGATTTTCTAAAAAATGCAGCATATGCAGCTCAATATCGGCAAGTGCCAATTGAATATCTTCTAATGGCTGAGCATCGCTTTTGCCCTGCATCAATAATTTAAGTGAGTCGTAAAACTCGACTTTGTCATAGAGATAATCCATTTTCCCAAGCTTGAGATAGTCGCGATATAAACTGGGGTTGTACACTTCTGCTAACAAGAATGCCTCGGGATTTTTCGCTTTAATTGATGAGTTTAAATACGACCAAAACTCAACCGGCACCATTTCAGCCATATCGTAGCGAAAACCATCCACGCCTTTATCAAGCCAATAATGCACTATTTGCTCAAATTTTATCCATGAATCAGGCACTGACTTACCCTGCCAAAATGCAGCATGCTCGGCCAGTGATTTGTTAGCATATTCTGCAGGTAGCGTATCAAAATCATAGCTTCCGTCCGGCTTAACGCCGTAATTTACTTTGACGGTTTCATACCAATCGTTAAAGCTCGGCTGGGCTTCACGTGCACCGTTACCTGTCCACTTTGCTGGTGTCTCATTAAACTTGCCGTCGGCTAAGGGATGACTTTCACCGCCCAATGCTTGATAACCGTTTTCGCCTACCGGCACTTTAAAGGACTCGCCTACCACATAATAAAAGTTATTATCACGTGCATATTCCACCTCGGTATTGTCATTTTCACCAAAATCATACACACCTTCTGGCTTGCTTAACGAGCGGTAATCGCGCGCAACATGGTTGGGCACAATATCAATGATGACTTTTAACTGCTGCGCGTGCGTGCGCGTTATCAAAGCTTCAAATTCTGCCAGTCTATTTGCCGGGTCATCGGCTAGGTCAGGATTCACATTGTAGTAGTCTTTCACTGCGTAAGGAGAGCCAGCGCGTCCTTTCACTACATCAGGATCATCTAAGCTGATGCCGAATTCGGTATAATCATTGATGACGGCATGATGTGGAACACCGGTATACCAGATGTATGACGCGCCTAGCTCTTTGATGCTTTGCAGCGCTGTGTCATCAAAATCGCTGAATTTGCCCACGCCATTCTCTGCTAGCGTTCCCCAAGGCTTGCTAGTTTCGTTAGTGTTGCCAAATAATCGGGTAAACACCTGATAAACGACCGGTTTTCCTTCACCTTGTGCAGCATGTGGGTGAGTTGCTAATATAGTTTGTTGTTTGCTTGCCATAAGCTTCGCTGTCGTGTTGTCATTGGAAGAATGTTGAGGATTTGAAGGCGAACATGCGCCGACTAGAAAGACCGAGCACGCGACAGCTAAAAAGCTGAGCTGCTGGTGTTTGTGATTGCTTTTGCGTTTGTACATAGCAGACATACTATATCCCTAAAATAATGTGTAAATAAACGTGGCGAGTGATGACTGTTGCGTTGCCACTACGATGCCGCCGAGTAAAGCGAGAATGATAATAATGGGTAAAAGCCATAGCTTTTTACGTACCTTTAAAAAAGTCCATAGATCGTGTAAAAACTCCGTCATATTAAAAAGGTTCCTCTAAGCGTTTCTTGTCTTTTCTGGCATCGGTGTGCAGCGGTTTCACCCAGTTGCTGTGGCCACTAACGTGTGTTTTATATTGTAACTTGCCAAATGTCGTCATAATGAGTCCGATAGGCGTTATTACCACATAAAAAATCAGAGCTAAAATAAGCTTCGTATTAAACCATCCCAGCACCGATGCAATGATCATCCACCCATAGTATGGATAATAAATGCCTTTTGGGAACACCCAATAAAGTAACATCATGACGGTGCTAATGCCCGCAGGCCAATACGGCGCAGCGTGCCCAAACAGCCAGGGTAACAGCAGCATAAAAACACTAGGAACAGCAATGGACATCGTTAATGCAAAAGCGCGCATGGCTTTAATATCGTTTTTATTAGCGAGCGGTAACATGATTTTTTTCACTGCGTTTTTCACTACACTTGTCACTGCACTTGTCATTACACTTGCCACTGCATTTTTCATCCCTATCAATCCTTTTCAAACGTAACTGTTTTAGCTGCTTGTATTTGCTCATCTGGTTGCTCAGACTTTAACAGCATAATATTTTGCATCACCAACACGTCCATATCAGTGGCTAAAAAACAACGTATTGCATCATCAGGACTGCAAACCGGTGGCTCACCTCTGACGTTAAAGGACGTATTGATGACCATGCCAACACCAGTTAGCTTTTTAAACTCAGTAATAAGGCGATGAAACTTAGGATTCGTTGCTTTGTGCACAGTTTGTACTCTTGCCGAGTTATCAACATGTGTAATAGCGGGCACAGAGCTTCTAATTTGCTGCAGCTTATCGAGTCCCGTGGCTAGCTGATTGTCTAACGCAACACAATGTTCTTTTTTCACCCTAGCCACAAGCAACATATACGGACTAGCAACATCCATCTCAAACCAGTCACTAACATCTTCACTTAGTACGGCTGGCGCAAATGGTCGAAACGATTCTCGCTGTTTAATTTTGAGATTCATCTGAGACTGCATTTGAGTATTGCGCGCATCACCAATGATAGAGCGATTGCCTAAAGCTCGAGGACCGAACTCCATAGCATCTTGAAACCAACCGACCACCTTGCCCTCATCAAGATAGGCTGCAACCTGCTTGAATAAAAATTCATCGGGCACTACAGAAAAGGGTAACGACTTGTTTTCACAGGCAAACTGCACTTGCGCGGACGTAAACTCACAGCCCAAAAAGGCGCCATTCATGTGATCAAGCTGAGCTACGTCATTTGACGCATTACTCACTACTAATGCTTTTTTTGTTTTTTGATAATACTTATGCCATACCTGCAGCGCTGCACCAACGGCACTGCCTGCATCGCCTGCAGCCGGCTGTATCCAAATGTGTTTGAACGGCCCTTCCCGACTTAATCTGCCGTTTGAAACACAATTCAACGCAACACCGCCCGCTAAACACAGGTTCTCGCACTGTGTTTGTTGGTGTAAGTACGCTGCAATCTTCAACACAATCTCTTCGGTGACCATTTGAATAGAGCGTGCAAGGTTCATTTGTTTTTGCGTTGTTTGACTATCATAGCCATGCGCAGGGCCCTCAAACAGAGCATGAAATTTGGCGTTAGTCATGGTTTTACCCGCGGCATAGTCAAAATAGTCCATGTCTAGCGAGAAGCTGCCATCGTCTCTTATATGAATCAACTTTTGCTTAATTAAATCAACATATATAGGCTCACCATAAGGTGCTAGGCCCATCAGCTTATATTCGCCACTGTTAACTTTAAAGCCGCAATACTGGGTAAATGCGGAATATAGCAGACCCAGCGAATGTGGAAAGTGTATTTCAAATAGCGGTGTTAGTTCACCTAATTTACCTCGCCAAGCCGACGATGTTGCCCATTCGCCAACGCCGTCAAGGCACAGCACCGCAGCATCAGTAAACGGACTGGGAAAATATGCTGCCGCAGCATGCGATTCATGATGCTCACAAAAAAGCAATTGCGGCACTTTGGGCTTTTTTTCTTTATTCACTTCATCATGATACAAAGTGCCGTTCGCTTGTGCTCGCTGTTGATGGATTAACTTGCGTAACTCACTGCGCAATACAGACTTTAAATAAAGCTTCTCTTTCATCCAAATAGGCATAGCACGTAAAAATGACAAAAAGCCTTTTGGCGCTGTGGCTAAGTAGGTTTCTAACAAACGTTCAAATTTGAGTAATGGTTTATCGTAAAAAACCACTGCGTCGATGCTTTGTAAGTCGGTATGCGTGCTTTGCAAGCAATATTGGATTGCCTGGGTGGGGAAATCAGGATCGTGCTTAATGCGACTAAAGCGTTCTTCTTGCACCGCACATTGAATATCACCATCGACAATTAACGCCGCTGCGCTGTCGTGATAGAAAGCTGACATCCCTAAAATTTTGATCATTAAGCCAAATCTGTTTACAAACGTGGTGCTAGTTTACCGATATTTTTGATGTGGACTAGTCTAAAACAAGCATTTTGCCAGATTTTCGCACAGCATACGTATGCAACAAGCTATTAACATGATTTTCACTCAGATTTTAGGATAAACTTACCTGCATAACCATCATTTACAAGCAACATACCAAGGTACTTGAGCAACTATGTCGGCTAAAAATAAAAACAATCTACGACAAAATGCTTCGAGCATGCGAAAGGCTTCGATTCAACAAAAGCGTCCTATTTTTTATGTCATTGCCGTGTTATTGCCTTTTGCAATGCTGCTGTTAGTTGAAGGTGTGTTGCGTATTACTGGCTTCGGCCATTCCTATCCTTTATTTATCACGTCGAATTATAGCCAAGACTATTTACAACCTAATCCCGATGTCGTGAAACGTTTTTTCCATCAGCCACTGTTTGCTCCGCCCGTGGGTCCCGATACATTTTTATTTGCACAAAACAAAGACCCCGACAGTATTCGTATCGTGTTAATGGGAGGCTCAACGGCTGCAGGCTTTCCATACGGGCGATTCGGCTCGCCCGCCGGTATGTTAAATCAGCGTGTTAAGGCACAGTTTCCAAATAGCCGTATTGAAATTATCTCGGTCGCGATGGCCAGTATCAATAGTTATGCCTTGCTTGATTTTGTTGATGAAGTCATTGCTATTGAGCCTGATGCGGTGCTTATTTACGCTGGCCACAATGAATACTTAGGCATCATGGGCGTAGGCTCGATGTACGCCTCGAACGGCAGCCATGCAGCCAACTTACTATTTTTAATAGTAAAAGAGTGGCGAACTTTTCAGTTAATGCAATCGCTTTACTACGGACTTTTTCAATCTTCAGCTGATAAGGAACATAGCAGGCTTGATCACAGCGGTAGCTCGCGCACGGTAATGGCGTCGGTAGCGAAGGAAAAAGACATTGCATTTGCCTCAGTATTATTTGAACAGGGTGCACAACAATTTGAGCAGAACTTACTTGCCATTCAATCTGCATTAATAACGGCGAATATTCCTGTGTATGTGTCAACCATTGCGTCTAATGAGAAGGACCTGCCGCCATTTTCATCGAGCAATACGGTCGAAGAACAGCAATTTGTTGATAACGCAAATACTCGCTCTAACAGACGCATTATTCAACAAGGCGTAACGCTATTAAACAAGGGCAGTACGTCTGCTACCCTTGCCTATGAAGTGGCTAAGGCAATGTCACTTGAAAATGATCAACGTGCTGCCGAGTTTTTTTTATTGGCCAACAACTATGATCTTTTGCGTTTTAGAGCGCCATCTATATTTAACGATATTATAAGAAAGACAGCCAACAGTCAGGACTTAAGCTTCTTAGTGGATAGCGAGCGTGCAATAAGGAACGACACTAGTGACGGCATTATCGGCGCCAAACATATGTTAGAACATTTACATCCAACAGCCCGTGGATACTTTTTAATTGCGGATGCTTTTTATCAGCAACTCCTTGACAACAGCGCCTTTGAGAACAGCGCCCTTGAGAGCAGAGTACTTGAGAATAAAACACTTGAAAACCGAATACTTCAAAGTAGCCCACTTGAAAATAATCCGTTCAGCACACCAAACAACGTCAAAGTCGCTTTACTAGACTTACTGTCGATTGAACACGCCTGGCGCAATATGCCGCTTTCGGATGTTGACCAACTCGTAGGGGACTATAAAATTCAGATACTCACCTCAGATTATCCTTTTACCGATATCAAAAAAAGGGTGGCGCTACCGAGCAACAAAACCGCGCTGGAGCAAATAGCAAAAAGAAGAATTGAAGGCGAGTCTTGGCTCACCAGCCAACAGGCCCTTTTATTACTGCTACAGCAACAAGGAAACATCAGTGAAGCGGCGAAAGCTGCTGGTGTGCTGTATGACGCTTTACCAAATGAAAATGAAGTAGCGCGAATAGCCAGCTTGTTATACCTACAAATTGATGAGTTTGGCTTAGCCGAGTTTTATGCAAGGCGGGCTTTGCTAGTTAGCAACAATGGGGCAACCATGAATGCCAATTACTACCTAACCTTAGCCGAAATTGTGTTTAAGTCAGGCGATGTGTTGGAGGCTATTTCTGTATTAAACAGGCTACTGGAAATTGAGCCCGATAATAAACGTGCTATGGCAATTAAGCAGCAGATTAGCTCCTAGTCTCTGCCTTGTAAGCAGCTTTAGTGTATTCAATAAAAGGGTGCAAACAGCTATTTACAGTGACGTGAAAAAGCAACCCAAATAAATGAAATTGAGCAAGATGAAAAAAACAAATATGAAACACAATAAGTCAGCACCAGCAAGTCGACAGCGATTTATTTTCTATATCATTGCCCTATTCATTCCCCTGCTATTTTTTGTGGTCCTCGAGGTAGGTCTGCGGCTTGTTGGCTTTGGGCAACAAGTGCCGCTGTTTATTGAGAATCCGGCGCACCCAAGCTATCAATTGCCGCGGCCCGATGTGATGAGCCGTTACTTTCCTATAAATGCACCAACTCCGTCCGTGACGATGGAAGCCAATTTTATTCTTAAGCAGAAACCCAAGAACGGCTACCGAGTAATTGTGCAGGGAGGAAGCACTGCCGCTGGGTTTCCTTATGGTTTAGGCGCGAGTATTGCAGGAACGCTTGATCAGCGCCTAAAGCCGAGCATGCCGGGCAGATATGTTGAGGTTCTTAATACCGCCATGTCTGCTATTAATAGTTACACTCTGCTTGATTTTGCTGACGAAATCATTGCTCAACAACCCGATGTTGTATTAATTTATGCGGGACACAACGAGTTTTTAGGTATTTTAGGGGTAGGCTCAAACTATACGGCAATGGGATCGGGTATTACCACACGATGGTTTCTATCATTAAAAGATTATCGCGTTTTTCAACTACTGCAACGCGTGTACTTTGGACTCTCTAGTTCAGATGGATCGTCCAGTGTCGCAGTAAACACCGATCCGAAAGACATTTTAAAAGACATATCAACAGAGCTTCAAAGCGGACAGCAATCTCGCACATTTATGGCGAAGGTCGCTAAAAACAAAGCAATTGCCAAAGATTCCAGCATTTATTATGCGGGCCTTGAGCAATTTGAAAGCAACATGTCGGCACTATTGGCTAAATATAGCAAGGCCGGTATTCAGGTTTATATATCAACCATTGCAAGTAATCATGCGGATCAAGCGCCTTTTTCTAGTTTGCCAATTGAGTCTAGGTTTAGCAACACGACTACGGCACTTTTTGACAATACGGCTGGTTTAAATCAACAGCAGCGTATTCAAGATTTACAATCTGCATCAAGCACACTGTCCTCATCTACCTCAGCGGATTTACACTTTAAGATTGCTAAACTTGCGCTACAGTTGCAGCAAGTGCAAATAGCAAAAAACCACTTTGCGCTAGCTGTTGAGCATGACCAATTGCGTTTTAGAGCTCCTTTAGCCATAAACGAGATTATTCGTAAGCTCGCAATGCAGAACAGTGCCGTGTTAGTCGATTCAGAAAACCAGCTTGCTATTCGCAGCCCAAAAGGCATTGTTGGCAGCAGCATGATGTTGGAACATCTGCACCCTAATCTGCAGGGCTACTTTGTGATCTCAAACGCGTTTTACCAGTCGATGGTAGAAAATGCCAACATAAAACCCTTTGCTAATGTGAGCATAGAGCGCGCTTGGGCTGAGCGCTTGATGCTGGCTCAGGAGGAATATTATGGCTTTGCTACCATTTTGAATTTGCTCTCTGACTACCCTTTTACAACACAAGCAACCACACCGTCACTGCCCAAACCAGCCGACTGGCAACAACAAGCGGGTCAAGACTTTTTCCTCAAAAAAACCTCTTGGCTGCAGATGATGCAATTGAGTCTTAATCGTTACCAAAGCGAAGATGATCAAAGAATGGTGGCGAAAACCATTCAAATTTTAGCCGATGCGCTACCGCACAATGGCTTGTATAACTTACAAATAGCTGAAATAAAGTTTAAGCAGAAGCGTTTAAACGAATCTTTATATTATTATCAACGCGCAAAATTAGCCGGGGCTATAGGCATAGCAATAGACGGTAATATTGCGTTGATTGAGAGGGCGTTGCCTAACATTCACTAGCCCCTTTAACTAAGCTAAGCACATGAAAATGGTCCGATTGCTTGCTATATGCATTTACTCGACAACAGTTGTAAATTTATTTTCGCAAGAGACCACCGCTGCACATAAACCACTGAAAACTAAAATACAGATCGAAGAAACGACTCCCCAGACTGAAATCATAAGCGCTGGTCCACTATTTCTCTGTATCGTCATGGTCGCGCCGTTACCAAGTTCTGTAGTTCCACCTGGACCAGCAAAAGTAAGATAAAAACCTATACAAATAGCGCTTATCGCTAAAAGATAACTTAGGACACCCAAAACACGAGAGACGATAAGTAAACCGCCAAGGTTTTTAGTTTTTATTTTTGAGTATGGATAAAGTTTCATATTATTCCTTTAATTAAAACTAAGGCCTTGCTGAGCTGCGCAGAATAGTTGGCTATAAGCGCGAAGCGATGACCAGCTGTTAAATTTCCGTTTAAAAAAACTTATTGCATTGCACTTAAGTCAAAACGCTATGAATAGCAACAGATATCGAGATTGATAAAGTAGGTCTGGCGGACATTTAAAGCCTAGGATCCAAACTTTTGGAAGCTCAGCGGCAGGCTGTTTCGAGTAATTAATGGATAAAAAAAACCAGCGACATTCGCTGGTTTTTCATTATAAGCTTTTCTCAAAGCTCTCTAGGGACACACTATTCTACTGGCGTTACCGTCACCTTAGGTGATTTTGCATCGGGTCCTTGAACCTTAAATTGATACAAACCAGCCGCGGGGGCAGCAATCGTCAAATTTGCGCTATTGCCGTCTTGGAACATGACTTTAGGCTCGCCTAGGGTAACTGCAGCAGTATCCTCTGCTACAGCTCCTAGGTTATACGTTGCCCAGTCACTCGTTGCCACTTTAAAGTTAACGTCTGCGCCATCTAAGTTAATGTTTACCGTATAAACACCGGCACCTTGATAAACTAGCGGGTCGGTTTCACCCCAGCCATTCAGGCTACCGCGGATAAAGACCGTGTTAGCGCCAAAGAACTGCTCGTTAAAGACTCTGATTTTTGGCTCGTCTACGTTTGTACTATCAAAGATAAACACATACTTGCCTGCTTCAGCGACATCAATCACAATATTACTGCCGTTTTCAATGAGGGGCAGGTCTTGACCTAATACCACTAAATCATCGGCATCGTCTTCACTGAATGCGCCTAAATTAGGCGCAGCCCAGCCTTCGTTAGCCACTTTGAACTGATACTCTTCAGCACCAAGGTCAACCGCAACAGAATACAAACGACCACCATCATAACTGAATTCGTTATCGAGTCCCCAACCGTTCATGCCACCGCGCAAGAAGATAGGATTGCCGACATAAGGTTCCTCATTAACAATGGTAAGGGTTGCTGCATCGGCATCCCTCGCATTGAAGCTAAACACATAGCTTGCATCAACACTGGGTGTAAAGGTCATATTGCCTTGACCACTAAATACGTCTTTTTCAAGCGCTTCAGTCACTTCAGGATCCGCATTATTACCGTAATCAACGGACGACCAATCAGCAGATGCTATCTTAAATGCATAAGTGGTTTCGCCAGTAAGTGCAATGGCTACTTCATATACGCCATCGCCCTTATAGCTCATTGCATCGGCTTCACCCCAACCATTCATTTCACCACGCAAGTAAACTGCAGTATCGCCAAATGGAACGATATCAGGTGCACCGGATGTTGCAAATGCGGATAAACCATAACCACGCTGCATGCCTTGATCCTTAACAAACACCGCCATGCTTAGTGGTGGAACGGTAAATGTACCGTTACCCGACGCATCCGCACCCTCAGAGAATGACGCACCGCGCACGACTGGGTCAACAGAGTCTGCAAGTATTGTATGCAGTTTGAAACCCTTTGCCGTTAGTACCTCAATAGACTTCTCTTCGTAGCCTGTGTTGATCACAATAGCTAATGCATCATACTTTGGATCTAGGTCAGATAGCATCGCATCGGTGTTTGCAGACACACCATCATCAACGCTCATGACGATCAAACCTTGCTGTTGGCGTGAACCAATGTTGTGAAACCCTACTCGCGCTTTAATATCTGCAGCGGTCGTTAAGCGGAACAATTTACTGTCAGTACGAATACTTAGGTATTCTTGGAATACTTCTGCTGCAAACTCAATGTTTGACATACTTGCAGCACGCTCTGGCGAAAACATGAAGGTAGAAATGGTATCCCACATCCCTTGATTGTCTTCTGCTAAAGGTAAACCAACATTCCAATTGTTTGTTTCATAGGTAAAGTCGATACGGCTGAACCAATCGCCTGAATCATAGGTATTGCGATCCATTGACTTCGAACGCAGAAAGTCGCCGCCCATTTGTAAGAAAGGAATACCTTGCGACAGCATAGGTATACCGATACCGATATTTTGTGCGCGTATTCTTTCTTCTAAAGTAAGATTAGCAGGTAGGTTATAATTATATTGATCCCATAATGATTCATTATCGTGCTTAGACACATAGTTAATGATATCAGCAGGGTCCAATGCATAACCGCCCAACGAGCTAGTTTCCGTTGCGTTGCCGCCTGAGGTCTCTAACACAAAGTCAGTCAGGGTGCCGGCCATCGACATCTTAACGATGTCTTGATCGGTCATTGCTGTTACTAAACTCACTTCGCCGGCACTTTCTAAACGACTTGTTCTAGTGCCATTATAGAAAATATTACCGCGACGAATACCTTCACGAATGCGGTCATTATAAGTACCAATTTCAGTGCCAGCCATATTAATCTGATTAGCCTGCTCGTAGCCACGATCTTGACGTATCCAACCTTCACCATAGAAGTAGTTATCTGCATCTAGCTCACGTATTTTGGCATACAGGTCAACCATTGTTTGCTTAGTTGCCTGGCTCATGATGTCGAAGCGGAAGCCATCGAACTTATAATGTTCAGTCCAAAGAAGTAATGAATCTTCCATGAATTTTTCCATCATACGATTGCGCGGCTCTGTATCATCACAGCAAGTTTCGCGAACAATTGCACCACTATCCACTTCATATCTGTGGTAGTAACCAGGGACAACTTTATCGAATACTGAGTTTTCAAACAAACCAGACGCATTAGTATGGTTATACACAACATCAAGCACCACGCGAAGTCCGACTTCATGCAGCGACTGATTCATTGCCCGCATTTCAATTATACGCTCAACGCCATCAGGGTTAGATGAGTAACTGCCCTCAGGTGCATTAAAGTGCTTAGGATCATAACCCCAGTTGAATTGGTCAATATCGCGCAACTGTTGCGACAGTGCTTGCGCAGCACCTGGCTCCGACAACACATTGAAGCTATTGTAAAGCTCACCAATTGTAATATCACGAGGCGTGTTATCACGACAAACTGGCGCAGTTGGCTTTAATGCACACACTTGCTGCACGGTACTTGAAAAATTAACCGTTTTGCTCGTATCTTCATTAATTGTCGCAATATCGTTTACTGGTAGCATATGAAAATGCGTTAACCCTTTCGATGCTAGCTTAGCCAAATGCTGCATTGGGGCAGACTCTTTTTCCGTAAACGCAAGGTACTTACCACGATTTACTTCCGTTGTAGAGGCATCTAGTGCACTAAAATCACGAATATGACCTTCGTATAAAACCGCGTCTTCTGGATCAGTAATGGTAGGAATATCATGCGTATCCCATCCTTCTGGCTTTAGATCGTCGTCTGTTAAATTAACAAACTGTGAAAAGCGGCCATTTAGCGCTAAACCAACCGAATACGGATCTGTTACGTCTAGCACTTCTATTTTCTCATTTTCAGGATGATAAACGGTCACTTCAAAACGATACAACTGGCGATCTATATCCATAGAGCCGGCATATGACCATATACCCGTTGCGGCATCAAGCGTCATCGGGTTAGTTGATTGTAATCGCTTATCAGCAGCATACAGTTTAAGCGCAACGTTAGTTGCTGTTGGTGCCCATACTCTAACTTCAATACCAGAATCAGTATAAACAGGTCCTAGGACCGCCTCATCAGCATCGTTTTCACCCATCGTATACAGCTGGTCCAACACATTAGGGATTTGAATGCGAGTAGCGGCGACAAGTTTACCTTCGTTGTCATATGCACCAAGTACCGCCTGCGTTTTTAATACCGCTTTTGCATCCTCAACTGTCCATTCACCTGCAAACGCTGGTAACTGGGCTAAATGCGGCGCTATCAACTTTTGATCATCTGTTAAATCAACTTCGGTTAATTCAGCAACGGTTCCGTTCAAGCCTGTTGCCACCGTCACAGCAAGACTTGCATCTGCTGAGTAGTGCAGCTTAACTGAATCGACCAGACCAAAATCAACATCCCATAGTATGGACGTTGCGTCTAGCCAATGTGCCTGAGCGCCATCAATGGATACTGGCTGTTCACCTAAGGAGTCAATCGGAAATTCATACAACGTAGCGACACCTGAGAAGGTGAAGTTCATACGCGCAAAACGTTCATCTTCTGGCTGTTGTAGCTTGGCTTGAAAGTCACCGCCGCCTAATTCTTTACCCGCATCATCGGTACCGATGTGAACAATGAAGTTGTGGCAAGCACCAGTCGTTAACGCATAACCGGGTTTTAAATCAAGAAGCCAGTAGGCACCATAGGTTGGATCGATACCCGTATGCACGCGACCATTATCCCAAGCAGTATCTGCATCCGCATAGGCATTGCATGCATCGTCGCTCCATGTGTGTAGTCGGTAGCCTTCATATGAAGGATCAGATGGGCTGTTGTCCGCACCCACTGCTGCACGGTTATAATACAAAACAGCTTGGTCTGGCCCAGGGAAAGCAACGGGTGGTGCTAATTCTGGATTAAAACCCACAACACACGCATCATTTGCAGCGTTCGGCACGGTAGGCGCCGCACAAACGATAGGAGGTGGAGGAACACATCCCGATCCATCCGAGTTAGGAATATTTGGTACGTTGCAGGTTAACGCAACCTGCCCCGACTCCACATCTGAGCCACCGCACCCTGACAATACGAATATTGACAAGATAACAGCAGCATAGCTGATGATACTTTTACGACTAAACATAGGTGAACACTCCAATGTCATACTTTTGTTGCGGCCTAAAGGAAGGCCTATTTTAAACAGTGACGTTAAATTAGTTAT
Source organism: Brumicola pallidula DSM 14239 = ACAM 615 (assembly GCF_000428905.1). Lineage (GTDB taxonomy): Bacteria > Pseudomonadota > Gammaproteobacteria > Enterobacterales > Alteromonadaceae > Glaciecola > Glaciecola pallidula. The sequence goes on from NZ_KE386815.1 coordinate 92,776, forward strand.
TTTCATAGTGAGTACGTTAGCCCCAAGAAGAATTGAGTACCAAAGTACTGAATAGTGCCGGTGCGAGCTTCGTTACCAAAGTAACTTTTGGTCGGCGCATCCGTTAAGTTATTCACTTGGAACAAAATACCGAGGTTTTCATTCACTTCGTAGCTTGCTTGATAGTCAATAATAAGCTCAGAATCAAAATTAACGACCTGATCATTGACGGCAACTTGCTTGGATACAAAGGGGTCTCGGTAACGCGCGCTGACGCGAGTTTCAAAACCGTCGTTCTCCCAAAACAGCGTGCCGGACAATACTTGCTTGCTCAAACCAGGCAGTAAGGTGGAGAAAACGCCATCATTTTCACTTGCTCGTTTAATAATCTCAGTTTCGGTGTATGAGTAACTTGCACTAACACCCAAACCAGACCACAGTCCTGGTAAATTGCTGTACACTTCTGTGTATGACAATTCAAGACCCCGAATATAGCCGCCTCGAGCGTTATTTTCAGCCGTTGTGTAGGCGCCATCAATCACCGGAACACTCACAAAAACTTGCTCGCCTAATTCATCCAACACGGGTTGAGCTTCGTCCTCATCCGTAAAAACAGGAATATCAATTGAGGTAGGAACAATAAATCCATTAGCGGCAAAATCGTAAGGATCGGTTTTACTTCTATCAACAAATGACTGAATATCTTTGTAATAAAGCGCGGCAATTAGTGCACCGTCAGAGTCATCAAAGTAATACTCGTAAGAGATGTCGTACTGATTCGCGTAGAAAGGACGCAAGTAAGGGCTATTATCGCTTTGACCCGACAATCTAGCTTCACCAACCACCGTAACTTCGCCGGTATCAATATTTTGACTCGCTGACGGTTCTGAAACCTGCACACCGGTATTGGCAAACATTTCATTGATCGGGGCTCTCCCCATCACTTTTGCAGCGGCGAAACGCACTAACTGGTTACTGGTCAATTTAAACGTTAAGTTCAATGACGGCAGATAATCAGTGTAGGTGTCTTCTAATATCACGGGGCGGAACGTATCCACAGCTAGGCCAATGTCATCAGTAATGATTTGGGCACCAGATTCAGGATCACCGCCCACGTTTTGTAAGAAAGTAGATGCTTGTTTGGTATCGACCATTCTTACACCAATATTACCGGTAACTGGAATACCGGCTAACTCCATGTCGAGATTAGCCATAATGTAAGCGGAATTTACTTCTTCATAAACTTCACCACTTTGCAAAACAGACCATGAAGTATCAGTACGTGGATCGCCATCAGGTGGGTTTAAGACGCCATCGAAACCGCCCCAGCTTTGAACCGGTTGCGGCACGCCACCTGGAAACCATGCATCAAGTGCTTTGTCTAAATCAATCGCTAAGTAACTAGGGAAGTATGAAAACTCACCTTCCCAGTTAACCACGCTAACCATATCTTCAGTAAGGCGCAACGGTGGCTGGCTTCTTGAGAAACCCGAATCACTGCCATATTCAAACACGGAACGGTCATTGGTATATGCACGATCAGAGTAGCGCGCACCAAACTCAATAGAACGAACCCAGTTGTTATCTAATTGATAGGTAAAATCAAGGCGATATGCATCTAATTCGTCTGAGTTTTGGAATGGATAAATACCATATTTAGACACCATTACCTTGTTTAAATCGATGAAATCACCCGCTTGGTTAAAGCCTAAGTCAGGTAAATCCAATCCATTCAATAAATAACTGATGGAGATATTCTCATCTAATACCGGCGCTAGCGCATTGGCATCTTCCGCAACCAGTGACCACAGTAGACCGTTTCTGAAATCACTTTTAGCAGAGGAATGAGAAATATCAAAGGACATCGTCCAGTCATCGTTTATGTCCCACTTACCATTGAGCCCTAAACTGCGAACTTCATCAATGTCTTGATTATCATCATTGACCAGTTCAACTCGGGTATTGGCTCCACGATCACGATTAAAGGTACCACCTATAACGTCGTTTCCAACAATAGTCGGATTGGCAATAGTCACATTGGGCGCTTCAAGCTTGACTCGAAAACCACGTGCAAATTCTTCTGATTCAAACTTGCTTAAGAACGCATCGGCTTTGAGCACAAAGTTATCGACTGGGGCCCACTCAATCGCGGCCATATAACCATTTCGAGTTTCAGCACCGCCGGCATGCTGCATTTCAAAGCCTTCAGTGATGTTTTCACATTCACCGCACTGTCCTAAGACTGGGCGACTTGGGTCAAGATTGCCGGTATCATTTGCAACAAAATCGACGTCTTTTTCACGATTATAGGCTAACCCGATAAACTGTGTTGACACACTGGGCTGGTACAACTTCGCGTAGCCAAGAGCAACGCCCAAGGTGTCTTCTAAGAATTTGCCTTGATAAGCAAAGCTGATCCTGTGGCCAAACTCATCTGCATCCGCAACTTCGCTAGCACGGTCGTTATACATGCCTCGTACGTTTGCGTTGAAGGTGTGTTGTTTGTCGTTAGATAAGGGACTGGCTGTTTTTAATTCAACAGTACCAGCTACACCGCCTTCTAATAAAGAGGCTTTAGGTGACTTATATACCGCAGCTGAACTAATTAACTCTGATGGGTATTGATCGAATTCAATCGACCGACTGCCGCTGGTTGACACTTGCTCTCTGCCATTAAGCGTAGAGAAGACAAAATCACCAGACAAACCACGAATGTTAATCTCTGCAGCTTGGCCACCGGTTCTTACTGCAGATATACCCGGTAAACGTGTAAGCGCATCAGCCATTGAAACATCCGGTAGTCCGCCCAAGTCATCAGCTGAGATTTGCTCTGATACCGTGTCGCTGAATCGTTTTTGATTAAGCGACTTGATCAGGCTGGATCTAAAACCAACAACCTCAATTTTCTCAATTTTTTCTTCTGCACTCTCTTCCGTCTGATTCTCTTGCGAAGTTTCAGCGGTTTGCTGTGCATAAAGGGGCAAACTACCAATCATCATTCCGCTAGCGACTAAGGCTGCGGTAATCAAGCTGGGTTTGAATTTAGTCATATTTGTATCCCATTACTGTTGAGTGTGACGCTTCCCTGCTTTATCAGACTTTTTAGCTGATGACGCAAGTGCGCCTATTTGTACTGGGATCAGATGTTACATTCTTGTGAGTTCTTTTAACATTAGGTGCATACGTATTCATTACATAAGGCAACATTTAGTTAACAAAAATGCGAATTAATAGGGCTATTTCATTATAAGCTGACTAGATGCTTAGATTTTTTGAAACAAAAACATAAGCTTAGAATTATTACAAAACATTTTTATTTACAATTTAATAACACGGGTATTTATTTTCATTTTTATAAGACAAAAAAACCTGCTAACAACAGCAGGTTTTTTTAATCAAACTTACAGTACTAAATTACCAACCGGTAATTTCACGTAAACCTTTACCAATCTCAGCAAGTGAACGGACAGTCTTAACGCCAGCCGCTTCTAACGCTTTAAACTTCTCGTCAGCTGTGCCTTTGCCGCCAGCAATGATTGCGCCAGCATGTCCCATACGCTTACCAGGAGGTGCTGTAACGCCAGCAATGTAAGAAACAACAGGCTTAGTCACATGTGATTTAATATATTCAGCAGCTTCTTCTTCCGCCGTTCCGCCAATTTCACCAATCATCACGATTGCTTCAGTTGCTGGATCTTCTTGGAACAACTTCAAAATATCAATGAAGTTAGAACCCGGAATTGGATCACCACCAATACCAACACAAGTTGACTGGCCAAAGCCTTCGTCGGTCGTTTGCTTAACCGCTTCATAGGTTAATGTACCAGAACGAGAAACAATACCCACTTTACCTGGCTTGTGAATGTGACCAGGCATGATGCCGATCTTACATTCACCTGGAGTGATAACACCCGGACAGTTTGGACCAATCATACGCGCGCCTTTTTGGTCCACGTATTCTTTAACATAGAGCATATCGATGGTTGGGATACCTTCGGTGATACAAACCACTAATTCGATACCAGCATCTACTGCTTCAATAATTGAATCTTTGCAAAATGGTGCAGGTACATAAATAACAGTTGCCGTAGCCCCTGTTGATTCAACTGCTTCTTTCACTGTATTGAATACAGGAAGACCTAAATGCGAAGTACCACCTTTACCAGGCGTTACACCACCAACCATTTGCGTTCCATAAGCAATTGCTTGTTCTGAATGAAAAGTACCTTGTCCGCCAGTGAAACCTTGGCAGATAACTTTAGTGTCTTTATTAATTAATACTGACATTATTTGCCCTCCGCAGCAGCAACAACTTTAAGCGCAGCATCCGTCAATGACTCTGCAGCAATTATATCCAAACCAGAACCAGCAAGCACCTCACGGCCTAGTTCGGCATTTGTACCTTCAAGACGAACAATTACTGGTACATTAACACCCACTTCTTTAACTGCACCGATAATACCTTCAGCAATCATATCGCAACGTACGATACCACCGAAAATATTAACCAATACGGCTTTAACTTTGCTGTCTGATAAAATAATCTTAAATGCTTCAGCAACACGTTCTTTAGTTGCACCGCCCCCAACATCAAGGAAGTTTGCAGGGCTGCCGCCATGCAAGTTAACGATATCCATGGTTCCCATTGCTAAGCCTGCGCCATTAACCATACAACCGACATTCCCGTCTAGGGCAACATAGTTCAATTCAAATCTAGCCGCATGCGCTTCACGTGCGTCCTCTTGAGATGGATCGTTCATATCACGTACTTTAGGCTGACGATATAATGCATTACCATCGACGCCCAATTTAGCATCTAAGCAATGCAGATCGCCATCAGCCTTGATTACTAGTGGGTTGATTTCAATCATCGCTAGGTCAAGATCTTCAAACATCTTAGCCAAACCCATGAAGATAGTAGTGAACTGACGAATTTGAACACCCTTCAGGCCTAACTTGAATGCGATCTCTCTAGCTTGGAATGGCTGAGCACCGACTAATGGATCAATTTCAGCTTTCAGAATTTTTTCCGGTGTTTGTTCAGCCACAGTCTCAATTTCAACACCACCTTCGGTAGATGCCATGAAAATGATCCTACGCGACGTTCTATCAACTACTGCGCCGAGATATAATTCTTGAGCGATATCAGTGCATGTTTCAACAAGAATCTTACTGACCGGCTGACCCTTTTCATCTGTTTGGTACGTAACTAAGTTTTTACCAAGCCAGTTTTCAGCGAAAGCTCTAATGTCAGCTTTATCTTTAACTAGTTTCACACCGCCGGCTTTACCGCGACCTCCAGCGTGTACTTGACATTTAACTACCCATTCAGTTCCGCCAATGCGGTCTGCAGCTTCAACAGCAGCTTGGGGAGTCTCAGCAGCGTATCCTTCAGATACTGGCAAACCGTATTCTTTGAATAGTTGTTTGCCTTGGTATTCATGCAAATTCATGTTGATTTATCCGATTTTATTTAATAGAAAAGCCGCCGTTGATTCCTTCGAAAAGTACTATGGGCGACTTGTTTTGCTTAGCTAAATTCTATCACAAACTTAGCCTCATCACAGGTGATAAAGCCGTTATCACCTGGGTTTTTCGATTCAAAACTCGTTGTTAACTTAAAATTTACACATCAAGTAACAAACGAGTTGGGTCTTCTAACATTTCTTTAACAGTGACTAAGAACCCAACCGACTCTTTACCATCGACTATTCGATGATCATAAGATAATGCCAAATACATCATTGGTAGTATTTCAACTTTGCCATTCACAGCCATTGGGCGGTCTTGGATTTTATGCATTCCCAAAATCGCACTTTGTGGTGGATTGATAATTGGTGTTGACATTAAAGAACCAAATACACCGCCATTGGTGATAGTGAAATTACCGCCTTGCAGGTCAGACAGTGCTAGCTTGCCATCGCGACCTTTAAGCGCTAGCTCTTTAATTCCTTTTTCAACGCCAGCCATACCCAGAGTATCAGTATCACGCAAAATAGGTGTCACTAAGCCACGTGGTGTAGAAACCGCAATAGATATGTCGAAGTAGTTGTGGTAACAAATGTCGTCACCATCAATTGATGCGTTAACTTCAGGGAAACGTTTTAGTGCTTCAGTGACGGCCTTAACGTAGAAAGACATAAAACCTAAGCGGATACCATGACGCTTTTCAAAGCTCTCTTGGTATTGCTTACGCAAATCCATGATTGGCTTCATATTAACTTCATTAAAAGTGGTCAACATTGCTGTCGTATTTTTTGCTTCCATTAGACGGTTAGCAATTGTTTTGCGCAAACGTGTCATTGGTACGCGTTTTTCAGTGCGCTCGCCTGCGGCCACAGATGGCGCAGCACTTGGGGTTGGTGACGAGGCTGATGCTACAGGAGCTGGTGCTTTTAAATGCTTTTCAACGTCTTCTTTAGTTATTCTGCCGCCTTTGCCCGTGCCTTTAACCTTACTAGCATCAACACCTTTTTCAGCAAGTAATCGACGAACCGAGGGACTTAACGCGTCCGAATCACTTTCATCCTCTTGCTCGGCAACTACGTTTGCCGCTGCAGGCGCTGATGTTGCTGCTGCAGTTCCAGCAACAAAGTTCGCAATAATCGCTTCTGCAAGGACTGTTTCACCCTCTTGTGCCAAAATCTCAGAAATTGAACCATCAGCCGGTGCAACAACCTCTAGTACCACTTTGTCAGTTTCAATATCAACCAAGTTTTGGTCTCTTTTTACTGCTTGTCCAGGTTGAACGTGCCAAGTAGCTATTGTTGCATCAGCAACAGATTCTGGTAACACAGGAACTTTAATCGCAGTTACTGCGCCTGAGGCTGCTGGTGCTGCAGATTCTGACGCTGCTGCTGGTGCTTGAGTTTCCGGAGTTGCTTTAGCAGCACCTCCCTCTTCCACTTTACCGATGACTTGCTCACCTAAAACGGTATCACCTTCACCATGTATAATTTCTGATAAGACGCCGTCTTCGGGTGCTACTACTTCCAATACTACTTTGTCAGTCTCAATATCAACCAGATTTTGGTCTCTGGTAACAGTATCGCCAGCTTTAACATGCCAAGTTGCGATTGTTGCATCTGCTACTGATTCAGGTAATACGGGAACTTTTATTTCAATTGTCATCTGGGTTCCTTAGTTTATTGTAAGTGCGTCTTCAACCAACGCTTTTTGTTGTTGGTTGTGCACAGAAACATAGCCAACTGCAGGTGAAGCCGACGCTTTACGACCGGCATAAGTTAAGTTAGATCCTGGCGGAATTGACTGCCATATGTGATGTTGGCTGCAATACCACGCACCTTGATTCTGTGGTTCTTCTTGACACCAAACCCAGTCAGTCACATGCTCATACTTCGCCATGATGGCTTTGAACTCTTCTTGAGGGAATGGATACAGTTGCTCTAAACGAACAATTGCAACGTCGTTTTTTTCGTTCTTGCGACGCTGGTCAAGCAAGTCGTAATACACCTTACCTGAACACATAACGACACGTTTGACATGTTGTGGGTCTAGCTCATCAACTTCATCTATCACGTTGTAAAATACACCAGCAGCTAACTCTTCAATAGAAGAAACGGCAAGCGGATGACGCAGTAATGACTTTGGCGACATAACTATCAATGGCCGACGCATAGGTCGAACCGCTTGGCGACGCAACATATTGTATACTTGTGCCGGTGTCGATGGCACACATACTTGCCAGTTATGGTCAGCACACATTTGCAACCATCTTTCTAAGCGAGCAGAACTGTGTTCGGGACCTTGACCTTCATATCCGTGTGGCAATAGCATAGTCAAACCGCATAAACGCCCCCACTTTGCTTCACCTGACGATAGGAATTGGTCAAACACAACCTGAGCACCGTTTGCAAAATCACCAAACTGAGCTTCCCAAATAGTTAGGTAAGAAGGTTCTGCGGTGGCAAAGCCATATTCAAATGCCATAACCGCTTCTTCTGATAATACAGAATCGTAAATATCAATTCGACCTTGGTCAGCTGAAATATTTTGTAATGGCAAATAAGCGGAGCCATCTTCTTGGTTGTATAAAACTGCGTGACGATGGAAGAATGTTCCGCGACCTGAATCTTGGCCCGTTATACGTATATTGGTTTTATCTGCCAAAATAGTTGCATACGCCAAGTTTTCAGCCATCCCCCAATCAAGCATTTTCTCACCATCTACCATGGCCTTGCGATCAAGGTAAAGTTTATTTACGCGAGATTGTAGACGATGTTTTTCAGGATAGTTGATTAATGCATTACCTAATTCTTTCATTTTCTCGACAGTTAAACTGCCGTCATATTCAACATCCCAATCATGCCCAATGTAAGGTGACCAATCAACTGAATGCTCAGTCATAGGCCTCCACTCTTGAACAACGCAAGCGCCATGATCAAGTGCCGCTCTATATTCTGCCATCAATTTGTCAACTTCATGTTTCTCAATCGTACCTTCAGCAATCAACTGATCTGCATAAATTTGGCGGGCTACTGGGTGCTTCTTAATTTTTTTATACATGAGCGGCTGCGTAGCACTCGGCTCATCAGCTTCGTTGTGACCATGGCGACGATAACAAACCAGGTCGATAACGACGTCGCGTTTAAATTTATTTCTGTAGTCCAACGCTAACTTAGTTACAAACATGACAGCTTCAGGATCATCGGCGTTTACGTGGAAAATCGGCGCCTGAACCATTTTTGCGATGTCAGTACAATACTGGGTAGAACGGGCGTCTTCAATATTCGATGTTGTAAATCCAACTTGGTTGTTGATAACAATACGAACCGTACCACCTACTTTAAAGCCGCGTGTTTGCGACATATTAAACGTTTCTTGCACGACACCCTGACCAGCGATTGCTGCGTCACCATGGATAGTGATTGGTAATACGGCCGAACCATCTTCGCAGTGACGTCTTTGTAGTCGAGCTCTTACCGAGCCCATAACCACTGGGTTAACGATTTCTAAATGCGACGGATTAAAGGCAAGGGCTAAGTGAACATTGCCGCCCGGTGTTGCAAAATCAGATGAGAAACCGGCATGATATTTAACATCCCCCGCACCTAATGTATCATCATGTTTGCCAGCAAATTCATCGAACAATACCGATGGATTTTTACCTAACACGTTAACCAGAATATTTAAACGACCTCGGTGGGCCATCCCAATGACAACTTCTTTAGTTCCAAATGCCCCAGCTTGGGTAATCAAGCCTTTGAGCATGGGTACTAAAGCGTCGCCACCCTCTAATGAAAATCGCTTGGCACCGGTGAATTTAGCACCTAGGTATTTCTCCATACCATCGGCTGCAATAAGGCCTTTGAGAATGTTTATTTTCTCGTCTCGATCAATCACTGGTTTGGCTTCAACCGATTCGATACGCTGTTGTAGCCAGCGTTTCTGTTCGGTATCTGTAATATGCATGTATTCAGAGCCAATCGAACCACAATAGGTGCGATTGAGCGATTTAAATAAATCACCTAAGCCCATTTTGTCGGCATTAACAGCGTATGAACCAAGATTAAACATGGCTCCAAAATCGCTTTCTGACAAATTATGATGCTTTAATTCTAAATCTCGAACCCCTGGTTGTATCCATAAACTTAATGGGTCTAGGTTGGCGTGTTGATGACCACGAAAACGGTAAGCATTGATTAACTGTAATACTTTTACCTGTCGCTCATCACTTTGAACATCGCCTTGCGTTGCCGCAGCACCCGGAGTAAAACGTGCAGCAGGACCTAGAGAGGCCATGTGCTTAAAGTCAGCCTTGATTTGGGTATGGTTAGATTCTACCTCTACACCATCTACCTTAGGTAGTGCATCAAAAATAACTTTCCAATTTTCTAAAATACTTTGTGGATCTTCAAGGTAAGCTTCATACATCTCTTCAATGTAAGCGGTATTACCTCCCGCCATGTGGGATGAATCCCACCATGCTTTCATCACGCTGTCTTGCATTCTTAAGCCTTGATATAAAAAGTTATCGGTATTGTATTCTAAGTAGATTCTTTTTGTAAATTAAGTATTACGCTTTTGTAAGGATATATACGACTATAATGGTATAAGACGACATATATAACCTCAAATATAGAAAAAAACTTGAATTTTTAAATCATTATCTCTTAATTCATATTAATTGTTGATTTAGTTTTGTTTGCATAAAAAAATAGCCGTCCCTCTCAGGACAGCTATTTAGCATTCAAACGTACCTAGCGAATAGGCAATAAGGCACTAAACAGCCCGTTGTAATAGCATCGACTTAATCTGGCCGATAGCTTTCGTTGGATTTAACCCTTTGGGACACACACTAACGCAGTTCATAATGCCGTGGCAACGGAATACACTAAATGCATCATCTAAATTATTCAAACGTTCGTCGGTAGCAGTGTCACGAGAATCGATTAAAAATCTATATGCATGTAACAAGCCTGCTGGCCCAATAAATTTATCTGGGTTCCACCAAAATGATGGGCAAGAAGATGAACAACATGCGCATAAAATACATTCATAAAGACCGTCTAATTTAGCTCGGTCTTCTTGTGATTGTATGAACTCGCGTGCTGGCGGCTGCTTGTCGTCATTGATCAAGAATGGCTTAATTTTTTCATACTGAGTATAAAATTGCGTCATATCGACTACTAAGTCACGCACAACAGGCAGACCCGGCAGAGGACGAACGACAATCTTACCTTTGCGTAAAGCAGACAAAGGGGTGATACACGCCAAGCCATTTTTACCGTTCATGTTCATACCGTCAGAACCACAGACACCTTCACGGCATGAGCGACGGAAAGACAATGTAGGGTCTTTTTCTTTTAATGCAATCAAAGCGTCAAGCACCATCATGTCTTGGCCGTCTTCGACCTCTAACTGATAATCTCGCATCTTAGGTGCATCATCTACATCTGGGTTATATCGATAAATCGAAAAATCTAACATCATAATGATTACTCCTATTAATAAGAACGTACTTTCGGCGGAAAGGCTTCTCTAAGCTTCGGCGTCATGTTTACTTCACGACGACGCATAGAATCAGATTCCGGCAAATACAAGCTATGACACAACCAATTTTCATCGTCTCTCTCAGGGAAATCGAAACGGCTGTGTGCACCTCGACTCTCGGTTCTAAAGTTCGCTGCAACAGCCGTGCTATACGCAGTTTCCATTAGGTTATCTAACTCTAGACATTCAATGCGTTGGGTATTGAAGTCTGAACTCTTGTCATCCAAACGCGCATTTTGCAAACGTTCACGAATATCTTTGAGTTCCTGAAGGCCTTCGGCCATTGACTCACCTTCACGGAAAACCGAAAAGTTAAGCTGCATGCACTGCTGCATATCTTTCTTAATTTGGACCGGGTCTTCGCCCTTGCCTTTTTCAGAACTTTCCCAACGATTAAAGCGAGCCATTGTTGCTTCAAGGTCTGAAGCAGACGCATCACTTTGTACGTCAATTTGGTCTAAGCTCTTACCAAGATGTAGACCGGTAGCACGACCAAATACAACGAGATCAAGCAACGAGTTACCGCCAAGACGGTTAGCCCCATGCACAGAAACACAGGCAATTTCACCACAAGCGAACAGGCCATCTACTATGGATTCGTTACCGTCAATGTCGACATTAATAACTTCTCCATTAACATTGGTCGGGATACCGCCCATCATATAGTGACAGGTTGGTATTACTGGAATAGGCTCCTTTACAGGGTCAACGTGTGCAAAAGTTCTTGATAATTCAAGAATACCCGGTAAACGTGATTCCAGAACATCTTTGCCAAGGTGATCGAGTTTCAGTTTCAAGTGAGGACCCCAAGGACCATCACAACCGCGACCTTCACGAATTTCTGTCATCATCGAACGTGCGACCACGTCACGGCCGGCAAGGTCTTTCGCGTTTGGCGCATAACGTTCCATGAAACGCTCGCCATCTTTATTCAATAAGTAACCACCCTCACCACGACAACCTTCAGTTACAAGCGTACCTGCACCAGCGATACCTGTCGGGTGGAACTGCCACATTTCCATATCTTGCAATGGCACACCAGCTCTGACTGCCATACCAATACCGTCGCCGGTGTTTATATGAGCATTAGTGGTAGAGGCATAAATACGTCCAGCACCACCGGTGGCTAACACGACGGCTTTGGATTTAAAGTAAACCAATTCGCCAGTTTCAATGTCGATTGCTGTACAACCGACAACTTGACCCTGTTGGTTTTTAACTAGATCTAGTGCATACCACTCACTGAACACCTTGGTACGATTTTTTACATTTTGTTGATACAATAAATGTAATAACGCATGGCCAGTTCTATCAGCTGCGGCTGCTGTTCTTGCTGCTTGCTCGCCACCAAAATTGGTAGACTGCCCGCCAAATGGACGTTGGTATATTTTGCCTTCTTCAGTACGCGAAAAAGGTAAACCCATGTTTTCCATTTCGATAATAGCTTCAGGACCTGTTTTACACATGTACTCAATGGCTTCTTGATCGCCAATATAGTCTGACCCTTTTACGGTGTCATACATATGCCATTCCCAGTTATCTTCATGTGAATTACCTAGTGCAACGGTAATACCGCCCTGTGCTGATACTGTGTGTGAACGGGTCGGAAACACTTTGGATAACAAAGCACACGACTTACCAGACTCCGAAATCTGCAAAGCAGCTCGCATGCCGGCGCCGCCAGCGCCAATAACTACCGCGTCAAACTCATGCACGGGTAAACTCATATTATACACCCCATAAAACGAAAAGACCTACTGCAACATACGCAAATGCAATAAGGTTAAGAACATATTGAAGACCGGCGCGTAGACCAGTTGGTTTAACGTAATCTGTTAATACCTGCCACAATCCTATACGCACGTGGATCATAATTGAGATCAATGTGGCTAGCGTAAATGCCTTCATATAAATATTTGCGAAGAGACTTTGCCACACTTCAAAGGTAATAACTGAGGTTGTCACGAAAAAATACACCATGAAGAACGTAAATGCAGTCATAATGGCAGCCGTGGTGCGCGTCGAAACGTAATCTTGAATACCGTTTCTTTTCATTGATGCTTCGTTCGTTACCATAATATAACTCCTAATACGATTGTTAACACAACCCACATTCCCATTGCAATTCTTGCGCTATTGTTTCCTGAATCAAGTTCTTCCCAATAACCCATGTCCATTACTCCATGTCTTATACCACCGATAATGTGGTATGACAGCGCCGACAAGGTACCAATTGAAATTACTTTCCCGTACCAAGCATCCATCATGCTGTTAACGGAATTATATCCTTCAATTGATGCAACAGAGGTAGCCCAAGCGTAAATGACAAATAACAATGCAAAAAACATTGCTACGCCTGTTACACGGTGGAGAATTGATGCAACCGCTGCGGGTGGAAAACTAATGGTGTTAAGGTCTAAATTTACCGGTCTTTGTTTCTTCACAATAATATGCCTGTAGTCGTTCTTAGGTAATGCACAACAATAAATGGTTTATGCGCTTACCTTAGTTGTGTGTTTTACTTTTGTGGAGCGTGCTGGCGCCCTTTACTTGTTAACAATTTGTGAATTAAATATGACTAAATTGGAACAAAACCCATTCCTTTGATTTAGCGGTCTATAATATAACAATCCGTCCATTAAATTACAATTTTTTGTTGTCTATTAAGGCTTAAGTCTTAGACATTTATCGCAACCCTTAATAGTGTCGGTCAATACAGAATATTTATTAATCGAATGTGCATTTAAATTGACTTACTATTACAATACCAGTACAAATAGCGCCACTTTTCGTAACGATGTGAACAATTTTGTCGATAATAACGTATTTTGTCGACTACAACGGTACAGTGGTAAATTAAAGAGGAGAACACTGCATGGCAAATGATACAGCCACATTAAAAGTAGGTGATAAAGAAATCGAACTTCCGATTTTGACTGGAACTGCAGGCCATCCTGTAATTGATGTCAGAGCCTTGGGCGGCCACGGTTACTTTACTTTCGACCCAGGCTTCATGGCTACAGGTTCATGTGAATCTTCAATTACATTCATTGACGGCGCTAAAGGTGTGTTGTTGCACAGAGGCTATCCTATTGATGAATTAGCACGCGATTCTGAATATCTAGAAGTCTGTCATATGCTCTTGCACGGGCACGCGCCGACAACAGAAGAATATCTTCAATTCAAAGACACCATTACTCGGCACACCCTTTTGCACGAGCAAATTAACATGTTCTTTCATGGTTTCAGAAATGACGCTCACCCAATGGCAATGCTTTGCGGCACCGTTGGCGCAATGTCGTCTTTCTACCACAGTGACTTAGATGTGAACAGTGAAGAGCAACGACTTCGCAGCGCGCATCGTTTAATTGCGAAAATGCCAACGCTGGTTGCAATGTGCTACAAGTATAATGTTGGACAACCGTTCGTTTACCCACGCAATGATCTAAGTTACGCTGGTAACTTTCTGAATATGATGTTTTCAGTACCTGCAGAAGACTATAAAATTAGTCCAACCGTTGAGCTAGCGATGGATAGAGTATTTATATTACATGCAGATCATGAGCAAAATGCATCTACATCTACCGTGCGTTTAGCCGGGTCTTCTGGTGCAAACCCATACGCATGTATTGCTGCTGGTGTTGCCTCTTTATGGGGTCCGGCACATGGCGGCGCTAACGAAGCTTGTTTAGAAATGCTAGAAGAAATCGGCACCGTTGACCGTATTCCAGAATTTATTGACAGAGCAAAAGACAAAGATGATTCGTTCCGTTTAATGGGCTTTGGCCATCGTGTTTATAAAAATCACGACCCTCGAGCAACCGTTATGCGTGAAAGCTGCCACGAAGTATTGGCTGAATTGAAGTTAAATGATCCACTTCTTGAAGTTGCAATGGAACTAGAGCGTATTGCGTTAAGTGACCCGTATTTCGCAGAGAAGAAATTATTCCCTAATGTCGACTTCTACTCAGGAATTATACTCAAAGCGATTGGTATTCCTACCAATATGTTTACTTGTATTTTCGCATTATCGAGAACAGTAGGTTGGATTTCGCATTGGCATGAAATGCTAAGTCAACCAGGTCAAAAAATTGGTCGACCTCGTCAATTGTATACAGGCGAAGGTCAGCGTAAGTACACTCCGATAAAAAGGTAGTTTACGCTACGTTAGTTAAAGATTAAGGCGCCTTTCGGCGCCTTTTTTATCAAACTAAATATACACATCAGAGGGTTAATATGCCGATACAGTTTAAACTACTAGGTTACGCGGGACTACTGCCATTTATATGTCTTCCACTGTTAGTAGTCACTGACATAAGTAATTATTTTTATACTTTTCAACACTTTGTACAATACTCAGCCATTATACTTTCATTCTTCGGTGGTATTCATTGGTATGACGCACTTCAGAATAACCGCGTTAACCATCAGTTGTATGTCGCTATGCTACCCAGTATTGTGGGCTGGTTGGGGCTGGTATTGCTTGACGGTAACGTGTTGTTAGGTGTCTTATCTTGCGCATTTATTGGCATGCTCACATACGACAAATATACCTTGGTTATGCCAAAAGCAAAAGTCATTGAATACACGACGCTGCGCTTGGCGTTAACGACCGTTGTTGTAATGTGCCACCTAGCGATGGCCTTAATCGCATAAAAATCCCAAAAAATCAGATTCTTAATTAGCTAAATCTTAGAACTTGTCTTATGCACAAAGACTCAAGACGAATGATATTAGACTGTCAACGGCGTATTAACCGGTTATTAAATCCATCAGTTCTTTAGTTTTTTCTTGCATTAAGGCTATATCGCCTCTAGATTCAACGTTTAAACGTATCACTGGTTCCGTATTAGACTTTCTCAAGTTGAAACGCCAAGTACCAAACTCCATGCCAATGCCATCTGTCTTATCAATCGTTTGGGCTTGAACGCCGTAATACTCAACGACTTTTTTAATCGTCAACCCTGCATTTTCGACAGTAGAGTTTATTTCACCTGACGAAGGAAACGCTTCAATACGCTCTCTCACCAATTCTGACAATGGTTGTTTTGTGGTACTAAGCAGCTCAGCTACAAGCATCCATGGGATCATACCCGAGTCGCAGTATGCGAAGTCGCGGAAATAATGATGAGCGCTCATTTCGCCACCATAGATCGCATCTTCCTTACGCATTCTTTCCTTTATAAACGCATGCCCAGTTTTGCATTTAACCGGCTTTCCTCTGCCCGCTTTTATAATTTCTTCAGTATTCCAAAAAACACGTGGATCATAAATAATACGCGCGCCCTTTTCTTTTGCTAAAAAGGCTTGCGCTAATAAGCCCACAATGTAGTAGCCTTCGATAAATTGACCCTTTTCATCGAATAAAAAACAACGATCAAAATCACCATCCCAAGCAATTCCCATATTAGCCTTATGAGCAATCACAGCATTTGCTGTATCAGCCCGATTCTCAGGTAGTAAAGGGTTAGGAATGCCATTAGGAAAATCGCCATTGGCTTGATGATGCACTTTAATAAACTCAACAGCCACATGTTGATGCTGAAAAAACAGTTCAATGGCGTCAAGGGCAGGCCCGGCAGAGCCATTACCCGCATTGACGACTAACTTTAAAGGAGATAGCTTTTTATAGTTAATATAACTTGCTAGGTGCAAAACGTAGTCATTTACACAACTAACACGCTCATAATGGTGAGTTTCAAGTAGTTTTCTTTCTTGAATTGAATGCATACCATTGAGAAAGTTATCATCGCTCACTAGTTCTCCACCACTAAATGCATGTAAGCGAGCTTGCACATTCATCTCATCGTAACTTTCAGCTCTATCTCGTATCGCAAACAAGCCACTATCACCACTAATTGGTATAGAGCCGGCTTTAACTAGTTTTAATCCGTTGTAATTAATCGGGTTATGAGATGCTGTTACTTCAATACCGCCATCAACGCCAAGGTGTTTGGTTGCAAAATAAATCTCTTCTGTCCCACACATCCCTAAATCGCTGACATTAGCACCACCATCAATGAGACCCGCAGCTAAAGCCAATTTAAGTGGCATAGATGTTTTTCTTACATCGGCACCGACAACTACAGTGCGAGCTTGCAGTTCTTCTGCAAAAGCTCTACCAATGCGATATGCAACAGATTCGGTCAATTGCTCTATCAGTTCGCCACGGATGTCGTAAGCTTTGAAACACGTAATTTTAGTCATTATTATTGGTCTTTAATTTATACTTTGAAAATAGGGAGTTTAAGGAGAGGGAAGTAAACTCACCTCCTTTTTCTATTATATTATTTTTTGTCTTCGACACGCCCATACCGGTCTGAAAATCTAACAATATCGTCTTCCCCAAGGTAACTTCCAGACTGGACTTCAATAAGTTCTAAAAGAATTTTACCCGGGTTTTCTAATGCATGAATTTCGCCAATAGGAATGTAAACAGATTCATTTTCTGTCACTAACAATGTTTTCTCACCGACTGTTACATTGGCACTACCAGAAACGACAATCCAATGCTCTGCGCGATGATGATGCATTTGCACACTGAGTTTCTCACCCGGTTTCACACTGATGCGTTTGACTTGGTAGCGAGTGCCGTTGTCAATAGAATCGTAACTGCCCCAAGGTCTAAATACTTCGCGGTGAAACTCAAATTCTGGACGCTTTTCGGCTTTTAATTGACTAACAACGTTCTTAATATCCTGCACTTTATTTTTGTTTGCCACCAATACAGCATCTTTGGTCTCAACCACGACGACATCATCTAAGCCTATTACCGCAATCAGACGTTGCTCGGAGTTAATATAACTATTAGTTACGCCGTCGAGGATTGCATCACCAATAACAACGTTGCCCGATCCATCCTTGTTTTGTGATGTTTCCCATAACGACGTCCAACTACCAACATCGTTCCAACCAGCGTCCAAAGGTACCATGCAAGCGTCAGCTGTATGTTCCATAACGGCATAATCGATTGAATCATCCGGACATTTAGCGAAAGCCTCGGCATCAACTCGGATAAATGTCATGTCTTTTTCGGTGTTTTCCATTGCGCTGGTGCAGGCAGCAAAAATATCAGGCGCATGTTCACTTAACTCACGCAAATACACACTTGCTTTAAACATAAACATGCCGCTATTCCAGTAATATTTACCGCTTGCAAGGTATTTTTGCGCCGTTGCTAAATCTGGCTTTTCAACAAATTCAGCAACTTTAAAGCCGCCCTCATTAACTGATTCGCCTGATTTTATATAGCCATAGCCTGTATGCGCCTCGTTTGGCAACACACCGAAGGTGACTAACTTGCCTTCGTTAGCCAATACGGTGGCTTTATCCAGAGCTGAGTGAAAGGCACTATGATCAGAAATAAGGTGATCTGCTGCCAGTATTAACAACACTGGGTCCTCGCCCTGCTGCAGAGCTCTCAGAGCCGCCAAGGCAATTGCAGGAGCGGTATTACGGCCAACCGGCTCCAATATAATGCTGTCGTAATTAATATTCGCGACACGCAATTGTTCTGCTGCCATAAAACGATGCTCTTCATTACAAATGAAAAGGGGCTGCTCCATTTTATCAGTAGGTAACCGCAAAATAGTATCTTGCAGCATAGTCTTATCAGACGTTAGCGCCAAAAACTGCTTGGGTAATGCAGCGCGAGATTTTGGCCACAAACGGCTTCCAGTGCCACCAGCAAGAACAACAGGCTTCATGAACATTCCTTTCAAATCATAATTGACTTGATGGTATTGAATAAAAGCACTTTATTCAATGCAAAACCTGCATATTTCATCTATTTATTAAGGAATTGTCGACCAAATATACTTAGCGCCCCCCTATTGCGTTAGCACGCCCTGTTGAAACTCATGTAAAGCTTGATTAATTTCTTCCTGAGAGTTCATCACAAACGGTCCACATTGCACAACCGGCTCATTAATAGGCTCACACTCACAAAGATGGCTCGCGCGGCGTCTTTGCTATCTAATACTAGGTCAGTAGCTAAGCTCAGCACGGCTAATTGACTTACAATTGAAAGCCGCGCATTTCACCTTCAATTTGCATTGGCATTTCCTCGTGAATAATACCTTTCCCTGCATTCATCCACTGCAAACCGCCATCTTCAATAACGCCTTCATTACCCATTGAGTCCTTGTGTCCTTGTGTCCCATTTTACCATTAAGCATATAAGTGACTGTTTGGAAACCTCGATGAGGATGCTTTGGAAAACCAGCAATGTAGTCCTGAGAATCTTCTGAACCGAACTCATCAAGCAATAGGAATGGGTCTAAGCGTTTTAACATCGGTTGCCCGATAACGCGTTTAAGCTTTACGCCTGGACCATCAGAAGCCGGCATCCCTTGTACAATTTGCTTAATTGTTGTTACTTTCAGATTTGTCATTGCTCTCTCCGTATAACTTGGCTTAAAGGTTCTCGCGACCATGCGCTGACTCTAGTTCCATTATCGGCCATACAGGCACTATTTGTGTTGAGTTGATCATCGTGTGACTGAAATAATAATGGCGTTTTATATAATCAAAGTTTGTTGTCTCTCTGACTCCAGCTATCTGAAAAAGCTCCTTAAGGTATCCTGACAATGCTGGGTAGTCGGCAAGCCGCCTTAGTTTTAGCAAACCCTGCCATGTAAACACCATTATTAATGCACTGATATTCATATTCGTTTATTTTGTCAATTTGATTTCTTAAGGCACTAGGGTAGTAGTCGTCATGGTTACCTGTGAAACTCACAAACAAATGATAGCGACCTGATTCAGGCGCAAATTCAGCCCTTGCCGATTAGAAATTGTATTTTTAAATGCAGAATCTTGACGAACAAATTTGCCATTACTCTTTTTAGTGTCGTACCATTGGTCTTGCCATACACCATTGACTAAGAAACCCATGTTGAATTCCTCTTATTTAACGTAGTAAGTCGATGTTGATATTAAAGCATTAAATTTATAGAACGTAACCTGCTTAAAATCGGAGCTTACGTTCTATTTTTTAGTACGTTTAGCACTATGTAATTGACATAATTTATCCTTACACCACTGGAATACAGAAAAGCCTTATGACCACAGCAACCGTCTCCACTCGATTTTCAGGACTCGTTAGGCTTTATACAAACGCTGGCCTGAGCAAATTACAAAATGCCAATATAGCGGTTGTCGGTATTGGTGGTGTTGGTTCTTGGAGTGCCGAAGCTTTAGCGCGCACCGCGGTAGGCAATATCACGTTAATTGACCTTGATGATATTGCGTTAAGCAATGTAAATAGACAAATACATGCGCTTTCATCAACTACTGAAGGGGCAAAAGTCGAGGTCATGAAACAACGTATTCTAGACATTAATCCACAGTGCAAAGTAACTGCGATAGAGGACTTTGTTACCACTGAAACACTTCAAGACTATATTACAACTTCGTTCGATGTAGTCATTGATGCTGTAGACAGCGTTAAAGCGAAAGCTGCGATGATTGCTTTTTGCAAACGTAACAAAGTAAAAATTATTACCGTAGGCGGCGCAGGCGGACAGATAGATCCATTGAAGGTAAGATGCAACGATCTGGCTAAAACGATTCAAGACCCGCTCGCGGCAAAGCTACGCTCAGACTTACGCCGCTTTTATAATTTCAGTAAAAACCCGAAACGAAACTTTGGCGTAGAATGTGTTTATTCAACCGAACAGCTGCGTTATCCGCAGGCCGATGGCAGTGTGAGTTTTGAAAAAACTCAACAACAAGGCGCTGGAAAAATGGATTGTGCCACTGGTTTTGGCGCATTTGTTGGTGTTACAGCCACGTTTGGTCTAGTGGCTGCGACAAGAGCGATAAAGTATATAGTTGAGCGCAAGGTTTAACTTTTTGCATTAACCTTTATGCTGTCTTTCCTATACTGTTTGACATCATACATCAACGCAATTGCTAACCAAATGCATACAATGCTAATCAATAGCGCTGTATTTTCGACCATCGCCATAACTTGCTCACTCAGCACAGCAGTGCCGGCTATTAGCAGTAAATAGTAGGGTAAATTAAGTAAGCCCGCCAAACCAATCACTTTCCATGATTTTTGTTGACTACCTTGTGAAAACATGAAAAAAGCCAGTGAGTTGATATGGATCATGGCAAGCGCTAGGTGTCTTAGCTTGGTCTTTCTTTTCGCCACCTGCGCACCTTGTTGCTGTGAACGTTTACCTGATGCCTTGCCAAGCATGAAATTGATGAACGAGCCAAGCGTTGCAGCTACAACCATACATAGCGTTAAATAAACAATATCCATGGCTGAGGGTTTTGCTCCTACGACTAAAATGACGGCAAAAAACTGGCCTGGAAAATAAAAACCAACATAAATTATTGATTCTAATAAAATAATAACAAAAATGATCAGGAAAAAGCCATTTTGCATATTATCCTGCAACAATTCCAAAATACTCATACCCGCAGGAATAACATTAAAATTTACCAGCACACTAATGAGTAGCAGCGCAATGAGGGCTGTAAGTGGAAGGAAAGCTGCATATTTCATAATTTGCCCGTGAAAAGGTTGGTATGCATAGTTTACGCTATGCTTGATAGTTGGATCATCCTGATTAATTATCGATGACTACGATTTAAGTCATTAGTTAAGTGATTCACAAACGAGAATCAAATACAGAACATTAAATACAGAACATTAAATACAGAACGGCGTCTAATGGATTGTGTGAGCCACATAAGCACTAAAATAATAGATTAACACATTGATATACAAAACCATGATAAGGAACCATATCCGTTGTATAGGCCCAAGACAAGCATACAACAATGGCGCACTTTACAAGCGGTTGTTGACTATGGCGGACACGCTCAAGCAGCCGAAAAGCTAAACAAGTCGCAGTCCTCGCTGAATCATGCTGTGGCTAAATTACAGGGCATATTGGACGTTCAATTACTCGAAGTTATTGGACGAAAAGCGGTGCTCACAGTGGCTGGTCATGTCATGTTGAGACGCTCTCGTTATTTAACTCAGAATGTTAAAGATCTTGAGTCGCCCGAAGCAAAGTCAGGGTGGTTAAAATCGGAAAACAGATGGACAGTAAGCCAATTTGATACTGCAATTGATTTACTTCGACAAAAACTAGGTTTTTGTTGGTTGCCTCAACATAAAGTGAAAAACCTAATACAAAGTAACGAACTTATTTGCTTACCTGTGCAAAGCAACCAATTTAAACAACTGACTGCTTTTTTAGTCTGTCCTTTACCCGATAATAAAGGCCCAGGTACACAATTATTAGAGACTCTGATTTTACATCATAGCAAAATTGATTTACCGTCTTCGTTACGTAAATAATAATTCGAGTGTGTTTGGATAAATATGGAACAGCAAGCTTTAAACCAACTCATGCGCGAAAGCGCGGATGATGCAATCAAAACGAGTAGAGAAGAATTTTCCATAGAGTTAGATTTTTCTGCTGAGAGCATCTCACTGGTTGATACTATTATTCTAAAATTTTTAGATAACTTCAATGATCAAGCGCTTGAAGATAAAGCGGTTTTCACTATATGTAATATTTATGGTGCTTACATTGGCGAAGTATTTCGCAAGCTTGCTGGCGGTCAATGGCAATATAATTTGCAAGATGAAGAAGCCCCCTCAATTATGCTGATGTATCAGGACAACACCTTTGCTTTTGCTGGTATTTGTTACGAGCGCTTAGTTAATGATAGCAATGTGAGTGTACAACGTTATTTTAAACAAGCACTTGGCCCCGCGACGCAATAAAATCGGTTATTGATAGTATCCGCGGTAGTAACGGTATATTCGATATAGAAGATATCCGCGCTATCAAGAGTACATTCGATATTGAACGTATCTATCATATTCGCTATATCATGAATTTAGGCGCCAATCAGCAAGCATGATCTTCATATGCTTGCTGGATACTAAATACCAGGCAAACAAGAATACTGAAAATAACGTTAATGCCGTGGGCCAAGCGAAGGCGAAATGTTGCGCGCGCAAAATATAAAGCTGAATAATAAGATCAGAAATAATCAGATAGGCTATAACGACCGGTAAGCCTGCATAAAAACCGCCTCTATCGGCCTTCCATACCCGCTCTCTAAATCCCAAAAAAAACAATGTGAATAGCGCGGGTAACGCAGTGAACAAGGAGAGATAAAACTGATACTTGAGCGGATAAAATAGACTAAGTAGTAAGCCTCCATCTTGCCTAAACGACAAAGATGCAATAAAAACGACGATACCTCTTGCTAGAAAACACAGACACAAAAACAATACCCATGGCGGTTTTACTCGCCCTGCTTCATCGTATTTATGTAGTGGAAGTTTCAATTTCATGCTCAAGAAGTATAGGCAAATACTGAAACATCAAGGCTTAATGCCGATGCTATATCAAAATAATTATCGACTAGACCAATGAATTAAAGGTTGTTAACCTTAAAAAACCAACGACTGATAAAATATCGATCGTTGGTTGCTAACTTTCAAGGTCTTACTTTTAATACCCGCGTTTTACTAGCAGCCGTTTTAATAAAAGCATTTTAGGCTTTTTCAGACTTCATGCTTAAAGAAAGCATCATGTCATCCAATACTTCATCTAGGTCATCCAATGTGCTGCTTGTGATATAAATACTCATATTGGACCTAATCTTAATTTTTATACCTTTATGATCGCCCAAGTTAGTATTTTCGAGTGCCAAACGGATACGTTCGAAAAGCGCTTTTGCACCTTCTTCTTCAATATCAGGTAAACACAAAATAAACTGTTCAGGCGCAAAACGGCCTAAAATATCACTTCCTCTAGTGATACTTTTAAACGTCTGTGCAATTTTTTGAATAGCGTCATCTGCATTACTTGAGCCAAGTAATCGATTCACTTCTTTGAAATTGGCTAAATCAAAAAGCGCCAAGGCATTGGTTTTATTTTCTGATGGTGCCACAACTTTTGTAATTTTACTGATAGCAGCACGACTTTTTAACAACGTCGTTACGGAGTCATAGGAACTCGCTTCAGCTAATTTCTTGCGCCACATTATGACAACTAGCAATGTTGCCAACATAAAAACAATAATCGAACCTACGGTAATTCTATCTCTATTGCGTTGCTCTCTTTTTAGTGTGTTTTCTAATACACCGATTTCATTGTACATATTAGCAACACCAAGTACTTTCCCTGAAGACTGATTACTGGCTAGCTTTGCCCTTAATTCAGTAGAAAACGCTGACCAATATTCTCTTGATTTTTCAAGCTCACCGAGTTCCAAATAGGCTTTGGCTCGCAACGTTAGATAATCAACATTACGACCTAAAAAGCTCAAGGCTTTTGGTCCGCCACTTTCCTCTTCAAGCACAAATCGCTGAATACATTCGATTTGTCTTTGATCAACGCAAACTTCAATCTCAAACCAATGATACATACTGCTATAAATCGTATTTTGCATGGTAACTAAATGAGGTTCCCAATCAATGACGGTTTGAGCTAACTCGTCAAACCGGTTTAAACGATGATAAAAGCGTGCTTTCGCATAATAATACCAAGCATGCATCAGCGGAACATCGAGTTCACTACGCGCATTATCTAACTCATTAATGACCAGTTCGGCTTCAGCATATTGATCGCTAGCAAGTAAGGAAGTAAACGCACTGATTAACGTTGCATATTTATTGGTGCCTTGATAATGAGAAAAACCAATTTCATAGGTCTTTTGATATTGCTCTGCAGCAAGCACATGTTGGCCGATGCGGCCATAAAGCAAGCCAATATTATTGTGTATGTGAGCGACAGTTGACGCCTCGCCTCGCAAGGAGTAGAACTCCAATATGTTAAACAAACGTTTTAGCTTTTGTCCTTCATTAATACCAGCTTCACAGTAGGTCATTAATCCTAGTTCTGAACTTAAACTAATGTCATCAAATTTGCCTAGCGACAGCTCTTTTGCTTGTCGATAAAAATCACAGCGACGATTGTCCTCTTTAACATCAAAAAGAAAACCTTTCTGATATACAGCAAATGCATAATATTCTTTGAGTTGCTCGGCAATAGGATTGGCAATAATTGCATCAACAGTCATTTCTGCCTCGCTATAATTGCCATTACATATTTGCCACTGGGTTTTCTCAAGCTGAAGTTGAAAACGTTGAGACTTACTGATATCCGTATTGGCTAAATATTCTTCCAATTGTGGGATCATGTCACCACTTGGGCAATCATAGGTTTTTACCTTAACGTCCTTAATAAATTGATCGACTTGATCTGTTTCTTGCGCATTTGTATCCAATGCAAAAAAAATAAGAGGTAACAACAATAAACATCTAATATTCAAAATATACCAACTTTTAATAAAACGATTTTACTTGGAAAACTATCACCACGGTTTTTCATTATTTTTTTAATATAAGCAATTGAAAAAAAACGAAAAATCATGTGTAGTAAAGCAATTCAGAAAATTCCTCTATTTCCATTCTAGTAAGTTATTGTGGTGTAAACAACTATATTGACATATTACTTGCAAGCAATACTAATACGCCGATAAACGATGACGGGTGTTGTTAATATTCGCCGCCTGTTAGCACTATTTGTTCTTGTATTAATCCGTTATAATGCGCGCCAAATTGGGTGCTGAGCAAATAAGTTCAGTCTAAGCAAATACAGCCCAAATAAGAATTCATCTGATAAAAGACAGAGCAACATAAAGATTAATAAAAAGTGCAAGGGCATAATTAAATGACAGTCAAACAGTTCAACCCAAAACAAACCACGACCATGGATGGGCCCAAACAAGTTATTAAAGAGCAGTCAATTCAGGTTAAACAGCTTGATAACGCCCCACCAACAAGCAAGATTGGTTTTGTATCCTTGGGCTGTCCGAAAAACCTAGTCGATTCAGAACGTATCTTGACACAACTGCGCATTGAAGGTTACGACGTTGTATCAACTTATGATGACGCTGCTTTAGTTATTGTTAATACGTGTGGCTTTATTGATTCTGCCGTACAGGAATCTTTGGACACAATAGGTGAAGCACTTGCCAAAAACGGAAAAGTCATCGTGACTGGCTGTTTAGGCATAAAGGAAGACCAAATTCGTGAGGTTCATCCAAATGTATTATCTATTACGGGTCCTCATGCTTATGAGGAAGTTGTTAGCCAAGTTCACGAACATTTACCTAAACCTGAATTCAACCCGTTCTTGCACTTAGTACCTGACCATGGTGTAAAACTAACACCAAAACACTTTGCCTATTTGAAAATATCTGAAGGCTGTAACCATCGATGTACTTTTTGCATCATACCTTCGATGCGAGGTGATTTAGTCAGTCGCCCAGTTGGTGATGTGCTAGGTGAAGCCAAACGATTAAAAGCCGCTGGTGTCACTGAATTACTGGTTATTTCTCAAGATACCAGTGCCTATGGTGTTGATGTGAAGTACAAGACCGACTTTTGGGACGGCATGCCTGTAAAAACACACATGCAACAGCTGTGCGAGAAACTGGGCGAAATGGATATGTGGATAAGACTGCATTATGTTTATCCTTACCCACATGTGGATGACCTGATCCCATTAATGGCTGAAGGTAAAATACTACCGTATTTGGATATTCCCTTTCAACACGCGAACAAACGTATTCTGCGCTTGATGAAACGTCCAGGCAGTGCAGACAGAACCATTGAAAGAATTAGAAAGTGGCGAGAGATTTGTCCTGAACTGATCATTCGTTCAACTTTTATTGTTGGCTTTCCTGGTGAGACCGAGGAAGAGTTTGAAGAGTTACTTACCTTTCTGGAAGAAGCACAACTCGATCGTGTGGGCTGCTTTAAGTATTCACCTGTTGATGGTGCAAAGGCAAACGACCTACCGGACCCGATTAATGAAGATATCAAAGACATTCGCTTACAACGTTTTATGCAAGTGCAATCACAAATAAGTAAACAACGTCTGATTGACAAAATAGGCAGCGAATATAACATCGTTATCGATTCGGTTGATGCCGAAGGTGCTGTTGGGCGTACTTTTGGTGATGCCCCTGAAATTGACGGAGTAGTGCATTTGAATGGGGTCTTTGATATTCAACCAGGTCAGCGCTTGTGGGTAGAAATCATTCACACTGACGAACATGATCTCTGGGCCGTTCCTGTTGAAGAACAAGAATACGAACAAGCACTTGAGCAAGGTGCTTAGTTAGAACACAAGTCAGCACTGAGATAAGGGGGCTCTGAAATAAGGGGACGCATGTCCTCTTATTTGTTCCTTACCGCTGCGTAAAAAGCTCGCTTAGACCTATTGAAATTTTTGTAAATCCTCCGGTGTGTCTACACCATGGGGCGGCGCATTTTTTGCCACATCAACGTGAATTACATGGCCATGCCAAAGCACTCTCAACTGCTCTAAAGACTCGGTTTTCTCTAGTTGTGTTGCAGACATACTCTGGTATTGCTTAACAAAACCCGCTCTATATCCATAAATACCAATATGTCGCAAATACACTGAGCTTAAATCATCCATACTCATATTATCGACTGACTTTTTTGAAAAC
Organism: Brumicola pallidula DSM 14239 = ACAM 615; assembly: GCF_000428905.1. GTDB lineage: Bacteria > Pseudomonadota > Gammaproteobacteria > Enterobacterales > Alteromonadaceae > Glaciecola > Glaciecola pallidula. Next base: position 120,298 of record NZ_KE386815.1, read on the forward strand.
GCATCACGATCAAATGGCATTGCTGCGCGTGAAAAATACATCGCATGCTTACTGCTATTGGTGATGACCTTGACAACATTGGGATTAAATATGTCGTTGACATCACTGATCGGAAAGCCCAACGTTGCCATCGGTATGTGCGAATTATCATGCAAGTTTTGAGCAACTTGCTGAATATTTATTGCCGGTATAAACGGCTCATCACCCTGCACATTAACTACGATAGTATCGTCTGTATAATTTAGCGTCGCTAATACCTCAGCAATACGAGTAGTACCTGATTCATGGTCGTTGCGAGTCATACAAACCTGCGCGCCAAAGGCCTTAACGACAGTTGCTATGCGGTCATCGTCAGTAGCCACAATTACCTTTTGGGCGCCGGCTTCATTCGCACGTTCAACAACATGTTGGATCATCGGTTTGCCTTTGATCAACGCGAGTGGTTTACCTGGGAAACGACTGGACCCGTATCGCGCAGGAATAACGACTATAAAATTCAAACTAGCCACCTTTTTGCTTTAATGCGTCCAACTCTTCTGACGATAATTCGCGCGCCTCACTATCTAACAACACAGGTATGTTGTCTCTTATGGGATAGGCCAAGCGGTCAAAGCGACAAATCAGTTCCTTTTGTTCAACCGGGAGCAACAACTTACCTTTGCAAACAGGGCAAGCCAATATGTCTAATAATTGCTTATCAAAAGCCATGTGAGTCCTTAAATTTTTAGAATAAATTGAGGTAGTAAAACCTGACTTAATAATAGCGTGATTTAAACGTGTTGTTGGTACATTTTCAACTTGTTATCAATGAGCTGATACATATTTTTTGAAATATTACCACTAACCTGCAAGTACCAACAATTATCGTGCGCAAACGATTTGCATTTTACCGCGTCTTTTTCTGTCATCAGCACCATTCCTTGAGGAATATCTGATAATTTATACGCGTGGTGATCTGGAAATCCGATGCTTTTTTCGCACACGATACCCATGTTAACTAAACTCGAGAAAAAACGCTTGGGGTCACCAATGCCAGCGATCGCAGTTGCGTTTAGAATGGGCAGTGAGATCTTACTTTCACCGGTTTTCACATTAACCCAACAATCTGGTTGCAGCGTCATACTGGCAATTTTATCGGGTGCGACTAAGATATCATTGTTTATTTGACCATTAAAAACAACAGTATCGACACTGCTAAGTCTCGACACAGATTCTCTTAGCGGACCCATCGGCATTAGAAACCCATTTCCAACACCTCTTGCATCCATCACCACAATTTCAAAATCTCTTTGCAAAGCGTAATGTTGTAAACCGTCATCACAAATAATCACGTCGCAGTGATGACTTTCAACCAAAAAATGAGCACCGCGCACACGCTTTGGATCAATCACGATGGGACAACAAAGGCGATGTTGCATAAGTTTAGGCTCATCACCCACCAGGCTTGGCTCGTCGTTGACATTTACAAGATGCGGAAATTGCGTTTGTGAGCCACCATAACCGCGTGACAAAACCCCACAGCGATAACCCTGACTAATCAGATATTCTGCAATTGAAATAACCGTAGGCGTTTTACCATTGCCACCCACCGATATATTACCCACAATAATAACGAAGGCCTTGGGTTTAGCAGATGCAAACACACCCACGTTAAAGAAAAATTTGCGTAGTTTGCTTAAACAAAAAAACACAATAGTCATAGGCAGTAACAACCACACCCATTTTTTATCTTCATACCAAGCGTTATGTAAGGCCATTTTCAACCTTGTGAAAATTGCATTTTATGCAACTGCGCGTACATACCATCCTTGACGACCAACTCATTATGCGTTCCACGTTCAACAACTTCACCCTGCTCTATGACAAGTATCAGATCAGCATTTTCAATGGTTGAAAGACGATGCGCTATCACAATATTGGTACGGCTTTTTTGTAATTCTTCTAGTGCATGCTGGATCAATTTTTCAGATTCAGTATCTAAAGCCGAGGTTGCTTCATCGAGTATTAAAATCGGTGAATCAGCTAGAATTGCTCTTGCAATAGCAATACGTTGCCTTTGTCCACCGGACAGAGTGACTCCATTTTCACCAATAATTGTGTCAAAGCCATTCTCCTGCTGTGCCACAAATTCAGACACATGAGCTGCCGCAGCGGCCTGCATAATTTGCTCTCTGGTAACCTTGTCTGTGCAACCGTAAGCGATATTATTAGCAATGGTGTCGTTAAACAAGATGACTTGTTGTGACACTAATGCAAATTGCTTTCGTAATGAGGTTAATGTGACCTCATTCAAAGCGACACCATCAATTAATATCTCTCCCGATTGCGGTTGATAAAAACGGGTTAATAAACTAGATAATGTGGATTTACCACTGCCTGAACGTCCTACCAACGCAACAGTCTGGCCGGCATTAATATCAAATGAGACATTGCGTAATGCTGGCTTGCTTTTACTAGGGTAAGTAAAGGTCACATCTTTAAACTCTAAATTGCCCTGGGCACGGTTCAACTCGTTTTTACCTATATCCACTTCAATATCTTTGTCTAGTAATTCAAATATACTTGCGCACGCTGCCATGCCTTTTTGAAATTCGTTATTTACCGTTGTAATTTGTTTTAATGGCTTTAACAGCGCTATCATTGATATCAACACGGCGATGAAAACACCGGCGGTTAACTCATTCAACATGCTAGGTGTGCTAGCAAGATATAGGACAAACGCGAGTGCAATTGACGCAATCACCTGAATAGTAGACACACTTAGAATTTGCGTGGTTGCCAATTTCATCGTTTGCTGACGATTATTATTGTTAGTGTCCCGAAACTTATCTGACTCTATCTTTTGACCACCGAACATCAAGACTACTTTATGTCCCTTAACTACTTGCTCAACGCCGGTTGTTAAGGACCCCATTGCCTTTTGTATTGCTTTGCTAATTTTCCTGAAACGCGTACTGACAACACTGACGATAATGCCAACAATAGGGCCTATCAACAGAAAGATTACCGACAATTGCCACGATTTGCTAAACATAACGACAATTAAGAAAATCACGAACGCACCCTCGCGAATAAGTATTAAGAATGCTTTGCCCGCAGCATTGGCCACTTGTTCAGTATCGAAAGTGACTTTAGAAATGAGAGTGCCGGCTGATTGATGGTCGTGAAATTCAACCGGTAAATGAATGTACTTATCAAACAACTGCTGACGCATTTTCATCACAACTTGAGAACTGATCCAGCTCAGCGTGTAACTCCCCATAAAATTAAACAAACCGCGTATAATGAAAAGTGGGACAATGGCAAGCGCAGCAATCCTTAAAAAATCTGAACTAGTGTCTTTGAGACCGACGTCAATCATTGGCTGTAATTGCGAAATCACAAAGGCATCGATGCCTGCGTAACCCAGCATACCAAGAATAGCGATGAAAAATGGAAGTTTAAACGGCGATAAGTAAGTCAGGAATCGTTTGACAACTTTCGGCTCATTTTCAATGCTAGCAGTCATTCTGCTCCTTTATCTTATTTTCTAATTAGTTTAGCGATTTGCTTGGTTTCAGCTTTTTGCGTTACGCATTCTACCGTAAGCCCTCTGATTCACAAAGCTTTGCTGGTGAGTCGCCTTTGCATTAATGTATTTGCATATACCATGGAGCAAACCAGCGCTGGCGATAGGCCTGTATTCGTAACTTATTATTCGAGAATTCAAAGATAACCTCACCGTCATAAGCGGTGTTGTAAATCGTCGCATCCACCTCTATAAAATTGGCCATAACGCTGGTATGGGGAAATCCCCATTGATTATAATACTTGCTGCTAATCACAACATATTTAGGCTGTACCGCTTGAATAAAGGGGCGTGTTGAGGACGTTTTACTGCCATGATGTGCGGCAACTAACACCGTCGATTTCAATAATGAGGTCCCCTCATATTTGCTGGCGATTGTCTGCTCTGCTTGTTTTTCGATATCACCAGTTAATAACACACTGGCATTTTTACTGGCTATCTTTATTACGCAGGAGTGATTGTTGTCATCGCCTGAAAGGTTTTTATCAGGCCACAGAATAGTTAAACTTAATTCTCCCCAGACAAAACTGTCATTGGCCGAGCAGCCGCTAGCAGGTGCAAGCCATTGAGTGACGTTGTAATGCGAAAAAATAAAAGTGTTACCGCCAGCATGGTCATTATCCATATGACTATTTATTAAATAATCAATCGTCGGAATGCGCGAGGTAGTATTAGACGCCAGCGCCATATTTTGGGTTTGTGCCAAAAAATACGGCGCAATCACTGTCTTAGCCAAACTACTCCCGTTGATGAAAGATTGTCCAGTGTCATATAGTAAAAACTGATTATTTTGACGCACAAGTACACTTAATCCTTGCCCTATATCAAAAACTCTGACCGACCAACTCGCGCGTTCGCCCACTTTAGCCATGCTTTGGCTTAAAATGGCAACCCCCAGTGCAACCATGATTTTTTTGCGATGCGGCCAACATGGTAAAAATAAGAGTAACATGGTAACAAGCACCATAAACCATGCTGATGAGGGTATGCCTTGAACTTCTATGCTCGCATGTGGCGCAGTATTAAACACTTGCATGAATAGAATAAGTTGTTCAAAACACCAGTCTAACGATTGAAGAAGCGGTCTAATCAACAAATTAATATTAAATATCATCATGCAGACAAGCAATAAACACATAGGCACGAGCAACAAACTAACCACGGGCATAACGATTAAATTTACGAGTGCAGAGACACTTGAAAGCATACCAAAATTAATAGCAACCAGCGGTAGCATTATCAAGGATAAAAATAATTGCAGCGCAATGGTTTGTTTTGCTGCCTGCCAGATAGAATGATCACTACGAGGGTAGCGCCACATAAAAAAACAAATCGCAAAAATAGCACCAAAACTAAACCAAAAACTCATTCCAATGATCGACAGTGGAAAGAGTACAAAAAAACACACGAGTAGATTAATAAAAACAGCAACCGGCCTCCAATGAAGTTGATAAAACATTAAGTAGGCAACAAATAAAATAGCGATTGTTGATCGTATCACCGGTACCTAAAAACCACTTAAATAGGCATAAAACAGACAAAACGGGATACTAGCCACCAGTGCCCAAGGGACTATATTAGGTTGATAATTGCTACTCTTCACTCTTATGGCGAGAAACAGCACGGTCTTTGTAAGCCGGAAAAACAACAAACTAACTATACCAAGATGTAATCCTGAGATTGCAAATAGATGCGCAGTCCCTGTTGTTTGCAGTAGCTTCCAATCAGTCTTGGTGAATAAGCTTCTTTCGCCAAATGACAGTGCGAGGATCCATCTTATGTTTTGCAAATTAAGCTTAATTGCATACTTCAGCAAACGATTAGCAAGAGCTTGCCGCAGTGAGTTGCTAGTTTGTAAAAGTGAATTGCTCGGACTGCTCCTGACGCTGCCGATGCCGACAATATTTTGACTAGCTAACCATTTCTGCCGATTAAAGCCAAATTCATTGGCTAACGCATGAGGGCGTTTAATACTGACCAGTAACCTGACTTTATTTCCTTGATGCAACACAATGTCCGGCTCAAACCATGAAAGTCTTATCCTTGGCGAGTGATATAACCTTGTTTTACCTATCTTGTTGAGTTGCAGTATTAAGGTTTTGTATTCAGATAGCTTATTGCTAGATTGAGGGTATACTTGCGTGCTTTTAAGCACATAGGATTGAGTTGCGGCGTTTAGTTGAATATGCAATGACTCAACAGTGGCCTCTATAATTACATTTTGGTTAAAATATCGATTTGGTAGTTGCCAAGACGAATACCAATGTCCTACACTGCTCGCCCAGACGAAACCAAGTATTGCACCAATAACCCAGGTCTTGACTTGAAAACGAAGACGTAATGCGACCACAATAGCGATTAACACACAAGTTGCCACAATCTGAATTGAAGGTAGCACAGGCCAAAAAAGGCTACTTAGGAATACAATAATGAATGCAAACATTGCGCGATGTAGCTTACTCAACTTGTTTCCCTCACGAGATTAGATAAATGCCAAAGAAATTTATAAGACGCTATTTACCTAGCCATATTACGATTAGAGAGAGTAAATATTTACGTATCTTTGGTACCCTTTTGCATGACCCAAATTTATGGCATTTAAACCGACGTTCCGCGAGCGGTGCCTTCGGTATTGGTCTGTTTTTTGCCTTTTGGCCAATACCATTCCAAATGGTTTTTTCAACTGCCGCCGCCATTATTTTTAGAGTTAATTTGCCACTTTCAATCGCAACCGTTTGGTTGACCAATCCATTGACAATGCCGCCTATATTCTACGGTGCTTATTTGGTGGGGAGTACTGTACTTGGGACTGAAGTTGACCACTTCGCTTTTGAATTGAGTTGGTCGTGGTTACTAGAAAGCCTTACAACAATAGGCCCAGCCTTCATTTTAGGGTGTGGAATATGTTCGGTTTTTTTTGGTCTGCTGGGTTACTTTAGTTTGGATTGGATTTGGAAAATGTCAGTTATGCGCGCATGGAAGGCGCGTAGGCCACGCAAGAAGTAAGCAGTCGCATCATCATTTTTTTATTATGAGTTTAGTGTCGCTCAAAAAAAGCAACCATTTTAGCTTCATCCCACACTTCTACATTTAACGATTCAGCCTTACTTAATTTTGATCCCGCTTTTTCACCTGCAATCAATAGATCAGTTTTAGCAGACACGCTGCCGGATACTTTTGCACCGAGTTCCTGTAATTTTGCCTTAGCCTCACTTCGCCCCATTTGCGACAAAGTACCGGTTAAAACAACGGTTTTTCCAGCAAATGGTTGTTCATCCTCAGATGCTTGCTGTATTTTTGGCCAATGAATACCCAGTTCAATTAAATCATTTATAATGGCGAGGTTTAAGGGTTCGCGCATAAAATGAAAGAGATGCTCGGCCACAATAGCGCCAACATCTTGCACTTCTTTCAATGAATCGATATCCGCTTGCATAATCTCTTCTAGGGTCATGTAGTGCAGTGCAAGGTTGCGCGCAGTGGACTCCCCTACCTCTCTTATACCCAAAGCGTAGAGGAATTTTGATAATGTTGTCGCGCGCGATTTATCCAGTGCGTTAAGCAAATTGACTGCAGATTTATCACCCATTCTTTCCAATGAAATCAGCTTCGGCATATTTAAACGAAATAAATCAGCCGGATTTTCAATAAGGGCCGTATCGACCAATTGTTCAACTATTTTGTCACCTAATCCGTCAATATCAAAGGCTTTACGAGAAGCAAAATGCTTGATAGCCTCCTTTCGCTGTGCACCGCACACTAATCCACCGGTGCATCTTGCTTTAGCCTCAGACTCGGTTCGCTCTATGTGTGAATGACACTCAGGACAGTGAGTCGGAAAGACAATATCCCGAACATCATCTGGGCGTTGCTCTAAAACAACAGATACGATTTGTGGGATTACATCGCCGGCACGCCGAATAACAACTTTATCGCCAATTTTAACACCCAAGCGCGCTATTTCATCTTGGTTATGCAGTGTCGCATTAGATACTGTCACACCACCAACAAAAACAGGCTCTAATCGCGCCACGGGCGTAATGGCCCCTGTTCGGCCAACCTGAAACTCAACGTCTAACAATGTCGTAAGCTCTTCTTGGGCTGGAAATTTTTGTGCAATAGCCCAGCGCGGCGCTTTGGAAACAAAACCCAGACGTTGCTGCAGATTAATGTCATTCACTTTAAACACAACACCGTCGATGTCGTAAGATAACGAGTTGCGCATTTCACCTATTTTCGCAAAGTAAGCAATACATTCATCAGCGCCGTTAGCAACCGACGATTCTTTGCATAACGGAATACCCCATTTACCTAATGCCGCTAAACGCTGAGTGTGTAAAGGTAGTTCAGTGAGGCTATCGCCTTCGATAACCCCCATACTGTAGGCGTAAAATAATAGAGGTCGTTTTGCAGTAATTCGTGAATCAAGTTGACGTAGACTGCCTGCTGCAGCATTTCTTGGATTCACAAACACTTTACTACCCGCTTTCTTTTGCATTTCATTCAGTTGCTCAAATCCAGCCTTTGGCATAAAAACTTCGCCACGTACTTCTACTCTGCTAGGAATATTTTCACCGCGTAACTTGATCGGCACATTAGCAATGGTTTTAACATTTTGTGTGATATCTTCACCAACTTGCCCATCCCCTCTCGTGGCTGCTCTTGTTAGCACACCGTTTTCATAAAGAATTGAGGCGGCCAAACCGTCAAGTTTGGGTTCACAGCTAAATTGTATGTCAGTAAATGACAGCAACCTGTCTTGTAAACGTTTTTCAAATGCAATGAGATCGGCCTCTGCAAAGCCGTTGTCGAGTGAAAGCATCGCAACTTCATGCACAACGGTGTCAAATTTCGACAACGGCTGTCCACCGACTTTTTGACTGGGTGAATCAGGGTTTACGAGTTCTGGATGTTTTTTTTCTAAGGCTATTAACTCAGTCATTAAGCGATCATATTGTGCATCAGGAATACTTGGAGCATCCATCACGTAATACTGATAATTATGTTCTTCTAGCTGCGATTTAAGCGTATCAATGTGCGCTTTTGCCTGGTTTATTTCAGTCATGTTTACTATCGATTAATACGTTTGCGTTCGAATTCGCGAATTCGCTCTGAATATTTTTGCAGACCTTGTTTGGTAAGAACACCGCGGCTACCATCGAGGATCTGGCAGCTGAATTCATCTGCTAATTTTCGAGCTGCATTGTGCATCATATTAAAGACTTGTTGTGGCTCGCCTTCAATGGGTAACATCATGAACAAAGATAAACCTCGAGTGCTGAAGGTTTCTATATTATCAATATCGAAAACACCCGGTTTAAATAAATTAGCAAGTGAAAATAGCACGGGGCCTTTACCATTTGTATTAACATGGCGATGAAAAATATCCTGTTCTCCAAATTTTAACCCTAGGGTTAAAAGCATTGGTAACAGCGCTGCACCCGTTATTTCGCGATCCTCAGGGGCTCGTATATTGAGCACCAGTACGTCGGTTGGCTGCTCACTGGGTGTTTGCTGACTCGACGTAGGTTGTTGAGTCGTTGTCGGTGTTCCTAGTGAGGGCTCTTTATGCGCTGAGGGCTCTTTATGCGCTGAGGGCTCTTTATGCGCTGAGGGCTCTTTATGTGCTGAGGGCTCTTTATGAGCTGAGGGCTCTTTATATGCTGAGGGCTCTTCGTTCGAAAAGTCGATACGCATTTGTTCTTCATTGAGTTTATTGGCCGCCTGTAATAGCGGCTCTTTGCGAATGACGTCTGCTACACTCTTTTTACGGCGCGAAACGAGCTTTCTTGCCTGCGCGGCTAAGCTGATTGGTTTTGCTGGTTCAACTGGAGCCTCTTCGGCATCAAGTTTAAATTCCGGTTCAACTCTGCCCCTAGGATCAATACTCCTTGCGAGTTCGATCTCAGGCACAAATTCAGCAATTTGGTTTGCTTCAGGGTCCACTTCAGGCTCCCCTGCTGCAGACTTTAACAAAAACGGTGGAGGTTCTGGGATTTGGCAATTATCTTGATTCTGTGATTGCCAATGCGAAGTTTCAGGCACTCTAGCAGAGCGCTGAAACCCGGGCTTAGGTTGGGTTACTACACTGCCATAGAGTTTGGGCGCAACTTGTTCATGCTCTTCTGCCAGCTTAGCAAAATCCATTTCGGTGCGCTCTAACGAAAGCTCATCATCTAACGCTAAAGCGTCATTGCTTTGTTTTTCGTTATTATCACTCTTCGCTGTGTTGTTAATGTCAGCAGCGTCTTCTTGTGACGCACCTGATCCACCGTTTAGATTACCTTGACCATAAAAGTCAGTCTCAACATCATCACCACTATTCACTTTACTTTCATAAGCATCATCAGCGTCGTCTTGAGGGTTAACGTGTTTTCTAGCCCGCACTCCAGAATGTGAAGCAGCCCGTGGCTCGTGAGCGTATTCTTCTTCGTCTTGCTCATCGGTGTCATTACTCACTGTTTTGCTTCTAGAAACCACTCTGACGCTGCCAACGCCATTAGCATCGAATTGATCTTCGTCATTTAGCGACGGATCACTTTTATTCTGCCAGTTCCTAGCTTCAAGTTTTGCTTTTTCATTGCCTTTGGCGTTTTTTCTAATGGTCCACAAACCGTGAACAAGAATGGCAACAATGGCAACAATACCAAAAATTAAAAATGTTAAGCGCAAATCTTCCATTTTAAACTACTCTACTTATTATTATTCTGCGATAGCTAAAGCTTCTTCTACATCAACTGCGACCATTCTCGACACACCTGGTTCCGACATTGTAACACCTGTTAAATGACTCGCCATCTCCATAGCAACTTTGTTGTGCGTAATATAGATAAATTGTACAGTTTTTGACATTTCTGAGACTAATTTACAAAAGCGCCCTACATTTGCATCATCTAACGGCGCGTCTACTTCATCGAGTAAACAAAACGGTGCCGGATTTAATCTAAATATAGCAAACACTAATGATAATGCTGTTAGCGCTTTTTCTCCACCAGAAAGAAGGTGGATTGTACTATTTTTCTTACCCGGCGGTCGCGCCATAATAGTCACTCCTGTATCGAGCATATCATCTTCTGTTAACGCAAGGTGAGCACTACCACCACCAAACACTTTAGGGAATAATATTTTTAAGTCACTATTAATTTGATCAAATGTTGCTTTGAAGCGTGTTCGGGTCTCTTTATCAATTTTTTTAATTGCTGTCCCTAGCGTTTCTAGGGCCTGTGTTAAATCGTCGTTTTGTTCGTCTAGATAGCGTTTTTTGATCGATTGCGATTCAAACTCTTCAACCGCGGCCAAGTTAACGGCGCCCAAGCGTGTTAACGACGACGTTGTTTTTTCAAGGTTACGCTGCCATTGCCCCTCTTCAATGTCGTCAGGTAAGCTTTCGAGCACCGGTTTCAACGCTTGTTCCATATCTTGCAATTGCTCTAAGTATGACTGAGCTCGCACCTTACTACCTTCGGCTTGCAACTTCATGCTGTCGATCTCAGCTTTGATAGTCTCGGCAGCTTGATTGATCCCCGACTGTCCTTTTTCGGCCTCTAATCGCTTTTTATCAACTAGCGTTAGCGTTAAGTGTATCTCTTGCTGATGAGTTTGCAATAAGGTCTTATTCTCTAACAACACCTGCAATCTCGCTTGCTGATCTTCAAAAGGCATAGACAACTCTTGGGTCTCTTCTTGCAGTATAGCTATTTTTTCTTTATTTTCGTTAATCTGTTCTTCACGAGTAATCTGTTTATCTTTTAATAAATTGTATTTATTTTTTGTCTGCTGAACTTGCATGGCTAATTCATGAGTTCGTGTAACTAATCGTTCTGCTTGCGTACGAGCCAATTGCACACGCGCCTGCAATAAATCAGTATGGGTAACTTGCTCGTCAATAAGCGCCTCAATCTGAACCAAATCCATTGCATGTATTTCGACCTCCTCATTTAGCATTTCAAGTCTTTCTAATTCATCTTGCGCGTTTATTTTCTGGCGCTCTAATTCTTGATAAAAGCGTTCGTGACGCATGACTTGTTGTGTCATTTGCTGCTGATGCTGACTTAATTGAGTACTCAATTTAAACGCTTGTTCTGTGTAATCAGCACAAATTAATTTTGCATCATCAATAAGCGCCAACACACCATTCAGTGATGCGCTTGCTAATTCGAAGCCTTGTTCGGCCATATCGACGTTTTGTCTTTGCACTTCTATTTGAATTGTTAACGACGCTATTTCTGCGGCGCGACTGATACTCGCGTCAACCTGTTTACCAGCGCCGTTAATTAACATATCGCTGAACAACCACAAGCCACATGGCGTAAGCACCGAATGCCCGGGACGGAGGTGCTTTTGCGAAGTTAATGCCGTTCCAACATCGTCCACTAAGCTGATCAGATTCAGAAACTGAGGCACACACCGGTTATTAATTTTTTCAGCTAAGCTTCCCGATACTTTTTCCGCTGTCATGTGCTTTTCAAATAGCAAAGCTTGACCTTGTTTGTTGTCAAAAAACCTTGATTCTATCTGCTCGCTAGACAATGTCGGTATCACTTTTGAACTTGCAATATGTGAAAATACAATTTCGCATAGTCCTTCGTATCCCGGCGTAACCTTTAAAAACGCGGACAATGCGAGTAACCGAGTTTCGAACTCATATTGCTCGTTAATTGCAGGCCGCAGACTTGCATCGGTCATATTTTTTTTCTGAATATTTTGCAGGGCATCTTTGCTAGCTTGCAAATTAATCATCAATCCATTTTGCTTTTCTACTTCTGTTCGCGCTGCACCTTGCTCAAGCACCCATTTTTGCTGACGTTCTTGGGTAAATAACACCTCTTTTTTTGCTTGCTCTAAACCTTCATTCACTAGCAGCAAATCAGTTTGCAACTCTTCAGATTGTTGTTTTATATCTTCGTCATCAAGTTCGGCCAATTCTTGCTTGAGTTCTTTAATTCGAGAGTCAGTGCGAAGCTGCATACTCATTGTATTTTGAATTTGGCTATGGCAACTCTGTAATTGTTGCTTGAGGGAATGATATTGAGTTTCTCCCTCTCTATTTTTTTCATTAAACTGAAGAAGTACTTTTTCCGACTCACGACGGGCAGCCTGAGCATTCTCAAGCGCTTCTTCCGAAACCATTTTATTCGGTTCTAAATCAACCAGTTCATCTTGCACAATGACTAATTCTTGCGCCGTGTCTGTGAATAGCATTTCGGTTCGTTGAGCTTGAGTTTGCAACTGCTGCAATTCCAGTTGAATTTGCTGTTTTCGCTTTTTAGAAAACAATTGCGATTGTTCAATTTTGGTTATGTTAGTGCTGACTTTGAAGATTTCTTGCTGGATGTCGTTTATTTCAATCTTGCAGCTTTCCTGTTCTTCACGATACTGAATAATACTGCTTTCGTCACCGCGTTTTCGAGCAATTATTCTTTCTAACTCAATTTCTTTTTCTGAAATATTAGCTTCAGCTTGATTAATCAAATTACTTTGTTTTAACCATCGGACAACAGCAAGTTGAGCTTTAAGCTCTCGTTCAGACGCCTTTAGCTCTTTATATCTTGTCGCTGCCACAGATTGCCGTTGAAGTTTACTTAACTGCTCCCCTAACTCACTACGCACGTCATCTAGGCGTTCTAGATTTTCTTTTGTGTGCTTTATTCTATTTTCGGTTTCGCGGCGACGTTCTTTGTATTTCGAAATGCCAGCTGCTTCTTCCACAAACACACGTAATTCTTGAGGCCGGCTTTCTATGAGCTTAGAAATCATGCCTTGCTCAATAATGGCGTAGCTGCGTGGGCCTAGTCCAGTTCCTAAAAATAAGTCAGTAATGTCTCGCTTGCGGCATTTAGTGCCATTAAGTAGATAACTAGAAATAGCTTCTTTAGTCACAGTGCGCTTTACTGACAACTCACTGTAGTTTGCGTATTCGCCACCAATCCGCCCCGACGCATTATCAAAGACCAATTCAACGGAGCATTGTGAAACCGCTTTGCGCGCAGTGGAGCCGTTGAAAATCACGTCGGTCATGGCATCTCCACGCAAGTTTTTAGCAGAACTTTCGCCCAGCACCCAACGCACAGCATCAATAACATTAGATTTTCCACAGCCGTTTGGTCCCACCACTGCTGTCATTTCACCCGGAAATGGGATAGTGGTAGGGTCTACGAATGACTTAAATCCTGCTAATTTGATTTTTTTTAAGCGCATGTAATGTAAATAAATGTTTGAAGCAAAAGAAATATTCCAATTATTACGGTAAGACTACATCTAGTTATTTTTTTAACTCTTGTGTTTATCTATCTATTTGTATTTTGTGTGACAACTACACCCCGTATAACGATAGTTAAGACTAATGTAAATGTAACAAAAGTAAAACTTGGTAACAATTGCTCATTACATCCCTCTCATTAGCAAGATATACTAGTCATTGCTGATAGCAAGAACTACAGAGAAAATAAAGGAAAGACATGAGTAATAGAAGTGGCGCTAGTTATTTTTTTGAAGGATTTTCATTAATTAAAACAAAGGGGCTTAAGCGCTTCGTTTTTGTTCCCCTATTCATTAATTTACTCTTATTTTCATTGGCATTTTATTTTCTATGGTCGCAGTTAGAGCTAGCCATAGATTACTTGATCAACTTTATCCCTGACTTTCTTGGTTGGTTAAAAACAGCACTGAGCTTTCTACTTTGGCCAATTGCGGTTATCACTGTACTACTCATTTTCGGGCTTATTTTTGGTACTTTAGCTAACTGGATAGCCGCCCCATTTAATGGCTTGTTAAGTGAAAAAGTGGAACGCTACTTAACTGGGCAAGATATGGGCAACGAAGGATTATTAAGTGCAGTAAGAGATGTACCACGAACATTAGATCGCGAATTTTCTAAAGTCTTACACTTTATTCCTCGTGCCGTAGGTTTCTTAATATTGTTTTTCTTATTACCTGTTATCGGTCAAATTTTATGGTTTTTATTTACCGCGTGGATGATGGCTATACAGTATTGTGACTATCCTTTTGACAATCATAAAATTGCCTTTAAACAAATGCGACAGGACTTAAACCAACACAAAGGTAAATGCTTTAGTTTTGGTATTATGGTGAATATTTTCTCACTCATCCCGCTCGTGAACTTCTTAGTAATGCCTGTTTCTATTTGTGGTGCAACGTCGCTGTGGGTTGACGAATTTACTGAAAAAACCTTATAACGTAGACCAAAACAGGCCGGCTATGTCATCGTTGTTTGCAAATGCAGAAATAGCTAAATTGTCATTCAGCGCTGAATAATTTGCTTGCCTGAGCAATGCTTGACGCCACAATGTCCGATACACCTTAGGGATATTTGGAACGTCGTGGTATTCCAAAAATGTCATTTGCTGAGTTGGTTTAAACGATTCATATTGCGTGTTTTTACATGTTCTGGAGCGCGCAATATGATGCAAAACTGGATTATTGCTTTCCAATATTTGTAACTCATTGTGCGCATCTAGTGCTCTTTGCCAATTATTTGATCTTGATAAAGGCACATAGCGGGATTTGATCACTTCTTCGCTCGTTAACTGTAGGTTTTCATTGTTGTTGTTCTTCTTGATGCTGACCTGCGTCTCTGGTGTGTTAACTTCGCTCTTGACCTCACTTGCAGTCTGACTGCTAAGAAACGCTTCAGGCAATGGTGATAGCAATAAATTGGGTGCTATATTTTTGCTGCAATGATAATTAGCTAAATCGTCAGGCAACGCATATTCATCAACAAAACCCGCAAAATGAGCAAGCTCATGCACAAAAACGGAATACGCATCGGATTGATCCAGAAACATGACACCGTTATTAACATTCGCTTTACCCTGCTCCGCAAAAACAATCATATGGGTAAAGCTCAATGGTGTTTTTAATTGACTCAAGGGATAAAGGTCACAACCTAATCTAGCCTTATTATCAAAGTTATTACTGCACGCCAAACTGTCCTTTTGTAGCCAAATAGGAGGCAAAACGCAGAGTGGTAAGTCGGCTAATCTCTTATCTTTTTCAAATTGCTCTTGAAACGAGGTAGCTTGAATAAATGAAACCAGTGTTGTGGCAACAAATTGAATTGTTTGAGCGCAATTTGGACCTTGCACCGGGACACTTAATAATGATCGCAGCGGTTCCATTTTATGCTGCTTAATCACCCGCAGTGCCGTCTTAGCTGACCCAAAGTCTTGTTGAGCCGCTTTATCGAAATATATTTTGGCTTTTTCTGCTTTACCCTTTTTCCAGTACAAGTTGGCTAACTTAAATGCACTTGATGCATCAAACTCCGCGGCTTTTTTTAACCATATCAGTGCTTGTGAGTTGTCCTCAGATTCGAAAATATACTTTGCCATTGATATGATTGCAGGCTCGTAGCCAGCCTCAGCAGATTTCTGCATCCAGCGACGTTTTTCATCTTTTGAAACTTGCAACAATGCATACTCAAACTGACTTTGCGTGTGTCCTAACTCAGCAGACGTCTTTAACCATGCCTCTATTTCTACAGGGTTTTGACTGCGCATCGCTGCATAATAAAGAGCACCACTACTTCCGAGCTTACCCGATAATGCTAACCAATATTGGTCATCTGAATCAATTGCTAACTTAGTTAACGCCGACAAAGCGTCAGTGTTTCCTCGTTTAACCAATGGATAAAGTAGATATCCGGATTGAGGGTTTTGAAGTTCTAGATGTTGTGGCAATACCCTCTTGGGTGAATGACAATTATCTGCTTGTAGGAAGAAGCAGATGCCACACACACCAAGTAATATTTTGAGGTATTTAATGGTTAAATTCACTCGTTCACTATCCTGTGTTGCATCCATTAGTGGTCGTTTTGTATGATTTATTGCGTGATCTTAAGTAAAAAGTTTACGTTATTCAGCTATTGAGTAAGCTCACTACTTTTATCGTCTGAATCACTAGTGTCCTCTTTCCTTTTTTCCCGCAATCTAGCCAACTCAACCCTAGAAAATCGGTATTCAACATATTCAAATACATTGGTACTCAGTGAAAGCTTAAAGTAATTAGCAGCTTTGATTTTATTGCCTAGGTCGCTATGATACTTACCTAAATAAAAATAGGCCTCACATAAGCGATCATTTAATTGTTTTTGACTTTTAACGTCGTCAACTAGGTCAGCAATAACGGCAGTTTCATCAACCTTACCTAAGTAAAAATCGACAATGCTGGTTGCCCAATTTTCATCGTCTAATTCTTTTCTATGGATAGCCAGGTTAGCTATCGCTCTCTCTCTATCAATATTCTGCTCAACAATAAATGTCCAGAGAACACGATATGGATCATGTTTGTCTTTTTCATAAAAACGATTCAAGTCTGAAATTGCCAGTTCAGCCCTTCCACCGTAATAAAGAGCGATACCTCTATTGAGGATCGCAAAATCATAGTCAGGATTGATATCTAATGTCGAGTCAAAGGATTCATAAGCCATTATAAAATCCATTTGTTGGATGTAATGAATACCAATTGAATTATGTGCCTCTGCCATATCAGGCTTCAATTGCAATGCTTGTATGAAGTCGTATCTTGCTAAACTAGACAAACCCACGCTGTCATACAGCATACCGCGCTGAAACAGAAGCTCAGCACGCTCTTCATCTTTCAATGGAGCTTGTGTGAGGATATGGTTGTAGCGCGCAATTGCCATTTGTGAGCGAGTATTGACAGGCTCTGGCTCGGCTAATAGCAAATTACCCATTGGACCGTAAGCGTTATTACTTTGCGTTGAACAGCCCGATAATAGAAGAAGTAAGCCTATCGTGGCACAAATACCTAAGCGTTGTTTATTCACTTTTACAAGATTCCTTATTTACCAAAGTGTGATCCTCATCGTCTTCACATCAACTCATTTCATTGATTTATGATGTCATGAAGTATAGCACGCACTTATTTTTGCTGCTTAGCTACTCTTTTAGCATCGGAGGCCGCCATTTGCTCCTCGGTCGCAGGAAGTTGATGATTCGCTTTCCATTCACTATACGACATTTTATAAATTGCTTCGCGAGCTTCGTCATCTGTTAACGCAAGGTCACGTTCTTGCGCCGCTGCTAAATACCATTTAGACAAACAGTTTCGACAGAAATCAGCCAACAACATTAAGTCAATATTCTGGACTTGTTTGTTGTTATCTAAGTGCTCGATAAGCCGTCTAAATGCAGCTGCTTCGACTTCAGTTGTTTGCTTTTCGTTCATTCTATTTTTCCTATATAAATTAACAAAAAAGGAGCCGAAGCTCCTTTTTTACTTATCAATAATGAATATGGTCTAAACCACAGAATTCAAGTTGAATTATTCGCCTTCGCTTGGAGTAGCCGGTTTTTCTAACAACTCTTTGATACTCAAACGTACACGATTTTGACGATCAATTTCCATGACCTTTACGTCAACCATTTGCCCTTCTTTTAAGAAGTCAGTTACTTTAGCTACACGGTCATGAGCAATTTGACTGATGTGAACAAGGCCTTCTTTGCCTGGCAACACTTCAACAAACGCCCCGAAGTCAACAATACGCATCACTTTACCGTTGTAGACTGTGCCTACTTCGATATTAGCTGTTACGGCTTTGATACGATCGATAGCAATGTCTGCTTTGGCTTTTTCAGTTGCAAAGATTTTGATAGTACCATCGTCTTCAATCTCAATGTTAGTATCAGACGCTTCAGTGATCGCTCTGATCATAGCGCCGCCTTTACCAATAACATCACGGATTTTATCTTGATCAACTTTCATCTTGTAAATACGCGGAGCGTACTCAGACATTTCGTCACGTGGACCCGCAATTGCAGAATCCATTACTTCAAGAATATGTAAACGAGCTTCTTTTGCTTGCTTCAATGCTAACTGCATGATTTCTTGAGTAATACCTTCAATCTTAATGTCCATTTGAAGTGCAGTAATACCATTAGTAGTACCCGCAACTTTAAAGTCCATGTCACCAAGGTGATCTTCATCACCTAAGATGTCAGACAGAATAACGAAGTTATCATCTGATTTTACTAAGCCCATTGCGATACCAGCAACAGAAGCTTTGATGGGAACACCAGCATCCATAAGGGCTAATGATGTACCACAAACTGATGCCATTGAAGAAGAGCCATTCGACTCAGTGATTTCAGAAACCACACGAACCACATACGGAAATTCTTCAGCAGAAGGCATAACCGCTTGCATCCCACGTTTAGCCAAACGACCGTGACCAATTTCGCGTCTTTTAGGTGAGCCGACAAAGCCAGTTTCACCAACACAATATGGAGGGAAATTATAGTGCAACATGAAGCGACTGCTAGCCATGCCACCTAGTTCATCAATCATCTGCGCATCGCGTTCTGTACCTAAAGTAGCAGCTACAATTGCCTGAGTTTCACCACGTGTAAATAATGCAGAACCATGCGTTCTTGGCAATAAACCTGTTGCAACATTAAGCGCGCGGATTGTGTCTGGCTCACGACCATCAATACGTTTTTCACCCGCTAGGATGCGTGAACGTACAACGTCACTTTCTAAATGGTGCAATAAATCACTAGCTTCTTTACGGTCTTGTGCTGGATTTGCGTCAACAATAGCTGCAATTGCTTTTTCTGTTACTGCAGTGATAGCGTCTTTGCGAAGCATTTTGTCAGAAATTTGATAAGCTTCAGTCATACCCGCTTCGGCTAGTTCTTTAACTTGCGCTTTTAAGCCCGTATTTTCTGCTTCTGCTTCCCAATTCCAAGATTCTGTATCAACTTCAGCAGCGAATTCACTGATCGCGTTAATAACCGTTTGTGATTGTTCATGGCCATATACAACGGCACCTAGCATAACATCTTCAGATAAGATATCAGCTTCAGACTCAACCATTAGTACTGCACTTTTAGTACCAGCAACAACAAGGTTAAGTTGGCTTTCTTCTTGTTCAGAAGAACGTGTATTTAAGATGTAACCGCCATCTTTATAACCAACACGTGCTGCACCGATCGGACCATTGAATGGCATACCAGAAATAGCTAGGGCAGCAGAGGTGCCTATTAATGAGATGATATCTGTTGGAATTTCTGGATTTGCAGAAACCACAGTAATAATAATCTGAACTTCGTTTTTAAACCCATTTGGGAATAAAGGACGAATTGGACGGTCAATTAAACGTGCAATTAAGGTTTCGCTCTCTGAAGGGCGGCCCTCACGTTTGAAAAAACCACCAGGAATTTTTCCTGCTGCGTAGGCTTTTTCTTGATAATTAACGGTTAATGGGAAGAAGCCTTGGTCTGCTTTAGCTTCTTTTTTACCAACAACTGAAACTAACACACACGTGTCATCCATGCTTGCCATTACTGCTGCAGTTGCTTGTCTTGCGATTACACCCGTTTCTAGGGTGACAGTATGCTGACCATACTGAAATGTTTTAGTAATAGGAGTCACACTCTATCCTTTAGTTTATTTGTATTTTATGCTTATTAATGCGGTGCATAGTATAGCGGCGAAACGCATTGATTGCTATTTAAAAATTACATCTCTTGCTGAATTACATACAGCGGCAACTGCGGGATGAGTGACTTTTCGCTCAGCCGATATTGCGTAAAACTTTTGTTTAATGTCACGCATCCGTCCAACAACTTCTACTTTGAAGCTTTCGCAGACTTCCTGTTCAATAATAGTAGGCATAAAAAACACGCCAAAACCAGCTTGGCCGAAAGATTTCATCAAGGCACTGTCATCATATTGCCCTCTTATTACAGGGAATATGCCATTATCATTAGACCATTTATCAAATAATTGTCGAATAGCATATTGCTTGGTTGGTAATAAAATGGGTGCTTGATGAAGACATTGTGGGAACTCACCGCTGAGCTGTTCTTTGACTTTTTTCACCGCAAAAAAAGTTAACCCTGATTGCCCTAAGTAGTGATTATAGGCACGCACACTGAAATTGCTAGACAGTGGCGTGTCAGTCAATACCATATCAACTTCATGAATGGCTAACTCTGCAAGAATAGTTGCAACTGGCCCTTCCTTGCATACCAAGCTGACTTCTTTTGATAAGTTAAGTGCTGGCTCAATAATTTTGTAAACGATGGTTTTGGGTAACGCACTGGCTGCGCTAATAATAAATTCCGAGGTGCCCACTAGTGGAGCTCCGCGCAATACATCACTGAGCTCTTTCCCTAATTCAAATATTTCGTCCGAATAACGTAATACTAAACGCCCCGTTTCTGTTAATCGTAACCGGCGTCCCACGCGATCGAATAGTGGCTGACCTATTCTCTCCTCCAGCATACTTAATTGCCCACTAATTGTTTGTGGCGTAATAAAGAGCTTCTCGGCCGCCTTTGCAATGCTACCTTCGGTTGCAACAACCCAAAAGTAATGGAGGTGTTTATAATTTAAATTTTCAGACATTGGGTGTTTTATTCCTAGGCATAAAAGTACGTCAGTTTTTTCGAACCTTTTTTATACATTTAAACGAATATATTCGTTCACTTTAAGTTGATAACCTTGCCACATAGACAGGAAAACCTTTCATAAGTGTAGTCATGCAACTCAAAATTGTGCAATTTGATGTCCAAATAAGTGAAGATCAAGTGAAACGCTTGAATGAAACACTGAGCATGCAGTTGGGAAGATACACGCAAATCATTGAAATTGTTAATACTTCTTTCAAAAACGACATTGATCAATTTGGTCAAAAAGTTATTCAATGTTCAGTGGTCATTGAGCTATTACCGGATGGATCTGCGACAACATCAAATACAGCCATTACAATTGAGGATGCATTCTATAATTCGATTAGCAGAGCAAAGCGTCAGTTAGACCGACAACGTCGCGGCAATAAAAGACAGTTTAGTCCGACTTACACCATCAACAAATAATAGCCGACTTAACCGATGTAAATATTACTTAGGATAATTCTTTGTAACGCTATATTTATAACATTAAAAAGATATCAAGTGGCCGACGTATTTGGCCACTTGATACGCTATTTTACCTAAACCTACCTTACAATTTCCATTTCTTCTATTAGGTTTTCGGCACCGTCGACTTCATCCATAACCCACAACATGAAAGGGCTGCTGACATGAATAGCTCGGTTATATGTTGGATCATAATCCCAACCACCGATAATAGACTCGTAAACACCATCAAAAACGAGCCCAACAAATTCGCCTTTTGCGTTTAGTGTTGGCGAGCCTGAGTTGCCACCAGTGATATCTAAGGTACTTAGGTAGTTTACGGGGACAGAATTCAACTTGGCGTCAGCGTAGCTGCCATATCGTTTTGCTTGTATAGCTTCACGCAACTTTACCGGCAAATCGAATTCATCATCACCCGCAATATACTTGGCCAACATGCCCTCAGCGGTTGTGAAAGGCGTTGCCCTTAGCCCATCTTGTGGACTATAACCCTTAACATTACCAAAGGTGATCCGTAAAGTGCTATTGGCATCCGCATAAACTGCTTCTTTGCGTGATTTTTTGAATGCAAGTAAGGCTTTCATATACTCAGAACGCACTCGTTGTAATTTGCCTGACAGTGAATTACTTAGCTTTTCTTGTGCCATATTATAGTCAAATTGGCTTACTGCGAATTGAATGAAAGGGTCAGCGCTTGCACGCATCTCTTTTTCTGACATGTTCATCATAGCAAGACGTGTGTCTAGTTCGCCCAACTTAGTATCAGCATACATTTTGTCAACTTTGGCGTTGGCTTTAGTTAAGTCTGTGTCTTTAATATCAAAAAATTGGTCCAACGTAGCAACGCGTTGATCAGCCGGTAAATAAACATACTTAGCTAAAAAATGCTTAAAAAGAGCTTTGTCAATATCGGCAACATAACGTGAATTTATGGATGCCAATGATTGCTCATAGCCCTTTAAATCACGTTTTTGATAACCTCGTTCGCGCTCGGCATCTGGCTTTGCTTGTTCATGAGATAGACGAAGGAGGCCTTTGGAGACAGACATCATGGTAGTTCTACCGATGTAAGCCATCAATAAATCACGTTCTTTAGTAGCATCTGATTGTTCAATCAACTTATTCAGCGTCACTAAACTCGCACCGTATTTAGTATTCATCTGAGTATCTTTAGCTAACCAATTTACTAAATCTGTTTCTAAGCTTTGTTTTCTAACTAACATATCGCTTTTATTATAACTCTCTACCATTGAGCCATAGTTTTTAGCATAATTAGCTAAACCCGCAATATTACTGGCGTATTTAATACGCTCATCGCTATCTGGCGCTGAGTTTTGCTTAATCACATCAATATATTCTTGACGGTACGATTTGGCTGTTGGATAGCTGTAGGTAAAGGTGTTTTTGACTTCGACTGCAGTACGATAGCGATTGGTGCTGCCCGGATAGCCTAACACCATGACATAGTCACCCTCATCAACACCCTTGGCGTTTACTTTTAAAAAGGTTTTATTGCTAAAGGGAATATTGTCTTCGCTGTAATCTGCTGGTTTGCCATCTTTGCCAACGTAAGCGCGATAAAATGCCCAATCACCCGTTTGACGAGGCCACTGCCAGTTATCAGTATCACCACCAAATTTACCGATACTAGAGGGCGGCGCGTAAGCTAAGCGTACATCTCTTATAGCCAATAATTTGATTAATACATAGCTAACACCACCATGAAAGCTAGAAACCGAACAGCGATAATCACCATTAGTTTCGCATTGCGCAACTAACACCTTTCGCTTATTTTCTATTGCTTGATAATAGTCACTACCCGTCAATTCCGCTGAAATTCCATCAGTGACTTTAGCGGTCACATCCGTTAACGATTCAGTTATATACACGCGACTACCAGGCGCTGCCGCCAACTCTTCCTGCTTTGTTTTGGCTACAAACCCGTTAGCAAGTAAATTATTGTTTTCTGAACTATTATGCTGAATTGAACGATAAGCACAGTGATGATTTGTCACCACTAAACCTTGATCCGAAATAAAACTTGCCGTACATCCGCCTAAGCTAATAATAGCGTTCATTGGGAATTTTGATAAGTCAGACATATCATCTGGGTTTAACGTTAACCCTGCTGCGACGAGTTGTTCTTTTATATCGGGGAGTTGATGCGGCTGCCACATGCCCTCATCGGCTAAAGCAGAACTGTATGGTGCGCCAAGCGTCAGTGCAATTGCACCGAAAATCCACTTTTTCATATTTTTTCCTTGTCATTTTAACTAATTATTTATGCGTTTTCTTTTTGCTAAAACAAACTTTAGTTTTTATGCTTAGCTTTTAAGATTTCAAGCTAGCTTTTCAGACAAATTATAACAACTATTTTTTTGTAAGTTTTTCTTACATAGCTAGCTTGCATTCTGGTGATAATAATTTAATATAGACATCTAAACGTCTAAGCGCCTATATTTTATATGGGGGTTTTAATAAATGTGATCAATAAGCAAGCTTATCAATCACAGATTCAGCATAATTTTTTGGTGAACTAAATTGAATACTCAGCAGTTAACTCAACCACTTGAAGGCATCGATATAGACACAAGATACACCTTTGCAGCATTAATAGCCGACGGTTGCGCTCAATTATGGATAGAAAAACAGTTTATCCACGAACAAGATTTCCGCGATTACTTGAATTTCCATTATCCATTTTATATTTGTCTTTATTGCAAGGAATGCTAGGAAGAGGGCTAGGAAGAGGGCTAGGAAGAGGGCTAGGTGAAGTAATTGATGGAGAATAAATATGAGCTTATTACAATCAAGCAAAAAAAAAGACTAGCAATGTCAATTGCTAGTCTTTCCTTTATATGGTGCGAAGAAGAGACTCGAAAAAATAATCTAAAATATTGATATAAATAGCTTTTACTTAATTTTTATATAAGTAGTGTTACTACTAGTGTTACTAAAAAATAAAATCACATAAATAATAACTGGGAATAGTTATTTCCGTTTTAGATCGTGTCAAAGCTAATTAAGGTTTATTAAATCATATCCGATCTTACAGTTTAAAATATTAAAATGTTATCTAATCGGACCGTCAGCAACATTTTGGTAGCGGCTTGTTCCTACTGACTATCTTAATAACCATTTTAGTCCAAGAGCGAATTGCAGCAGTTCATCACTGTCAAACCAGTCGGATGACCTTGCTATAGAAAAACATTTGATGATTAACAATCTAAAAGTTCACATTACGTGGCTTATTCAATAACTAAAAACCAAACTCAATAAACTTACAACTCATTTCAATTGGTGATTTTCCTTTCCAGCTATACGACATAGGCTCATTCACTTCGACAAACTGTTTACACAATTCTGTTTCGGTGTTTGTATAGTGCCTAACCTGTGCATAGTTCCATAGAAATTGATGATCTGGTTCTCTTTCTATCGATAATACTGCGACAGTGCCACATTCGCCTGATGGCCCATTTGTGCTAACCCACTTGTTTTCATTTACTCGCTCGAAAATGGAGTCACCTAAGTCAAAGTCCTTAACGTTACAGGTTTCACCTTCAATTTTTACTGTGTAAGAAAGTGCGTCAATGATTGTATCTTTTGAAGTTTCCTTACACATTTTATTAAAAACGGTATAAACGCCTTCACTAACTTGATCTTTATTAGCGTCTAATTGAGAACAAAAGTCGTTAAACTCGCTTTTTCTAAACTCTTCTACGGTTTGATTTTGAAGTTTGCTATAGACTTCATCTTTCATTTCTTGAATACTTTTAAGCACGTCCTCAGGTGAAGTCTTTTTCTTCACTTGAATTTGGCGAAGGTTACATTTTAAATCGCGAGCATTGATGTAATCACAAGTGCCAGATAATGTTGAATTTTGATTTGAAGTACTTTTTAACCAATTGAAGCTTTCATCAGCAGCAGGGACATTGATGCTAACTAATACCATTAACGATAATGTAAAAAATTTCATGCTTCTTCCTTTTTTAAAATATAAAGCGTATCAGATAATTATTGTAATATTAAAAGTAGCGATTCAAAATGATATGCCATAATGTTAGGTTAGCAAATAGTGGAATAATTTTAGTGCCTATTAACACGTTAGAATCCAGAACACTTAAACTCTTCCATTTCAAACAAAATTCCATTACTTGATTTAGCCGCAGTATAAGAGGAAATATGCTCTCCATCTTTACTTACAATCAACAACTCATATTCATCTTCAAAAGATTTAAAGCCCAATTTTTTGAATACCAAGAACTCCTCAGACTCATCATACTTCTTCCATTCTTTTTGATTTAAAAGGAAAGCCTTACTTGATTTCGTTACTACAGTACCTTTATCTATTATTAGTACTAAGTCTCTAATTCCGTTAAATCCTCCCATACAGCTCGTTACTCCATTGTCAGGAGCTGCGTATAAAGAGGCTTGAACAGCCAACAAAATAATAATAAAAAATACCTTTTTCATGATTAAATCCATTTTCTGATGATTCGCTCGACAAGATATCTTACACCTTCTGAATAATAATACCGTTAGCGTTTTCGTCACTTAAGAACTTACAACCATATTAGGTTTGTACTCAAAATTAAACTATGAAAAAGGATCAATCGCGACCTGTTAATTTAGTCATTGATTTCGCTCATATCAATAGGATGTATTATTCGATTGATGTAACTTAAATATAGTGACCTTAGAAAAACCTTTATTTTTTACTATCCGTCATAAAATACTCATTAAAAGTTGTTTTGATTTGAACAACAGCCATAGGCCAATATCTGTTTTCTAACTCAGTTATCTTATTTCGCTTCTGCTCAAAAGTTTTCCAACGCATCCATTTAGGCTTAGGCCAATATCGAACATTCTTAAACATGTTATTTACATCAGGCCAATCATAACCCCATAGCTGTATTCTCAACTTTCTAATGCGTCTAATTAATCTTTCATTAGATCGTTCACTTTGGCTTGGGTAATGCAGGCCAATACATTTACGGCAGACATAGGCTGTTTTGATAGCATACAGGTGCTGACGTTGCTTTTGACAGTAAGGACAGGTGATATAAAGTTTATTGCTTGCGCTGCGGTTATCAAGTTTTAACGCTATTTGATGAAGATTATCATTTATACTGAAAGTCACATAGCGAATGCCCATATTACTCTCTTCAAGGTATAGCTTCTTATGACCGTCAGCTAGAAATTCAGAATTGATACAATAGCTACCAAGTGGTTTTGTGAGTAACGGTTTTAAAAAATTGGCATGTATTCGGTAATACTCTGTAGTGTAAGCTCTCGTCTGTGTTCTGCCGTAATGTTGGCCTTTTGGCATTGTTAGTAACTCCTAAAGAATAAAGAAAAAACACTTCATTTTCGCCTACTTCTGAACGCGCGATGCTAACCTCAAACTGTTTAACAGGCGCGCAAAAAAACGGCATTAACCTGGCTAGAAAGTTTAACCTTTGAATTGGGTCTTTAATTTCTGCGAGTGTTGCTGATAAATTGACTAATTCATTTTGAATAGCTTCATTTATCAAATGCCCAATGTCACCACTCATGTATTTTGTCTGTTTTAGTTTCGTCATACTTAAATCTTAGTCTCATGTATATTCAATTTTTATATTACAATCTTTTCTCTTGTACGAAAAACAGGCTGTAATAAAGTTTTATCGGGTAATTTAGTTTATTTTTTGATTTCTAATGTAGAATTAAGTACAGTAATTTTTACAATATTAAAAGTAGTAACTACAAGGAATTTGTTTTGAAAATTTACTCTGTAATTGGAACCATTTCATTAGTCGTCGCCCTTTCAGCTTGCGCCGGCAGGCCAGCCAACCCAGTAATGATTCAGCAGTATGGAGATAGCAACAAGTCTTGTGTCACTCTGGAAAGAGAGATGAGTCTGGTACAAGCTGAAATTCAAAGGTTAATTCCAGAAACAGAAAAGACAGGTACTAACACGGCACTTGGAATTACAGGTTTTTTCTTTATCGTACCTTTGTTCTTTATGGATTTAAGTGAGTCAGAACAAGTAGAGATTAATGCCTTAAGGCAACGATACAACCACCTAATGATTATAGCTAGTGAAAAGAAATGTGGTGTTGAAGGTGAACAGATACCTGAATTTAAAACTAATTAATTAGTTGATATATTTAAGTCTTATTCTGCTTGCTCCGTAGTTTTTGGTTTGCGCTGGCTTGTATCCTTTCCCCCTATTTTTAGCTAAGTAGGATATGCGCCAGATTGCCGCTTGTATCGAACGGAAATCATTTCTTTCCATGTTGTAGTAGCAGTGCGCAGGGAAGTACGCTGAACCGTCCAATTGTTGCCATATATCTTTAATTTTATCGTTAATGACACACGGATAATTTGCTTTATGACCATCAATCATAACCGCATAATGGTAATGTTGCTGTCTAGCAGTTTCTAATTCTCTACACCAGATAAAACCAATTCGCTTTAAGTTGTATTTACGCTTTAGCCATTTAAACAACTTACGATTAAATACCGTTATAATTTTGTTCGTTTCGGTATACTCATACAACCTTAAATCAAACCTGATTAAATGAATTTTGCTATGGTGACTCAACATAGCATCAACTTGATTAATCATTGCTTTAATCGAATTCGTTAAAAGACCACTTCCAGCCGAATTTACCCACCAAGTTTTTTCGTTTACCGTTATCGCTTTATCTTTTGTAATGTTTGGCATATATAGTTAATTATAAAGATATTTAGAGAAAGGATATTAGTAATTACCTATCTCTTAGTTAGTTGACCCTTACCAGCTTCGATAAGCAATACAAAAGGCATTCGTAATAGGCTGTCTATATTTGTAGGGTTAAAAACCTACAATTAATGTACAGTAACGAACAACCTCTTATCTGCTGGCTATAAAGCGTAAGGATTCACTAACCTTAAATTCTCAGTTATACTCCGGTTATTGGCTCGTGGTTTAGCCGTCAAAACTTACCCTCTAGCCGATTATTAAGAGCTGCTTTGAAATTAATTTTTCTTAGCGGCTGCTGCTTTAAAATAGGCCTCATAACTTTGAATAGCATAGTTAAAATAAATTTGGTCGATAGACTTAAATCTATTGGTTAAGCAATTATACTTAACTAGTTTTATCAAATTATGAACTTGGGTAATGTCTGTTAGTTGATAAATACTATATCTACTGCCATCACGGGCTGTTCCCCTTACCCTAGGCTTAACAAACTCAATATTATATAATCGCTCAATATCTGTGGGAACGTTGCGTCCACTCATTGTATGAGCCGCTCTGTTAATTGATTTTTCAGATACTCCTCGCGGATTGTCGAGAATATGTAACAGTGATTTTAGTTGCTTAGTTCGTTTTAACTTTTCCACGGTAGCCACCTCCGATTTCTAGCTTTCTTTGAGTTAGTAAGTCTTTAACTAGGACTTTAATTTCAGTAGCAGACTGCCCCGCAATCATGGCTTGTAAAACTGTCTCACATTCAAATTGAACAAAACCTACAGCCCTTGAGCCTAAGCTAATAGGTGTCGGCCATAAACCTTCTTTAATACGATTATACATAGTTGATTTTGAGAGATTGGTTAACGCTAATACGTCAGGCTTTCTAAGTATTCTAGGTTGATTGATATTGTACATATTTACCCTTTAAAAAATGTTGTTAGTCTTTTCGGGGTAATAATGGAATAAATAATGGTTTATAGATAAAGGGATAAAGTCACTTTTTTAATCACCATTTTTTCCCTTTGATTTCATAAATTCACCTATGGAAGAATTGTATATTGGTAAACCTAAAATATTAATTACCTGCTCACAAAAGTCGACAAATTTACTTTTATATCTACATTGGTAATCATCATAACTGCAAGTTGCTACTTTGCTAGTGCCTACTTCAAATGCTTTATGAAGCTCGTCTAAAAAAAACCTATTTTCAGTTTTTTTTACTCGACCGTTTCTACTTACTTTGTCTAAATCATTTCGAATAGATGAACGTATAATTAGAGATAGTTGGTTTAAATATCTCAGATTGTCATTAGATTTAAATTTGATACGTCTATTTTCTGAAGCTCTCATTAATGAAATATTTTCTTTGACGCTAAGATTAGAAAAAGAACCTTTAAGCTCAACTATCAAATTATTTACCTTATTGAGTCTATCTCTAGTTTGCTTAAAAGTAGACTTCTTAGGGTTTTCGGAAATTGAATAATACCAAGATTCAGCTTCATCTATTGCCAACTGTAGTTTGAATTCCGGATCAAAGGCAAATGAAGCCCTAAGTTTATCTATCATCTCATCATTACATTTAGATATACCTACAGAGGTCGCACTTATTGATAAATCATCTATTATTTTTTTACTAGGCATTTTAACCAACCTCCTTTAGACCTTTATTTGAAGTGCTAAAATTTCCATGTTGAGCCTGCTCTATAAATTCAGACCACCAGTACATCAATTTCCGTCTACGTTCTAAATAGTCACTACGGTTATACGCGCGCCTTACTTCGTTTTTTTCTTGGTGAGCTAGCGCAGCTTCAATAACATCACTATCAAAGCCTTTCTCATTTAACGTGGTACTAGCGAGCGAACGCATGCCATGAGCAACTAAACGACCTTTAAATCCGATACGCTGTAATGCTTTGTTAGCTCTCTCTGAACCGCTAGGCTTATTTGGTTGCTTATCTGCTGGGAATATATACTTACGATCACCTGTAAGCTGTTTAACATGCTCTAACAGGTCTAATACCTGTTTTGTTATTGGCACTGTATGTTTTACTTTCATTTTCATGCGTTCAGCAGGTATTTCCCACGACATATTTTCAAAATCTATTTCATCCCAACTAGCATTGGCCGCCTCACTAGAGCGAACCATTGTATGTAATTGAAATTCCAATAAGCACCGAGTAACTAACGTAATGTTTGAATAACTAATAGCTTTCATTAACTCCGGTAATTCTTCTGGCCTAATCGTTACCATATGAGTAACTTTGGGGGTTTTAAAGGCAGTTCTAATACCGGCAAGCGGGTTGTGGTGGATACGACCTGTGTTAACGGCATGCTTCATTATTTCATTTAAATGACCAATTACTTTGTGTAATGTTTCTAAGCTACCTTTGCTTGCTAATGGTTTTAGCGTTTTGATTACCTCCGGCGCTAGTATTTTATCTATTGGCCTATGGCCGATACTTGGGAATAGATGGTTTTCAAAATTACGCCATAAACTTCTTGAGGTAGTTTCAGCGATTTTACTTTTTTTAACTTCAAACCAATCAAGCGCAATAGACTCAAGCGTAAAACTCATTTTTAGTTTTTTATCACTTAACAAATCATCACGATGTTCTTTAGGGTCTATATTGTTTACCAGTAATTCTTTTGAGCTTGCTCGCTGTTTTCTGGCTTCAGCTAATGTTAAAGCAGGGTATTGACCTAAACTGAGGTTTTTTCTTTTTTTAGTAATGGGGTGATAATAATTAAATAGCCAACTTTTAGTACCGCTAGTTTTAACTCTAAGCTGAAGGCCTTCACCGTCTAACAGGGTGTAATCCTTATCTTTGACCTTAGCTTGTTTAACTTCTGTATTGGTCAGTGGTTTAGTTGTTTTGGCCATTTTGGTAACACCAGCTTTAAAAATACATTTCAATGTTACCAATGATGTTACTAAAAAAGCTGATTATTACAAGTCGTTATTAATTACCTTTGGACATAAAAAAACCTAAAAGCCTCGTTTAAAATAGGCTTTCAGGTCTTTATTGGTTCTTAGTGAACCTGTATATGGTGCGGAAGAAGAGACTCGAACTCTCACGGCCTAAGCCACCACCCCCTCAAGGTGGCGTGTCTACCAATTCCACCACTTCCGCATTTTGCTTACTAAACGTTCAACTAGTTTGGAACGTCTTCTTCTTTAATTTCTTCTTCGTTGGGTACTGGTGCCGGTAAATCAGATGCCACAGGCAACTCGGTAGCTAATGTTGGAATTTCAGAGCTAACAGGCTCTTCAACAACGGGCACTTCAAGGTTATCAAATTCATCTACTTTTTCATGCTTATTAGCAGCTATAGTACCTAAAAGTAAACTAATAACGAAAAAAAAGGTCGCTAAAACAGCCGTTATTTTAGTCATGAAATTACCTGAACCTGATGAACCAAATACGGTATTAGAACCGCCGGCACCGAATGATGCTCCCATATCAGCCCCCTTGCCCTGCTGGATTAATACAAACCCAATCAACAGTAATGCAACGACCAAATAACTAACACTTAACACTTGTTCTAACATTTTTTCCTCGTTAACTTGCTGCTTGGCAAATTGTTGTAAAATCTTCTACTTTTAAGCTGGCGCCACCAATAAGGCCACCGTCTATATCTATTTTTGCAAACAACTCTTTTGCATTTGCGGCATTAACACTGCCACCGTACAAAATTCTAACGCTTGCCGCTGCACTAACGTCTAGTGCTGCTAACTCTTTTCGAATAAACGCATGTACCTCTTGCGCTTGCTCCGGGCTTGCTGTTTTACCCGTTCCAATTGCCCATATCGGTTCATAGGCAATCACTGAATTTTTTACATAGTGGGCGCCACACTCGTGCGCAACTGCATCTAACTGTGCTTTTACAAAATCAAATACCTGACCACTCTCTCTCACTTCTAACGGCTCGCCAATGCATAATATTGGCGTAAGGCCTGCCGCTATTGCTGCTTTAACTTTTCTAGCGACAACTTCATTTGACTCATAATACGCCTCTCTGCGCTCGGAATGGCCCAGAATAACGTACTTACAGCCAGCCTCTGCAATCATACTCAATGAAACTTCGCCGGTATGTGCCCCTGAAGCAAACTCACTCACATTTTGCGCGCCAATTGCAAATGCAGCCTGGCTGAATTTTGATAAATAAACCGCTGGAGGACATATAACAATATCAACTGCTTGGTTTGAGGCTAATTTTGAAGAGAAGGCTTCAACTAACTCGTCGCTTCCATTCATTTTCCAATTGCCTGCTACAAAAGGTTTTCTTTGAGAACTTGTCATGTTTTCTCCCGAGCCCACTGCAAAGCGGGCGTGATATTAACTAACCACTCACAATTATACAAGTATCAGTGTGATAAATAGATAGTAAGTTAGGTGTTTATGATGCTTTTTTCACCACATCGGCAATTTTTTCTGCCCAAAGGTCACTTAGGCTCTTATTAATCGCTTCAACCATTACTCTTATTAAAGGCTCTGTTCCACTTTTACGCAGCAAAACGCGCCCATTTTCACCCATTTCCTCTTCTGCCTTTTGAACAATGGCGTTAACTTCGTCAGATTCAAGAGGATTTTTGCTAGAGTCAGCAAATTTAACATTAATAAGTCGCTGCGGAAATCGGGTGAATCCTGAATTTAACACACTCAATTTCATATTTGATCGCAACATAGCAGCGATAACCTGAAGTCCAGCAACAATACCATCACCGGTAGAAGCTAGGTTCAAGTTAAGCACATGACCTGAATTCTCACCTCCAATTTTCCAATTTTTAGCGAGTAGCATTTCCATTACATAGCGGTCACCAACGTCGGCGCGAGCAAACGGAATACCTAGTTTTTCTAATGCCACTTCCATGCCTAAATTAGACATTTTAGTACCCACCACGCCGCCTTGTAATTGACCACTTTTCATTGCCTCGCGAGCGATAATGAAAATTATTTCGTCACCATCAATGACTTTGCCATTTTCATCTACCATCATGATGCGGTCACCGTCACCATCTAAAGCAAAACCAAGGTCTGCTTTATGCTCTTTAACAGCTTCAACAGACGCACGCATCGACGTTGCGCCTACTTGATGGTTAATGTTAGTGCCGTTCGGTGAGGTTCCTATTTCAATTACGTGAGCGCCAAGCTCCGATAATACATCGGGCGCAATATGGTAAGTTGCACCATGCGCACAATCGACCACAATTTTTAAACCTTTGAGTGATAAATCTGAGGGGAATGTGCCTTTACAATATTCGATATAACGCCCCGCGGCATCACTAATTCGGGTCGCTTTGCCCAACTTGTCAGATTCAACACAAACAATAGGTTTTTCCAGCTGCGCTTCAATTGCCAACTCTATTGTGTCGTCCAATTTTTGCCCCGTCGAAGAGAAAAACTTTATGCCGTTATCATAATAAGGATTATGCGAGGCACTTATCACGATGCCAGCCTCGGAACGAAACGTTTTTGTTAAGTAAGCAACTGCTGGTGTCGGCATAGGACCCAGCAGACCAATATTAATGCCGGCCGCTGAAAGCCCGGCCTCCAATGCGGATTCAAGCATATAACCAGAAATTCGGGTGTCTTTACCGATAAGTACTTTGTTGGTGCCTTGCCCTGCTAATACCTTACCAGCGGCGTAACCCAACTTAATGGCAAATTCCGGATTAATTGGACTTTCGCCAACCTTACCTCTAATGCCATCGGTACCAAAATATTTTCGTTCGGTCATACAACTTCCTTCCTTTATTCTACGCTTTGTAGTTTGTTCACTATTTTAATAGCGTCCATTGTTTCATCAACATCATGTACTCTGATAATCTCAACTCCCGCAAGGGCGGCAATAGTAGCAGTGGCAATATTTCCTGCCAACCTTTGATTAACATCTCTTTGTAATAAATTCCCAATCATCGATTTTCGCGACATACCCACCAGTAAAGGTACCTCAAATTTATTGAATTTTTGTAAATTTTTCAGAATTTGATAATTGTGATCCAACGTTTTACCAAAGCCAAAACCAGGATCAATCAAGATATGTTGATAATTGAGTCCCGCATCAGTGCACTCTTGTATGCGCCGCTCGAAAAAACTAAGCACTTCTTCAACAACGCCGACATAGTGCGGTTTATATTGCATATTTTGAGGCTTACCTTGCATATGCATTAAACAACTGGGGACGTTAAAATGATTAGCAGCATGTATAGCCGCATTCAACGCACCTTCGTTTCTCAGTGCCCTTACATCGTTGATCAGTCCCGCCCCGCTCTCGACTGCTTGCGTCATTACTTGCGCTTTGCTGGTATCAACTGACACGACGACATCAAGCTGTTTACCAATGCTTTCGATTATAGGAATAACTCGATCTAGTTCCTCTTGCAATGCAACTGCCACCGCTCCAGGGCGGGTAGACTCTCCGCCAACATCAATAAATGCCGCGCCTGCATTTACCATTAACTCAGCTTGCCGCATAGCAGTGTCAACTGTACTGAAGTGACCTCCATCCGAAAATGAATCTGGAGTCACGTTCAAAATACCCATTACTTTAGGTGTGTCGAATTTAATCTCGCGGTGCCTGAATTTGATCATATGTTTACGAGTCAAAGTTCATGTCGCCTCTAAAATACATTAAATAGGAGTTATTCATGTTAGTTTTTACATCAATAAATTTAGAAATAAAAAAACGCCGGTATAAACCAGCGTTTTTATTTTATTAACCACGTCAATTAGTGAGTTACGTCACTCGGGTCGCTAGCTGGTGCATCCTTGGATTCACCGCCGGCATTAATTGTTGCACCGCCCGAAGGTTTACTAGGATCTGGCTTAGCATCTCTCTCCCAATCAGCAGGAGGACGAACTTCAACACGATTCATTAAGTCATCAATCTGTTTGGCATCAATTGTTTCATACTTCATCAATGCATCTTTCATTGCTTCGAGTACATCCATGTTGTCTTTCAAGATTTGCTCGGCTAATGCGTAATTGCGATCAATCAATAATCGTATTTCGGCGTCAATATCGCGCACAGTTTCAGCTGATTTTGCCTTGCCGCCGCCACCCATATACATTTCATTTTCATCGTCTTCGTAATTGATTGGTCCCATTTTGGATGATAAACCCCAAGAAGTAACCATCTTACGCGCGATGTTGGTTGCTCTTTCTATGTCGTTCGATGCGCCGGTTGTTACGCCTGCTGCACCTAGCGTGACTTCCTCAGCAATACGACCGCCGAACAACGTCGCAATACGCGACTCTAATTCTTCTCTCGAATTACTGTACTTATCCTGTTCAGGAAGGTACATAGTTACCCCTAGTGCATTACCACGAGGAATTATCGACACTTTGTATACTGGATCATGTTTTGGAACCAAACGACCTACAATCGCGTGGCCTGCTTCATGATATGCCGTGTTGGTTTTCTCTTCTTCCGACATGACCATGCTCTTACGCTCAGAGCCCATCATTATTTTATCTTTGGCCTTGTCAAACTCTTCCATGTTAACCACACGCTTGTTGGTGCGAGCTGCAAAAAGAGCTGCTTCGTTTACCAAGTTTGCTAGATCCGCACCAGAAAAACCAGGCGTGCCACGAGCAATTAACGATGCCTCCACGTTGTCACCTAAAGGGACCTTACGCATATGTACTTTTAGAATTTGCTCACGACCACGAATGTCAGGTAAACCTACCATTACTTGGCGGTCAAAACGTCCTGGTCGCAACAATGCAGGGTCTAGTACGTCAGGGCGGTTAGTTGCCGCAATCACGATAATACCTTCGTTGCCTTCGAAGCCGTCCATTTCAACCAACATCTGGTTCAACGTTTGTTCGCGCTCATCGTTACCGCCACCTATACCTGCACCACGTTTGCGGCCGACAGCGTCAATTTCGTCAATAAAAATAATACACGGTGAGGCTTTCTTCGCTTGCTCAAACATGTCACGCACTCGTGATGCACCGACACCGACAAACATTTCAACGAAATCTGAGCCTGAAATACTAAAGAACGGCACTTTTGCTTCACCGGCAATTGCTTTCGCTAACAAGGTTTTACCTGTTCCTGGTGGTCCGACCATAAGAACACCTTTAGGTATCTTACCACCCAACTTTTGGAACTTAGATGGGTCACGCAAAAACTCGACAAGTTCAGAGACATCTTCTTTTGCTTCGTCACACCCTGCAACGTCAGCAAATGTCGTCTTGATTTGGTCTTCGCCCAGTAATTTTGCTTTACTCTTACCAAATGACATTGCTCCGCCACCGCCACCGCCTTGCATTTTTCGCATGAAAAATATCCAAACGCCTATGAGTAGCAACATTGGAAACCAATTAATTAAAATTGATGCGAACAATGATTGTTCTTCCGGCTTCTTACCAGAGACGATTACATTGCCGTCAGACAACAGCTCATCCATTAGCTTCATGTCTAAGTATGGAATTTGCGTAACGAATGTATCGTTATTGCTGCGCACGCCACGTATTTCATTAGTTGATTGGTCAATCGTAACTTCTTTTATGTCACCACGTTTGACTTGCTCTAAGAATGATGAATAAGCAAGCTTATTCGTCGTATTCTCTGAGCCGGATATATTTTGAAACACCATCATTAGCACAACTGCTATGACGAGCCATAAAATGAGATTTTTTGCCATGTCGCTCAACGCTACTTACCTCTAATAAAATGAATCTGGAATTACTCGACAAACATCTATACGTGGAACACGAAAAAATAGATGACATCGAGGTTACTATAATTTAAAACCCTTCGCTACAATCGCGCGTCACATTATTACACTGATAATGAGTATGTCTTCGTTGCAAAACATCCACTCGGCTGCAACACGCCGTGATACCTACTTAATGCTAGTTCACATCAAGCAATTTAGCCACCTTGATTTACTGTTGAATTATTACTCGCATTCGTCATAGTGTGCGATAGAATTGAGACAATGGCATTACAGCCAGTTGTGAATTCAATATATGTTCTTCATCGCACAACGTTCATTACTGCAAGTTTAGGATTTTTTGTTTACTGTCCCTTAACACAGGAAAAACATGCTCAAAAACACTTTTCACTAAAACTTGCTATTCACGCTGCCCTTCTTTTTTATCAACAATGTCGAATCTGATTTGGATTGTTGTATATATAAAGGTAGAATACGTTTTTTCAAGGTGTTTAACACAAACTAATCGCTACAAAAGACAACAAATGAATTTATCAAATAAACAAATGCAGTATTTAAAAGGCCTCGCACACCCATTGAAACCAGTTGTCCAATTAGGAAATAACGGTTTAACCGAGGGTGTTTTAGCCGAAATTGAGAACGCACTTGGTTTTCACGAGTTAATTAAAGTGAAAGTACCAAGTGATGACAAAGAAGAAAAGCAGCTTATTATGAATGCTATTATTGGTGAAACAAAAGCAATACAAGTACAAGCGATTGGGCACGTACTCGTAATGTATCGTCAAAGTGACGAGAGAAAAATCAGTATTCCTAAGCGATAATCGCCTTTTTCTGCCGTTAGCTCATCATCATTTTAAATACTCAGGCGAAAGTGCTTGAGTGTGTAAGCTCATCCAAAAATAGCAATATGAGGCATATATGACGACCAAAAACACAAACAGCATTGCCATTGTAACCGGTGGTTGCTCAGGACTTGGATATGCCACCGCGGTTATTCTGCGTGAGGCAGGCTATCATCTTGCCATTTTTGATTTAAATGAAGAAATGGGCCAACAACGAGTTGATGAGTTTGGCGCTGCGTTTTGTCACTTTTATAAAGTAGACGTAAGCAATGATGTTAGCGTTGAGAATGCGGTGGCTGAAGTTGCTAAAGGCGAATTAGAAATACGGCTATGCGTCAATTGCGCTGGTGTGGCGCCAGCCAAACGAATACTTGATCGCGAAGGCGAAGCAATGCCATTAGCAAACTTTACGTCGGTGATTAATATTAACCTCAACGGTACCTTTAATGTTTCTCGCGTTGCTGCCAGCGCTATGGCCAAAAACGCACCGCTAGGTGAAGCTAACGAGCGTGGTTTAATCGTTAATACTGCGTCAGTTGCTGGTTATGAAGGTCAAATAGGGCAAACCGCTTATGCCGCAAGTAAAGGCGGTATTATTGCTTTATGTTTGCCTATGGCCAGAGATTTAGCCCCATTAGGCATTCGCGTAAATACCATCGCGCCGGGTGTAATGGGCACACCTATGCTGCTTGCTATGCCTGAAAAAGTTCAAGACGCATTGGTGCACAACGTGCAATTTCCGAAACGCTTAGGCTTACCAGAAGAATTTGGTAAATTGGTATTGCATATGGCAGGAAATGCTTACTTAAATGGCGAAACGGTGCGCTTAGACGGTGCCTTAAGAATGCCTCCCAAATAAGACAATCAATCGACTAAGTATAGCTCAGTCGATAGATGAGTTATTCGTCTTGTCCACCATTAACAATATTGGCAATATTATATAGACGATTAACAGCTTGGTAATGGATGCTATTTTTAGGATAGCGTCCCTTTACGCTTAACTCACCCGCTTCTTTTTTCATCAATAAACACAAAGTTTCATCAACCGAACTGACCGCGTAAACGCGAAATAGTCCCCGCTTAACGGCCTCAATAATTTCATTGTCCAAGACCAAATTTAAGGCGTTCGATTTTGGAATAATAACACCTTGATTACCATTCAATCCACGTTGTAAACACAATGAAAAATAACCTTCAATTTTTTCGTTTACACCACCAATCGCCTGTACCTCACCATATTGGTTAATTGATCCAGTTACAGCCAAACCTTGATCAACAGGCAATTCAGTTAAGGCAGAAATCAGTGCCACTAACTCGCCTAGCGATGCACTATCGCCATCAATATAGCCATATGATTGTTCTAATGCGATATTGGCAGATAGCGTAAGTGGAAAAAATTGCGCGTATTTATGGCCAAGGAAACCAGTGAGTAGCATGACTCCTTTTGAATGTATTGACTGGCCTAATTCTACTTCACGTTCGATGTCGACAACACCGCTAGAACCAGCATAAACAGTTGAAGTTATGCGAGCAGGAGTACCAAAAGCAGTATCCCCAACTTCAAGTACTGTCAAACCATTTACTTTGCCAACAGCCTGTCCATCAGTATTAATCAGGACATGCCCTTCTTTAATGTCTTCTAGCAATGACTCACTAACGCGTCCGGTGCGATTTTTCTTAGCCGCTAACGCAGCTTCAATATGGATCGCTTGAAGTTCAGTTTGGATCTGCTGTAGACAAAAATAATGAGCTTCATTAATCAACTCGATCACATCTGCAAATTTTGCACTGAGCTTTGATTGATGTTCAGCAAGGCGCAAACTGTGTTCTAGGAGCCTGCGCATCGCGTCAGCATCGATACTTTGTAAGCCAATATGTTGTACATGCGCCTTTACTCGCGCCACAAAGTCATTTAAATTTTGTTGATTAAGTGGAATTTCATGATCAAAGTCGACTAAAACTCTAAACAACTCTTTAAATTCATCGTCGTAATCTTGCAATGCATAGTAAAGCTCACGGGAACCTAATAGTATGACTTTTACTTTAAGGGGAATGACCTGTGGGGTTTGCGTAATTGAATTAACCATTCCCACGTCCTGTTGTGGCAATTCCATTTTTAACTGACCGAACTTTAATGCCAGTTTCAATGATTCCCATACATAGGGTTGCTCGACCAGTTTATCAGCATCAAGCAGCAAATACCCCCCATTAGCTTTATGCAACGCCCCCGGAGTTATCATTCTATAGTTAGTATAAACACTGCCTTGAACACTGGTGTATTCAATTTTACCAAACAAATTTTGATGTGTTGGGTTTGCTTCATAAATAATCGGCGCACCGGCATCAATGGCATGTCTTATGAGTACATTTGGTACGTAGGTATCAACCAAAATAGCTCGTTTATCAAAATTGTCCGACTTATCTTCTTTGCTTTCTGGTACTAATAACTCTGTTACCGTATCAATTAAATGCGGTTTTAGCTGTTTTAAATGTTTTAATATTGCAATATCTGCTGCGTGTTTATGTTCCAGTTCTTTCAGCAATGGCCGAATGCCCTGCTCTGCAGTTTCACGCTTTAGTTTGCGCAACTGTTCAGCGCTTTTTCGCTGCCATAATGGAACTTCAATTAGTGCTTCGCTCAAACATGCTTCAAGTTCATCAATAAGTTCATAATAAAGCTGTCTTTCATCATCACCATGTTGTGCAAAGTCGGCGTCAGTAATTGGTTTTCCGTCGATAATAGGTAAAAAACTGATACTGCCGTCACTTTCAATTAGCGCTACGCCTTTACTCAGGGCAACTTTTTCAACTTCATCAATGGCTTTGTCGTAGCGTTGTTCATTGGCTCGAGTAATAGCTGCCTTGCGCCGCTGATAACTTGGGTTTTCAAAAACCGCAGGAAAGGTATCCATTAATTCATCAAGCAAGCTTTCAATGTCTTCAACAAAGCCTTTGCTTTGACTGCTCGGTAGTTGCAGAGCAATAGGCTGACGTTGATCATCAAAGTTATTCAAATAACACCAATCATTAGGTGTTGGTTGCTGATGCGCCCGCTGATTAATAAAGTTATGCACCAGTGTGTATCGACCAGTGGCCTGCTCTCCCATCACATACAAATTATAACCTGTGGAGTTCACGCCTAAACCAAAACTCAAGGCCTCTTTGGCTCGATTTTGTCCGATTAATGCCATTTCTCCGGCTTGGCTTTGCATCGCTTTATTGAACATATCGTTGTCGACACCAGCGCTAAGATCAGCTGCTGCAATGCTCAGGTTATGAGTGATGTTTTGAACTGAAGTGAGTTTCGCAGCCATATATGTTTTTTTCTTCTTTCTTTTCAGTTTATGAATATTGTAATAATAATTTTTGTTGAGCTATGAGTCTGCGCATTGTGCTCCTCTCATTGCATGGTAATTGATGTGCTTGCAGATTGCTGTAGTTTTTGCGTCGATTTATAGCTTTTGGCATTTTTTGGGCATGCCGCTGTGCATTTTAACAACAGCTCAAATCATCATCTGTATAAAATTGTAAAAATAACGTCAGATGATCCGCTTTTGACGTGCTTTATCCATTTCGTCTATTGTCGCATGCCCCTCCAACAAGGTATTCTATGTGCTATAAAATAATAAAAAGCCCAGAGATACACACTTAAATGGCCAATACAGACCAAAACGAAAATCAATATAACCCGCAAGCCGTTGAAAAAGCAGCACAAACACATTGGGACAAAACCCAAATTTTTACTGCAAAGCAAGATGATAATAGAGAAAAATTCTATTGTTTGTCGATGTTCCCCTACCCAAGCGGCCGTCTGCATATGGGGCACGTTCGAAATTATACCATTGGTGACGTTGTTAGTCGTTTTCATCGCATGCAGGGAAAAAATGTTCTGCAACCTATGGGCTGGGATGCGTTTGGTTTGCCAGCAGAAAATGCGGCTATTAATAACAAATCAGCGCCAGCCAAATGGACTTATCAAAATATCGATTATATGAAAACCCAACTAAATTCACTTGGGTTTGGCTATGATTGGAGTCGCGAGCTAGCTACCTGTAAACAGGACTACTACCGCTGGGAGCAGTGGTTTTTTACTCGTTTATTCGACAAAGGCATGGTGTACAAGAAAAATGCCACCGTAAACTGGGACCCGATTGATCAAACTGTGTTGGCAAACGAACAAGTTATTGATGGCCGTGGTTGGCGCTCTGGCGCATTGGTTGAACAAAAAGAGATCCCGCAATGGTTTATTAAAATAACGCATTACGCTGAGCAGCTATTGGCCGATTTGGACAAACTCAGCGATTGGCCGCAGCAAGTCGTTACCGCTCAACGAAATTGGATTGGTCGCTCTGAAGGTGTCGACGTTACGTTTGATTTAACAGCTGAAACAGCCGGCATTAGTCAGATTGAAGTTTACACCACTCGACCCGATACGCTTTATGGCACATCTTATCTAGCAGTTGCAGCACAGCATCCCCTTGCCTTAGAAATGGCAAAGGCAAACCCCGATATAACCGCATTTATTGACGACTGCAAAAATACTAAAACGACTGAAGCCGACATGGCAACAATGGAAAAGAAAGGCATGCCAACAGGTTTGACTGCCATTCATCCGTTAACGGGCGACACAATACCGATCTGGATAGCCAACTTTGTACTCATGAGTTATGGATCAGGTGCTGTAATGTCGGTGCCCGCCCACGATCAGCGAGATTGGGAGTTTGCGACTAAATACCAATTGCCTATTTTACAAGTCGTCGCTTTCAAGGCTAGCGATGTCGACACTGCTGATATTAAGAACGCAGCTTATACCGAAAAAAACACATTAGTGAATTCAGCTCAATACAGTGGTTTATCGTTCCAAGATGGTTTTGATGCCATTGCTGATAAACTAGCGTCATTAGGTAAAGGTAAGAAGTCGGTTAACTATCGTCTGCGCGACTGGGGTGTATCACGTCAACGTTATTGGGGAGCACCGATCCCTGTTGTCACTGACGAGAAAGGTGAGTCTTTTGCTGTAAATGCACAAGACTTACCGGTTGTATTACCTGAAGACGTTGTAATGGACGGAGTAAACTCGCCAATAAAAGCCGACCCAGAGTGGGCAAAAGCATTGCACAATGGTAAGCCAGTTACACGGGAAACAGATACGTTTGATACCTTCATGGAATCTTCATGGTATTACGCTCGTTATGCCTCAGCCCCGTCTGACGCGATGCTTGATCCCAAAGAAGCCAATTATTGGCTTCCTGTTGATCAATATATTGGCGGTATTGAACACGCTATTTTACATTTATTGTACGCCCGCTTTTTTCACAAACTTTTGCGTGATGAAGGACTAGTTAGCAGCGACGAGCCATTCAAAAAACTGTTATGCCAAGGCATGGTATTAGCTGATGCGTTTTTTACTAAGGACGAGAAAGGTAAAGAAATCTGGCATGCACCAACCGACGTTACTGTTGAAAAAGACGACAAGGGTCGCATTGCCAGAGCAACGTTAGCTGACGGCACTGAAGTTCAGCACGCGGGAATGATCAAAATGGGTAAGTCAAAAAATAACGGTATTGACCCCCAAGCAGTTATCGATATTTATGGCGCTGACACGGTGAGATTATTCACTATGTTTGCCGCGCCACCAGAGCAAACCCTTGAGTGGATTGATTCAGGCGTTGAAGGTTCAAACCGTTTCTTGAAACGTTTTTGGCGATTGGCCAATGAACATGTGCAGTTGTGCGAGAGTAAAGGCGCAGTGCCGGCATTAGATGCAGCTTCGTTGCGTAAGTCGCAAAAGGCGTTGCGCCGAGAAATTCATCAAACCATTGAAAAAGTCACTGACGATTTAGGTCGCAGACAAACTTTTAATACGGCAGTGGCTAAGGTCATGGAATTATTAAACAGCTTACAGAAAGCTGGAATAAGTAATGACAATGATATCGCGCTTCTGCACGAAGGGTTGATGGCAATGGTTAAATTGCTTAACCCAATTACACCACACATTTGCGAACAGCTGTGGTCGTTACTCGGCGGTAAAGGGGAATTACAAATTTCGCCTTGGCCTCTAGTCGACGCTTCTGCTTTAGTAGAAGATGAAAAACTGATTGTTGTTCAAGTTAACGGTAAAGTGCGCGCAAAAATGACAGTCGCAACTGACATCAGCAGTGAACAAGCACAACAAGAGGCGTTGGCGCAAGAAAATGTGCAACCGTTCATTGCGGGGAAGACCATACGAAAAGTTATCTATATCGCAGGTAAACTGGTGAATATTGTCGCTAACTAGTTATTTAGTCATATTATGCACCCGACTTTGACATTTAAATAGCGACGAATAGTGATACTGTTAATACCTATTTTCTGAAGCCGTTAACCCTAAAGTACTAATTTAAAGGCCTAGAACCACGACCGTTTTAGGCCATATTAATGGAGTAAGATCTTGATTAGCCTATTGAGCCAAGTTTTCGCAAGCCCGCCCAAATGGGGGCCGATTATTTGCGCAA
This sequence comes from Brumicola pallidula DSM 14239 = ACAM 615, assembly GCF_000428905.1. Taxonomy (GTDB): domain Bacteria; phylum Pseudomonadota; class Gammaproteobacteria; order Enterobacterales; family Alteromonadaceae; genus Glaciecola; species Glaciecola pallidula. Next base: position 164,508 of record NZ_KE386815.1, read on the forward strand.
TGATTAAAAAGTCAAAATTGGCTTTTATTATTGTGATAATGGCATTCGTTCTACAAGGATGCGGTTTTAAATTGCGTGGTTCACAAGCATTACCAAGTTATTTAAATAACGTGGTTATTCTTTCTCAATTTGATTATTTACCGCTATCCAGAGCATTGGACAAAAGACTTCCAGTCTATCAATTGCAAAGTATTGTTGGCGAAAAAACAATTCCACCCGGTATTGAGCCGACAACGGTGGTGGTAATAAAATTAGAACCTGAAGCACTTGAACGCCGTTTACTGTCTATATTTGCAAGTGGCCAAGTGGCTGAATACGAACTTATTTATTCGGTTAGTTATGAAGTTATCTTCCCTTTTGCCGAACCCATTAGTGCGTTCATGACTGTGGCCAGAGAATATCAAGACGATCCAGACCAAGTACTTGCCAAGTCACGAGAGCTAGAATTGGTGCTTGATGAAATGCGAGCTGAGTCAGCTGACCGAATGATCCGATTACTCTCGAGTCAATATACGCAAGCTTTAGTTTCTATCGAAGCTAGAAAAACCAGAGAAGCGGCAAAAATTAAGGTAAACAAGCCCTAATGCAAGTTTATCCAAATCGATTTAAGCAACATATTCAACAGCAAGGCTTAGCACCTTTTATGTTGGTGTTTGGTGACGAACCTCAACAAAAACTGGATATGATTGATAGCATTCGTGCTGTGGCTAAATCGCAAGGCTTCGACGAACGTCAAACACTGGTTGCTGATACTGATTTTTCGTGGTCACAGCTCATCGAAGCAACCCAAACAATGTCTTTATTCTCTGATAAACAGTATATTGAATTGACGCTACCAACCGGTAAACCGGGAGCGGAAGGCAGCAAAGTACTGACTGCAATTGCTGAAAACCCATCGACGGACATCTTGATATTAATTCAAGGCCCTAAGATTGGCAAAGATGTACAAAAAGCAAAATGGTTTAAAGCACTGGATTCACAGGGTATATTTTCAATTTGTTATCCCCTTGAAGGAAAACAATTAGTGCAATGGATTGAACAACGTTGCCGCGCCTCGCAGGTTAATATCAGTCCAGCGGGAGTAAACCTTTTAGCGGATTTTAGTGAAGGGAACTTACTTGCAGCAAAGCAAGAAATTGAAAAACTCGCACTAGTATATGCTGACAGTGGGCAGCAAGTGAATGAAAAAGTACTAGCAGCCGGCATGGTTGATCAGTCTCGATTCACTGTATTTCAATTTGTTGATGATTTACTTGCTGGTGACATCCAAAAAGCAATCAAAATTTTATATCGCTTGGAAAGCGAGGGTGTTGAACCTAACATTATCCTCTGGAATTTGATAAAAGAAGCACAAACATTGGCTGAATGCCAAGCAATGCAAAGTCTAGAAGGCAATATTAACTTTACTAGGTTACGTATATGGCAAAATAAACAGGTGTTATATCAAAATGCGTTGAGACGACTCACGCCTAGTCATATCAGTTTGTTGAACACTCACTTACAGCAAGCCGACCTTATTTTAAAAAGTGAAACAACCGCAAGACCATATATATTGTTAAGTCATTTGGCATTGTTGTTTTTACCAGCACCACTGCAAAATATGTCGTTAAATTAAACAATGACTAATTCTCAGAAGATAACACTTTTTGGTGGCACTTTTAATCCCCCGCACTGGGGTCATATTAAGCCCTTGAAACAGGCTATGCAGGCACTTGACATTCTCAAAGTAGGCTTGCTGCCATGTAATATTCCGCCGCATAAAAAAACGCTAAAAACCAGCAATAAGCACCGATTAGCAATGTTAGAGATTGTTTGCAAACTAGAGCCATCGCTGTATATAGAGCATATGGAATTAGAAAATAATGAGATGAGCTTTACCGTTAATACCTTACAAAAACTAAAACAAAACAATCAAAAAACGCCCTATTTTGTAATGGGCACAGACTCATTTCAATCGTTCAAAACTTGGCATAGATGGCAGGAAATATTGCAGCTTTGTAATATTATAGTATTGAACAGAAACAACCAGGCGTTAAAAATATTACAGGAAGTAACGCAATATATTTCATGTGGACCCGATCATGCGGTATCCTTAGCGAACAAGCAGGCATTATCGACAAAAAGCGGAATTGTCGTGTCTTGCCATTTTCCATCAGTTGCGGTGTCTTCAACTCTAATTCGAGAAAAAGTCGAAAAGAAGGACTACCAACAGTTGGAAACCGGCGAAATATTGCCTTTAGAGGTGTTTAGATATATAAAACAACATCAATTATACGAACAGAAAAAATCATAGGAATAACATTGAATCAAAGTGAATTCGTTCAATTTGTCATAGACAAACTTGAAGACATGAAAGCCAGAGACATTGTACAAATAAATGTTGAAGGTAAATCTACCGTGACCGACACGCTAATAGTATGCTCAGGAAACTCAAAAAAGCATGTTTCATCTATAGCTGAAAACCTTGTGGTTGAAATGAAATCTGCAGACATACCGCCATTAAGCGTTGAAGGTAAACAAACAGGTGAATGGGTATTAGTCGATTTAGGCAACGTTGTAGTGCATGTAATGCAAGACGAAAGCCGCGACTTTTACCAGTTAGAGAAGCTTTGGCAATAGCCTAAATATAAGCTCTGCAATTTTGGTATCATAAAAGATGCGGATACAAGTTATCGCTGTCGGGAACAAAATGCCTAAATGGGTTGTCGAAGGCACTCAGGAGTATGTTCGACGATTTCCGGCTGATTGCCAACTGTATTTTACGGAAGTAGCGTCAGGTAAAAGAGGCAAGAACGCTGACGTAAAACGCATCCTTATTGACGAGGGACAACGGTGTTTACAGCAAGTTCCTAAAGGAAATAAAATCGTCACACTTGAAGTATTGGGGCAAAGCTGGAGTACGCCAAAACTCGCTGAACAGTTAGAAAAATGGAAAATGGATGGGCGCGATATTAGCCTCTTAATTGGCGGTCCAGAAGGGCTATCAGAAGAATGCCAACATGCGGCCGAGCAAAAGTGGTCACTGTCAAAATTGACCTTGCCTCATCCCATGGTACGAGTCATTGTAGCTGAAAGCATCTATCGCGCTTGGTCAGTGACGCAAAATCATCCGTACCATCGAGAATAAAGCAGGTTGTAGAGCCAAGAGTATTATATGCCACCAAAGCGTCAAATAATAAGAGATCACACAGCAGAAGCTAATCTGGTTGCCAGACGCACTGTTGTTTCTATTGTATTTGTTTGCGTTCTTATGTCGGTTATTATTATAAACCTATACCAGTTGCAAGTTCTCCAATATGAAGATTATCAAACACGCTCTAATGGCAATCGAATTAAAGTGGTGCCGGTTGCCCCAAATCGTGGCCTTATTTACGATCGGAATGGCGAGATCCTAGCGGAAAACAAACCGGTATTTAGCTTAGAGATAACACCCGAAGACGTTGACGATCTGGACGCGACAATCGAGCATCTGTCAGCACTTATGTCGTTAACTGACAGCGAAGTCAAAGAATTTAAAAGTAATATTAGACGCCAACGACGCTTTAAACCCGTGTCTATTCGGCAACAACTATCACATGACGAAGTGGCCCTTTTCTCCGCCAAACAACACCAATTTCCAGGTGTCAGTATCGAGGCAAGATTATCGCGTTATTATCCCTTCAAAGATTCGTTAACTCACATGCTTGGCTATGTAGCAAAGATAAATAAGAAAGAGTTAGTCAGGCTTGACGAAGATGACCAACTTGCAAACTATGCTGCTACACATGATATGGGCAAACAAGGTGTCGAAAAGTTTCATGAAGAAACACTTCACGGTAAAGTTGGCTATCAGCAAGTTGAAGTTAATAATCAAGGGCGAGTTATTCGTGTATTGAGTTTTGAACCTCCTTTGCCTGGCCGAGATATTGTGCTAAATATCGATATTGATTTACAGAAAAAAGCACAAGAAGTGCTAGCCGGAAGAAGAGGTTCAGTTGTAATTACAGATCCAAATGATGGTGGCGTTTTGGCGTTGTATAGCAGTCCAAGCTATGATCCCAATTTATTTGTGCACGGCATAAGTCAAAAAGAATATAATAAGCTTCTGGCGTCCAAAGACAGTCCTTTGCTGAATAGAGCAACACAAGGACGCTACCCCCCAGCATCGACCATTAAACCTTTTTTAGCACTTGTAGGCCTTGAAGAGGGTGTGATTGACGAAACCACCGAAATAAATGATCGCGGTACCTATCGCTTAAAAAACGTAGATCATGTTTGGCGTGATTGGAAAAAGTATGGGCATGGCACGGTTAACGTGACTAAATCGATTGAAGTATCTTGTGATATTTTTTATTACGACTTAGCCTATAAATTAGGCATAGACCGGATTAGCGAATCTATGCAATTATTTGGCTTTGGTAGACACACTGGGGTCGACTTATTGGAAGAGTCCGGTGCTAATATGCCTAGCCGGGGTTGGAAAAGAGCTCGATTTAATGAACCATGGTATATTGGTGATACGATCCCGGTCGGGATCGGTCAAAGTTACTGGAACGCAACCCCATTGCAATTAGCACAAGCGCTAAACTTTCTGATTAATAAAGGTCAACGCCACACTCCCCGTCTGATTAAGGGTTACATGATTGAGGGGGCGATAGATGTCTTGCCTGTTGAAATGCAGTCGCCTATACCTATCATAGATGAACACAATTGGGATATTGTGCTAGATGCGCTATATGGCACAGTAAATCGTAGCCATGGCACTGCGCGTGGTGCCTTTAAAGATACCGATTATGTGTCAGCGGGCAAAACCGGTACTGCGCAGCTTTTCTCAGTCGCTCAAGACGCTGAGTATGACGAAGAAAATGTCTCGGCCAGATTAAAAGATAACGCAATGTATATTGGCTACGCACCTTATGTCGATCCTGAAATTAGTATTTCAGTAGTTATCGAAAATGCGGGTGGCGGTAGCTCAAATGCAGCGCCTGCAGCAAGGATTGTAATGGATTACTACTTTAGTAAAGTCAAGCCTAAAGGCATTGCCTTAAAAACCCAAAAAAATGATTCAGATAGTATCAGTCAAGCACGCGTATCAGCCAATACCGCTGCAATAATTACGACGGAGACAAGCGGTGGCTGAAGCTAAATTTACAACGATAAAAACAACGATGTTAGAACGCCTGCATATTGATGGCTTTTTATTGTTTGCACTTATGTGCCTCATGGGTATTGGCCTTGTGACCATTTATAGCTCTGGAGGTCAAGATTGGAACTTAGTAAACAGGCAACTAACCCGCTTGGGAATTGCCCTCATCGTGATGTTTATTCTGGCTCAAATTCCACCGATGGCTTATCGACGTTTGGCGGTGTACTTTTATAGCTTTGGGCTTATTATGCTAATCCTCGTGCTGCTAGTAGGAGTGATTGGCAAAGGTGCGCAGCGATGGTTGGATTTAGGCGTGATTCGTTTTCAACCATCCGAAGTAATGAAATTAGCCGTGCCACTGATGGTCGCTTGGTATATCAGTAAATTTAATTTGCCGCCGCGTTCTCGTAACATCGCAATTGGCTTTGTCATTGTTTTTATTCCCACTATTCTGATTGCTAAACAACCCGATTTAGGGACCAGTCTGCTGGTTGCTAGTTCCGGTATATTCGCACTTTTTCTGTCAGGTATGACATGGCGTTTAATCTTTTTCATCAGTGCATTAGGTGGTGCTTTTGCGCCAATAATGTGGTTTTTCTTGATGCAGGGTTATCAAAAACAACGTGTTCTCACCTTTTTGAACCCAGAAAGTGACCCCCTAGGTGCTGGCTATCATATTATCCAATCAAAAATTGCTATCGGCTCAGGTGGCGTCAGCGGAAAAGGCTGGCTGCAAGGCACTCAATCACAGCTCGAGTTTTTGCCGGAGAGACATACTGACTTTATCTTCGCGGTTTTTAGTGAAGAATTTGGTCTAATTGGCGTTATTGGACTATTGTTCATCTACATGTGTATCATTATTCGCGGATTAATGATCGCAAATTATGCCCAAGATGCGTTTAGTAAATTACTTGCTGGCAGTATAACACTGACCTTTTTTGTTTACGTGTTCGTTAATATGGGCATGGTTTCTGGTTTGCTGCCTGTTGTTGGTGTTCCCCTACCACTCGTCAGTTATGGCGGAACTTCAATGGTGACGTTGTTAGCCGGTTTTGGTATTCTAATGTCAATTAGCACGCAAAAGCGATTAATGTCGCGATAGAATAATAATCATAATAAAAGTGGCCATGGAATGAATGCGCTAAAAAATTACACAATATTGATATTTGCTGTTTCGGGTTTAAGTGCTTGCAGTGTCAACAATAGTCGTTATTCACAAAAACAGGACAGTGTGCCTGAGTTTCATTACGGTGAACTGACACTTGTCGATGCCACGCCGAGATATGAATCGTACGCGCCGGCTAATTTTCGCCCCTACACTGTGCTGGGTAAATATTATACACCAATGCGCACAGCCAAAGGTTTTGAAGAATATGGACAGGCGTCTTGGTATGGACAGAAGTTTCATGGCCATCTAACCTCCAATGGCGAAATATACGATATGTTTTCTATGACGGCGGCACACAAAACCTTGCCTCTTCCTTCGTTTGTTAAGATCACTAACCTAGATAATCAAAAAGTCACTATTGTTCGGGTTAACGACAGAGGTCCTTTTCATCCAGGTAGAGTCATCGATTTATCCTACGCAGCAGCAAAAAAATTAGATATTTTGTCGACCGGTGTTGCTAATGTCAAAGTTGAAGTAGTGCATGTCGATGAAGCTGGCGTAATGACAGTTGGCGCCGGTAAACCCCAGCAACCAGACGTACCACCATCTTTAGCGCAAGGCGAAAACTCACCAGTAATGGTAGCTATGCTGAATACCAAAACGACATTAGAAGACCGAGTGGAAATCGAATCCGCGGCACCACCGATTTCTAAGGCTTTGGCGGCAGCAATAGCAAATGATAGCAAGCCAAATCAAATATTTGTTCAAGTGGCCGCTTTTTCTAATCAAGAAACGGTCATCGAATTATCTGAAGGATTAGCGCGACTATATCAACTGCCGTTTGACGCTCCTATGATTGATAATATCTATAGACTAAGACTTGGACCATTAAAAAATGAACAAAAGGCTGAAAAGTTAATCCAAGATTTGAAAAGTATCGGTTTCGACAGTGCTTTTCCGTTAACATTGCCTGCTAATTAGTTAAAATAACTAACAATTTTTAAGTTCAGTTATTGACTTTTAGTGTCAATAGAAATACAAGCGAAATAAATAAAACAATCCGCTGAATAACTGGCGGTTCATAGGTGGATTGATATAAGATCCATATTTAATAAATCACGTGGTTATATGCTCATTAAGAAAGCACTCCGAGGGATCCGAAAATTTCGGTAGAATATGCCTTGCAAGTTAATGCACGATGATAAAAATCTCAAGATAATGGTTGAATAAATGCGCTTAAAAATAGTTTCTATGTTAGTTCTTGCAGCCTGTTGCTTTTTAGCAAATGCAGCGGTTGTTATACCTCCTCCACCTAATGTTGCAGCAGGTGGTTTTCTGCTGGTTGACCACAACACGGGTCATATTATCGCTGAAAAAAATATTGATATGCGACTTGCACCGGCAAGTTTAACCAAAATAATGACCATCTATGTCATTGGAAAAGAACTCAAAGCCGGCAATATTAGTTTAACCGACATGGTGACAATATCTGAAAACGCATGGGCGAAAAACTTTCCTGACTCATCAAAAATGTTTATTGAAGTTGGCACCAAAGTATCTGTCGAAGATTTATTGAAAGGCATTATTGTGCAATCGGGTAACGACGCATGTGTCGCCATGGCTGAGCATATTGCCGGCAGCGAGGAGGCGTTTGCGAGTATGATGAATGCACATGCACAAAACCTAGGGATGACCGCTAGTAACTTTGTTAATAGCCACGGTTTACATGACGCAGACCACTATACATCGCCACGCGACATGGCAACATTATCTTCAGCTTTGATCTCTGAGTTACCTGAAGCATATGCCCTGTATAGCATAAAAGAGTTTACGTATAATGGTATTAAACAATTTAATCGCAATAGTCTTTTGTGGGACAAGAGTTTAAATGTAGATGGTATTAAAACCGGACATACATCAGATGCTGGCTATAGCTTGATTACATCAGCAAGCCAAGGCGATATGCGTTTAATATCCGTTGTTATGGGCACTGATAGTGAACGCTCTCGCAAAGTTGAAAATAAAAAATTACTGCGTTACGGTTTTCGGTTTTTCGAGTCCGTAACTCCTTATCAAGCGGGTGATAGTTTTGTTGCTCATCGTATCTACATGGGCGACCGTGACACAGTTGAGCTAGGATTAAATCAAGCGACTCCGATTACAATACCGCGCGGACAATCAAGTAAGTTGAAAGCACATTTCGAACTAACCGAAAGTCTTGAAGCTCCTATTGAAAAAGGGCAAGTTGTTGGTAAGCTATTTTTACAATTAGAGGGTGAAAATATTGCCACTTATCCATTGGTAACCTTGCATGAAGTTCAAGAAGGTGGCTTAATTGATAAAGCAAAGGATTGGATTTCTTTAAAATTGGGATTCGAAAGTTAATCATGGCATTAAATACAAACTTTGACGAAATCCTAGAATTCCCCTGCTTTCAGACATTTAAAGTAATGGGCGTTGCCGATCCTAGCCTCTGTGAAGTCGTTATTTCCTGCTTACAACAGCATGCTCCTGGTGATTATTCACCGAGTATTAAGCCAAGTAGTAAAGGTAATTATCATTCACTCTCGGTGAGAGTTAAAGTCACTAGCAAAGACCATATGGAAACGATCTACACTGAAATTTCCAGTCTTGAGCTAGTCAGGTTTGTGCTTTAACTCCTATGCAGCCGACTATTATTCGACAATTAGGCACTCGATCGTATTGCCCAATTTGGCAACGAATGCAAGATTTCACGGACCAGAGAACGCCGCAAACAGCAGATGAAATATGGTTAGTTGAACATACTCCCGTTTTTACTCAGGGCCAAGCAGGTAAAGCGGAACACATTCTTGCGCCTGGGGATATTCCGGTCGTTCAAGTGGATCGCGGCGGACAAGTAACCTACCACGGTCCGGGTCAACAAATGTTGTACATTCTAATTGACGTGCGCCGAAATAAACTTGGTGTTCGCCATCTGGTTAATGGCTTGGAAAACTGTATTGTAGGGCTGATGGCTGACTACGATATCGAAGCCTATGCAAAGAAAGATGCACCGGGTGTTTATGTCAACGAGCAAAAATTATGTTCTGTCGGCTTGAGGATCCGTAAAGGCTGTTCGTTTCATGGTTTAGCACTGAATGTTAATATGGATTTAAGTCCCTTTGGGCGAATAAACCCGTGTGGCTATGCCGGCATGGAAATGGTAGATTGTGCCACACTAGGTGGTCCAGAATCATTAACCATTGCAGGTCCTAAAATAGTTGAACATTTTTGTTCATTATTGGGTATTAAGCAGAAAGAATATAGAGAAGGTTTTGATGAATAATCCACGTCCAGTAGCGGGTGTTAAACTTCGCGATGATGATAAAGTAAGACATATTCCAATCACTATTGTTCCGACTGAAAAGGAACAAGTTCTACGAAAGCCGTCGTGGATCAAGATAAAACTACCTCGAACGACGGATCGCATAGACCACATCAAAGCGACGCTGCGCAAAAACAACTTGCATTCGGTATGTGAAGAGGCCAGCTGCCCAAATTTAGCAGAATGCTTTAATAACGGCACAGCCACGTTTATGATCTTAGGTGATGTATGTACCCGTCGCTGTCCATTCTGTGACGTAGCTCACGGTAAACCATTACCGCCGAGCGCTGAAGAACCAATAAAATTAGCCAAAACCATTGCAGAAATGGGATTAAATTATGTAGTTATCACTTCCGTTGACCGCGATGATCTGCGAGATGGCGGCGCTCAGCACTTTGTCGATTGTATTAATGCAATCCGCGAACACAGCCCAAGAACCAGAATTGAAGTGTTAGTGCCTGACTTTAGAGGTCGTATGGACCGAGCTTTAGACATATTTAAAAGCGGCGTACCTGACGTGTTTAATCATAACCTAGAAACGGTTCCACGCTTGTATCGGGAATGTCGCCCTGGGGCCAACTACCAGTGGTCACTTGACTTACTGCGTAAATTTAAAGAGCAACATCCAACTATTCCCACCAAATCAGGATTGATGATGGGTTTAGGTGAAGAATCCGACGAAATGAAAAAAGTATTGGATGACCTTCGCACGCACAATGTAAACATGCTTACACTTGGACAATATTTACAACCAAGTAAACATCACTTCCCTGTTAAGCGCTATGTGCCGCCAGCAGAGTTTGATGCCTTAGGAGCATATGCTGATTCTATCGGTTTCGCGCATGCTGAATGCGGTCCCATGGTACGCTCTAGCTATCATGCTGACAGACAAGCAGCCGGTGTAGAAGTAAAGTAATTAGCATGAGTAAAATTTATGTACTGCATGAAAACAGCGAATGGACTATCCATTTGCAACATCGCTTAGATGAGTTGGGTCTTCCCTATGAACTATGGCATCTGGATCAAGGTCTCCTTGACTTGTCTAGTGAGCCACCTAAAGGGATATTCTACAACAGGATCAGTGCATCTTCCCACACCAGAGACCATCGGTACGCTCCTGAGTTTACACAAGCAGTCATTGCTTGGTTGGAGCGCCACGATCGCATCGTTATTAATGGTACCAGTGCACTTAGGCTAGAGGTCAGTAAAGTTAATCAATATATGGCACTTAACAAAAGTGGTATTGAGACCCCAAAAACATTAGCGGCGGTCGGTAAAAAACAAATTATTGAGGCTGCTAACCTATTACATATGCCTTCTTTTATTACCAAGCATAACCGAGCGGGTAAAGGTCAGGGAGTGCAGCTGTTTCACTCTATACAGGCATTACAAGATTATATAGATGGCCCCAATTTTGACCCACCTATCGACGGTATCACTCTTATTCAGCAATACATAGAGTCACCACAACCGTTTATAGTTCGACACGAGTTTATTGCTGGTAAATTTTTATATGGCGTTAAGGTTGATACATCCCAAGGGTTTCAGTTATGTCCTGCTGATGCATGTTCTATTGAAGATATGTTTTGTCCCACCGATGATGTCAGGACGTCGGTAAAAGCGAAGTTTGAGATCCTTGAAAATTATCGCCCAGCGTTTATTGATAGCTATGAGAAATTTCTAAAAGATAATAACATTCAGATTGCGGCTATTGAGGCAATACAAGACTCAAATGGCATTAGCTATGCTTATGATGTCAACACCAATACAAATTACAATTCCGATGCAGAAAAAATAGTGGGCCAATTTGCTATGCTAGAAATAGCAAATTATCTTGCCGCAAAATTACAAGACAGCTAACAAAAAGCCGCAAATAGAAACGCACAATATCAACCGCGAGCAAATGGCTTGCATTCGCATTGCGTCGCGGTATCACATTGGTTTACTACACTAATTACTGAGAAGAACCCATGACTCGCAAACCTTCCCTCGCCTCCCTAAGTATTAACGCAGGAGCCCCTGAAGCAAAGAACGGAAATGCTTTTCGCCGGGGCCCCGAGTTTGCTAGCACATTCCACTTGTCAGGTGATGTCGACTCACAAGTTTATCAATATGGACGTTTTGGTCAGCCTACTTGGACCAGTCTTGAGTCCGGCTTAGCCGAATTAGAAGGTGGTGACACGGTTATATTTCCCTCTGGAATGTCAGCAGCTAGCGCAATATTGACGAGCCTTTTAAACCCTGGTGATACGGTATTATTACCCAGCGATGGCTATGCGCCGGTGCGTTACTATACCGAACAATATTTAGTTAGATTTGGCATAAAACTAAAGACAATTGCAACCCAAGATATTGACAGTTTTGATTTCGAAGGAATTACCCTGGCATTGTTAGAAACGCCGAGCAATCCCATGCTTGACACTTTTGATATACACAAAGCAGCAACTAAAATACACAAACACGGTGGTCTTTTAGCTATAGACAACACCACGCTAACATTCTTAGGACAGCAGCCATTAGCCCTGGGTGCGGATATTTCTATGAGCGCAGACACCAAAGCGGTTAACGGGCACAGTGATGTTGTATTTGGTCATGTCTCAACGATAGATAAATCAATTAGTGACAAAATCAGAGATTGGCGTAAGGCGTCAGGTAATATTCCTGGGCCAATGGAAACTTGGCTTGTACACAGAAGTCTATCCACGTTAGATGTTAGATTACAGCGCATGTGTGACACTGCGATGCTGTTAGCACATGAATTGAACAGTCACGATAAGGTTATTTCAGTTCGTTTTCCAGGACTCGCCTCAGACCCGTCACATGCTATCGCTAAACAACAACAGCAATTGTTCGGTTTCATTATTAGTTTTGAACTAGAAAGTAAAGAAGCGGCGGATAAATTCCTCGCTGCATGCCAACTCGTTTATGTAGCCACTAGTTTTGGTGGCGTGCATAGCATGGCTGAACGCCGTGCGAGATGGGGAGCGGACAAAATAGCGCAAGGCGTTATTAGATTTAGTGTAGGGTGTGAGCGAGATGACGACCTAATTAATGATGTAATGGTAGCGCTGGATAGCCTTTAAGTACCCCCAGTAAAAGCCTAGCGAAGAGTTAACTCGCCGCGAAGGTTTCTAGTCATCAAGCCCTTACGCTGCTGTGTGCTCAATTCAGGTTTGCTCAATAAGTAATGCAGTTTTGCTAAAGTTGCCTCGGGCGTCATATCACCGCCAGAGATTAATCCTGTATCTTGCAATAAATGCCCATTCGCATAGCCCGTCATGTTGACTGTACCTCTGAAACACTGTGTGCAATTAACCACAATCACTCCGTTCTCTTGGGCTTGAACCAGTTGCGCTAATAATGCTTTGTTTTGCGGAGCATTGCCCACACCGTAACTCAATAAAATAAGCGCATTAACCGGTTGCTGAATAATATTTTTAACCACATCAGCTGAAATCCCCGGATACAAGCTAACTAAACCGATGGGTTGAGGTGTTATTGGGCTTATTTTCAAGCTGTCCGGCAGTTGCGACTTTGACGCATTTTGCTCTGATAAGAGGCTACTTTCTGGGTTTTGAGCGTCTTCAATACCGCTATCAAACACACTGACAACGTCGTGATTAACGTCGATATTAATACCCGCCTCCAATAATGCAGGAAAGTTGGGCGAATCAAAAGCATCAAAGCCATCAGCATCTACTTTGCGCACTCTATTACCACGATACAGTTTATTGTTAAAGAATAAGGTCACTTCTGGAATGGGGTAATTAGCCGCAATGTAAAGCGCATTTAATAAATTAGTTTGTCCATCCGATCTCAATTCAGCTAATGGTATTTGAGACCCCGTTACGATAACCGGTTTCCTTAGATCCTCGAGCATAAATGACAGCGCAGATGATGTATAAGCCATGGTGTCTGTGCCATGCAATATGATAAAACCATCGTAATCAGCATAATGCTGTGCAATATCATCAGCAATAAACTGCCAGTCAGACGGCGACATATCGCTTGAGTCAATCAGATGGTCATATTCGTGAATAGTAAAGGCGGGCATTTCACTACGGTGAAACTCAGGCATGTTAAGCAATGTTTTACTCAGATAACCCGCTGCAGGCACAAACCCATTTTTTGAGGGCTTCATGCCAATCGTTCCACCTGTATATGCTACATAGATATGCTTGCGCATGAATAACGCCTTATGCCAAGATGACTTTTTTTAATCGTTTTAACAATGCCAGGTCAGTTTTCCCCAACGGACCGCAACTGATCCAAGCAGCCAGTAATTCAGCGATAATCGGTACGTCAGTACCCTCAAGTCTTGATGCCATAAGCTGTAACTGAAGGTTTCTGCGTTCGACATCATCCGCTTTGTTACTCGGCAAATCAGCAATAATTTCAGCTTGAATAGTTAATTCTTTGCGTTTGCTGTCGCCTTTATTCTGTGCTGACGATTTAATCAACTGTTGGTACTTATTGGGTAAGTCAGCTAAATTTTCTGGCAGAGAAGCGTCTGTCCAAGCTGCCAAAGCCTCAAACAAAGCTTGCCACTGGGCTGCATTTTTGTGCTGTTCGATCTCAACTTGCTTAACTTGATGCTGCTGTAAAATTGTATCCAGCTTGTGTTGCTCTGTTTTTGCCTGTCGACTTGGCATATCTCGAAGCTTTTGACTTAACACATTTACGTTAGCGTCGAAGTCAGACAAATCTTTCATTTCACTCGCCGCACTAAGTTGTTCAGTTAGGGTGCCGGCTAGGTCATGAAATTCAGTTTTTACTTGCGCTAGACCGGTAGCATCGGCATCTCTTTTCTGATTAACCTTTGCAAAAACTATGTCATTGGCTTTGCGAAATGCTAACCACAATCCATCATCCGTTTGTTTGCCAGAAAAACCAATCTCTTTCCATTGTTGCTGATATTGCTTTGCTAACTCAGCCGCGCTGCTAACATCGTCAACATCGTTAAGCTGCTGCGCCTTTTTCAACAACGCTTGCTTGAGCTGAAGGTTTTCAGAATACAGGGTATCTAGGCGCAATTGAGTTGGTTTTAGCGCATTTAAATAGGCTTTTTGTAAGTTACGGCGGTCCCCTTGCTCGAGATTGCCCAGCGCACGCCATTTTTTATTCATGGCGCTCAAAGCTCGTCCTAATGTCGCCGTATTTTCATGCCTATGCAGAGCGACTAATTCATCAATGATTGTTTTTGCTAATTGCGCATTCTCAGCACGGAGTTTGTCCTGCTCGCCATAGTATTCTCTGCAGGGTAAAAACGCTTTTTCTATAGCTTCATCGAACACCTTATTCAGTGCATCATCTTCATCTGTTCCTAATTTCCCGAGTTCATTCCATTGTGCTCTAAACAATTTTACGCTCTGTACTCTGTCGGCAATACTCTCTAGATTTTGTTGCGCTGCCAACGCATTAACTTCGTCTAATAATGCGGGTTTTCTTGGACCCGCAATAAATGCCTGAAGTTCTTGTAACTCAGTCGCTTTTTCACCCAATTCTGCATATAGCTTTGAAAGCCCTTTTTGACTTTTTTCAGGTAAAGCTTCATACATTTTCTGCGCATGTTTAAAGGTAGCCAACGCAGGTTTAAAACTGCCCTGATTAACCATTCTCTGAACAGTTTTGAGCTTACCTAAGGTCTTTTTTTCTTGCTGTTTAAGTTCCTCCTGAACAGCAGAAACTTTACTCTGGTATTTTTTCTCAGTCTCGCGCCAAGCGCCTAAAATGGCATCGGGAAGAGGAAGTGAAGCCGATGCGATTAGTTGCTTCCATTCATTTTTAAGCTGTTTCAATACAACGGCTAACTCATCGTTTGTTAACGATTCAGGCACTGCTTGCAGTTGCGCAAGCAACGCTTTAGCATTATCACGCGTTTCGCGTGCGTTAGGCAGTTGATTTAAGAAACCTTGATAAGTTTCTATACTGCCCGACAATGACTTAATCGTGCGTTTATGTGCCACTGTTTGCGGTCGTTTGCTAGCATCATCAATATCCAAACCAACATCAGTCAAGGCATTGCTGAGTAATTTAGCTTGAGCAAGTAAGCTGGGGTCATCAATTGACTCCAAAATAGCATCTATTTGCTGCTTTACTTGTTTAAAGCGGTCATCTATTTCAGATAATGCATTGGTTGTAAGCTTGAGTTCATTAGCACTTTGCCAGTCTTCTTTCAGCGCTGCTAAGCGTTTCTCAACTGACTCATTTACACGTAAATACTTTTCTGCCAGCAACAGCGCAGTTTCCTCATCTAGCACATTAAACTGTGCTTTGTATTGCTCAAATTCTTGGCAAAGTTGCTGCTTATTTTCATAAATTCGTTCGTAATCCCCGCTATCTTTCAGCGCAAGCAGTTTAGAAATCACCAATGTAGAACCTTGCTTCAGTTTAATCGGCAATGCCGCTAACTCTCTCAAATGTTCTATCTTGGCATCAATGGCGCTTGTCACAACATCGTTGTTGGCGAATTTGAGCATTTTACTCAATTCATTAAGATCCTCTGCACGAGTCACAATAACCTGCTGCTGAGCTTGATTGGCGTGATCTTTAAAATATAGACGAGTGATATTTTGTTTGTTTACTTTCAACAGCACCGCTAATGCTAATACGTTATTACTTTGTAAGCGTTGGTTGCTGAACAACATTTGTTCAAGTAACACAATATTTTTAGACTCAACTACAAATGAAGCAAAGTCAGCTTGAGTAAGTAGCGTTGAATTAGGGTTATTAACCTCAGTCAATACTCTTTCATGAGCTTGTTTTTTTAATTTTACATTATCAGCTGTCTCCGATGATTTCAGCCATAACGGGAATGAATTCAGCTTGTCTAAGGCAGCTAAGCTCACGCTAGCCTGGCTATCATTAAAGGCAAGCTCGTGCAAGGCTTGCTTGTCTGCAGGCTTGTCTATTGACAAGTTTGCAATCGCTGTTAAGCGCACTTGAGGATCTGAATTAAGGTGCTTTGCTTTGAAGAATCGATCAAATATCATCTTGTTTAAACCGCGCAATCGTATGTATATCATGAGTACTGCTTTGTTCAGCAGTTTCTTTTGTCGTATCGTGTGAAGCTTTTTTACCTAATGCTTTATCAAATTCTTTTTTGAGTTGCGAGCGGCTTTTTTGCACTACCTCACCATTTCTACCAATGGTCATGTGCTGCTCCGACTGCTCTACCCTCGCCTGATACATTAGTACCGCTTGCAATGAATTGCTTTTTTGCTCTTCTGTTAATGGATTGCCATCTGGCCATTTACCAATTTCAACAGCAGTGCGCAAATTTTCATAAATTTGCGGTGTCATTGCCTGAACCAGTTGCTGAATATTCACGTTTATTTCCTTTTTGCCATTACCAGCCTAACACGATTTACGGCATACCAAATAAAACCAACAACGGTTGCGCCGATTGAGAGGTTGTATTGAATTTCACCCGGCTCAGAACCGCCCCAGTAAATAAGACCGAAACCGGTAATAAACATCAAAATGGCAAGCATTGATTGATTTTGTAATTTTTGCATCGCTTGATAGTGTGCAAACTTAGCTTTTCTTTCTATATCTTCTGCCGTTGCGTTGCCAATATTAAATCCGCAGTGGCTGCATGTCTTTGCTTTATCAGAAATAGGTTTTGAACAAGATGGGCATGCTGTAATAGCCATACGTGTCTCCGTTTAAATTTGGTTCTAAGGACTAGTTTCAGTTATCTCTTACGTAAAAAAAGGTTAAACGACCATTCGAATAACCTTTTCATTCAATACTACATCAATTTTTATTTTTTATATTTTTCCCAGTATTCATTCATTGAGTCTTTCATTTCTTTTCGCAGCATCATAATACCGAACAAGTTTGGCAATGTCATAACCACAATAGCGACTGCAGACAGGGCCCAAACCAAGGTTGTATCTGAAATAGCAGCCCAGAAAAAACCAGCACAGTAGATAACGCGATATGGCATTACCGAACGTGGGCCAAGCAAATAGGTCATTGCTCGGTCACCGTAATATGACCAAGCAATTGCCGTTGAAAACGCAAACAACAGTAAACCAATAGAAACGATGTATTTGCCAAATTCGCCAAAATAACCGCGAGTAAACGCAATAGCAGTTAAATTAGCAGAGTGAACAAGTGATTTACCTTCTACGATTATACTCGGTTTAACTAATGCACCGTTATCAACTTTGAGCGTGCCAGTAAACGGAAAATCTGTCTCTCCAACACTATAAGTCACGTTTTCTGCAAATGAACGGCTGTTCATTAAGGTGAAACCACCTGTTGTAGCAGTGCCATTTAAAACCTGGATCTCACCCGTAAAGTTAGTGACTTCGTCGCCCTCCTCATTATTTAAGTGCAAGAAAAGTTTGTTGGTATCTTCACTATTAGACTCATCATATTGACCCGCCATAAAAGTCATATCCGAGCGATCAAATATATTTTGATGTTTCTCTTTCCAAACCCCAGAAGACAAAATAACCAAGCCCGTGAGAGTGCAAATAATGATGGTATCGATAAAAGGTTCTAGTATGGATACCATACCCTCCGAGACCGGTTCTTTGGTTTTAGCAGCGGCGTGAGCAATAGGTGCTGAACCTTGACCCGCTTCGTTACTAAACAAACCTCTGTTCACACCGCGGTTAAATGCATACGCAAGTGTCGCCCCTAAAAAGCCACCAGCAGCAGCAGATCCTGTAAACGCGTCGCTAATTACTGATGCAAAAGCGGGACCCACATTTTCAATGTTAGCGAAAATAACAGCAAAGGCACCGATGATATATATGAGTGCCATTACCGGTACAATTCTGCTGGTTACTGCAGCAATACGTGTGATACCACCTAAAATAACGAGGCCAAGTAAAATAGATAAGACACCACCGACAACCACTGGCGAGAAACCAAATGTTGATTCCATGCTGGTTGCAATGCCGTTGCTTTGTGGCAAGTTGCCCGTACCGAAAGAACTGATGACTGTAGCAATCGCGAAGGCAACCGCTAACCACTTCATGTTTAGTCTGCGGTCCATGTAATACATTGGACCACCGGCCATTGTGCCATCTTCAGTTTTAACTCGGTATTTATGCGACAGTGTTACTTCTACAAATTTTGTTGTCATGCCTAAAAATGCAGTTGCCCACATCCAAAATAATGCAGCCGGACCACCAAGGAAAATAGCGAACGCAACACCACTAATATTACCCGTACCAACGGTGCCAGAAAGTGCCGTCGTTAACGCTCTAAAATGCGTTGTATCGCCTGGTTCATCTGCTTTATCATATTTTCCAGTAACGACTAACCAAGCGTGCTTGAAAAATCTTATTTGCGGAAACTTAAGATAAATAGTGAAAAATGCACCGACACCTAAAAGAGCGTAAGGAAACCAAAAAGCACTACCCAAAAAACCATCGAGCAAATTAAAAAAACCTAATAATCCTTCCAAAATTACATCCTCTTATTCTTATTCTTGTTTTTATTTTTATTTTTACTGTGAATTTTGTTTAAGCACTACCAACATTAGCATAATTTGTTAGTGACTCGGTAAAACGTCTTTATAAATCTTATCGTATAGCTTCAAGCTCAGCGAACTAACGTAACTTACTACTTACCGCTCGCACTGCAATTAATAAATCTTCACCAAGCTGCTGACAGCGAGGTGCAGACCACCCATAGGTGGTATCTGGCAAATTATTATTGTCTTTAAACGGCATTTCAAGTGTGTATGAAAGGCAATCGTAGCGATGCCCAACTGCATTCGCAGCAATCGCTATATTGCCTGCACCAGGTGCATCCTTATCATACCCGTACACATCTTGAAATTCAGGAGTCGCTAGCATTAATGCTTCTTTGAAGCAGTTCTCTAGCGCTTCTAAACGTGCATTGTAATTTGGGTTACCTTCACATCCTGCAACAAAGTTATAGGGCAAAGATTCGTCGCCATGAATATCTAAAAACATATCAACGCCATACTTATCCATGGCTTGTAATGTATATAAGACTTCCGGACTTTTCTCCGCACTAGGCTCCTGCCACTCTCTATTCAAATTAGTACCAATCGCATTGGTACGCAAGTGACCACGTGCAGAGCCATCAGGATTCATATTAGGGATGACGTAAAAGACATTGTCTTCAAGTAACTGCTTTGCCACACCATCATCTTCATCCAATAAACGGCGTACCACCCCTTCCACTAGCCATTCAGCCATAGATTCACCGGGGTGTTGTCTTGCCGTCACCCAAATTTTATTTTTACCTTCGGCTTCCTCACCAATCACCAACAAAGACATGTCGCGATTATCTAACGTAAAGCCAATATGCCTTAGTTCACAATCAAATGACATTTGCGCAGCTGAAATAAAATCTTGATGGCGCTCATAGCTGTAAGGGGTAAAAT
This sequence comes from Brumicola pallidula DSM 14239 = ACAM 615, assembly GCF_000428905.1. Classification (GTDB taxonomy): domain Bacteria; phylum Pseudomonadota; class Gammaproteobacteria; order Enterobacterales; family Alteromonadaceae; genus Glaciecola; species Glaciecola pallidula. The sequence continues at coordinate 184,465 of NZ_KE386815.1, forward strand.
AGGCAAAGTAAACTGAGTCATATTCAGGTACAAAATCGAAAGTAAGGTTATTGCCATCGAATTCAGTATCGACTCTAAACCACTCTTCACGATCGTAGGATGCAACGGCCTGATAACCAGGCCAACCCTCAGGGTAAGCAGATTTTTCTAAGTCAGTAATAACAATTTTATGCTCAACAAATCTATTTGACTGTAATTTAAAGTGAAACCATTGATAAAATTCTGAACCGTTATCAGGATTTATGGCCAATTTTATATTTTGAGGCTCTGTCGCTTGGATAACTCGAATATTGCCGCTATCGAATTCGCTCGTTATAATCATTTTAAGGCCATGTTCCTACTTTTTTCTTACTTTACCATAGGCAATTTTATTCGGTAATACAGTAAAGTGCATTTCTCACTTTTTATTAACTCATTGCTTGAGTTTTATACTCAAAACCCACTAATTTATGTGTTTACAGAGTTTCAGTTCGCAATTTCAAACCTAATGATGTGCTGTAACCCATATCATGTTTAATAATCAGTAAATTTTCATTTAATATGTAGTAGGTAGGATATCCGCTTATATTAAAGCGTTTTTTGTGAGGCTCACCACCTAGTAAAACAATCCCCTGCACACCTGCGTCTTCAGCAAAAGCTTCTATTTCTTCTACCGACTGATAATCCAAGGCAACTCTAACTACATTATATTCCTCGGTATCTACGACATCTAAATTTCCAATACTCATCTTACAAACAGTGCACCAAGGTGCGAAAAAATAAATCAGGGTTTTTTTGTCACTCGGCGCAAGAGAATACATATCACCATTTAGTTGCACAAAGTTTTGAGCCGCAATTTGAATAGAACCATTGTCCTCTAGGAGGTTGCGATTTTGATAGGCCATAAAGCCAACAATGATGAGCCCACCAATAAGGATATCTCGAGTCCAAGAGCTTTTTTTAAAAAACGATTTTATGTCCACGTTTATTCCAAGCGTTGTTGCCGTTTATAACTGTTTCATATTGTGGCTAGTTGCCGTATCTGAGTAGACACGGCAACCTTACCAAAAATTGCAACGAGATTGAATTAAGCACCCACTATATTAACTTTTGGGACCGATGGATATCTTAATCCAGCCATGTCTCTCACCACTCGCATAACCTGACAGCTATAGCCAAACTCGTTGTCGTACCATACATATAAAGTAGCTCGGTTGTCCGCAACAATGGTCGCTTGCGAGTCAACAACACTGGCAGATCTAGTACCGACCAAATCGGTTGATACTATTTCTTTTGATGCTGTAAAGTCGATCTGGTGTTGTAAATCAGAAAATAAACTGACAGTTTGCAGATAATTGTTGATGCTTTCCTTATCGGTTACTGATTTTAAGTTTAAGTTTAAAATCGCCATAGACACATTCGGCGTTGGAACTCGTATCGCGTTACCCGTTAACTTACCAGCAAGCTGCGGATAAGCTTTGGCAACTGCTTTCGCTGCGCCTGTTTCAGTGATCACCATGTTCAATGATGCACTGCGCCCGCGTCTATCTGCTTTGTGGTAATTATCGATCAAATTCTGATCATTGGTAAATGAATGCACCGTTTCAACGTGTCCATTTTCAATCCCGTATTTTTCGTCCAATGCCTTTAAGACGGGGGTGATTGCATTTGTGGTGCAACTGGCTGCCGATAATATGGTGTCTGTAGTCAGAATGTCGTTATGGTTAACGCCGTGCACAATATTCTTTATGTCTCCTTTACCCGGCGCTGTTAACAACACTTTAGCAGCACCCTTTGACTTCAGATGTAATCCCAAACCTTCTTCATCTCGCCACATCCCTGTATTATCAACAATGATCGCATTGTTGATACCATACTGCGTGTAATCAATTTCATCAGGACTATTCGCATAAATAACTTGAATATATGAGCCGTTGGCTTTAATTGCTTTACGTTCTTCATCTATCGTAATACTGCCATTGAAAGGGCCATGCACCGAGTCACGGCGCAATAAGCTCGCGCGCTTTTCCAAATCGCCTTCTCTGCCGCCACGCACGACAATGGCACGTAGTCTGAGTTTATTATTGTTACCTTGGCGCTCAATTAGGAGTCTCGCTAATAGCCGTCCAATACGACCAAATCCATATAAAACAACGTCTGTAGCTTGATGATTATCCGCGGCGTTGTGGACCTCTTTTAGCTCTTCATTTAGGTAAGCCTGTAAATCCGTTCTGTTTTTCCCATCATTAGCTGTTCCTATTTTATCAGCATAATAGAAGTCAAACGCTAATTTACCTATATCAATTTCAACCGGAGCCAATTGCATTTTGCTAACAGCTTCGAGCACAGGCCAACTTTCTCTTAATCGCAGCTTTTCGCCTTCGTGGCGCCTTACCGTCCGGTGTGCCTTAATTACGTCAATGGCGCTGGCATTGAGCAATGTTCGCCCATACACGGTAATTTCGACACAATGGTTGCGGTAAAGACGACCAATAATCGGTAGCATTTTTTCGGCAAATTCCTGTCTTTCTTGCCAACTAGATAATAATTCCTGTTCGAACTGCTGATTCATGCAAAGTGCCCTCTAAACATAATGTAAGTGTTGCTGTTAATTGTCCAATATCGCACGTTATAAACGGCAATGCTTGAGTTGCGTGCGCGCATTCTATGCAATCCGTCAGCTTATGCCAAATTGTTGATAAATTTCACTTTTTTAGGATTTGTCAGGAACAGCGTGATTATGTTTGTAATTTATCTACAAATAACCGATGGGGTTGAGCGTATTAACAAGATATGTTTTTTTAATTTAGCAAAAACGAGTAAAAAATAAATTAAAGTAGGCTACAAATATGCTATTAATCATGTAAATAGAAGTCTAACGCTCTGTTTACAAATCACTATTCTTGAATTTGAGCGCACGAAAGAAGGAATGGACACCGTGAAAAAGTCCCTAGCAGGTCAACACCTTCAGATGTAACAAACTTACATCAAAAAAAGTGTAATTAAATTGATTTGATTCAATCAATTTGACTTTTAAAGCTCAAAGAAATTGAATTTAGGCAATCTCGCTGTCCACTTGGTGTAGAGCCATCATCGAACATATGACTTAAATGCGCTTCACAATTTTTCCATACGATCTTAGTTGGTTGGTTGCATGCCTAAAGTAGTGTCCGAGCAGATAATGCACATTAGCATCTTCACTGCGTTACCTTTTAACGATAACTTGCGCTCTGTCAGAACTATTCCATTCAATGTGATATTTTTTGCTTTCTGGCTTATCAGTACGCGAGTAAGTGTGAGCACCAAAAAAGTCACGTTGTCCTTGCAATAAATTGGCAGGCAATACTTCGCAGCGATATGAATCATAGTAACTTAAAGCTGAAGACATCGCGGGGCAAGGAATACCTGCAATGGTCGCTGATGCTATCGCTCTGCGCCAATTTGATTGATATTTATTAATTTGGTCTATAAAAAACGGATCCAACAACAAGTTTTCTAAGTGCTCGTCATTTTCATAAGCTTTGGTAATAGATTGTAGGAAAATAGCGCGTATGATGCACCCTGCACGCCAAATCTTAGCAATTTCAGCAAAGTCCAACTTCCAACCGTGCTCTTTAGCAGCAATATCCATTAGCTGGAAGCCTTGTGCGTAAGCACATATTTTAGAACAATAAAGTGCATCATGTAACTGTTTTATAACGGTTTCTTTGGAATCAACGTGTGTCATTGATGGGTCAGGACCGGACAGCTTTTGGCTAGCGATAACGCGTTCTTTTTTAAATGAAGACAAGCTTCTTGCAAAAACAGCCTGCGTGATCGTTTGCGCAGGGCTGCCAACTTGCAGCGCACTAACAGCAGTCCATAAACCAGTGCCTTTTTGCCCCGCTTTGTCCATTATAATGTCAACCAGTGCAGCACCGGTTTCAGGATCAAGTTGATCTAGCACCTCTGCACTTATTTCAATGAGATAACTATTTAACTCACCCTTATTCCAATCTCGATACGTTTGTGCAATCTCTTTTGGGCTCATATCAAGCCCATTACGCATAATGTGGTATGCCTCACAAATAAGCTGCATATCAGCATACTCGATACCGTTGTGGACCATCTTAACATAATGACCGGCGCCAACAGGGCCAATATAAGTGGTGCATGGTTCCCCCTCAGTAACAGGCTTACCTACCTCATAAGACTCAATAGGCAAGCCTGTATTAGGATCAACTTTGGCCGCTACTGCTTGCCAAATAGATTCAATACGAGTCCATGCATATGGGTCGCCAGATGGCATAAGTGAGGGCCCAAAACGAGCACCAACTTCACCACCGGAAATCGCGGTAGAAAAAAAGATGAATTTACCTTTGTATTTGGCCTCACGCTGCACCGAATCAGTCCATAGACTATTTCCAGTATCCACTACGATATCATCAGCTTGCACACCAGCATCGATTAAGTGATGACAAACATGGTCAACTGGTTCACCGGCTGGAACAGACAATATGATGGTGTGCGGCGCTTTAAGATTTTTCAGAAGTTCAGTATATGAACGACAACCTACCACTCTTGGCTCAGGCGTTTTTCGCTCTACATCATCCTGACTTACAATGGCGTCTATTTTACTTTGGTCGAGGTCGAAGCAAGCCACTTTGTAGCCGTTATCTGCCAAGTTAAGTGTGAGATTTTTTCCCATCACCCCCAATCCTATAAATCCTATATCACATAAGGTTGATGCTTCATTTTTTTCGGGATTTACGGATCTAACAGTCATGTATAGTTCTCTTTTCTTCGAATAGAGGTAGGATAATACCATTCAAAGTACAATCGGATAAACAGCTTTACGATTTCTTTTGTTCGAATTTGGATTTTTACAAAGCAACGCTTACTCTCTTATAACCGGTCAGCCTAAGTCATCATCCAACACAAGCTTAAGCTTTCAGCTTTAACAAACGAAAACTACGCGATTCCATCATCAACAATGGACTGACTTTTTCTGAACTATATTGCGCTACTTCACTGAGAGCAGTATTCAATAAGCACTCCCAATCCTGAGTGTTCAGCAACAAAGGTAAATTAAACTCAACATTTTCTGTTGAACTATTAACAATATATAGCCACTCTTGAAAGACAACATCGGACATATCATCAAATGAACTGGTATGTCCAACTAAGTGCAAAGCAAAACAATGATGGCTATCGTTAGTCCAGTCTTGGTCTCGCTTAAACGTCCCGTCTATGCGATACCAATCAGTGGTTTCGATGTTTACTTCGTTGTTAAACTGATCATCCTCAAACATCATTCGGCTCAACAAAGGGTTGTTTTTGCGCAGCGCAATGACATATTGGCTAAACGCAAGAAATGCCGATTGGCTTGCATCTAAGTCCCAATTTAACCAATTAAGTTCGTTGTCTTGGCAATAGGCGTTGTTATTGCCTTTTTGGCTGCGGCTCAACTCATCGCCACCTAGTATATGCGGGGTTCCTTGAGACAAAATTAAGGTGCTAAACAAATTACGTTTTTGCTTTTCGCGCAAAGCCAAAATAGCGGTGTCGGTTGTTTCCCCTTCTACGCCATAATTATCACTCAGGTTATGGTTATGTCCGTCATAGTTGTCTTCTAAGTTTGCGAGGTTGTGCTTTTGTGAATAGCTGACCATATCATGTAACGTAAAACCATCATGATACGTCACGTTATTCACACTCGTTTTCATCGGTCTAACGCCTTTTGGAAAAACGTCTCTAGAACCCATAAAACGAGTCGCAAATGCTGCTTTCAAGCCAGTATCTGAGCGCCAAAATCCTCGTACTGTGTCTCTAAACTTATCATTAACTTCAAGCCAATAATCTGGAAACTGGCCTAGTTGGTAGCCTCCAGGTCCAATATCCCAAGGCTCAGCTATCATTACAACACCCTTTAAAACAGGGTCTTGCCTAAGTATTTTAAACACAACAGCATCGGCATGAAAATCTAATGGCTCACGGCCTAAAGAGGCAGCTAAGTCAAACCTGAAACCGTCAACCCCGACTTCAGTTACCCAATATCGCAGTGCGTCTATAATAAGAGTCATCATGTAAGTATTTGCAGAGTTCACCGTATTGCCGCAACCAGAATAGTTAATATAGGTGGGCGTGTTTAGCTCATCATTTTCAACTTGTAAATAAGCATGCTTGTGACAAAAGCCTTTGAAAGACAATATACTGCCGGGTTCGCCACTTTCAGCTGTGTGATTGAAAACAACATCCAATATGACTTCAAAACCCGCTTTTTGATATTCACTCACCATCTGTCTGCACTCAGCAAGTGCATCTTTAATGCAATATCTTGGATCCGGACTAAAAAAATTAATCGGGTTGTATCCCCAATAATTAGTTAATCCTTTGTCACTAATAAAAGGTTCTGGCATAAAAGCAAAAATAGGTAAAAACTGAATGCAGGTGACGCCTAATTTTTTAAGATGCGCCAACACACTAGGATGGCACGCCCCCAAGTATGTACCTCTATGTTCTACTGGCACGTCAGGATGCAATTGTGTTAGCCCTTTAATATGCGCTTCATAGATAATTCTATCTTGCTGGACATTACCTTTGTGCTCCGTATTTAAACCCTTGCGCAAACTCGTCAGATTCGCATCCGCCATTGCTTCATTAGAAGCACAGGTAGGGGCACAGGCCGTCACAATCGACTTTGGAATAAAGGCTTGGTTGTCCTTTACTGAATCGCCTAAAATAGAATTAGGCACTCCTAAGTAAGCCTCACCATCCCAATTCAATGCATGACTTAACTGTTTTGCATAGGGGTCTATAAGCAAGCGCCCTAAATCCATCTCAAAATTTACTTTGCGATTAAGTTTCGAATTCACTCTGTATGCGTATTTTTGCCCTTCTTTGATGTCGCTAACAAAACCAAACCATTTTGATTGAACACGCTGCTCAAGTTTTATTTGCGCCACTTCATTGTCGTCCTTGTCGAACAAGCAAAGATAAACATCTTGAGCGTCAGGGCAATAAATTGAGAAGTTGCAACCATCGCTATGCAAAGTCGCACCAAATGGAGCAACCTGACCAGGTAATAAGCTAAAATCGTGACCAGACGATATTTCAAACATAATTAAAATTTATTCCACTTCAGCATTAGCACGCTCAAAGGCGGCAGAGTTATCAGGATAGAATAAGGACAATCATTACATGCTTGGTTTTCACTTGAACGCACTGCATTCGTTGATGAAAGATAATCACTGCCATCATATTCAGCATTGTCAGTATTCAAAATAAGAACATAATCCCCTTTTTGTTCTACGCCAACACGAAAGTTGTCTCTGGGAATAGGAGTAAAGTTAGCAACTGCCACGACTTGTTCAGTATTACTTGCGTTACGGCGCAGCAAAGATACTACTGATTGTTCAGCATTATTATGATCTATCCAACGAAATCCTGCGGGGTCATGATCGCATTCATACAACGCAGGTGTAGATTGGTAGGTTTTATTTAAGTTTTTGTATAGATTGCTAATACCCAAATGCTTTGGTTGCTCTAGCAAATGCCAATCCAGCGAAATATCATGATCCCATTCACGGTCTTGTGCAAATTCATTACCCATAAACTGTAGCTTTTTACCCGGGTGAGCAAACATAAAAGCATAATATGCGCGCAAATTAGCCGCTTTTTGCCATTCATCGCCTGGCATTTTTTGCAACATTGAGCCTTTTCCATGCACGACTTCGTCATGCGAAATAGGCAGTATAAAGTTTTCATCAAAACCGTAAACCATACTGAAGGTCAGTTCTGAATGATGGAAACGTCTATAAGCAGGATCCTTAGCGATATAATGCAATGAATCGTGCATCCACCCCATATTCCACTTAAAACCAAAACCAAGTCCGCCGGCATCTACTGGCTTAGACACACCTGCAAACGAAGTCGACTCTTCGGCAATTGTCATCGCCCACGGATACTTTGCATACACTTCTGTATTCATCCATTGCAGCAAACTGATGGCTTCATAATTGTAATTACCACCATCGACATTTGGGATCCACTCATCGTCATTACGTGAATAATCCAGATACAGCATGGATGCAACAGCATCAACTCGAATACCATCCACATGATATTTATCAAACCAGAATAAAGCATTTGCAACTAAAAATTGGCGGACTGTTTGTTTGCCAAAATCGTAAATACATGAATTCCAATCAGGATGCCAGCCCTTACGAGGATCCTCATATTCATACAAATTAGAACCATCAAAGCGCGCTAAACCATGCCCATCTTCAGGAAAGTGCGCGGGCACCCAATCAACAATAACGCCAATATTTTGCTGATGACAGGTATCAACAAAAAATTTAAAACTATCAGGGTCACCAAAGCGGCTAGTTGGTGCAAATAGACCAACGGGTTGATAGCCCCAAGAACCGTCAAATGGAAATTCTGATACGGGCATTACCTCGATGTGCGTATAGCCCATATCTTTTACATACTCGACTAACTCTTTGGCGAGTTCTTGATAACGTAAATAACGTTGTTCTGGATTTCCAGGCTTACGCCATGAACCTAGATGTACCTCATAAATACTCATTGGTGTTTTATAATGATTTATATTTTTTCGCGTTAACCAATCATTATCTTTCCATTCGTAAGCATCTTGATCGTAAATAACAGAGCAATGTGACGGATACTGTTGATGATGAAAACCCAATGGGTCAGCCTTATCTGGCAGTTGACGTCCAGAACCGTCTTTGAGGGAATATTTATATTGCCCCCCTACTTTCATACCAGGTACAAACAGCACCCAGTAACCCAAATCAGTTTTCTGCATAGGATGAGACAGACGGTTCCAAAGATTAAAGTCACTTATAACTGATACCGCAGAGGCATTTGGCGCAAAAACCGCAAAGCGGACACCAGTCACACCTTTTGATTCAACTAATTGGGCGCCAATTTGTTGGTATAAATTTTCTGGCTGATGGTCAACAAAATGGACCGCATGATAAGCTTCAGCTTGAAACTGATAGGGGTCAATAAAGCGATGTTCGCCAGCAGCATATTCAGCAACAACTTCATATATGAAATTATTTTCCGTCGGCGTTTTAAATTGTCCGACAAACAAACCTTCCGGGTTTAAGGTTAATGGCGCTAATTTTGTATTGTGTTTAGCGCAATAAAGAGTTGCTTTTTTAGCTTCTGGTATCCAGAGAGTAACGCTGGTTTTTGTTTTTACTTGCTTAGGCCCTAAAACGTCAAAGGGCAGCGCACAATGTCCATGCGTTAATTCTGAATAATTCGCCATACTCGCTCCATTATTTATTTTATTTTACTAGCCACTGACCTTTGATTAGTCAGGTTTTTAGCTAAGTTTACAATAGCATCATCTTCGAAGATATCCTCTAAATTACGCGACAATTTTCGCTTCCAATTTGGATATTCATTAAACGTTCCTGGAATATTGACCGGCTTATCCATTTCTAGCCAATCTTCTAGCTGCAAACTCAGCAGAGCACTAGAACCGGATGCCATGTGAGTCTGCATACCGTAGTTCAACTCGGTTGTCATGCCGACATCGTGTACATCATGACTAATACTATTAGAAATTGAATGGTGGCCATGCAAGGTATCTAATATATGTTGTTTATTTTCATGCCTGATATCATAGAGCGAAGCTAAAACATCAGCATCTGGATATAAGCCTACTCTTTCGCCTAACGCGAGGTCATCACAATGCCAATAACCAATCAACGTTGGCATGTCATGCGTCGTTAATGTTGCCATTGACTGTTCTGGATAGTGGTCTGGAGCATAAAAACCGCCATCTTCAGCTTGCTCAAAGAAAAACACGCGATATGAATACATGCCATTTTCAGCTAACTTTGAACGGATCTGTTCGGGTACCGTGCCCAAATCCTCACCAATGACTAAACTTTGATTACGCTGGCTTTCTAGCGCTAGTATGCCTAATAGATCTTCAACTGGGTAACAAACATAACCGCCTAGTTTGGCATTATCACCTCGATATACCCACCACAAGCGTAATAGCGCCATAACATGGTCAATGCGCAAAGCACCCGAAGCATGCATGTTGGATGAAAATAAATCAATAATGGGCTGATAAGCTTGCTCATAAAGCTTGATCGGATCCATTGGTGGCAATCCCCAATTTTGTCCCAGCGGTCCCAATATATCCGGCGGTGCACCAATGCTCGCATCGATGCAATATAAGTCTTTATTACCCCATATTTCAGCGCTACCTTCACTGACTCCTACGGCAAGGTCGCGATATAAACCTATCAACATACCGGCTTCGCTAGCAGCGTTGCTTGCGGCCTCAAATTGTAAGGCAGCATGCCATTGTAAAAAGAGATAAAAATTAACCCTATTTTTATTTTGCTTTGCAAATTTTGCAACGCTCGGCATATCGTAGGCTTTAAATTCGTCAGGAAAAACCGGCCAGCCCCAACAATCTTTTCCTTCAGCATTTAGGCTTTCTTGCAATGCTTCAAAAACAGCAAGCGTTTGCAAACTCTCACCCCCTTGGGTAATGAAAGCTTTGAATATTTTATTCTGCTTTGTATTTTTTGTGAAATATTTCTCGCTATAATGCGTAAACACCTCGTTCAATGCCGCTAACTTTATCGCAGCTACGCCCTTGTAATCGACGTAATCAACCGCGCGCAAGATTTCTAGTTGTTGCCCAATCGCGTTGTCATTAAACCAAGCTTGAACTGCTTTATTTTCAAACTCTGGTACTTGCGCCACATCGATATATAAATAATTAAGCCAGCGACGAGAACTAGGCCCATAAGGACTGCATATATCTGGATTGGCCGGGTATAATTCATGGATCGGGTTTAATCCAACAAAGTCAGCGCCTTGGGACGCCGCTTGCTTAACTAAGAATGTCAAATCTGTGAAGTCCCCAATACCCCAATTGCTGCGGCTGCGCACACAATAAAGCTGCACACTTAAGCCCCATATCTTTTTGCCTTTTTCAATATCATCTGGAATAAAGCATCGCTGTGGGACTTTTATAATGGATGAAGATGCAAGTTCGAGGTCACCCAATTGCACACTTAGCTTGTGATAGCCCATGGGTAAGTCAACGTCTAATGCAATTGCATATTCATGAAACTCTTCATCTTCAATTTCAACCACATTGATTAACTGATGATCAACCGCTTCTATTTCGTGAGTTTCTATGCTGGCATCCTCAAGTTGCACCAGCAAGACCAGTTTTTGTGCAGCCATCTCGATGGATAAGCGCAGCGGAAACACAAAGTCTTCATCGTGTTTTATTACTTGCACTGGGTTCAGTGCAAGCATCCACTGTCTAACGAAGTCATCTTCTACTTGTTGTTCAAACGCTTGGTCGTCGTCGACTTTATATCCCATTGCGTTGAGAAGTTTCACTTTAGTTTCATCTTTTACCGTTGCGGGAATTCCCCATGCATCAACGAATGCCGATTCGATTCCTCGTGCCCCCAGTAAACCTTCAATTATTTCTCTCATTTAATTTATCCTAATCTTCTTTGGTCTTAACTTTTTTGATGCATTAAACAAAGTTGTTAGCGTTCTTGTACTCTAATTTTAACTGACTATTATTCAACAAATTAGCTGAATAAGGTATTGAATACGTTTGCAGCCTTACTTTACGCTAAAAAGCCTGTAATTAAACAACAATTGTTGATATAATTTTGCAATATTTAGGTGTTTGATCAATAATTTCGGTAATTTTATTTCAAATAATAAATTTCATTTTAAAAGAGGTATTTAATGGCTATTAATGTCGGTATAAATGGTTTCGGTCGAATTGGTCGCTTAGTATTGCGCGCAGCGGCAACTCGCGAAGATATTAACGTGGTAGCAATAAATGATCTATTAGACATAGACTATATCGCTTACCTGTTCAAATATGATTCAACGCACGGCAGATTCGACGGAACAGTTGAAGTCAAAGACGGTAATTTAATTGTTAACGGTAAAAAAATTAGAGTGACGGCAGAAAGAAACCCCGAAGACTTAGCTTGGGGCGCTGTAAATGCTGACGTTGTGGTTGAATCGACCGGTCTATTTTTAACCAAAGAAAGCGCACAAAAGCACATTACTGCGGGCGCCAAAAAAGTGGTTCTATCAGCTCCTTCGAAAGACGATACACCCATGTTTGTAATGGGCGTTAACCATACTAAATATGCAGGTGAAACGATTGTTTCTAACGCGTCTTGCACCACTAATTGCCTAGCACCCATTGCAAAAGTATTAAATGATGCATTTGGTATTAAAGACGGCTTAATGACAACTGTGCATTCCACAACAGCGACCCAAAAAACCGTTGACGGACCTTCCATGAAAGACTGGCGTGGTGGTCGTGGTGCTTCTCAAAATATCATTCCATCCTCAACGGGTGCAGCGAAAGCTGTTGGCAAAGTCATTCCTGAATTGAATGGTAAACTAACAGGGATGGCATTCAGAGTGCCTACTGCGAACGTTTCTGTCGTTGATTTAACCGTTAACTTAGAAAACCCTGCTAGCTATGCAAAAATATGTGAAGTGATGAAGGCGGCTTCTGAGGGACCATTAAAAGGTATACTTGGTTACACTGAAGATGCGGTTGTATCACAAGACTTTATTGGCGATGCATTATCCAGTATTTTTGATGCGACAGCAGGCATCTCACTTAACGATTCGTTTGTAAAGGTCGTGGCTTGGTATGACAATGAAGTCGGCTATTCAAATCGTATACTAGATTTGGTAACACATATTTCTAAATAATGAACTTTGCGCTGTACTTTGCGCTGTAATAGCGCCTTATTTATAAAACAACTTACTAGGAAAGTAAGACACAACGATATAAATAAAAGACGGCTCTATGTCGTCTTTTTATTTTCAACTATTCGGGGAGCGCTATGTACACGCACATGAGTAAACAATATAGCTCGGTGTCGATGAGTAGCAGAGAACAATTGCCTACATTGAAGATTACCAATGGGCACTGCACTGCTGAAATAGCGCTTTTCGGTGCGCATCTACTTAGTTTCGTCCCAAACGCTGATGCTACAGAAAGACTGTGGCTGAGCGAGACCGCTGTATTTAATAAAAGCAAACCGATACGCGGCGGCATCCCTATCTGCTGGCCATGGTTTGCTGATATATATCCTGACAAAGATGCTAGCGATAACACCAAATTACCAGCTCATGGCTTTGTGCGGACGCAGGACTGGCAAGTGATTGAAATTGCAGAAAGCACTGACGCAACAACCATTACATTGAGCCCAAATCAACTTGGCTTATATGGGTTTTCTGAAAAGCTGTTAGCTTCTGTTGAATTCACCTTTTCAAAGAAATGCAGCATTAGGCTCATCACTAAAAATACAAGTAAGCAAGCATTAACAATCACGGCTGCCCTACATAGTTATTTCAATGTGACTAATATTCATCAAACCAAAATAATCGGTGTCGCTGGGAAATACATCGACAAGACCAACGCTAGCGCTGCATTCGAGCAGTTATTACCCTATTTAATAAGCAGTGAAACGGATAGGATACATTTGCAAGACGAAAATAATCACTTTGATTTCATCCATTTGATCTGCCCAGACAAAAAAATCAGCATAGAGCAACACGGACATGACTCGGTTGTGATTTGGAATCCATGGCAAAAGAAAAGCAAAACGATGGCTGATATGCAAGATAATAGCTACATTGACATGCTTTGCATTGAAGCGTCTATAACGCAAGGAACGATCTTAGCTGCACAACAACAGCATGAGTTAGTGCAAATCATTGGCTAACGAGACGCTGGATAATAAAGACTAACTGATAAAGGGCTAGCTGATAAAGAGTAAATCAGCCAACTTACCCATTATAGAGGGAATACAAAACCACTGCATTCCCCTGATTAACCAACTAGATTTTTACCGCTTGTTTCGCAAGCTCAGTGATTATCGACCATTGCTTCTTTTCAATTGCATCTGCTGGGGCTAACCATGAGCCACCACAGCATTTAACGTTTGGCAATGCTAAGTACGCTTTGTAGTTACTTGGACTGATACCGCCGGTAGGGCAAAATTTGATATCGGGGAATGGACCACCAATCGATTTTAACGCATTCACTCCACCCGCCGCCTCTGCAGGGAAGAATTTCAAATGGTCGTAACCCGCGTCTTTTGCTTTCATTAAGTCTGAAATATTTGAAATGCCAGGAATAAGTGGAATTGTTCCTTCTTTACCTGCTTGCAGTAAATCTGCAGTCAAGCCAGGGCTAATTGCGAACTTTGCACCCGCTTCAGTTACCGCTTTTAATTGCTCACGATTAGTTACTGTACCTGCACCGATGTATACATCCGGCAGCTGTTCAGCAATAACACGAATAACATCCATCGCAGCTTTGGTACGTAGGGTTACTTCTAATACATTAATGCCACCCGCTATCAAAGCTTTCGCGATAGGCACAGCATCTTCAACATTTTCAATCACGAGAACAGGTACAACCGGCCCTTGGCTAAAAATTTCTTCTGAGGAAAAAATCCAGTTATTCATTATCAATGTTTCTCTTTGGTTTGTTGTAGTAAATATGCTAATGCACCCAACAATCCATGGTTGGGTTCATTAATTAAGTAGGTAGGAATATTTTTGACATATCTAGCCAAATTTCCTTTATCTTCGAATTTTTGGCGAAATTCATTATTAGCAAAGAAGTTGACCAATCGAGGAGCGATACCACCACCGATAAAAACTCCACCAGTGGTACACAAATTTAATGCTAAATTACCGGCAAAACTGCCCATAATTCGGCAAAACTGTTGCACTGCCTTAACGCATGTCAGGTTTGTGCTGGCAAGCGCATGCTGCGTAATATCAGCAGGGTCTGTATACTCAACGTTGCCACCAGCATGCATAACAAGTGCTGTGTAAATATTAACAAGGCCTCTTCCGGAAAGCAGTTCTTCAGCAGCGACTCGGCCTAATTTTGATTTAATATAACGCCAAACAATAATATCTTGTTCGTCGTTTGGTGCAAAATCAACATGCCCTCCCTCACCGTCGAGGGTCTGCCAGCCACTATCAGTCCAAGTAAGATGCTCGACACCTAAACCTGTACCAGGTCCAAAAACCACAATATTGCCTTTTTCGACAGCTTCACCAGGACCAATTTGAATGACTTGTTCCATTTTCAAATTAGGTAATGAAAAGGCCACAGCCGAAAAATCGTTAATAACTAACAGGCTGTTTAAACTCAACTGATTTTGCAGTTCAAGTTTCGAAAATGTCCACGTATGATTGGTCATTTTGACAGCATCATTATTGACTGGGCAAGCAATGGCAATACAACCATGCTCGAAGCTGTCAACGTTTACATCGATTGCAAATTGGTTAATTGCGCCGGTAATAGTGTCGAACTGCTTACACAAGTACTTGGTGATTTGTTGTAACTCACCGTCTTGTACTAATGCTAAGCGTATATTTGTACCACCGACATCAGCCACGAACATGTTACTCATATTGGTTACTCGTGCTTAAAGAATAATGAACAAGCGCCTTCCTCAGCACCTGTCAGAGATGCACGCATACTGCCAAACATCTCCCTTCCCATGCCTACATGGCTGTCGGTTAAATCCACCTTTGCGGATTCACGTGAGGCTAATTCGGTCTCTTCAACATGCAAGATACACTCACCTGTTGTGGTGTTTAATTCAATTACATCGCCATTTTTCACTTTCGCTATTAACCCGCCTTTATATGCCTCAGGGGTTAAGTGAATAGCTGCAGGTACTTTTCCAGAAGCGCCTGACATGCGACCATCAGTCACCAGCGCTACCTTAAAACCTTTGTCTTGCAACACACCCAATGGTGGTGTTAAACGGTGTAATTCAGGCATCCCAATTGCTGCTGGACCTTGGAATCGGACAACCACAACGCAGTCTTTATTTAAGTCACCTTGGTTAAACGCTTTATCAAAAGTATATTGATCTTCAAAAACAACCGCAGGCGCTTTGATGTGGCAATTTGGCTCACGTAATGCTGATGTTTTCATAACAGCACGACCGATATTGCCTTTTAATACCGACAAACCACCATCTGGTTTAAATGGTTCCGCGACGGTGGTTAACACCGCTTTATCAAGCGACTCTTCGGGACAGTCAACCCATAATAGTTCGCCGTCGCGCAAAATAGGTTCTTTTGTATATTGTTCTAAGCCTCTGCCACAAATTGTATTTACATCATTGTGCAGTAGACCAGCGCCTAGCAGTTCCTTAATCAACAAACCCGTACCACCAGCGGCAGTAAAATGATTTATGTCGGCAGAACCGTTTGGATAAATTCGCGTTAACAAAGGCGTTGCGTTGGATAGATCAGAAAAGTCATCCCAATTCACAATCAGGCCAGCGGCACGTGCAACAGCAACTAAGTGCATCGTATGATTGGTAGAACCGCCAGTTGCTAACAACGCAACAATACCATTCACCATTGATTTGGCATCAACGATATGACCTATGGGCATATAGCTTTCGCCTAAATCAGTAATACGCGTTGCCTGTACAGAAGCCGCTTTTGTTAGTGCCTCACGCAGTGGCGTGCCCGGATTAACAAATGAAGCCCCGGGTAAATGCAGGCCCATCACTTCAACCACTAGCTGATTACTGTTTGCGGTACCATAAAAAGTGCAAGTACCGGCAGAATGATATGATTGAGACTCAGCTTCAAGCAATTCATCACGGCCCACCTTGCCCTCGGCATAGGCTTGGCGAATGCGTGCTTTTTCTTTGTTTGGTAAACCCGATGGCATTGGACCTGCTGGCACAAATACCGTGGGCAAATGTCCAAAACTTAAACCACCTAATAATAATCCAGGGACTATTTTGTCACAAATACCCATCATAATAGTGGCGTCAAACATGTTATGAGAAAGTGCAATACCCGCCCCCATGGCAATGTTATCGCGACTCATCAAGCTTAATTCCATGCCGGCATTACCTTGAGTAACGCCATCACACATAGCCGGTACTCCGCCTGCAAATTGTGCAACGCTGCCAACTTCTCTAATGGCTTGTTTGATTTCTTGTGGGAATGTCTCGTAGGGCTGATGCGCAGATAACATATCATTGTAAGATGAAATGATGGCTATATTGGCTTTTACCATACTGCGTAAATTAGATTTATCTTCTGTATTACATGCTGCAAAACCATGCGCTAGGTTACCGCAAGACAACGCGCCTCTCAACGGACCCTGCTTGCGTGCTTTGGCTATTTTGTTTAAGTATGCTTGACGTGATTCTTTACTGCGCTCAACAATACGTTGAGTTACTTCTTGAATAATTGGATTCATATTTTTCTCCTAAGGGGCCCACATCAATTCAACTGTGGTCTTATCGCAAACAGCCTTAATTGGCTTTTCCAAGTCGCTGGAGTGTTCTAACGCATGATATAGTACGTCTCTTTTTTTCTGACCAGTTAGGTGCAGAAATACATTGGCGCTGCTAACAAGAGCGCGCAACGTAAAGGAAATGCGTTGATGTGGTGCAGTGGTTGGTTGTGTTGCGATTAACATCGCAGGTAGATTAACATCAAGACCTGCTTCAATTTGCGCTGAACATGGGAACAATGAAGCCGTGTGGCCATCTTCACCCATACCAAGAATAACAGCATCAAATGGCAAGCCAACTTTCATAAACGTCGCAGTTAATTGTTCTACTGCATCTTCGGCATTGTTATGCGCTGTTTTCAATGGAATGAAGTTAGCCGCTGCCGCTTTATCTTGCAGTAAATTTTGTCTTACCAGCTTTTCGTTGCTCGCTGCATCGGTTGATGCGACCCATCGTTCGTCAGCTAAAGTTATTGTTACCTTTGACCAATCAATAGCGCGAACAGACAAAGCTTTGAACAAGGGCACCGGTGTACTGCCACCACTGACCACTAAACTGGCTTTACCTTTTTCACTAATGGCTTGCTTTAATATATCTGCAATACGTTGACTGAAAACAGTCACCAATTCATTAGCTGAACTAAACGTGGTTATTTTTAAACTCATACTAAGCTCCTATTTGCCACGCTTCATTTTACTTTCATACCAAGAACGTCCTTCTCTCGCAAGCAGGGCAATGGAAGATACTGGTCCCCAGGTGCCAGCTTGATAGCTTTCGGCAGGTTCATTACTTTTACCCCAAGCGGCTTTAATCGAGTCTACCCACGTCCAGGCTTGTTCTATTTCGTCACGGCGTACAAACAATGCTTGATTACCAATCATGACTTCCAACAGCAGTTTTTCGTAAGCATCAGGTATTCGCTGGGCCTCGAATGCTTCTGAAAAGCTCAAGTTAAGTTTGGACTTCTGCAAGTCCATCGAACGAGAACTTGTCAAACCAGGCACTTTATTCATTACGGTTATTTCAACGCCTTCATCTGGCTGCAAACGGATCACTAATTTGTTTTGAGGCAGCGTAGTAAAACTATCCCCAAACAAGTTATGTGGTTGACGCTTGAAATAAATCACGACTTCACTGGTCTTATTTGGTAACCGTTTACCCGTTCTTAAATAGAATGGAACACCCGCCCAGCGCCAATTATCAATTTCAGCTTTAATCGCAACAAATGTTTCAGTCTTACTTTTTTCGTTAGCGTCAGGTTCTTCAAGGTAACCAGGCACTTCCGCACCGCGCACAAAACCGGCGACATATTGTCCTCTGACCGTTTTTTCTGCCACGTTCGATGAATTAATTGGGCGCAGCGCTTTGAGTACTTTCAGCTTTTCATCGCGAATACTGTCAGCGTCTAAGGTCGTCGGCGGTTCCATTGCAACCAAGGACAAAATTTGTAAAAGATGATTTTGCACCATATCTCGCATTTGACCCGCATCATCAAAATAACCCCAACGCCCTTCAATACCGACTGACTCAGCAACGCTAATTTGCACATGATCAATGCAGTTATGATCCCAGTTAGTTGCAAAAATGCTGTTTGCAAAACGTAATGCTATCAAATTCAGCACCGTTTCTTTACCCAAGTAATGATCGATGCGGTAAATTTGTCTCTCACTGAAAAACGCCGCGACTTGCTCATTAATTACTTTTGACGATGCTAAATCATGACCGATGGGTTTCTCTAACACCACTCTTACACTAGGGTCGATTACATTAGCGGCTTTCATGCCCTTACAAATATCACCGTATATCGAAGGCGGTGTTGCGAAATAACAAACCATGGTGCGAGAGACATCAACATGCTCACAAAGTTTTGAATAATCCTCTGCATTTTTCATATCAATTTGAACATAATCTAAACGTTGTTCAAATCGTTGCCATGTTTCATCGCAAAAAGTTTCGCCTAAAAACTTGCTGATATTTTCTTTAACCTTAGAAACATATTCTGCTTGTTGCATGTCTTGACGCGCAACACCGATAATATTGGTGTCGCTATTTAATAGCTTAGCTTTTTCAAGCTGATAAAGGGAAGGAAGTAGTTTGCGTCTTGCTAAGTCACCTAAGGTGCCAAATAAAACAAAATCAATGGGTTCGTAACCAGAATTGGTTGCCCCAGTATCTATAATCATAGTAGCCTCTTTGCATCGAATTCGTGCAACATTGTAATTATTGACAGGTAATCGTTGTACATAGTAGACAACAAATGTAGTAATATTACAACTAATACAAGTTCGAAACACCAAACTCTTTAACAAAAAATAAACAGCACATTTGTTTTTATAATATCAATATACTAGTCATCTTGAAAATCATACATTTGTTTATTTACAGCACCTATACTGACTATAAAGCATAGAAATCTTTGTGTATAAAATAACTAAATGAGCCGATAACTGATGGTAATAGTTAGGCTTAAATTCAGTGAAATGTTAATTATTGTTGTCAATAAGTTACAACAAAAATGACAAACGTTAAAAATAATCGTAGTATTATTACAGTTTAACTGTTCGTGAGCGACCAAAAGAATTTCCGAATTTACTTGGGGCGTGCTAAAAATAACAAAGAGAGTGAATAAAAGCCTCTTTAGCGAGATAATAATAATGAACATCCTCGAAAAAATTACACGGCAAAAAGCTGATTTCAGTAAATCAGAAAAAAAAGTAGCTGAAGTTATCCTTGCGAATCCACAAGTGGCTATTCATTCTTCAATTGCAACATTAGCTAAAATGTCGAACGTTAGTGAGCCAACAGTCAATCGATTTTGCAGACGATTAGACACCAAAGGATACCCAGACTTTAAATTGCATCTAGCGCAAAGCCTCGCCAATGGTACCCCATATGTAAATCGTCACGTTGATGAATTTGACGGGCCGACGGAATACACCAATAAAATTTTCGAATCCACCATGGCCTCATTAGAAGTGGCTCGTCAGTCACTTGATATCGCGACGGTCAATCGAGTGGTAGACCTACTAACTCAAGCTAAAAGGATTTCATTTTTTGGTGTGGGAGCGTCTTCTTCGGTGGCTCATGACGCACTCAACAAATTCTTTAGATTTAACGTGCCTGTCGTCTATTTTGAAGATACATTAATGCAGCGCATGAGTTGTATGAACTGCACGGAAGAAGATGTCGTGATGTTAATTTCGCATACAGGTAGAACCAAAAGTTTGGTTGATATTGCACAAATTGCAAGATCAAATGACGCTGTTGTTGTAGGCATAACTTCTGCTGATAGTCCATTAAGCAAAGAGTGCAATTACGTACTTTCGCTAGCGGTTCCTGAAGATACTGACTTATATATGCCAATGGCCTCTCGTATTGCGCAACTGACATTAATTGATGTTTTAGCAACGGGTTTCACTCTTCGCAGAGGCACCAGGTTTAGAGAGAACTTAAAAAGAGTAAAAGACACCCTACGGGGCAGCCGCTTTAACAAAACAGAGACGTAGTTATCGATTGATTTTAGTTTTAACGTCAAGCTGTCACTGCTTACACACAAAAGCAACAAATAAATCCGAAACCACAACACAAATTGAGTAAAGATATGTCGCGTAGAACAAAAATACTTGCCACTTTAGGTCCTGCAACTGATACCCAGGAGATGATTGAAGCCATTATAGCAGCAGGTGCAAACGTGGTTAGGATGAACTTTTCGCATGGTAATGCGCAAGACCACATTGAGCGAGCGAATAAAGTGCGCATCGCGGCAAAAAAACTGAACAGATATGTGGCTATTCTAGGCGATCTCCAAGGTCCTAAAATACGTGTTTCTCGCTTCATAGATTCAGCCGTTCAATTAGACATTGGACAAACATTTACATTAGATGCCGAACTCGAGGTCAATGTAGGCACCAATGAAGCCGTTGGCATCGATTATAAAGCCCTTCCTGATGATGTTAGCGAAGGCGATTTATTGTTATTAGATGATGGTAGGATTCAGCTGCTTGTCAATCGCGTTGAAGGCAGCAAAGTAATTACAACGGTTACGGTTGGCGGCAAACTATCCAATAATAAAGGCATTAACCGCCAAGGCGGTGGATTGACAGCTGAAGCATTAACAGAAAAAGACAAACGTGACATTGTTACTGCAGCCGAAATTGGTGTTGATTATTTAGCCGTCTCTTTTCCTCGCTGCGGCGCTGACCTCGATTATGCACGCGAGCTAGCACTGCAAGCTGGCTCGAAGGCTAAAATTTGTGCCAAAGTTGAACGCGCAGAAACTGTTGCCAGCGAAGCCGCCATGGACGATATCATTCTGGCGTCTGACGCCGTCATGGTAGCCCGCGGCGACTTAGGTGTAGAAATTGGTGATGCTGAACTTGTCGGTGTACAAAAGAAATTGATTGCACGTTCCAGACAGCTAAATCGGGTTGTCATTACGGCTACACAAATGATGGAATCAATGATTGAAAGCCCAATGCCAACGCGTGCTGAAGTCATGGATGTGGCAAACGCAGTCCTTGACGGTACAGATGCAGTGATGCTTTCAGCCGAAACTGCAGCCGGTAAATATCCTGTTGAAACTGTTAAAGCAATGGCCAGAGTTTGTGAAGGTGCGGAACTACACCCAAATGTTCAAATATCTAAACATCGATTAGATGAATTCTTTAAAGATGTGAGTGAAACGACTGCTATGTCAGCAGTGTATGCAGCAAATCACTTACCTACAATTAAAGCGATTGTCGGCCTCACCGAAAGTGGCACAACACCCAAATTAATGTCCAGAATTACCACGTCTTTGCCGATTATTGCAATGTCTAGACACATCGCAACATTGAACATGATGGCGCTTTACCGTGGTGTTATACCGCTATATTTTGATTCAACAAAAAGCCTTCCCGGTGCATTGACCTTTGATGTTATCGAGGCGCTAAAAGAATCAGGCCTGCTGCAAGTTGGTGATCAAGTCATCTTAACGTATGGCGATCGTATGGAAACTGTTGGTGCTACGAATGCATGTAAAATTGTGACTATCGCTTAAAAGAAGTTTGAGTGATACGCATAAATAATCTAAAAAAATACTGTCGAGCAACCTTCGGTCGTATAGTTAAAGGCTAGACTGACAATATTTTAATAAAGAGACAAGCATGTTAAATACCGCAAATAAAAAATATGATGTTGTAATTTTCGGCGCCACTGGCTTTACCGGTAAGCTAGTTGTCGAATACTTTCTTAGTCAATACGCAGGTAATGACCAAATTAGCTGGGCAATGGCTGGTAGGAACTTGGAAAAACTCGCCAAAGTCCGAGACCAATTAAATGCGCCTGCCGACACGCCATTAATCGAGGCTAATGGCGAAGACGCGGATAGTATCGCTAACTTAGTCGAGCAAACTGCTGTTGTGTTAACCACAGTAGGCCCTTATCAATTATACGGTGAAAACTTGATAAGAGCCTGTGCTGTATCTGGTACTGGTTACGTTGACCTTTGTGGTGAACCAACTTGGATGCACGACATGATTACTAAATATCAAACACAAGCGCAAAGCAGTGGCGCTAAAATTATATTTTCATGTGGTTTCGATTCTATACCTTTTGACCTTGGCGTTTTCCATTTACAGCAGAAAGTAATTGCTGAAACGGGTTCCCCCCTTGAATATGTCAAAGGTCGAGTGCGTAAAATGCAAGGCAAATTCTCAGGCGGCACTGCAGCCAGTTTGAAAGCCACTATGAAAGCTGCATTTGCAGACCCAAGCGTGATGGAAGTGCTAAAAAACCCATATGCTCTGGCATCAACAACCAATGCTGTCGAACAACCAAATGGTGAAAAACCTTATTTTGATGAGGCTTTAGGAAGTTGGGTTGCACCATTTATCATGGCCGCAATTAACACTCGTAATGTACATCGTTCAAATATGTTACTCGGCCATCAGTATGGGCATAATTTCAAATATGATGAAATGATGCTTACTGGTCCTGGTGAGCGTGGCGAAGCAACAGCAAATGCTGTCGCGAGCGATAAGTCATTGGGTGGCGATGACGGTCCTAAGCCAGGCGAAGGTCCGACCAAGGAAGAACGTGACAATGGTTTTTACGACGTCATGTTTGTCGGCCAAGATATTAACAACAAAACACATATTGTTAGCGTTGCAGGTGAAGTTGATCCTGGTTACGGTTCAACGTCTCGAATGATTGCTGAAAGCGCTTTGTGTTTAGTGGAAAATGTGGACAATATTCAAGGTGGATTTTATACAACTGCTCCAGCGCTGGGTAATGCATTAATAAAACGCTTACGAGATAATGCAGGACTCACTTTCAAAATAGAGGCATAAAGTCTCTCAAAAATGTCAACACGTGTGTTGTTTCAAGCGAGATCGCTGAACGTTCCAATGATCTCGCTTGAAGATATACAGAAAGCGTCTGCAACTGATTATTCCCAAACATCGAAATACGCACTACTTGTGCGTTTTAGTTTTGCCATGGTTTTCAACTTACTGCTGCCCAAATAAAGAAAACCCAGAATTTCATCATGCTCAAAACACCCAAATGCATCTTTAACAATTTTGTCTTGGGCATAACTCCCGGATCGCCAAACGCCCTGAAAACCCTGCGCCAATGCTGCCATTTGCATACTGTGAACAGCACAAGCAGTTGATGCAACCTGTTCAACCCAAGGGACTTTATCGTCTTCTTTGTACTTACAAATAGCCACAATGACCATTGGTGCTCGCAATGGAAGTTGCATAGCTCGGTCGACAATAGCTTGTCCAACGCCAGAACTTATTGCTGCCTGCTCGAATATTTCTCCTAACTTAACGAGTCCTTTTCCCTTACAAACAATAAATTGCCAAGGTGTTAAACAGCGATGGTCTGGCGCACGCAAAGCTGCTTGCATGATGTTCTCCAAAACAATTCCTTCTGGCGCTGGCTCGGTCAATCGTGGTTGAGAACTTCGGTTTAGTAATAGATCTAAAGCTTGCACATTCGTCTCCAAAAAAACGGTATATAAATTATGTTACCTGTCTAGGATTACAAAGACAGTCAAAAGTATTTTTATGCAAACAAAACGTAGGCATATAGCATACTGTGTTTTATCCTATTGTAATGTACTCTTGTACTTAAAAGAAAGAACAACACGCGAAGTTATGATGCAGCAACCCGAAAAATTAAGGCCGCTCCAACACATTATGCGTAAACATGCGAAGGCGCCGCATATTCAGAGACGTCAAAGCGCTCTGTTAATGACCTACGCAAACCATGATCACAAAGGAGTAGCTCAAATAATTAAAGCTTGGTTAAGTGAGCAACAAGTTAAACCGTAACAAACAATTACATTTAAGTGTTGTCGTTTGTGAAAGCAATTCGATATCATGCATAATGAAGGAAACTAAAAGGTAAATTAATAAAATGTCAGAGAAAAAGAGTTGGACTAAGTCGTTTTTTATCGGTTCTTGGAACGTCATCAATTTTACGAGAAAGTTCGTTTTGAACCTTATATTCTTCATCATACTGATTGCCGTTCTTGTTGGAATTAGCAATTCAAGCGGTGAAAAAGCCACGGTAGATAAAAGCAGTGCGCTAGTCCTAAACCTAACCGGGAACTTGGTAATTGAGCAACAATATGTCGAACCTGCTGCAAAATTTGCAGCAGAAGCATTTGGTCAAGCTACTGATAATCCGGAAGTATTAGTGAGAGATCTGGTCAAGGTCATCAACAATGCCAAGGAAGACAAACGAATCAAGGCCTTAGTCTTGCAATTAGGTGGACTTGGTGGCGGTGGTTTAGACAAAATGCGTTTAGTAGCGGCAGCACTGACCGACTTTAAAACCTCTGGTAAACCTATTTATGCAATGGCTGATTATTATGGACAGAATCAATATTACTTGGCCGCTCATGCTGACAATCTTTATCTTAACCCAATGGGTGCGATGATTATTGAGGGTTATGGTCGCTACAGAATGTATTACAAAGAAGGCTTAGAAAAACTGCGCGCCTCAGTACACGTATTTAAAGTAGGAAAATTTAAATCTGCTGTAGAACCTTTTCTACGTGACGACATGTCACCTGAAGCGAGACTCGCCAATGAAATGTGGATGAACGAGCTATGGGCACAGTATAAATCAGATGTTGCGATTGCAAGAAAAATGGACATAAGCAACTTTGACGAGAAAATTGAACAATTGCTCCCTAAATTTGAATCAGTCAACGGTGACTTTGCT
Source organism: Brumicola pallidula DSM 14239 = ACAM 615 (assembly GCF_000428905.1). Taxonomy (GTDB): domain Bacteria; phylum Pseudomonadota; class Gammaproteobacteria; order Enterobacterales; family Alteromonadaceae; genus Glaciecola; species Glaciecola pallidula. The sequence goes on from NZ_KE386815.1 coordinate 210,006, forward strand.
GAATATGCATTGCAAAATGGTTGGGTAGATGGCTTAAGATCACGCAACGAATTCCGTGAGGAAATGGTCGCGCTATTAGGTGAGGCTGATAATAAGCGAGGATATAACACCGTTAGTTATCAGAAATATTTAGAATTAATTACACCTAAGATTGCATTACCTGAATCATCTAAAGATAAGGTAGCTATTGTTATCGCCAAAGGAACTATTTTGGATGGCACTCAAAAGCCGGGCACAATAGGGGGCGACAGCACTGCCGCGTTATTGAGAGAAGCGCGCCTAGACAACAAAGTAAAAGCGGTTGTGTTGCAAGTTGACTCAGGCGGCGGTAGTGCTTTTGCTTCTGAAGTTATTCGTAAAGAAATAGATCTCATTAAGGCAGCAGGTAAACCTGTGGTTGCTTCAATGGCGACATATGCAGCATCTGGTGGTTATTGGATATCTGCAAGTGCTGACGAAATTATCGCTGAGCCTAGCACCATAACTGGCTCCATTGGTATTTTCGGCATGATAACAACGTTTGAAAGAACTTTGGAATATGTTGGTGTGAGAACCGATGGTTTAGGTACAACCGAATTCGCTGGTATGAGCCCGACACGAGCACTTTCTCCTGGTATCAAGCAAATTATTCAGATGAACATTGAACGTGGATACGAACGCTTCATTAACCTAGTCGCGACCGAACGTGGAATGACAGCAGAAGCTGTTGATAAAATTGCCCAAGGTCGGGTTTGGATAGGGACGCAAGCGCTAGAACTTGGTTTGGTAGATAAATTAGGGAACTTGCAGGATGCGATTGAATCAGCTGCTGCCTTGGCCGAATTAGAGGACTATGATACTAAATATATTGTTAAAACATTGTCTGATAAAGAATTGTTCTGGCAGAGTTTCTTAGCAGGAACTGCCTCTGTATTTTCTGGCTTAGATATTGAGCCGAAAACAAGTGCTTTCCAAGAAATATTGGCTAGAGTAGATGCAGACTTGAAACAATTTACACAATTGAATGACCCACTGGCAACTTATGCAATGTGCATTGAATGCCAAGTTGAGTAAAACTTAGCGCTAAGTAACGGCTGTTAAGTTACGTTTTTGAAGGTAGGTTATTATACATAAACGCAAAAATGGACAGTTTCGACTGTCCATTTTTTTATGCCTACAGTAAACTACAAGAATGAACGATATCGACCTTCTCAACTCAGCAGAGACAGCAATTGAACAAAGCTGTCAACTTGCCAATACGTACTTTTCAACACGCTTTGCAATGCCCTCTGTTAGCTTAAACCAGCGAGGTAAAATTGCAGGAAGCGCGCACTTACAAAAAAATATAATCAAATTAAATAAGAAGCTATTTATACAAAATTTCGAGGACTTTTTACATCAAGTTATCCCTCACGAAGTTGCACATATAATTTGCTATCAAAAATTTGGAAAGGTGAAGCCACACGGCATCGAATGGCAGGGTATTATGCGCTCGCTATTCAGTTTAGATGCCAACGTTACCCATAAATATGATGTCGCCAATATTGGCATGCAAGATTTTGCTTATCGGTGTGACTGCAATGAGTTAATAATGTTAAGCACCGTTCGTCATAACAAAGTATCGCGTGGCAAGCACCGTTACCGTTGCCAGAAATGCAAGTCATTGTTAACACCGGCCTAACTGCCCTGCAGTGGCACTTTAACTTGCCGTGTTAATTTGTGCTGATTGAATACGTTATTAGCCGAGTGTCAATAACTTAAAATAAATGTTTGGTAAATGCTTTGTCCAACTCAGAAAACGCAGTTCGCAGCAAGCAAGCTAGCTCATGAAATCGTGGTTGAGACTTTGGGTGCTCTACAGCGCACCCTTGTTGTTGCATCTTTAGGTAAATGTCCTGATACCACGCCTTTATAGCCGGCGGTAGCACTTTTTGCGAGCGAAACCCGAGCCAAATGAGACCTTGCACCGGTAAACTTAAAAAGAATAAACCCAACGTTAGTGCTTGGGGCAGTTGCGACAATCCCATAAAATGGAACTGCACCGCAACCGTCAATACGGCTAACGCTGGCATCACTTTGAAACCAAATTTGGTGGCGGCAATAATTCTGCACTCGGGAAAAAGGCCATACAGTTGCTTTTGCATTGGCCAAGCGTCCATGTAGCTTTGGCCTTGCTGAATTACATTTGGTAGTTGATTAGTCATATACGTTCACCGTTTCTAAACTAAACCCGAATTGCCTTGATATTAGCACAAAAAAGAAACAATATTTCTTCATTATTACAAAACGATCGCAGATATAGTGATTAAGCATGGAGGCTTTCCTAAAGTAGTTTATACTTCTGCTCGTACAAGCAAAGATCAACATTGAATTGAAAATAACCATCCCAATATCGGTCTTACACTATCACGCAGTTTTTGGAGATTTACATGGCACAAACCAGACACGTACCCTTGCTTATATTAGGGTCTGGACCAGCAGGCTATTCAGCCGCTGTGTACGCAGCAAGAGCAAACTTAAAACCCGTTTTGTTAACTGGCATTGAACAGGGTGGTCAATTGACCACCACAACTGACGTGGAAAACTGGCCAGGCGATCCAGAAGGCTTAACAGGGCCTGATTTAATGGTTCGTATGCAAAAGCATGCGGAAAAGTTCGATACTGAAATTATCATTGATCATATTCACACAACAGATTTAAGCAAACGACCGTTTACGCTAGCGGGCGATCAAAGCGTTTACACTTGCGATGCACTTATTATTTCAACTGGGGCATCGGCCAAGTATCTTGGCTTACCGTCTGAAACAGAATTTATGGGTAAAGGCGTTTCAGCCTGCGCAACCTGCGATGGTTTCTTTTATAAAAATCAAAAAGTAGCTGTTGTTGGCGGCGGAAACACCGCTGTAGAGGAAGCACTCTACTTATCTAATATCGCTTCAGAAGTGCATGTTGTGCACCGTCGAGAGAGCTTTCGTAGTGAAAAGATACTTGTAGACCGCTTAATGGAGAAAGTAAAGAACGGCAACGTTATATTGCATCTAAACAAAGAACTCGATGAAATACTTGGTGACAATATGGGCGTTACCGGCATCAACATTAAAGATACGCAAAGCAGTGATATCTCTAAAATTGATGTTATGGGGGTGTTCATCGCCATTGGTCATTCGCCTAATACCAGCATTTTTGACGGCCAATTAGAAATGAAAGATGGCTACATCAAAGTAAAAAGTGGCCTAGAAGGTAATGCAACGCAAACTAGCGTTGAAGGTGTCTTTGCTGCCGGCGACGTCAGCGACCATGTTTATAGACAAGCAATTACATCAGCTGGAACGGGTTGTATGGCAGCGCTTGATGCTGAAAAGTTCTTGGATGCCCAGTAGTCGTTTGCTAACATTCAGACAGGCGGTAATTCCTCTCAGGAAGCCGCATGATTGAATTATTTAAACTCGACCACACGAATGATTTCCCCGCTGTCGATTTTGCGCTAGATGAGCCTAATGGCTTACTAGCGTTTGGCGGTGATCTGTCAATTAACAGGCTAATAAATGCTTATCGCTTAGGCATATTCCCATGGTTTGGCAATGAAGACCCTTATCTTTGGTGGTCACCCGATCCCCGCGGCATATTAGAGTTAGATAAATTTCATACCTCCAAGACCTTGCGTAAATCACTGAAAAAAGGCGAATATCAAGTCACGCTAAATAATAATTTTTTAGAGGTTATTAATCAATGTTCCCGGATACCAAGAAAAGCGTCTGGATTGAAACAAGCTGATCAAACCAGCACACAAACTTGGATAACCGATGAAATGGTTCAATCCTATGTTGAATTACATGAAGCAGGATATGCGCATTCAATTGAAGTTTGGCATAAAGAAGATATGGTTGGCGGACTGTATGGTGTTTCTGTTGGTGGCGTTTTTTGTGGCGAATCTATGTTTCACTCTAGAACAGATGCATCAAAAGTTGGCTTATATGCACTGGTTCAACATATGAAAAATGGTAATATGGGTTTTATAGACTGCCAAATGGAAACACCTCATTTAGCCACTTTAGGCTGTGAAACAGTTTCTAGAGATTCATTTCTCAAACGTTTAGACCATTATAAAGACCGCAAAATAAATCCTGAAATTTGGCGTTCTCAATCATTAGGAAAGTTGATTTGAAATTTGGTATTACACAACAATTTGACTGTAACTATCTGCCAGACAGAAAAGAACAGTTACTTGTGTGTGTTGAACCCACTGCTGTTCTGCAACATGTTTTCTCAGACTTAACAGAGTCTGGTTTTAGACGCTCGGGCGAGCAAATATACCGGCCACACTGTTTACATTGCAACCAGTGCCAATCAATCAAAATATTAGCCAGAGCGTTTACTATCAGCAAAAGCCAAAAACGCGTTTTATCTAAAAACAAAGATTTGCAGATAAAAATTAGTCAGCAAAATAAGTCCGAATATTACTTATTATACGAAAAGTACATCAATAATGTGCACTTTGATGGCGCTATGTTCCCCGCCTCAAAAGAACAATATGATGGCTTTGTTAATTGTGAATGGCAACGGCCTATCTTTATCGAAGCCTTTTTGGATGACGAACTTATCGGAGTTGCCGTCACCGATAAACTCAAGTACGGCTACTCCGCGCTATATACATTTTTTAAGCCCAGTATGAGCAAACGCTCGCTTGGTATCTTTTTTATACTACAGCAAATCCAATTAACTGCAGACGAGCACCTTCCCTACCTTTATTTAGGCTACCAAGTTGATGCATGTAAAAAAATGAATTACAAACAGAACTTTTACCCGCATGAACGTTTCTTTGACAATAAGTGGCATTTATCTGTAAAAAACACATGAATCCCTTTACATACCAGTGCATTTGAGTTACTTTCTGCGCGGCAAAATATTGACTAACATATTGAGGTTGTTGCTTTAGATGGCAAAAGAAGATTGTATTGAAATGGAAGGTACGGTGTTAGACACACTACCAAACACCATGTTCCGAGTAGAATTGGAAAATGGTCACGTAGTGACTGCGCATATTTCAGGTAAAATGCGTAAAAACTACATTCGTATATTAACTGGTGACAAAGTCACCGTTGAGATGACTCCATACGACCTAAGTAAAGGCCGTATCATCTATAGAGCGCGTTAATGGTCAAGCTGAGGCCTTAAGGTCAACAGGACTATTCCTTTTGATTTAAACGCTCGGACTCAGACGATGCTAGCTTACAATGATGTTGTTCATTACTTAAACAAGCAAAAAAGTTTCAAAAAAAACCGCCTTTCGGCGGTTTTTTAATTTCTCTATTTAATCACTAAAATAAAAAATAATGATTAAGCCTCAGATTTAGCTTTCGTTATCGGAGCGTATGCGAAAGTCAACTCATCTTTTTTCAGATCGACTTTCACTTCACCACCGTTGCTTAATTTCCCAAACAATAACTCAGAAGCAAGTTCCTTTTTAAGTTTCTCCTGAATAATCCGAGCCATTGGTCTTGCACCCATTGTCTTGTCATAACCTTTCTTAGCAAGCCAATCACGCGCTTTATCTGTAACTTCTAATGAAACGCCTTTCTGATCAAGCTGAGCCTGCAATGCGATAATAAACTTATCTACGACCTGCAGAATAACTTGCTCGTCTAAATGATTAAACCAAACGATCCCATCAAGTCGGTTCCTAAACTCAGGTGCAAATGTCTTATTTATCTCAGACATTGCGTCATGACTATGGTCTTGTTCTTTGAAGCCAATAGACTTGCGCATTGTTTGTTGCACGCCAGCATTAGTCGTCATTACCAGCACAACATTTCTGAAATCCACCTTACGACCATTATTGTCGGTAAGTGTACCGTGGTCCATTACTTGCAATAGTATATTGTAAATGTCTGAATGAGCTTTTTCCATTTCATCCAATAGAACCACGCAGTATGGGTTTTTAATAACCGCATCCGTTAGTAATCCACCTTGGTCGTAACCAACGTAGCCTGGTGGTGCACCAATTAAGCGCGAAACCGCATGACGCTCCATGTATTCAGACATATCAAAACGCGCCAACTCTACACCCATCACCTTAGCAAGTTGTTGGGTGACTTCGGTTTTTCCTACTCCGGTTGGACCTGCGAATAAGAAGCTACCAATTGGCTTAGACTCATCACCTAAACCAGAACGAGATAGCTGAATTGCGTCTGACAGTATGTCAATCGCTTTGTCTTGGCCAAACACTACCATTTTAAGATTGCGCCCAAGGTTCTTTAGTACTTCCTTGTCAGAGCTTGACACGGACTTCTCAGGAATGCGTGCAATCTTGGCGATGATTTGTTCAATATCGCTGACATTAATAGTTTTCTTGCGCTTTGAAGCAGGCAACAAACGCTGACTTGCTCCGGCTTCGTCCATCACGTCTATTGCTTTATCCGGTAAATGGCGTTCGTTAATGTATTTAGCTGAGAGCTCCGCTGCCGCAGCTAAGGCCTTTTGCGTGAACCGCACACTGTGATGTTCCTCATAACGAGACTTCAAGCCCATCAAAATTTTTGTCGTATCGCTGACACTAGGCTCAACAACATCGACTTTTTGGAAGCGACGAGCAAGTGCTCGGTCTTTTTCAAAAATACTTTGAAACTCTTGGTACGTTGTTGCACCAATACAGCGTAACTCACCACTGCTTAATTTTGGTTTCAACAAATTCGACGCGTCCATGACTCCGCCAGATGCTGCACCGGCACCGATGATAGTATGAATTTCATCGATAAAAAGAATCGCATCAGGATCATTGCTGAGTTCTTTTAAAATACCTTTCAAACGTTTTTCAAAGTCGCCTCTATACTTTGTACCCGCGAGTAAAGCACCTAGGTCAAGTGAATAAACGGTGGATGAGGCAATAACATCAGGTACATTTTCTTGCACAATTCGATACGCTAGGCCTTCAGCAATTGCCGTTTTACCGACGCCAGCCTCGCCAACTAATAGCGGATTATTCTTTCGACGGCGACATAAAATTTGGATACTTCTTTCTAATTCTTGATCGCGACCAATAAGCGGATCAATCTTGCCCTCTTTAGCGGCAACATTTAGGTTGCTCGTATATTTCGACAGCATCGACTGATTTTCTTCATTTTCAGCGCCCTCTTCCTGAACTTCTTCGGGCGTATCTGAACCTTCGTCGGCTTTGCTAACGCCGTGTGAAATGTAATTGACGACATCTAAGCGAGTAACGTCAGCCTTTTTAAGAATGTAAACGGCCTGTGATTCTTGCTCACTAAAAATAGCGACCAGTACGTTTGCTCCGTTTACTTCACCTTTGCCAGAAGATTGAACATGAAATACTGCACGTTGTAATACGCGCTGGAATCCTAGCGTTGGCTGCGTTTCACGCTCGCTGCTTTGTTGTTCCGACATCAAAGGTGTGGTTTCATTGACGAAATCTGTTAGTTCTGTGCGCAATGCTTCGATACTTGCACCGCACGCTTTCAACGCCTCTTTAGCGGCAGAATTGTCGAGCAACATAAGTAACAAATGCTCTACAGTCATAAATTCATGACGATGCTGACGCGCGAAAACAAAGGCTTCATTCAATGTTTGTTCTAAATCTTTATTTAACATTTCTTCCCCTTACTATTGCGCCGGTTCCATTGTACACATCAATGGATGTTGGTATTTTCGTGAATGTTGATTCACTTGCATCACTTTGGTCTCTGCAATCTCTGCAGTAAATATGCCACAAACAGCCCTACCTTGGGTATGTACGGTAAGCATTAACTGATTTGCTTTTTCAGGATTAATATTGAAATAGGTCACCAGCACCTCTATCACAAACTCCATAGGCGTGTAGTCATCATTGTTAAGCATCACCTTGTACATCGGCGGCGGCTCAACTTTCTTCTTAACGGTGTCAATTTGCTTTTCGCCGTCAATGCTAATTATATTTTGTTTAGTCATAGTTACTATAATAGTGTCAAAAATAAGAACAGGACCAGTTTTTTTAATAAATTGTCATAATACTTAATTTGTACTTGACAATTACTGGTCAAAAAACATACATTTTTAGTACGTGATGCTTTTTTGGTTAACATCACTTCGTTGTCCCTTTTATTGTGGGGACAAATTTGCTGTAATTCAAGGATCAAGAAAAGGAAATAGCATGGCATTAGGCAAAGTTAAGTGGTTTAACAATGCTAAGGGGTTCGGTTTCATTGTACCCGAAGACGGCGGCGAAGATATATTTGCGCATTATTCGACTATCAAAATGGATGGATACCGCTCTCTCAAAGCTGGCCAAGACGTGACTTATGAAGTCCAACAAGGTCCAAAAGGTTTACATGCGGAAAACATTGGCTTAAATGACGAAGAGCCAGACAGATAGCCGAAAACCGTTTAAAAGCGTATAAACAGAGATAAAAAAGTGGGATATGGTCCTGCTTTTTTGTGTCTGAAAATTATACTTAAGGCATCCATGTTTAGTTACAAAATAGTCCAAAATAATGCCTATTACGGCATTCTTGATTGACAAAATGAGGGCTCAATACGTTTCAAACGGAGATGAACGTAAAAAGATTCTTACGCTAAACACGACTTCGTGGCATAATTATTTTCATTAAATACTGAGAATAAAGTTTAGGCAGTCAATTTTCGTGAAAAACTCACAATCAACGTATTTTAGTCAACGCCGAAAAAAACAAGAAAATAAGCCGTCAGAGCCGAAAAAAACGGTCCTTTTTAATAAACCTTACATGGTGCTGACGCAATTTACTGACCAACAGGAGCGCAAAACGCTCAAAGACTTTATTCCTATTTTAAACGTGTATGCTGCCGGCCGTCTTGATCGTGACAGTGAGGGACTGTTGATATTGACCAATGACGGTAAACTAGCAAATAAAATTTCATCGCCAAAAAATAAAACCAGTAAAACCTATTGGGTACAAGTAGAAGGGCAACCTTGTGCATCCGATTTAGACAAGTTGCGTAATGGTATAACTTTGAACGATGGTCCGACTGTAGCGGCTAAAGTTGAACAAATACTTGCCCCTGACTTATGGGAAAGAACTCCGCCAGTGAGGTTTAGAGCAAACATTCCTACCACATGGTTGTCCATCACCATTACAGAAGGACGAAATAGGCAAGTTCGTCGTATGACAGCGCATATCGGATTCCCTACGCTGCGACTTATTCGATATAGTATTGGCAATTGGACATTAGACAACATAGCCAGTGGTGAGTATGTTGAGCTGAGTTCAACCAAAAGCGAACTAAATTAGTCAATTTTACACTATGAGAAACTATAAACCCTGGTTAAAAATTGCTATTATATGTGCCCTAAATCACCGGCCATTCGTATCAACATAAAAAAGGTAGCAGCTCGTTGACTCACAATAATACGCTTAGTTCATCAAAACCAAACTCTGAAATAAAGGTCATCGTCGGTATGTCAGGCGGTGTTGACTCTTCAGTGTCAGCTTATCTTCTGCAACAAGAAGGTTACCAAGTTGAAGGTTTGTTTATGAAGAACTGGGAAGAAGACGACAATGACAAATATTGTGCGGCAGCCGAGGATCTAGCTGATGCACAAGCGGTAGCCGACAAACTTGGTATTTATCTTCATCAAATCAATTTTGCTGCAGAATACTGGGATAATGTATTTGAATATTTTCTGCAAGAATATAAAGCTGGCAGAACACCTAATCCAGACATAATGTGCAACAAAGAAATCAAGTTCAAAGCTTTTTTAGAATTCGCAGCAGAAGATTTAGGTGCCGACTACATTGCGACAGGTCATTATGTGCAACGCCAGTTTGAAGATGGTAAGTGGAAGATGGTTCGTGGCCATGATAGCAACAAAGACCAAAGTTATTTTCTATACACCCTCGGTCATGAGCATATCGCTAAAACACTCTTCCCTGTTGGCGCTATAGCGAAACCAAGAGTGCGTGAGATTGCCCTGCAGCAAGGTCTGGTAACACACAACAAAAAAGACAGTACCGGCATTTGCTTTATCGGTGAACGCAAATTCAAAGATTTTCTTGGCCAATATTTACCTGCTAGCCCGGGCGTTATTGAAACCACCGAAGGTGAAGAGATTGGTCATCATGATGGTCTCATGTACCACACACTAGGACAGCGTAAAGGCTTACTTATTGGTGGCAAAAAAGAACACGGCGAGGCGCCTTGGTACGTTGTCGATAAAGAGGTATCGCGTAATGTTTTAGTTGTTGGCCAAGGTGCTAACCACCCACGCCTTTATTCTGACGGCTTAATTGCAAATCAGTTGCATTGGGTTGACAGAAAAGGGCCAGTCGAAGCAGGCAAAATGATGGTAAAAACTCGTTATCGTCAAGCAGATATACCCTGTACTGTTACACCTGATAACAATGGTAATGTAAAAGTCATTTTTGATGAGCCTCAAAAGGCCGTCACACCAGGCCAATCAGCTGTCTTTTATATCGAAGACACCTGCTTAGGTGGTGGCATAATAGAAGGCTACTTGGTTGACAACGAAGTTAAAAAAATTCCAACAAATATTGCTGAAGCATAAGGGTAAAAAATAAATGATTAGCCCTGATATAGAACGTCACATAGCCCTCGCGGGAGTATGTCAAGCCGCAGCATTAGTGCAAAGTGTGGCTAGAAAAGGTAGTGCTGATGCGCAAGCCATTGAGACAAGTATTTCAAGTATTTTGGTCACGGCGCCAGACAATCCACAACAAGTCTACGGTTCCCTACCTAATTTAACTGTGGGTTTTAATACATTGCTCGCACAATTAGACAATGAAAGCCGCCACAAAGATGCCGAAATAACGCGTTATGTAGCGTCGATGTTGAGTTTAGAACGAAAGCTAAGTAAACATCCCACTGCGTTAAATACCTTGGGCGAGCGGATATCGCACGTACAACGTCAATTGGCGCATATCGATATCGAGCATACTCAAATAATGTCATCGTTAGCAAGCGTGTACACCGATGTCGTCAGCCCACTCTCTCCGAAAATTCAGATAGCTGGAAATCAGCAATACCTTGGTTTGGAAACGAATCAACACAAAGTGCGCGCATTGCTTCTCGCTGGTGTTCGTTCTGCAGTGCTGTGGCGCCAAATGGGAGGCAAAAGAAGACACATATTATTTAACAAAAATCAGATTTTAACAGCGGCTAAGCAAGCTGTACGCGTCATTTCCTAACACAGAAAGGGTGGAAATGCATTGCGACTCAAATGTAAAATGCATATTTAATTCGTAATTTATAATTTTTAAGGACACACAATGAACCTATCCGCACTTACTGCTCTTTCGCCTGTGGATGGCCGCTACGGCACAAAAACAAAGGAGTTGAGAGAATATTTCAGCGAATATGGTTTAATTAGGCAGCGTGTCATTGTTGAGGTTCGCTGGCTACAAGCACTCGCAAAACATCAAGACATCACGGAGATCCCTACTCTTAGTAAACACGCGAATGCTCTGTTAAACAATATTATTGAACAGTTTTGTGAAGCTGACGCCCAACGTGTTAAAGATATTGAAGCAACAACAAATCATGATGTCAAAGCAGTAGAGTACTTCCTAAAAGAAAAAGTAGCGGATAATGCCGAACTACAAGCCATTAATGAATTTATTCACTTCGCTTGTACGTCAGAGGATATTAATAACCTATCACATGCATTGATGCTCAAAGGCGGTCGTGATGATGTATTGCTCCCCTATTGTGACCAACTTATTTCTGAGCTTACTCGCTTAGCCAAAGAATACCGATGTGTTCCAATGATGGCGAGAACTCATGGCCAACCAGCCTCGCCTACAACAATGGGTAAAGAAATGGCAAACGTGGCAATGCGTCTGAAACGTCAAAGAGCGCAAATTGCAAACGTCGAACTGTTAGGCAAAATCAATGGTGCAGTAGGTAACTACAATGCCCATTTGAGTGCATATCCAAGTACAGACTGGCATAAATTTGCAGGCGATTTTGTTAGTGGACTGGGTATCACATGGAATCCCTTTACGACTCAAATTGAACCGCATGATTACATTGCTGAATTATATGATGCGATCGCTCGTTTCAACACTATACTCATCGATTTTGATCGCGATATATGGGGTTACATCGCCTTAGGTCATTTCAAACAAAGAACCATTGCTGGTGAAATTGGCTCGTCCACAATGCCGCATAAAGTCAACCCAATCGACTTTGAGAATTCAGAAGGTAACTTAGGCATTGCGAATGCCATCTTAGGTCATTTAGCAACAAAACTACCGGTCAGCCGCTGGCAACGAGATCTAACTGATTCCACCGTTTTAAGAAACTTAGGTGTCGGTTTAGGTTATGCGGTCATTGCTTATCAAGCAACATTGAAAGGCATAAGCAAGTTACAACTTAACGAACCAAGCTTACTTGCTGAACTCGATAATAACTGGGAATTACTGGCTGAACCTATTCAGACAGTGATGCGTCGTTACGGCATTGAAAAACCTTATGAGAAACTCAAAGAATTGACGCGTGGTAAGAAGGTCAATGCGGCAGTAATGGCTGAGTTCATCGATAATTTAGAATTGCCGCAGGAAGTCAAAGTTGAATTGAAAAAACTGACGCCGGCAAACTATATAGGTGATGCAATCAGGCTTGTTGATCAGTTGCTTGCAGAACAATAACCTGAAAAAATAGACGCTTAATTAAAGACTCACAAGGATGTGTGTCATGTTGCATGTTTTGCCTGTGCTTAAACAGTATTTTGAGCGATTAAATTCTCCCCCCCTAACAATTCAATCAAAACCAAGCAAGAGAGCTGAGATATTAGCCGGAATTTGTTTGTTTTTGTGTTTAGTTTTGTTTGTTCAATCGTTAAAACTATTATGCTTTTCGGATATCCCCAGTGTACATATGCACATAATCAATATGCTATTGCACCTTAGTTTTTTTTCTTCCGCATTTTTCTTAAGTAAATTGAATCTGTTTGAATTAGCTAGGTGCTTGCTAATCTTGACTTATATTAGCTATCTCATCACTGCTATTTTGTTATGGCAAATAAACCTAAATATTCAATTTTACTTTTTACTGGGCATGTTTGCTTGTCTCTATTTTTTTCATCCTCGGGAGACCAAGTACTTGTGGATAACACTGTGTATATTTTGTGGATTGTTTATCTACTTCCAAACCCAATTTGTGTTTTCTATTGGTAGGGAAGATTGGCAGTTTGGTGTCATAAATGTCAACACATGGACACTCTCAATTTCTTGTTTCCTGCTGGCCACATGGATCCGCCGACAGATCAATCGTAGTTGGCAACAAATGCAAATGACAGAGCAAAAAACAAGACAGCTATTACAAAAGGTGATCCCTAGTAGTATTGCGCGTTACCTTATGTCAGCTGAGCCTTTGAGTTTAGAAAATTGTATTACTGAACATTCATTTGCTAGCATCATATTTATCGATTTCACTGAGTTCACACCTTATAGCCGCCAAACCTCAGATAAAAATTTGGTCACGTTTTTACACCGCATATATTGTGTATTTGATACTATTGCAGAGCAACATCAGCTAACTAAAATAAAGACTAATGGTGACCAATATATTGCCGCGGTTGGTCTGGGCAATAGCTCGTTAAGCTCTTATGAAACGAGTCAACAGTGCTGTCAATTTGCACTCGCCATCAGTCGAGAATTTGAAATTAAAGCCGGTGTAAATATTGGGATTAAAATGGGTATAGCATCAGGCAATGCAATTTCCGGTATTATTGGACAATCAAGACCCGCATTTGATGTGTGGGGGAATACAATGAACCTTGCTTCCCGCTTAGAATCAACAGCCGCGAATAGAGAAATTCAGGTCTGCCAACAAACCATGCTGTATAGTATGCAAAATTTTAGATTTTGTTCTGGGTTAACGCAGCCGCTGAAAGGCTTAGGACAAGTTACCGTATATAAGTTATTAGGTGCAAAATGATCATCAAAAAATTCGACCAAACTCACTTCTTGACAGAATATTGGCAAAAAAAGCCATGTATTATTAGAGGTTTCGTTAAGTCATTCAACGACCCTATTGATGAACATGAATTAGCTGGCTTAGCTCAAGAAGATGAAGTAGATAGCCGCATTGTTTCCTGCTTAAACGGGAGATGGACAGCAACTCAGGGGCCTTTCGAGACATTTGAAGATGTATGTTTAGGCGCTTGGTCTTTGCTTGTTCAGGGCGTTGACAAATACATTGATGATGTTGACGAACTAACTCAATTAGTCAACTTCATCCCCAACTGGCGTCTTGACGATGTCATGATCAGCTTTTCAAACGAAGGTGCTGGTGTTGGCTCCCATACTGATGAATATGATGTACTTATTATTCAAGGAAAAGGGTCAAGGCGCTGGCAAGTTGGTGTGCCCGGCGATTATTTAGAATCTATTCCCCACCCTTTACTAAAACAGATTGATGATTTTGTACCTATTATTGATGAAGTGCTGTTACCGGGTGATGTTGTCTACATCCCCCCAAAACATCCTCATAATGGCGTCGCCCTTACCGACTGCCTTAATTACAGTATCGGTTTTAGAGCGCCTACGTCACTTGAATTGTTGAGCGGTTTAGTTGATGAGAACAGTATCGATCCTGCAACTTCACTGCGCTATACCGATGCTGAATTACTTGGCCTAAGAACAATTAATACACCAAGCGCTGCGGTTAATTCAGCTGAAATAGACAGAATAAAGCAACATCTTAATCAATTGATTAATTCTGAACAAGCAGAGCATGCACTTCTGCAATTACTTAGCCGTCAAGGCTTACCAAATGACGAAGCCCTAAAAGCAAATTACACTATTGAGGATGTTCGCGGTGAATTGCTGGATGGTGTATCGTTGGCCAAAATGACAGGCGTCAAGCCAGTATATGCGGAGCAACAGAGGTCTGAGAGGTTCGTGTTTTTCATTGATGGAACCTCATTTACAGTAGACATCACGCTAAAGGATGCTTTTGAAGTTTTACTCAACAATAAAGACGTCGCCATCGGTATAGATATTGACGAAGAAGTTCTCAATAACCTTGAGTTTGTCGCGATTGTGACAGACTTGATAAATATCGGTTATTGGGTTTTATTAGATTAGCAAAGCATCAACTTGCTGTTAATGCCTAGTGAGCTTTATTGTGCTCTCAAAAACTAAAAAGGTTAGATGATTTTTCATCTAACCTTTTAGTTTTGCAATCAGTCTGTGGTGACTAAAAGGTGTTAACTTTAAATACAGTTAACACCCCGACGTTTTAAACTGACGCAAGTATTTCATTTAATGTCGCACTCGGACGCATTGTTTCAGCAACTAAATTATCATCTGCAAAGTAATAACCATTTACATTAACAGAGACGCCTTGTGCGCTATTCAACTCGTTAACAATCGTTGCTTCTTGTGCCGTTAGTTTTTCGGCTACAGGCATAAATTGTGCTTTCAATTCAGGATCACCAGATTGTGCGGCAAGTTCTTGCGCCCAATACGTAGCTAGATAAAAATGCGAACCACGGTTATCCAGTTCATTTACTTTTCGTGATGGCGATTTATTTTCTTGCAAGAACTTCGCTGTTGCTCTGTCCAATGTATCTGCCAACACTTTTGCTTTCGGTTTATCCGTCGTTACACTTAAGTGCTCTAAAGAAGCCGCTAATGCTAAAAACTCACCCAACGAGTCCCAACGTAAGTGATTTTCTTTTTCAAATTGCTGAACGTGCTTAGGCGCAGATCCACCAGCACCGGTTTCAAACAAACCACCGCCATTCATTAATGGAACGATAGATAACATTTTAGCACTTGTACCCAATTCCAATATCGGGAACAAATCAGTTAAATAATCGCGCAATACATTGCCCGTTACAGAAATCGTATCTTCACCCTTTGCACAACGTTGCAATGTAAATTCGGTAGCTTCAACGGGGCTCATTATTTGAATATCCAAACCCGCAGTGTCGTGATCTTTAAGATATATATTCACTTTCTTAATCATTTGCGCATCGTGTGCACGGTCTTCATCTAGCCAGAAAATGGCTGGCGAATTTGTTGCACGAGCGCGAGTCACTGCTAATTTTACCCAATCCTGTATAGGCGCATCTTTGGCCTGACACATTCTCCAGATATCACCATTTTCAACATCGTGGGAAATCAATACATCACCCGCCGTATCAACAACTCGAACCACACCCGCTGCAGGCAAAATAAAGGTTTTGTCGTGCGAACCATATTCTTCGGCTTTCTGCGCCATCAAACCAACATTAGGCACTGTACCCATGGTTGTTGGATCAAATGCACCGTGCTTCTTGCAGAATTCAACAACTGAGGAGAATACACCTGCGTAGCTGCGATCGGGGATCATAAACTTGGTGTCTTTTTGCTTACCGTCTGGTCCCCACATTTGACCTGAAGCTCTTATTGCAGCTGGCATTGAGGCGTCAATAATAACATCACTTGGGACATGTAAATTAGTAATACCGAGGTCTGAGTCAACCATTGCCATCTCTGGGCGAGTACCATATACAGCGTCGATATCTGCTTCAATTTCAGCTTTATGTTGCTCTGGTAGTGATGCGATCTTGGCATATACATCACCTAAACCGTTTTTAACATCAACGCCAATTTTAGCAAAGGTATCAGCATGTTTAGCAAACACGTCTTTATAAAATACTTCAACTGCGTGGCCAAAAATAACAGGGTCTGATACTTTCATCATTGTCGCTTTCATATGCAATGAAAGCAGGACGTCCTGCTCTTTGGCTAAGTCAATTTCTTTGTTAAAAAAGCTAACTAAAGCGGCTTTACTCATTACCGAAGCATCGATGATTTCTTTATCAAGCAGCGACACTTTTTCTTTTAATGTTGTTACCGTGCCGTTAGATACAACAAACTCGATACGTACGTCTTGTGCACCTAAGATGGTTGTTGACCGCTCACTAGCGTAAAAATCACCTGTTTCCATATGCGAAACATGAGACTTAGAATTGGTTGACCAAGCCCCCATTGAATGTGGGTTTATACGAGCATACTGCTTTACTGAAGCCGGAGCTCGACGATCAGAGTTACCTTCACGCAAGACCGGATTTACTGCAGAACCAAGCACTTTTGCATAGCTTTGCTTGATTGTTTCTTGTTCTTCGTTTTTCGGATTTTCTGGATAATTAGGTAAAGCGTAGCCTTTCGCCTGAAGTTCTTTAATCGCAGCTTGAAGTTGCGGCACTGACGCACTGATATTTGGTAATTTAATGATATTCGCTGCAGGTGTCTGAGCTAATTCGCCAAGTTCAGCAAGTGCGTCACAAAGACGTTGTTCTTGAGTTAGATAATCTGGGAAATTTGCAATGATTCTGCCAGCTAAAGAAATATCGCGAGTTTCAACATCAATACCAGAAGATGCAGTAAATGCCTTAATGATCGGCAATAATGATTGCGTGGCTAGCGCTGGAGCCTCATCGGTAATGGTGTAAATAATCTTGGATGTATCAGTAGTCATTAAAATTCCTAATGCTTGTAAACTGTAAAATAAAATAATGAGATTGCTCGAATTTAATGTTGTTAGATTACAATCAAGTGTTTGTGGTTATTGACAGCAATCATCTACGCATATAATTCGAAGCCATACATTTTAAAGGAATTTAAACTATTTTTATATAGGAATAGGATGATTTGCGTAAGACATCGCAACTCATCCGATGAGACTGCCTTATTTGAGTCGCTTTAGCACAAGTCAATTTGCCAGTATTTACTCATTTTTTGATTTATTGTAAAAACACCACAACTTAGGATCTATTTTTTGTCGCTTTCGCTAGAACAATACACTCATTTTAAGTATCTTCTTAGCATACATTGTTGAGATTGAGATAAATATGTACTGTTATTGTTGCAGCAATCGTCTGTTTTCAGATTGTTGCGAGCCTATAATAAAAAATATAAGCGCACTGGATCCAGAGCAACTAATGCGCTCACGGTTTAGTGCATATGCGCTCAAAAACTATGCTTACGTTTTAGCAACCTATGCTCCTGATCAAAGACAAAACCTAAGCTTGTCGACATTACGTGAGTCTGCTAATAACACCAAGTGGCTCAAACTCGATGTATTGGGATCGTCACAAAGAGACGCTACTGGGTTTGTCGAATTTATTGCGACCTATGCCTTGGAAGCCGACTATTTTTACATGCATGAACTGTCCAGTTTCATAAAGCAAGATGAACATTGGTATTACACCACAGGTGTTGAGCAAGATAAGTCAGGAAAATTTACGCCTAATCGAAACGATGAGTGTCCATGTGGCAGTGCTAAAAAATATAAAAAGTGTTGCCGGACATAGTCACTCTATTTTGCAAGCGACTTAAACGCCCCGTGTTGTAAGAATAGGATAACTTGCGCAATAACTGCTGAATTTCGCATCATAAAAGTGTGCGTTACGGGCATCGTAAGGTGATCTGACATCCCTTCTAGTTTGGAGCTTTGAACCGACACTTTGCCATCATTAGGCATAGGTAGCATTGTTGATAAAACCAAATTGACACTGCGAGAGCCGGCAATAATTCCCAATTCAAAATTAGCCGGACCTAATTGATTAGGTAACGCAGTTTTTTTCGCAGAAAGCTGCAAACCAGCAGGTCCATTAACTGTTTTGAAGCCAGGTACGTTTTGTAGCAAATCCACAATTTCGCTACCCGAATTGGGTGGCCCCAGCATAACCACTCGACCTAGGTTTTGCATTTTATATTGGCGCAGAAACTGGCGTACCAAAATTCCACCCATCGAGTGTGTTACAAAATGAATTTTACTATTTGGCGCCACTTTTTTAATAGCGTTACCGATGCTCCATTCTGCAAGCGCTTCGATATCATGTTTTGTCGACGGGTAATCTACATTAACAACCTGATATCCATTTTCTTTTAACGCTCTCTCCAGCTTGTTCATCGAAGAGGCGTTGCGAGCCAACCCATGCAAGAGGATCACAGCTTCGTTGTTAAATATCACGCTATCAAACCACCATTTTCAGATACAACAACATGATGAGTCGCTAAGATGCTATTTGATGTTAAGTGGCGCAAAGCTTTTCACCAAGTCATCAACCGCTTTCATTTGCAACAAATACCCTTCTAACTTATCTAAGGGTAGCGCACATGGACCATCACATTTGGCTTCATCCGGATTAGGATGGGACTCGATAAACAAACCAGCAATACCCAATGCCATGCCACTACGAGCAAGTTCAGCAGCTTGCTGTCGGCGACCTCCAGCAGAATCGCTGCGTCCACCCGGTTGCTGCAGTGCGTGAGTGGCATCAAAAATAACCGGTGCCATAGTTTTCATTTCGTCCATCCCCAACATATCAACAACTAAATTATTGTAGCCATAACAAGAACCTCGTTCACACAACAGAATTTTTTGATTTCCTGCCTCGGCAAATTTCTTAATAATGTGGCGCATTTCATGTGGTGCTAAAAATTGCGGCTTCTTCACATTGATCACCGCGTTAGTTTTTGCCATCGCTACCACCAAGTCAGTTTGACGAGCTAAAAACGCAGGCAATTGAATTACATCCACAACTTCAGCAACCGGTGCTGCTTGGGAAGCCTCGTGAACATCTGTAATAATAGGTACTTGGAATTGACTTTTAATTTCTTCAAAAATTTTTAAACCCGCTTCCAAACCAGGACCACGGTAAGAATTAACAGAGCTTCTGTTTGCCTTATCAAATGATGCCTTAAAGACATATGGAATGCCTAATTTAGTTGTTATTTCTTTATATTTTTCAACAATCTGCATTGCTAAATCCCGCGATTCCAACACATTCATGCCACCAAAAAGAACAAATGGTGCACTATTATCAACGGTTACATTTTGTACTTTAACTTGTGTAATCACAACAGAATAATCCTATGGTCATCGTTCCAGTTTACAGCATATTGACGCTAAGCAGCTACAGCAAAAACGCCTAAAGACACTGACTAAGTTTACCATGCTAGAAATCGTCAGTAACCAAATGGCCGTTGCTAATAAAACTGTGTCAACAACATGTGGTGTTATTTTAAGCCACTTCCTTTGCAATACATCACTGCCTTTTAGCGTGAGTGCAAAGCGGAATGAGAACAGGGCTAAACTAATTACCACAGCGCTCACATGAAGATGGAGGGCTGTTTCATACATATTATCGTCCTTTTTTACAATTATATATTTATTGCTAATTATTAGGTAGCCAGCGTCCTAGTGTCACCCTATCTAATCCATTTAAATCTTGTTTTGTCGTCACTTCTGTATAACCGGTTTCTTGCAGCATCTGCTGGATCATACCGGCTTGCTTGTGCCCATGCTCCAGCAGCAAATAACCACCATTATTTAAAAACTGAGCACCCTCGCAAATTATATGTTTGATATCGTCTAAACCGTCTATACCCGAGGTTAAGGCACTGCTAGGTTCAAATCGAACATCGCCTTGCTTGAGCCATACCGAATTAGATTCGACATAAGGAGGATTAGAAACAATTAAATCGTAAGCTTGGGTTACTGCAATCGCCGAAAACCAATTGCTCAGTACAAACGCGACATCGACGTTATTGAGGATTGCGTTTGCCTCTGCAAGTTCAATTATTTCTTGTTTAAAATCACACCCAGTAACAAGCCAATGTGGACATTCTGATTTAATTGCCAAAGCGATAGCACCAGTACCGGTGCCTAAATCAAGTACATTTGCATGATTTGAGAGCGGCAATGATATCGCTGTTTCAACCACTATTTCGGAATCAGCTCTAGGAATTAAGGTGTGTTCTGACACTCTCAAATTCAGCGTCCAAAAGGGCTGACATCCAACGATATAGGCTACTGGATATCCTAATATACGTTTGCTAAGTGCCGTGACAAGCTTCTTTTTACCACCAACACATAGCGGTTTATCGCTTTGGGTAATTAACTGCATGGATGTTTTATTAAATGCATACTCAACAAATATTTTAGCCTCTAGCCTTGGGTCATTAAACGTCAGGTTAGCTTGCTGCTCAGATAACACTTTTTTACTAGCAGTCAATACATCAGCAAAGCTATTACATGAATTGATGAACATGCCAATAGCCCTAGTTTGTGTTTCACTAGCGCCATCAATTTTTATGCTACTGCGAGTCGATGCCACTTTTTGATCAATACTCTTCGGACAGTGAAGCAAGCATATCTGCTTGATGCTCTTGACGAATAGGTTCCATTAACGCGCCTAAATCACCCGCAATGATGTCGTCTAATTTATACAACGTTAAGTTGATCCGGTGGTCCGTAATCCGTCCTTGAGGAAAGTTGTAGGTACGTATACGTTCTGAGCGATCACCACTACCCACTAAGCTCTTTCTAGTACTAGCCTCTTCTGCATTGCGCTTATCTTCTTCAATCTGATTTAAACGTGCTTGCAAAACCGACATCGCTCTCGCTCTGTTTTTGTGTTGCGAGCGTTCATCTTGACATTCAACAACCACACCGGTGGGTAAATGCGTGAGCCGGATCGCTGAGTCAGTTTTGTTAACGTGTTGACCACCGGCACCCGAGGCCCTGTAAGTATCTACGCGAAGATCTCCAGAATTAATTTCAATAGCTTCTGACTCTGGAATTTCAGGCAATACGGCTACGGTGCAGGCCGACGTATGAATACGTCCTTGAGATTCAGTTTCTGGTACACGTTGCACGCGATGTCCACCCGACTCAAATTTCAAAACGCCATATGCTCCAGCGCCGCTGACATTAACAATAACTTCTTTGTAGCCGCCGTGATCGCCAAGGTTAGAACTCATTAACTCCAGTTTCCAGCCTTTGGTTTCTGCATAGCGGCTATACATACGAAATAAATCGCCAGCAAAGATTGCTGCTTCATCTCCACCAGCTCCAGCACGGATCTCTAGGAAACAACTGTTGTCATCTTTCGGGTCCTTGGGCAGTAACAAAATTTGCAAACTCATTTCTAGTTCTTCAACACGTGATTTGCTGTCTTTTAACTCTTCTTGCGCCATTTCTTTTATTTCAGGATCATTTTCTTGAATCATTTCAAGCGCAGATTCTACGTCTTTTTGGGCTGACTGATAGCTGCCAAACTGCGTAACAACCGCTTCTAGTTGTGAGTATTCCTTGCTTAAATTACGGAATTTATCTTGATTACCAATCACACTAGGATCGCCTAATAGCGCTTGAACTTCTTCAAAACGCTCCACCA
This sequence comes from Brumicola pallidula DSM 14239 = ACAM 615, assembly GCF_000428905.1. Classification (GTDB taxonomy): domain Bacteria; phylum Pseudomonadota; class Gammaproteobacteria; order Enterobacterales; family Alteromonadaceae; genus Glaciecola; species Glaciecola pallidula. Next base: position 232,150 of record NZ_KE386815.1, read on the forward strand.
ACGATTCTAATTTATTGACTACGGACTGTTTCATTCTTTTCCTGTTTCTCTTTTGACTGTCCCTTGTAATCCTAGCGCTTTTGCTAAAAAGTTGAGATTATTATCGTCGGGCAGCTTACTTGCATGTTGCAAAGCTTTGGTTGGGCCGTGTAACATAGCTTGGGTTAATTTGAAGGCCAACTCTTTCATGGCCTCGTCTGGCGCAATGCCATCATCAATCTGCTTTAATGCTCTTTGCAGCGCATCATCACGGGTTTGTTCTGCTTTTTCACGATAATTTTTTATTAAATCAATGTTTTGGTAATGCTGCTGCCAAAACCCGTATCCAACTACCATTTTGCTAATCATGTGTTCAGCTTGTTGCGCCGCAATTTCTCGATTTGCTACGTTTTGTTCCACAATATTCTGCAAATCATCTACTGTGTATAAATAGGCATCATCTAACTCGCCTACTTCATGTTCTATATCTCTAGGTACCGCCAAGTCAATCAACAGCATAGGCTTATGCTTTCTTGCTTTAAGCGCTGTTGCTACGGTACCTTGGCCAATAAGCGGCAATGAGCTTGCGGTCGAACTGATCACAATATCAGCTTGCACCAAATGCTCTGGTATTTGACTAATTGTTATTGCAGTCCCGTTTAGGCTTTGTGCGAGTTTACTCGCTCTTGAAAGCGTTCTATTGGCAACTGTAATCGATTTTGTTTCGGCGTCGACCAAGTGCTTTGCTACCAATTCGATGGTTTCACCCGCCCCAATCAACAACACATTACTGTGTGTTAATTTTGAAAATATTTGTTTTGCTAACTGCACTGCCGCAAACGCAACAGAAACTGCGTTAGCACCAATTTCAGTGTCGGTACGCACTTTTTTTGCGATAGAAAAGGTAGATTGAAATAACTTTTCAAACTCTGCACTGATCTTACCCGCGTTTTTAGATTCCGTATATGCTTGCTTAACTTGACCTAAAATTTGTGGTTCACCTATTATTAACGAATCCAATCCGCACGCAACTCGCATAAGATGATTAATGGCGTCGTCTCCGTGCTTGACATAACTGTGCTTATTAATAATCTCATAATCGGTTTGATGAAAATCCGCTAACCACTGACATAGCTTGTCCGCATCCTCAGGCTGTTTTGCCTTGATGTACACTTCGGTTCTATTGCAAGTAGATAATATAACTACCTGCTTAGCACCCGTATATTGAGGGCAAGATTGCAGAGCATGCGCAAGTTTATCGGGTGAAAAGGCAACTTTTTCCCGCAAATTTACCGGTGCAGACTTGTGATTAATCCCGAGCGCAATGATGGTCATTAAGAAAAGATATTAGTACCATATTAGGTTTGTTCGCCGCATTGTACGAAAAAGCGTATATGATTGAAAGAAATTGAGATTAAAGAATTTATTAATAGACATCAGTAGTCAGTCGATTCTGCTATATTCAATGCGGTTTACTACTAAAAATACTTACTATAAGCGTTATAATTCAAGGCCAAGCTTATTAAATAATAAAGAGCACTAACTAGGCAATTGATTTGCACATTTTTTAACTTTATCATTTCGTTATCTCGCTAATTTAATTTAAGTAGCAAAAATGCTAGTCTTTCAACGCGTTATTTCACCAAAGGCTTTTTAGTGCTTACCACTTCACCATATAAATTTGTTGGTATTTATCTTCTTATTTTGCTAGTTACTGGCTGTAAAAACACGCACAACCTGCATAATCGAAAAGCAATTGATATGTCGGCTGAGTATCTGCAATTGCATAATCAACAAAAACTAACGTTAATGAGTCACTGGGAACTCACTGGCAAAATTGCAATTATTACACCGAGTGAACGCAAGAGTGCCTACTTAAATTGGCAACAATCAAATCAAGTTGTCGATTTTCGGCTAAGCAACTTGATTGGTGTATCCTTACTTAAGCTGACTTACGATGGTGATGTTGCGCGTTTACAAGCGGATGGCGAAGAGTACGAGGGAGAATCGACAGAAGCCCTAGTTTACCAAACCACAGGATGGATACTTCCCCTAGATAACTTGCCTCAGTGGATTAAAGGCTCGGTCGGTGAACAGGACCGCGTGGTATTGAGTGACAAAGGCTTACCAGAAATTATTCAGCCTATTTGTGCAACATGCACTGGTTGGGAAATTACCTACAGTCAATATGAACATGTGCAAGGTGTTTGGCTTCCTTTTTTAGTTGAAGTTAATAATCCATTAAAGCAAACCCGATTAAAATTTAAGGTCAGTCAGTGGCAAAGAAAATAAGCTGGTACCCAAGTCCTGCAAAGCTTAATTTGTTTTTGCACATTACCGGTCGCTATGAAAATGGGTATCATCAGTTGCAGAGTCTGTTTCAATTATTAGACAAAAGCGATGAGATTGGTTTCGACATAAATGCTAACAGTGATATTAAAATAGCCGAGCAATTGTCTGGCGTGCCCGAGCACGAAAACTTAGTTTACCGCGCTGCGATGGCACTGAAAGCATATGCTCCGCAAAGAAGCGGCTGTGCGCTGCACATCAAGAAATGCTTACCTATAGGTGGTGGAATCGGTGGTGGTTCTTCAAACGCAGCAACGGTTTTAGTTGTGTTGAATCAACTATGGCATTGCAACTTGGACACTGAAGCGTTGGCCAAAATTGGCTTAACACTGGGTGCTGACGTGCCTATTTTTGTGCATGGAAATACGGCATTTGCAGAAGGCGTTGGAGACGTGTTATTGCCAACGCTCAGACCTGAGAAGTGGTATTTGGTGGCGACGCCCAATGTATCAATATCTACAAAAGAAATATTTACTTCGGTTGACTTACCTCGAAATACGCCTAAGATCGACGTTAAAACATACCGGTTTGAAGAAACTCACAATGATTGTCAAACTTTAGTTGAGAAAACGCATAAGGATGTTGCAAATTTATTACGCTGGTTGTTACACTACGCACCGTCGCGAATGACTGGAACAGGAGCGAGTGTTTTTGCGGTTTTCGATGCGAAAGAAAACGCAGACAAAGTTCTCCATCTGCTACCCGATTGTTATGCTGGTTTTGTTGCTAAAGGCGTTAACCGTTCAGGTTTGCATATCGCCCTTGGGATCTAAAATAGCTGACATCTAGTTGTTGACAAGTTAAAACATTATTGGGGTATAGCCAAGTTGGTAAGGCAGCGGGTTTTGATCCCGCGATCGTAGGTTCAAGTCCTGCTACCCCAGCCACCACCTAAACAACGCACTGAGGATTATCTTGTGCCTGATATGAAGCTTTTTGCAGGAAATGCTGTACCTGAACTCGCCCAGAAAGTCGCCGAACGTTTATACACTAAATTAGGAAATGCCAGTGTTGGTCGTTTTAGTGATGGTGAAATTTGTGTAGAAATTCATGAAAACGTGCGTGGTTCTGACGTTTTTATTATTCAATCTACTTGCGCGCCAACCAATGATAACTTAATGGAATTAATCGTTATGATTGATGCTTTCCGTCGCGCTTCTGCCGGCCGAATTACCGCAGTTATCCCCTACTTTGGTTATGCACGTCAAGACCGACGCGTGCGCTCGGCAAGAGTTCCAATTACAGCGAAAGTTGTTGCTGATTTCCTTTCAAACGTTGGCGTAGATCGCGTTTTAACCGTCGATTTGCATGCCGAACAAATTCAAGGTTTCTTTGATGTACCTGTAGATAATGCGTTTGGTACGCCAATATTACTTGATGATATGTTCCAACGTGACTTTGTTCGACCCATTGTTGTTTCACCTGATATTGGTGGTGTTGTGAGAGCACGAGCAACTGCCAAGCTGTTAAATGATTCTGACTTAGCTATTATTGATAAACGTCGACCTAAAGCAAACGTTGCTCAGGTAATGAACATTATCGGTGATGTAAAAGGCAGAGACTGTATTATTGTCGACGATATGATCGACACGGGTGGGACCTTAGCGAAAGCAGCTGAGGCACTTAAAGAGCAAGGTGCAGCAAGAGTATTTGCATATGCGACACATGCGATATTCTCAGGCAATGCGGTGGAAAACCTGCGAGATTCTGTGATTGACGAAATCATTATTACTGACAGTATTCCGCTTCGCGCAGAAATAAGAGCGTTAAAGAAAGTTAAGCAGTTGTCACTTTCAGAGATGTTAGCAGAAACGATCCGCCGTATTAGCAACGAAGAATCTATATCAGCGATGTTTGAATACTAAACGCTAAAAATAACTAAAAAAGCCGCCTATTTTTGCCGATTTGCGGCTTTTTTTGTATTTAAAATTATATTATCTATTTAAAGCTATGTTATTTATTTAAAGCTATGTTATTTATTTAAAGCTATTTTTTATTTAAAACAAAGCATCGGTCAGACTTATTCTAAATTGATTACATTATGATGAAGTCAGTCTACAAAACCCAGTCTGTATAGACCTTAGTGCGTTCGGCCATGCTGCAATCGATAATAGCAGTCTAAACTGCTATGTTAATGGTGCAGTGTTAGACTTAAATTTTTAAAGGAAATATTAATATGTGTATGTCAAAGGGTTCTATCATCCGTCTTTTACTGTTAACTGCGGCGCTATCCGGATGCTCTGGTGAAAACGCAGATAAAGCCGCAAATACGCCCGAAGATAAAGTAATCGAGCAAACATTAAGTAATGATATGCAAAAAGTATCTTCCGACACAGCAGAATTATTGGTTTTAAAAGGCCAAGTATTATTTCAACAAATGGAAGGCGGTTTTTTTGGTTTTATTGATGAGAATGGTAATAAATACACGCCGATAGGCATGAACAAAGCTGATTTACGTCATGGCTTAGTAATCCAGTTGAGCGGCAAACTATTACCTAATATGCTCACAACTACCCAATTTGGTGAGGTTATTAAGGTTGAAAGTGTCGTCATCCTAGATGAGTCAAATGCGCAGGAAGCAGGACGTCCCAGCGTCAATGACACAGATTTGTAAAACAAAACACTGACCAAACCAAAGATTATCTACTTTGCGCTTAATTTAGGCTGGCTGAGCTTAAGTTTACATTGTGTGTTAGTACCCGCAGTGATAGAATGCGCCGCCCGTTTTAGTACGGGCTTTTGTTTTTTACTGGTGTCGTCTACTCGCGTTATATCTTTAATACTAATTCGGTAACAAAGAAAAGACGGTAATAAAAAGCGGTAACAAACAACAACATACTCGATTTGGTCGCAAAATCGAGCTTATTAATTTTATATATTTGGAGACATAACATGTCTAAAGCAATTTTTAAATTGGATGCAACTATCCGAACTGACATAGGGAAACGTGCGAGCCGCCGCCTTCGTCTTCAGGATAAAGTGCCTGCAATCGTTTATGGTGGTGAAGAAGCGCCGATATCTATCACCCTTGAACATAATAAAGTAAACCAAGCTCAAGAGTTTGAAGCTTTTTACTCGCACGTGTTAACAATTAACATTGATGGTAAAAAAGTAGAAGTGCTTGTTAAAGATATGCAACGCCACCCGTTTAAGCCAAAAGTAACGCACATCGATTTTCAACGCGTTATTGCTGGTCAAACTTTAACTACTAACGTACCTATTCACTTCATTAACGCAGCAGAATCTGACGCGATTAAATTGAATGGAGGTCACGCTGAGCATCACATGAACGATATCGAAGTTTTATGTATGCCTAAAGACTTACCTGAATATATTGAAATTGATTTACGTAATATTGAAATGGGTCAAACCATTCACTTATCAGACGTTAAATTCCCTAAGGGCGTTGAATCGGTTGAGTTAGGTAAAGGCGAAGAGCATGATTTAGCAGTGGTTACTGTTAAAACGGCTAAGGGCCCAAGCGTTGAAGCAGCAGATGAAGGTGAAGCAGACGCAACTGAGGCATAATCAGTTTGTCTGACATTCGTCTAATCGTGGGTCTGGGTAATCCAGGCCCCGAATACCAAAGTACCCGCCACAATGCGGGTGCGATGTTTGTTGAAAGCTTAGCTTCAAGATTTAATTGTCCTTTAAAGTTTGAAAGTAAGTTTTTTGGTTTTACCGGTCGTTTTACTCTACACGGGCGCGACATCCGTTTGCTCATCCCAACTACCTTTATGAATAAAAGTGGCCAAGCGGTCGCTGCATTAGCCAACTTCTACAAAATAGATTATGACCAACTTTTAGTTGCATTCGATGAACTCGATTTTGACCCAGGAGTTGCTAAATTCAAAATAGGTGGTAGTTCAACGCAAAATGGTATTCGCGATATTGTTGCTAGCCTAGCCAATCAACGGGAATTTTTGCGACTGAGAATAGGTATCGGTCACCCAGGTCATAAAGGTAAGGTTACCGGCCATGTTTTAGGTAAAGCCGCACAAGCAGAGCAAGAAAAAATTGATGCCGCTATAGATGAAGCAATCAGATGTACTGAGATCTTAATCAAAGAAGATTTAGTCTCCGCTATACAGCGATTGCATTCTTTCAAAGCGGATTAAATATTATTTGGTATTGCGTTTGACGCAATGCTTCTCAATAAATAGATATTAAAGGACCAATAATATGGGTTTTAAGTGCGGCATTGTAGGCCTACCAAACGTAGGAAAATCTACTCTTTTTAATGCATTGACCAAAGCAGGTATCGAAGCAGCAAATTTCCCGTTTTGTACCATTGAGCCTAATACCGGCGTTGTCCCTGTGCCTGACGAAAGGCTGGATGCATTGGCAAAGATAGTAGTACCTCAGCGCGTCATTCCAACCACTATGGAATTTGTGGATATCGCTGGTTTAGTGGCTGGAGCATCGAAAGGTGAAGGTTTAGGCAATAAATTTTTAGCTAATATCCGAGAAACAGATGCCATTGGTCATGTTGTGCGCTGTTTTGACGATGAAAACATTATTCATGTTGCAGGTAAAATAGACCCGCAAGAAGATATTGACATCATCAATACTGAACTTGCATTGTCAGATTTAGAAACCGCAGAAAAAGCCATATTTCGCGTTGGGAAAAGAGCAAAAAGTGGTGATTCAGATGCTAAATTTGAGTTAAAGGTACTTGAAAAGTTGTTGCCTTGTTTAAACGAAGGTCAATTACTGCGTTCTATTGAGCTAAGCAAAGAAGAACACGCGGTCATAGCCTATATGAACTTTTTAACCTTAAAACCAACAATGTATATTGCTAACGTCAGCGAGGATGGTTTTGAAAATAATCCTCACCTTGATAAAGTGCGTGCGATTGCTGAAGCCGAAGGCGCTACTGTCGTCAGTATTTGTGCCGCTATTGAGTCTGATATTGCCGAGTTAGACGAAGAAGAAAAAGCCGAATTTATGGCCGATTTAGGCTTAACAGAACCAGGTTTAAACCGCGTGATCCGTGCCGGTTATAGCTTGTTGACGTTGGAGACTTATTTCACTGCCGGTGTCAAAGAAGTCAGAGCTTGGACCTATCCTATCGGCTCAACCGCGCCACAAGGTGCTGGTAAAATTCATACCGACTTCGAAAAAGGCTTTATTCGTGCTGAAATCATTGGTTATGACGATTTCGTTTCCTGTAAGGGTGAAGCAGGCGCCAAAGACGCAGGTAAATGGCGTTTAGAAGGTAAAGATTACGTTATCAGAGATGGCGACGTTATTCACTTCCGTTTTAACGTGTAAAACTTATTTTAAGCCCGCATTAGTACTAGTTAATGTGGGCTTAATACGACTCCATTCAGTTCATTAATCATAACTAAGCAATTGATTTAATTTAGTTATTACTTGTTTTAGTCTAACCATCATAAATATTTTATACTCATGTAAAACCCAAAAGATATATTTAACGTAACAAGGCTACAAAATGAATTACGACTTACTTATTGTAGGTCAAATGCACGTTAATAGTATTTGGTGACAAAACTACATGAAAACGCAACTCCCATTATTGCCCGGTGAGACAGCACTACCTAGCGCACCAAAAGTGTTATTGGATGACGGCACCAACTGTATTCCGCAGCATTATTTGTCTTATCATCACACAAAAGAATCTGTAGACAATATCGTAGCCGAAGTAAGCTACGATCCAAGTTACCTGCTATTTGTAGACGAAGACAAAGGTGGAATATTTATTCAGGTCGGCATTATTGGCGTCGATAATTATATGAGTGCCCAATCACAAGACAGCCAAAAGATAGTTTATGGTCGACGCTGGCGTGTTGAACCCCAGCTCCCTTCTTCTGAAATTATACAAACCGCATTTTTAGCGATAATGAAGGCGCGAGAACATGAAGTTCGAGAGTTAATAAAATACAACGATAATAACAAAGCGACAACACCGTTCAGTTGCCATCATGACCTCCCACTAATGGCGATGTCAGGGAAAACCAATACCGATGATAAAAGCGGCCATGTAAGCGAGGTTGCGCTGCAAAAGGTGATTGCTAAATTACAGTATGACCACGGTTACTTCGAACTTGTCAAGCTTTTACCATTAAGCAGCGAACAACTGCTTGTAACAGTTCAGTTCAATTGCTCTGATACGACTAAGTTGCCTGAACTACTGGTGCTGTCTAACTTTAATGTGCTCATTGAAGCACCTACCGAAAATGCGCTTTTATTCAGTTTAATGGACGCGTTATTACACTTAAGTAACCGCCATGTAGAGGAACATTTCACCTTTAAAACATTCGCGCGGTTTTCAAGAAAAAACAGTATTAGAAAAATAAGTGAGTTGTCAGCTAAAACCCGACACAAAGGGCTTACCGAGAATGACATAAATTTTACCTTAGCTTTCAAACAAAGTAATTATGATACAGATGAGACCAGAGTACCGAGATTATCAGACTCCGTATTAGGCCTAAAACTGGTCTCACAAATGCAAAAGTTTAATATTGCGACTGGAATGTTACCAAGAAAATTTCCATAATATTGGGCATAGTGAAGGTTTCTTGACTAATTTGTGTCCAACTAGTTATTTCATGCAAAAAAGGGGTTGACGACCTCACTCCAACTGAGCATAATACGCGCCACTCTGAAGCGGACTAGCGCTGGTTTGGAGTGATAGGTAGGCTACGTAGCTCAGCTGGTTAGAGCACATCACTCATAATGATGGGGTCGCAGGTTCGAGTCCCGCCGTAGCCACCAATTCACTTATTAGGAATAGTAGGTGTCTGAGATATGCGGGAGTGGTGGAATTGGTAGACACGCTGGATTTAGGTTCCAGTGCTTCACGGCGTGAGAGTTCAAGTCTCTCCTTCCGCACCAAAAACTGTTGGGGTATAGCCAAGTTGGTAAGGCAGCGGGTTTTGATCCCGCGATCGTAGGTTCAAGTCCTGCTACCCCAGCCATCTCAGTTTTTAAAACTCAAAATTTTGAGTTGTAATTTAGAGCACTCTTGATTACTCTTGGGGTATAGCCAAGTTGGTAAGGCAACGGGTTTTGATCCCGTCATTCGTAGGTTCGAGTCCTGCTACCCCAGCCAATTTTAGAACGCCGGTTTATCCGGCGTTTTTTGCGTTTTAAAGGAACAGAATTTTGTTATTTAACTTAGTTACTAAAATACAAATCCCCACTGGCGAATCCGCAAACATTTTCATCCAACTAGTCAATCTCATGGGTCAGTGGATCACAATTGTGGTCGACTTCGTCAATATGGTCTTATGGGGCGATGGCCAGGTCCTTATTTATCTGCTGTTGATCGCCGGCATTTGGTTTACAGTTAAACTGAAATTCATTCAAATCCTTAATTTCAAACACATGTTTTCACTGCTCAAAGGCAGTAGTAAAAGCGATGCTGCTGGTATCAGTTCATTCCAAGCTCTATGCACCAGTCTTTCAGCTAGAGTGGGAACGGGTAATTTAGCTGGGGTTGCAGTTGCCATTTCCTTAGGTGGTGCTGGCGCAATATTTTGGATGTGGGTTATAGCATTGCTCGGTATGGCGACAGGATACGCCGAGAGCGTATTAGGCCAAGTATATAAAATAAAAGACGAAAACGGCGAGTATAGAGGTGGCCCAGCCTATTATATTAAGCAAGGTCTAAATAATTCATGGTTCGCTATCTTGTTCGCTTTATGCTTATTTTTTGGCTACGGATTTGTGTTCTCTGCAGTTCAAGCAAATACCATTACTGACGCGCTCAGTAACAGCTACGGTATCGAGACCTTGCATTCAGGGCTGGTCATTATCGCCCTTGCAGGATTAATCGTGATTGGTGGCTTACGCGCCATTGCAAGATTTGCCGAATGGATAGTTCCTTTTATGGGTGTCGCTTACGTTTTAGTTGCGCTGGTGATCACAATTATCAACATTCAATTATTGCCCGACGTAATTATCGATATCGTAAAATCAGCCTTTGGTTTACAAGAGGCTGGTGCTGGTGCATTCGCAGCAGCAGTGAAAAACGGCATCCAACGAGGTTTATATTCTAACGAAGCGGGTTCTGGTAGTGTGCCACATGCGGCAGCGAGTGCATCGCCCCACCCTAACCATCCGGTATCACAAGGCTATATTCAGATGCTCGGTGTATTTATTGACACCATGATTTTATGTACTTGTACTGCCTTTATCATATTGCTGGCAGGGCATGGCAATGATGTCGGCGAAATGGAGGGTATTCGCTTAACACAAACTGCCATGGAAAGTCATTTAGGAGCTTACGGCGGAGATTTCGTGGCTGCTGCTATTAGTTTATTTGCGTTTACCTCGGTAGTGGCAAACTACGCGTACGGAGAGAGTAACTTACATGTATTTAAACTTGACAATAAGTTTGGTCGCACTTTCTATACCACGGGTTACCTTGGAATGATTTTGTGGGGTTCAATGGCAGCAGTACCAAAAGTTTGGGCGATGGCTGATATGGCCTTAGGGTTAATGACCGTAGTCAATATTATCGCTATTGTGATGCTGACGCCAACCATTGTTGCAGTCACTAAAGACTATAATGAAAAGCGTAAGAATCAAGCGAAAATGGACTTTATTGAAGCTAATTGCAAAATACAAGGGCGCACTGAAGACAACATTTGGAAGTAGTAATCCGACTTGGTGCTGACGCGCCCCACTCTTAGTGATTGCGCGTTTCTGCACCAGACCTATTGTGCATATATGATCAACTGCTTTTTACAAAACGATCCTGCACAAAACGGTCCTTCACATATACATGAATAGCTGAATAACCAGCAGAATTACGATAAGCGGTATCACCCATTTCATGAATTTAGCTTGCGTTTCTGGCGATATTCTCACACTTGATTTCTCAAGCATCGGAACGATGACAATGAGGGCGATAAACAAAACCGCCAATATGCCTAAAATTGCCATAAATACTTCCTTATTATATATTTAAGTGATTATCTGCTGCTTGAAGTTGGTTTTCTATGGGCCTTATCCGATTTGCATATGATAAGCGCAGGCTTATTCGATCCCCATCGCATATTTGAGTGCTTTGTGCTTAATTGGGCCCGCTACATTGGCCATTTGAACACCTAAATTACGCATCGTTTTTAACACGCTAATGTCGTTACTAAAAGTTTGATAGAAAATATCCATCGCACTCATCATAACTAAATTAGGTGTTCGTCTGCTATTTTCATAATCCTTCAACGCCTGCTTATTCTTCGCAGTAATGGGATTATTTTCAATACAGGTAACCAACGCATCTACGTCTTTAAAGCCAAGATTTACACCCTGTCCTGCCAATGGGTTAATTTGATGAGCTGCATCGCCTATCAACACCACGTTTTTGCGCCAATATTGATTGGCATGCATTCGACGCAATGGGAAGCCTGTTTTATCTAGCACCTCAAAATCACCTAGAGTAGACGGAAATCGAGCAATGATTTCTTTTTTTATGTCTGTATTGCTGGTGTTTCGAATATGTTGACTGGTTGCTGAATCGGCGTACCAAACTAAGTTTGCATAGCCATCAAACAAAGGCAGAAAAGCAACTGGCCCTTGTGGTGTAAATTGTTGCCAAGTTGCGGATTCAAACTCCGATACCATTTTGACTAATAGCACGTTAGCCTGCTGTTCATATTGCCAGCCTGTGACACCAATATTGGCTTGTTGGCGCAACTGCGAATCCCCACCATCTGCGCCGATTAGCGTATTAGCTTGAATATGAATATCGTTGTCTAGTATCACGTCAGCTGCAATCAGATTAATATCCACGGCCCTGCCATAAACCAACTGGATGTTGTCAGCATGTTCTTGTTCAATAGTGTCTAGTAGCGCAAGTTGTAAAATGCGGTTTTCAACAAAATATCCCAAGTACGATTCACCGATTTGCGAGGCCTCAAAATTAAGCGCCTTAGTACTATTCTCCCAGACGGAGAGTCGATTGTATTGCTGGCATCGCATGGCGAGTACTTTGTCCCACACATTATAGGATTGCAATAGGCGTTGCGTGAAGCGGTTTAATGCTGAAACTCTCAAATCGGGCAACTCAGCATCGTTAAATACCTTGGGTTTGATTGCTTCTACTACAGCGACTTTATAGCCTAACGTTGACAGACCTATCGCCATAGTGCCACCAACCATACCGCCACCAAAAATACAGTAATCTACGGTTATTTCCATGCTTTCCTACTTTTTATGATGTTGTTTATAGTCATACTCAACCACTGTGCACCAACCGATATTTAGTTACCTTTCACCATGGGTCGAGAACGAATTACCAAGCTCCTCATATAAGCTCCTTATCTAAGCTCCGTACTAATTTCCTGACAAAACGCCTGGTCGTAAGCATGATTACGCTTCAATTAACAAACGGTTCACGAACTTATGCCCGATACTCTGCGCTGAACATTGAATTGCAAAATTTACTAGTGAACTTAATGTAGCAAAAATAGGTAAATCATATCAGAACTCCACGCTAACATAGTATCGTTAATATCCTCATGCGCCAACTCAACAATATAATCAATAATGAAAAATAAAGTGTTGCTAGGTGCTATTGCGCTGGTTATTGTAGAGGCCTTTTTTGCAGGCGTAAGCGCCATTGTAAAACTATTAAGCGACAGCTTGTCAGAATCTCAAATAATCTTCTTCCGTAATTTTTTCGCGCTACTATTCTTAGGTCCTTGGTGTCTAAGAAAAGGCGCTCAAGCAATATATACCCGACGTGTTGGTCTGCATTTATTTCGCGCTGCAACCGGCCTCGGTGGAATGTATTGTTTCTTTTACGTGCTTGCGCACATGCCATTTACATCCGCTATACTGGCGTTAAAAATGGCCCCCTTTTTTATACCTATAATTGCCAAAATATGGTTAAAAGAAAGAATACAATCCAAAACCGTGGTAGCAATTATGATTGGCTTCGTTGGCGCTGCTTTTATAATAAACCCGCAACAAGGTATTGAATTCAATTTATTATTCATTGTCGTGTTTTGTGCGTTGTTAGTCGCTACTACCAAATGTACGATCAGAAAATTATCCGACACCGAACCCGCAGTGCGAATTGTTTTCTACTTTATTTGTGTTTCGACTTTATTTTCGTTTCCACTAATGATGACTGACTGGCAACCCATCAATAACCAAAACTGGGGATTGTTAGTGCTTACCGGTGCGTTAGCGGTTTGTGGACAATTGCTGATGACACAAGCGTACTATTACGCCTCGCCTGTAAAAATAGGATTACTGGGCTATTCAAGTGTATTTTTCGCCGCCATGATCGGTTACACGTTCTGGGACGAACCGCTAACGCTGGGCATGCTTTTTGGCGGAATTCTGTTAATTTGGGCAGCAAATGTAACGATTAGACAACGATGGTTTATTTAAACAAAATAAAACATGAACTACCGAGTGTTTAAACTAGCGTCTATCACTGTTCCAGTCTAAAATGTAATGTTACACTTATGTATTCCAAGCGGAATGATCAGCCGAAGCGAACTCGAAAAAATCGTTCGTTCGGACCGTATCGAACTAATTAAAGACGAAATATCGCTATTATGAATAAGAAGTTATTTATCAAAACCTGGGGCTGCCAGATGAACGAGTATGATTCTGAGAAAATGGCAGATCTGCTCGATTCGACTCATGGCTACACATTAGCAGACGACGCGGAAGATGCAGATGTCATTCTACTCAACACTTGCTCTATTCGCGAAAAAGCACAGGAGAAGGTATTCCATCAATTAGGCCGCTGGAAGAATTTAAAACAAAACAAGCCGGGCTTAATTATCGGCGTTGGCGGTTGTGTTGCGTCTCAAGAAGGTGCAGAAATTAGGAAACGTGCACCTTATGTCGACATTGTGTTCGGTCCACAAACATTGCATCGTTTGCCTGAAATGATCACACAAATCAAAGGCGGTGATAAATCCGTTGTTGATGTTAGCTTCCCCGAAATCGAAAAATTTGACCGTTTGCCGGAACCACGTGCAGATGGCCCAACAGCCTTCGTATCAATTATGGAAGGTTGTTCAAAATATTGTAGCTTTTGTGTGGTGCCTTACACTCGCGGAGAAGAAGTTAATCGCCCAGTCGATGATGTATTACTGGAAATTGCACAACTTGCGGCGCAAGGTGTGCGTGAAGTTAATTTATTAGGTCAAAACGTGAATGCATTTAGAGGCCCGCATTATGACGGTAGTATTTGTCGTTTTGCTGAGTTACTCGAGCTTGTCGCTTCAATCGATGGTATTGACCGTATCCGCTATACAACCTCTCATCCGGTCGAATTTACTGATGATATTGTAGAAGCCTACAAGCACATTCCAGAGTTAGTTGATCACTTGCATTTGCCAGTTCAAAGCGGCTCTGACCGTATTCTTAACCAAATGAAACGTGGCCACACTGCTATCGAATATAAGTCGACTATTCGCAAATTGAAAAAAGTGCGTCCTAACCTGTGTATGTCGTCTGATTTTATTATTGGTTTCCCTGGTGAAACAGATGCTGACTTTGAAGCAACGATGGATTTAATTAGTGCCATTGAATATGACATGAGTTTTAGTTTCATTTATAGCTCACGACCTGGAACGCCTGCAGCTGATATCGTTGACGATGTCACTGATGCTACCAAAAAACTGCGTTTACAAATTTTACAACAACGCATCAACCAAAATGCACTGCGCATTGCACGCAATATGGTAGAAACAACTCAACGCATTTTGGTTGAAGGGCCATCTAAGAAAAATGTGATGGAATTAACTGGAAGAACAGAAAATAACCGTGTGGTTAATTTCGAAGGTTCTCCTGATATGATAGGTGAATTTGTTGACGTTGAAATTACAGCGGTTTACAGTAATTCACTGCGTGGTAACGTTATTAGACGTGAAAAAGACATGGGATTGCGTATTGCAGTATCACCGCAAAGCATTATGGCCAAAAAGCCGCAACCTGATAATGTGGGTGTAACTCAATTCGTTCCTGCGTGATGGCTTGACAATAACACGCAGTTTGAAAAGGCGAGCTTGAAACAAGCATAAGCCGGTCTATGATAAATAAGAGTCTTAAATAAAAGAGGTTATATTGAGCAAGTTAGTGAGTAATGAAATTGTATTACAGCCACAAGACAATAAACGTTTATCGAGTCTATGTGGTCCATTAGACGACAACATCAAACAGATTGAGCGTCGCTTAGGTGTTGAAATAACTTACCGTTCAAACGAATTTAAGGTGTTAGGAGAACTGCAACAAGCGAATGGCGCAAGCGAACTGTTGAAGTTGTTGTACATAGAAACGCAGCCTGTAAAAGGCAGTGTTCCTATCTTAGAACCTAACCAAGTGCACCTAGCTATTCAAGAAGTCAAATGTTTGGAACGCGCCGAAGCTGGCGATTATGGCAAAGAAGTCCATATAACAACCAAACGAGGCGTTATCAAACCGCGTAACCCAAATCAGTCAAAGTACGTGTCTAACGTGCTAACTCACGACATTACTTTTGGTGTTGGCCCAGCCGGAACAGGCAAGACTTATCTTGCCGTTGCCTGCGCAGTTGATGCACTTGAGCGTCAAGATGTGAGACGTATTTTGTTAACCCGTCCTGCGGTAGAAGCGGGTGAGAAGCTAGGTTTCCTTCCCGGTGACTTAGCACAAAAGGTCGACCCTTATTTACGTCCATTGTACGATGCCTTATTTGAAATGTTAGGCTTTGAAAAAGTTGAAAAGCTCATTGAGCGCAACGTAATTGAAGTTGCACCATTAGCATACATGCGCGGTCGCACATTGAATGACGCTTTTATCATTCTCGATGAAAGTCAAAACACCACTGTAGAGCAAATGAAAATGTTCTTAACACGCATTGGTTTTAACTCTCAAGCTGTAATTACCGGCGATATTACACAAATTGATTTGCCTAGAGGGGCGAAATCAGGCTTGCGTCACGCAATAGAAGTATTAAGTGATGTTAACGATATTTCTTTTAATTTCTTTACTGCACAAGACGTTGTAAGACATCCAATTGTTGCCCGTATTGTACAAGCTTATGAAGAATATGAAGCAAAAAAAGAAATTGAATTAGAGGCAAAGAAACAACTAAGAGAAGATCAAATTCGTCACTCTAGCAAACATATTGACGAGCAAGACTTACAGCAAGCGCAGACAAGTAAACACCCTAGTAATGACGATCAGCGTTGATTTACAAAGCGTGGTTGAGCGCGACAAGCTCATCCACGCTTTGCCCACAGTACAGCAAATTGAAGAATGGCTAAACGCGACGATTAACGACCTACGCTCAAGGTCTTCGATGCAAAAGAATGCTGGATTAGCGGCCGATACAAACGCTGCCCAAAGTAATCATATTACGCATAGCGAGATACAGAATATTCAGCAAACGGCGTTTGAAGTTACCTTTCGTATAGTAGATACAATTGAGTCCCGACAACTCAATTCAGACTATAGAGAAAAAGATAAACCGACAAATGTGTTATCCTTCCTGTTCGACGCACCTGAGCATATTGATATGCCGTTTTTGGGTGACTTAGTCGTGTGTGCCGCTGTTGTCGAGCAAGAAGCTAAAGAACAAAACAAGCAAATTATTGACCATTGGGCGCATTTATGTATTCATGGTTTATTGCACTTGTTAGGTTATGACCACATGCATGCAAGTGAAGCGCAAGAAATGGAAGGTATTGAAACCGCGATACTTGCCAAATTGAACATTGGCAACCCTTACCAATATAATTAATTATAAAGTACTAGGAAATAAGCGAAAATATCATGAGCGACGACAACCCACACTCTACCAGCGGTTCCTCAAATAGAAACTGGCTAAATCGCTTAGCCTATTCTTTTAAGGGGGAACCGAGAAGCAGAGAAGAACTTTCTGAAGTCATTTCAGACGCCGAACAGCGTGATCTAATAGACCCCCAAACCAAAGAAATGATTGAAGGGGTGATGACAGTTAGTGAAATCCGGGTCAGGGAAATTATGATCCCTAGAGCACAAATGGTCACTATCGATATTGAACAAGACGTTGAGCAATTCCTACCCATTATGCTCGACCATGCCCACTCCCGTTATCCAGTTATTTCCGAAGATAAAGACCACATTGAAGGCATTCTGCTAGCTAAAGACTTGCTCCCTTACGCGTTTCTGCCTAATAAAGAATTTAAACTAAAAGAAGTAGTGCGCCAAGCTATCATCGTACCGGAGAGCAAGCGCGTTGACGTTTTACTAAAAGAGTTTCGCCAACAGCGTTATCACATGGCCATCGTAGTGGATGAATATGGCGGTGTATCTGGTCTAGTTACCATCGAAGACATTTTGGAACTTATTGTCGGCGAGATTGAAGATGAATACGATGACGACATTAAGGAAACCGATGAAATTAGGCCATTGAATAAGCACACTTATTCTGTAAAGGCGCTAACCTCTGTCGAGGATTTTAACCGCTTCTTTGAAACTAACCTAAATGAAGAGGAGTCCGATACTATTGGTGGTGTAGTGTTGCGCGCTTTTGGTCATATGCCCGGTACAGATGATGAAATTACCATCGAAAATATAGGATTTAAGATCACCAACTCTGACAAACGCCGAATTATGCAACTGAAAGTGACACTACCAGATTCAGAGGATTAACGCCTGAACATGTGGTTAAAAGGAATTTCACTTTTCATTTTGGGGGCAAGTTTAACGTTTGCTTTTGCCCCGTTTAATGCGTGGTGGATGCCTTTTATTGTTTTACCTATTTGGTTTTTTGTTCAAGTAAAACTCACCGAACACAGTTTTAAAATGGCGTGGTTTTTTAGTTTTGGCTATTTTGCTGCTGGTATAAGTTGGATACATGTCAGCATTGCAGACCATGGCGGTCTACCCTTAGTTGTCTCTATCGCCATGATGGCCGTTCTCTGTGGCTACCTTGCCCTATTTCCAGCTATCGCAATTTGGTTAACAAATCGCTATTTCGCAAAGCAATTTTGGCCTCTTTCTCTTCCTCTATTTTGGTTAGCCTTAGAGTTTGCACGTGCGCATTTTATGACTGGATTTCCTTGGTTATCGCTTGGTTATAGCCAGCTAAATGGACCGCTGGGTGGTTGGCTCCCAATTATTGGTGAAATTGGTGTTAGTGCAGTATTGATCTTAATAACGGTCAATCTAGGCTTAAGCCTAAAGTTAATACACGAGCATACATCTTGGCGTATCAACGGGCTTCAATCAATTAGTGTCGGCGTTATTTTTTGTGTCTCTGGTTTGGTATTAAATTTGATCAGTTGGACGCAGCCAAGCGGTGAAATAAAACGAGTCACTATGGTTCAGGGCAATATTGAACAAACCGTTAGATGGGTTCCTGAACAAGACCGCCCTACCATGCAAAAGTATTGGAATTTAACCAGTGATCATTGGGATTCTGATCTCATTATTTGGCCCGAAGCAGCTATTCCTAAGCTGGAAATTGCCGCTACTGAGTATCTTGAATTACTCGATAAAAAAGCAACACAAACCAATACTGCACTCATCACTGGCATTGTTGACGTTAATTATAGTACGCAAAAAATCTACAATAATTTAGTCAGTTTAGGAAATGATGAATTAGGCCAAAACTCAATCCCTTATGCATATGGACATAAAAACCGTTTCGCCAAACACCATTTATTGCCAATTGGTGAATTTGTGCCATTTGAATCTATTCTACGAAAACTTGCCCCTATATTTGATCTGCCAATGTCCTCTTTTACCAGAGGTGATTATGTGCAAGCAAACTTAGTCGCGAATGGAATGAAACTCGCACCGGCCATTTGTTTTGAGATCGCTTTTCCTAATCAAATCAGAGCCAACCTAAATGACAATACGGACGCCATTATAACCGTCAGTAATGATGCTTGGTTTGGTGATTCACATGGCCCACATCAACATTTAGAAATAGCACAAATACGCGCAAAAGAATTTGGATTACCGGTATTACGCTCGACAAACACAGGCGTGACTGCATTTGTCGACCATCGCGGTATCATCAGTGCAATTGCCCCACAGTTTGAAGATACGGTATTAACTCAAGACGTTATGCTGGTTACCGGAAAAACGCCGTATAGAGAGCTTGGAAACTGGCCTTCTTACCTGTTTTTCTTTGTTTTGTTCATCATTGGCGCTCTGCTTCAACGTAAAATACAGATACAGTAAGTTATTGTCGGTAAACAAGAACATAAGTCTGCTTGACACAAAATAATAAGAAATATGTATTATCGGAGCGTAGATAATGCGTTGATTAAGGTGGTCAGTTTTGCAAATTTTCAATACTATTAATAAGAGCAATCTGCGCGGCGATATTCTGGGTGGCGTCACCGCAGCTATTGTTTCGCTTCCATTGGCATTAACCTTTGGTGTTGCATCCGGTGTCGGACCTGAGGCTGGTTTATACGGCGCAATAATTATCGGACTATTCGCGGCCTTGTTTGGTGGCACACCTACCTTAATATCAGAACCTACCGGACCGATGACCGTCATTATGGCAGCTGTTGTTACTACACTGGTTGCCGATAATCCTGATAACGGCTTAGCAATGGCATTCACTGTGGTCATGATCGCCGGTTTTACCCAAATTATCTTTGGTGTTATGAAACTGGGTAAATACATAACCATGATGCCATACAGCGTTATTAGCGGATTTATGTCTGGTATCGGCTGTATTTTAATCGTAATGCAACTCGCTCCGGCTTTGGGATCGGCTGCGCCTACTGGCGGCGTAATGGGCACGCTGACTTCACTGCCTGAGATTATTAAAAATATCAGCTTTACTGAATTTGGTATGGCAATCGCGACTATTTTGATCCTCTTTTTAACCCCTAAAAAGCTCAAAAATATTGTGCCTCCCCAACTCATTGCATTGATTATGATATCGCTTATTTCGGTCTTGTTCTTTCAAACCGTGGATATCAGGAGGATCGGTGAAATAAACGTGAGCGTACCTTCTATTATTTTTCCTGAGTTTACGTCAGATCAAATTAGAACCATGATCCTCGATGGTATTGTGCTTGGTATGCTCGGCTGTATCGATTCAATGCTAACGTCTGTCATTGCAGATAATCTGACACGCAGCGAGCACAAGTCAGATAAAGAACTCATAGGCCAAGGTATAGGTAATATGATGTCGGGATTATTAGGCGGTTTACCTGGCGCAGGCGCAACCATGGGAACCGTGGTTAATATTCAAGCTGGAGCCAAAACTGCACTCTCGGGCTTGATCCGTGTTTTCGTCTTGATGGTTGCTATTTTCGGTGCTTCTGGGTTAATTTCTGTCATCCCTATCGCGGTATTAGCAGGTATCGCAGTCAAAGTCGGTATCGATATACTCGATTGGAGCTTTATCAAACGTGCTCACAAGGTTTCTAAGCAATCTTCGTTAATAATGTATGCAGTTTTATTACTGACGGTATTTGTCGATCTGGTGGTTGCCGTAGGCATTGGTGTTTTCATTGCTAATATCATTACAATTGAAAAACTCAGCGCCTCTCAGGCTAAAAATATAAAAGCGATTAGTGATGTTGACGGGCGCTTACCGCTGACAATTGAACAACGAGAATTACTCAATAAAGCCAATGGTCAGATTTTATTTTTCTATTTAAGTGGCACCATGATATTTGGTGTATCAAAAGCATTGTCGCGAGAACTCAGTAGCATGACCGAACATAAAGTAATTATTATCGATTTAAGCGATGTTTCGTTCCTTGACGACACTATTGCTCTGGCAATTGAAAACTTAATAAAAGATGCAAACCAGCTGGATAAACATATCCTCATGTTAGTCAAACAACCGAGTTCGAAGAAAAAATTTCAGAAAATGGGTTTTACTGAAATTTTACCGCCGGATGCATTCGTAAATAATCGTACTGAGGCATTAACTAAGGCTACTGATTGGTTGCACGCTCAAGGATCAGTAAAAGACTCATCAAACGAAAACAAACTAAGTAATTAGCACTTACGTTGACGGCAATCAATTTAGACTTGCTATATTAAGAAGGTAAGTTGGTATAAGACCAACTCACCTGTATTTGCTCAGGACATGGAAGATAGTTGGAAACTAGATGTACTTCACGTCAATAATTTCAAATTCAACTTTGCCAGCTGGGGTTTGAATATTAACCACGTCATCAGCCATTTTACCAATAAAACCTCTAGCAATCGGTGAATTCACTGAAATAAGTAGCCTCTTGATATCTGACTCGTCATCACCAACAATTTTGTAGGTGATTTCTTCTTCTGTTTTGCAATTCATTACGGTAACCGTTGTACCAAATATGACTTTGCCGTTATTTGTTATTTTAGTAACGTCAATAATTTGCGCGTTCGACAATTTACCTTCAATATCTTGAATACGTCCTTCACAAAAGCTTTGCTGATCACGCGCAGCATGATATTCAGCGTTTTCTTTCAAATCGCCATGTTCACGAGCCGTGGCAATCGATTTAATGATTTCTGGACGCTTCACGGTTTTTAACTCAAGTAATTCTTTTTGTAGCATTTGGGCGCCATGCGCAGTCATGGGATATGTAGTCATCTATCTACTCTTTAATTTGTTTTTATTATCTGAAACGGAAAGAATGAAGCTAATATTTTTATAGCAGCAAGCCCTACAAGATGGTTTCAGCTGTCCATACTAGACAAAAATGCGCCATCTAAGGCGCATTTCATTTTCAATCATTATATTGATTATATACTATTTTTGAATTGACTAAAGCCCGATAATTGACTTCAACACAATTTTAGTCAAGTTCTTTTAAGCGTTCAATCGCTTGTGCAGCTCTTGAACCGAGGTCACATTAGTCTTCGCGTCAGCAGTCCTAGCTCTAATTGTTGCAAAAGCAGCATTGATTGTCGTAGTGTAGCTGGTTTTACTAAGTAAAGCTTCACGTCGTATATAAACAGAATCGTTTATTGCCTGTCTACCTTCTGTGGTGTTTACAACGTAGCAATATTCACCATTCTTAATAGCATCTACAATGTTTGGACGACCTTCCGATAACTTGTTTACCGTGCCGCATACAACACCATGTTCGCCTAAGAACTGAGCCGTACCTTTGGTTGCTTCTACAGTAAAGCCTTGCTCTAGCATTTCTTTTGCCAATCCAATTAAGCGTTGCTTATCATTATTACGAACTGATAACAGTACTTTACCTTCAACAGGCAGCGGTGCCGACGCACCTAAGTTGGCTTTAGCATAAGCTTCATCGAAACCATCACCAACGCCCATAACTTCGCCTGTTGACCGCATCTCAGGTCCTAATAGTGGGTCAACGCCTTGGAACTTGGCAAAAGGCAATACCACCTCTTTTACTGAGAAGTAAGGAGGAATAATTTCTTTGGTAAAGTTTTGTTTAGCCAAGCTCGTGCCAGCCATCACTCTCGCTGCAATTTTAGCTATCGGAGCACCCGTTGCTTTTGACACAAAAGGCACGGTTCTAGCTGCTCTTGGGTTTACTTCAATTAAGTAAACTTCATTGTCTTTTACTGCAAATTGAGTATTCATTAAGCCAACGACTTCAAGTTCTAAAGCCATTTGCGTCACTTGCTTGCGCATCACATCCTGAATTTCATTAGATAGGGTATAAGGAGGTAGGCTGCATGCTGAATCTCCTGAATGCACACCAGCTTGCTCAATATGTTCCATAATCCCGCAAATGACCACTTGCTCACCATCACAGATTGCGTCTACATCGACCTCAATAGCGTCATCCAAGAAACGATCAAGCAATACAGGGCTGTCATTTGAGACTTTCACTGCTTCATTCAGATAACGACGCAGATCTTGCAGGTCATATACGATTTCCATCGCACGACCACCTAATACATAAGACGGGCGCACAACCAATGGAAAACCAATGATCTCAGCTTGAGTTAGAGCCTCTTCCATGTTACTCACTGTCGAGTTAGCCGGCTGTTTCAAACCTAGCTTGTTGACCATATGCTGGAAGCGTTCACGATCCTCAGCACGGTCAATTGCATCCGGTGATGTACCAATAATAGGCACCCCATTCTCTTTCAATGCGCGCGCTAACTTAAGCGGAGTTTGACCACCATACTGAACAATAACGCCTACTGGCTTTTCAACACGCACAATCTCTAGTACGTCTTCCAATGTTACTGGCTCAAAGTATAAACGGTCCGATGTATCGTAATCGGTTGAAACAGTTTCCGGGTTACAATTAACCATGATCGTTTCATAGCCATCTTCGCGCATAGCTAATGCCGCATGAACACAACAATAATCAAATTCAATGCCTTGACCTATGCGGTTTGGACCGCCACCAAGTACCATTATTTTATCTCTATCAGAGGGATTCGACTCGCACTCTTCATCATAGGTACTATACATATATGCGGTTGATGTGCTGAATTCGGCCGCACAGGTATCAACGCGTTTATAAACTGGGAATACATCGAATTTTTTGCGCATATCACGCACATCATCTTCAGCCACATTGGTTAACTCTGCTAATCTTGCGTCAGCAAAACCTTTGCGCTTGAGTGTTCTCATCAAGTTTTTGTCAATTTCTGATAAACCAATGCGCTCGACGAGTTGTTCTAATTGCACAATTTCTTCAATTTGCACTAAGTACCAACGGTCAATATTAGTAAGTGTATTAACTTCATCTACTGACATGCCCATTCTGAACGCATCACCAATATACCAAATGCGTTCAGCGCCCGGTTCACGAAGTTCGTAAATCAACTTGTTTTTAGCTTCTGGATCGTTCAAGTCAAGAATTGGGTTTAATCCAGAAACCCCAACTTCAAGTCCACGCAAGGCTTTTTGAAGCGATTCTTGCATGTTGCGGCCAATTGCCATTACTTCACCGACCGACTTCATTTGAGTTGTTAGGCGATCGTTAGCGCCGGCGAATTTTTCAAAGTTAAAACGAGGGATTTTAGTCACAACATAATCAATGGCTGGCTCGAACGAAGCTGGTGTTAAACCACCTGTAATATCATTTGCCAACTCATCTAATGTATAACCAATTGCAAGTTTTGCCGCAATCTTAGCAATTGGAAAACCGGTCGCTTTGGACGCCAATGCCGATGAACGAGATACGCGTGGGTTCATTTCAATGATGACCATGCGCCCTGTCTCTGGACAAATTCCGAATTGCACGTTTGAACCACCGGTTTCCACGCCAATTTCACGCAATACCGCCATGGCCGCATTACGCATAATTTGATATTCTTTGTCGGTTAGCGTTTGTGCTGGTGCTACCGTAATTGAGTCACCAGTATGCACACCCATCGGATCGAAGTTTTCAATGGTACAAACAATGATGCAGTTATCTGCTTTATCGCGCACCACTTCCATTTCATATTCTTTCCAGCCGATTAATGATTCATCAATAAGCAGCTCTGTGGTCGGCGATAAATCAAGGCCGCGAGTACAAATTTCAGTGAATTCATCTTTGTTGTAGGCAATACCGCCGCCGCTTCCGCCCATGGTGAATGAAGGACGAATTATGCATGGAAAGCCGATGCGGGTCGATACGTCATATGCCTGCTCCAAACTATGTGCTATTTCAGCTCTTGGACATTCTAAACCAATCGACTTCATTGCCTTATCGAAACGTTCTCGGTCTTCTGCTTTGTCGATAGCATCTGCAGATGCGCCAATTAACTCAACGTTGAACTCGTCCAATACGCCGTATTTGTTTAAGTCCAAGGCACAGTTTAGTGCTGTTTGACCACCCATAGTGGGTAATATGGCATCCGGTCGTTCTTTCGCAATGATGTTGCGCACAACTTCCCAATGAATTGGCTCAATGTATGTCGCATCAGCCATATCTGGGTCTGTCATAATCGTGGCTGGGTTAGAGTTAACCAGAATAACTCGATAACCTTCTTCACGTAATGCTTTGCAAGCTTGCGCGCCGGAATAATCAAACTCACAAGCTTGACCGATCACAATAGGTCCAGCACCAAGAATTAAGATACTCTTGAGGTCGGTACGTTTTGGCATAGTCTAATTTCCTACTATTTAGCTTGTTTTTGAGACTGAACGATTTGTTCAATAAATTTGTCGAATAACGGCGCTGCATCGTGCGGACCAGGACTTGCTTCAGGGTGACCTTGGAAGCTGAACGCAGGTTTATCTATACGCTCAATACCTTGTAACGACTTGTCGAATAAAGACACGTGAGTGACTTTCAGGTTATCTGGTAGCGATGACTCATCAACTGCAAATCCGTGATTTTGGCTCGTTATCATGACCACGTTACGTGCTAAATCCTTGACTGGATGGTTTGCACCGTGATGTCCAAATTTCATTTTTTGTGTTTTTGCACCACTCGCTATTGCGAGTAGTTGATGGCCAAGACAAATACCAAAAATTGGAATCGATTTATCCAAAAATACTTTAATCGCTTCAATTGCATATGCACAAGGTTCTGGATCGCCCGGACCGTTGGATAAGAAAATACCGTCTGGATTGAGCGCTAACACGTCTTTTGCAGAGGTTTGCGCAGGCACCAAGGTGAGTTTACAACCGCGGTCTACTAACATTCTCAGAATGTTATTTTTCGCACCAAAATCATAAGCAACAACGTGATAAGGCAGATTTTGCTTGTTGATATCATAACCTTTACCAAGCTGCCATGAGCCATCGGTCCATGTTGTTGGTTCTGCTCTCGATACGACTTTAGCTAAATCCATTCCTTTTAATCCAGGAAAGGCCTTCGCAGCAGCCAAAGCTTGCTCTTGTGTTAACGCATCAGCAGTCACAATACAGCCGCGTTGAGCGCCTTTGTCACGTAAGATGCGGGTCAGACGTCGCGTATCGATATCAGCTATAGCAACGATATTACTGGCAACGAGGTAGTCAGAAAGAGATTGTTCGCTTCTAAAACTGCTAGCGATAATAGGAAGGTCTCGGATTATTAGGCCTTTAGCCCGTATTTTATCGGATTCAACATCTTCAGAGTTTATGCCGGTGTTACCAATGTGAGGATATGTGAGTGTGATGATTTGTTCAGCGTATGATGGATCGGTAAGAATTTCTTGATAACCGGTCATTGATGTATTGAAGACGACCTCTCCAACACTATGGCCCGCACAACCTATAGCTGTACCATTGAAAACAGAACCATCTTCTAGCACTAAAAGAGCAGAAATAGCCAAGTCAACCTCCTAAAATTAAAGGTAACAAGGGAAATACAAGCGAAACGCTAATATTTCCGAAAAATACATAAAAAGCGGTACACAACAGCCTTTTAAGTAGCTTCTTCGCGAATCTTCACATTTTCAACACATGAGCGCCAGCTCAATCATATGGCTTTTCTTGCCAAAGATCCATGCTTGCGCGTAGAGCGAAATTGCAAGTTTGTGGCAAATTCCGCTGAGTATATATTAATGCTAGTAAATGATCTATTTGTTTCTTAAATTAAAGTAGGAAATAAGGAAAACAAGCACTAAGGTAAATTCTGACCACGAACGCGTCAAAAAGCACAGATAACAAAATATATATATCGCTGGTAAGTGCTTTTATAAGTTAATTTTAAGTTATTGTAAATTCAGCACTTGTTGCATGCTATATAGGCCTGCAGGTTTATCTTTAAGCCAAATAGCAGCGGTTAACGCTCCGTTCGCAAACGTAAGGCGACTTGATGCCTTATGCGTTAACTCTATCCTTTCACCGATTGTGGCGAATATAGCAGTATGTTCACCAACAATGTCACCTGCGCGAATAGTGCAGAAACCAATGCTTTGTTGATCGCGCTCACCGGTATCACCTTGCCTGCCATAGACCGCACATTTAGACAGATCACGGCCTAATTCATCTGCAATTACCTCTCCAATGGCGACAGCCGTTCCCGAAGGTGCATCTTTTTTAAATCGGTGATGTGCCTCGACTATTTCAATGTCGGCATCTTTACCCATTACTGCACTTGTTTGCCTTACCAAGCTAAGCAATAAGTTTACGCCAACACTGTAATTAGCGGCAAACACAATCGGAATTAACTTAGCGGCTTGGTCGATTATGCTTAACTCAACAGCTGAAAGCCCTGTTGTACCTATCACCATAGCTTTCTTATTTTCTACGCACCATTTGATATTAGACTGCAAGGCCTGGGGCAATGTGAAGTCAATAATGACATCAGCAATACCTGTTGGTTGTTGCTGAGTATCACAAACAGTAATATATTGTTTAGCAACTCCAGCTAATTCACCTGCGTCAATACCAATTAATGAAGAACCGCTGCGCACACTAGCAAATCCGAGTGCGACGTCGGTATGCCGGTAGCAAGCGTCAATTAACACTCGCCCCATACGGCCGTTAGCTCCCAAAACACCTATTTTAGTCATATAAACTCTATCTTTTTTACGTTTATGATATATTGCCCGAATAAGAGAAAAAGCTAAAGCTTGATTTAAATTTATAATGATTACAGAATGATTACAGGACTGCTTTTTTCACCTCATAACTTTTTAAAACCGGTTTACATACCTCAAAAATAGCAACATTCCTGAACAGTGGTAGTTCAATTTATTAGTATCTGAAAATACGGAACAGTGATGCAAAAATTATATATATGGGACTTCCCCACCCGCCTATTTCATTGGCTTTTGGTCATTGCTGTATCTTCGCAGTACGTTACAGCGGAAATACTTGACGACGCTATGCAGTGGCATTTTTACGGTGGTTATTTTATTTTAGGCTTACTGATTTTTCGAATACTCTGGGGCTTTTGGGGTTCGTATTACGCTAAGTTCTCGCAATTTGTAGTCTCGCCACAACGCGCATGGCTATATTCAACGACATTCACAAAAAGTAATTACAAGCCAAGCCTCGGTCACAATCCTTTAGGTGCCTATTCGATAATTTTCATTCTGACGGTATTATTAACCCAAGCTATAAGTGGTTTGTTTATCACTGATGACATCTTTCATAGCGGCCCTTATTATAATGCCGTCGCAGAAGACACTCAAAATGTAATGAATTGGCTCCATCATCAAGGATTTAACGCAATCTGGTTTTTTCTTGCTTTACATATCGGCGCCATGCTTGTTTACAAATTTGCTAAAAAGCAAAATCTAGTTGTCAGTATGATGACAGGGTACAAGCAGCATAAAAGTCAGATAAGCGCTCCTGTAGCACAAAATCATTGGCTAAAATTTGCTTTTTTTGCCAGCTTATCAGCAATTATCGTCTATCTAATTGTAGTGACTTTTGCACCAGAGATTATTGATGAATTTTATTACTAAATGCGTTGTTGTCGACTCAGAAGCATCATTCGTCAAGCTTTTATTACGCTCGCCTCAAAACCACCGAGAAAAACAACACATAAAAAAAGAGCCAAAATAATTATCTTAGCTCTTTTACCTATAAACTCTACACTAACGATTTAATTCAGAAAAATGCGTTTGCTTGAGAAATTGTCAATCCATAAAGAATGGTTAGTCCCACGGCAACTGCCGTTTGTTTTAGAGAATTTTTTGACATAATGGCCAATCCTTTTTTTGTTTTTATTCAGGATTTAGCGCTAGTAACTTCCGTTGTTTCCATAGAGACCTCAAAGGGTACTGAGGACTCTTCTCTACAATCATTGTAATTGCTGAACTAAGCAATTTAGCACTGATACGATCGACATATTTCTCCCAAAACACATCGTCGTTAACAATAATATTACATAAAAATTACATCAATGAAATACCACTTTCGACTAATTTAATTGCTTATCCGTATTATTATTTGTAGGAAGCTGAAATTACATTTAATTTCATGAGTTTAAAAAAAATAGGCGCTTTTAAATTATTATTAAAGAAGCGCCCATTAGTGCTTAATTTTCATACAAATTATATGCATTCTAGGTTTACATAGATGCAGACCTATATAAATCAATCCTTCTTAAATTTGTCGTGACAAGCCTTACAAGTTGCCCCTAGCGCACCGATAGCTTTGCGATAATTATCTTCATCATTCGCCAATGCTACTTTTTGCAGATTTGTAGCAGCATCCACGAGATCTTGTGTTTTACTCTTGAAATCATCCATTTCTTCCCAAATAATATCTAGAGCGTGTGTTTTTACTGGAAACTTTCTGGTATCCAATTCAAAGTAATCTCCCATCATCAGGCTTAACTGCTGTATACGTAATGCATTAGTTTTTATTACTTCTGGATCATAGTCAATTTGACCTTTTGCCATGCCACCAAGGGGACCCATATTACTTCGAACCAATTGCAACACCGCTTTCCTAAAATCAACAGCAGTGTTAGCCTGCTTTTCTGAGCTTGCTTCTTTTGCGAAAACTAGTGGTGTTACTAGAGTCGCAACCAAAGCCAATGAGATGAGCGTTTTCTTCATTTTGTATTCCTGTATTAGCATTTTATTTATTATTATCGGTGTGTTACTAACCGTAAGACCATATATTGAAGGTTTATCGGAAAAATCAGTGTCTTTAACCCAATTAATTTATTTCCTTAATAAGGATAGACCAAATTTGAATGATTAACCTGTCGTTTGCAAAGTTTAATCCGATTTATGTTTTGAAAACAATACCGAGAGTAAAATTTGCTCAAAAAAAAACGCCCAATTATGTTGAGCGTTTTTATGTTTTGGTCACAGCCAAGCTAAACATAGAGTTTAGGAGCGCGGTGTCTACAAATTACTTGGTTAAATCGTCAAAGAAGCGCTTTACACCATCAAAGAAGCCCTGCTCTTTTGGACGATGCTTACCACCACCAAGAGAAGCATCAAATTCTTCTAACATTTCTCTTTGCTTGGGTGATAAGTTAACTGGCGTTTCAATGACCACTTTACACATCAAATCACCGACACTACCACTACGAACCGATTTAACACCTTTACCTCTGAGACGGAACATTTTACCTGTTTGCGTCTCCAGGGTAATTTTCAGCTTTACTTTTCCATCTAGGGTAGGGACTTCGATTTCACCGCCTAATGCCGCCCTCGCAAAGCCCAATGGCACTTCACAGTATAGATTATTACCATCGCGAGCAAAAATCTCATGCTCTCGAATATTAACCTGAACATATAAGTCTCCCGCTGGAGCACCATTCTCGCCTGCTTCGCCTTCACCAGTAAGACGGATCCTGTCGCCAGTATCAACGCCCGCAGGCACCTTTACAGATAAAGTTTTGGTTTTCTCAGTGCGACCTTGGCCACGGCATGGTGTACAAGGGTCGCTGATAATTTTGCCCTTACCTGAGCAAGTCGGACAGGTCTGCTGCACAGCAAAAAAACCTTGGCGCATTTGTACCTGACCGTTTCCTTTACAAGTTGGACAAGTTGTAGGTGATGATCCTTTATTCGCTCCTGAGCCATGACAAATGTCACATTCAACCAATGTAGGCACACGAATTTCAACGTCCTTGCCGCGAACGGCTTCTTCCAATGACATCTCAAGATTGTAACGCAAGTCGGAGCCTTGGCGAGCACGCGATTGTCGACCACGTCCACCACCAAAAATATCACCGAAAACATCACCAAAGATATCACCAAATTCGGCACCTTGACCTTGACCACCGCCACGATTTGGATCAACACCAGCATGACCATATTGGTCATACGCAGGGCGTTTTTTGGCATCAGTTAGGATTTCATGCGCTTCTTGTGCTTCTTTAAACTTTTCTTCCATACCCTTGTCACCTTGAGTACGGTCAGGGTGATATTTCATGGCGAGCTTCTTATAGGCTTTCTTGATGGTGCGCTCATCGGCACCGCGTTCTACGCCTAATACTTCGTAGTAGTCTCGTTTGGACATAAGATCAACATTTCCCGCATTGTTTGTCTTTGTTTTATAAAGGCTCTTTAGGCCATCATTCAGCATTTAACTTAGTGCTTAAAAGTTCTTATAAAACAATAAATTGTTATATATGAAGTGATTTAGCTTAATACAAACAGGGCGCAATCTGAATTTATCAGTTGCGCCCAACGTATTAGCTTAGTTAATCAACAACAACTATTTTTTGTCGTCTTTGACTTCTTCGAACTCAGCATCAACAACATCGTCGTCTGCGTTACCAGACTTCGCTTCACCACCTTCTGGCGTGCCTTCGGATTCTGCTGCTGCTTTCGCTTGTGCAATTTCCATTAGCTTGGCTGATGCTTCAATTAAGGCTTGCGTTTTAGCTTCAATTTCAGCTTTATCGTCGCCTTTACTTGCCGTCTCCAAAGCGTCTATTGCTTCTTCAATCACCTTTTTATCTTCTTCAGGTAATGCATCGCCCGCTTCTTCAATTTGCGTGCGAGTACCATGCGCCATACCGTCAGCTTGGTTACGAACTTTCACTAACTCTTCAAACTTAGCATCAGCATCTTTGTTCGCTACTGCGTCTTGAACCATTTGCTCGATTTCTTCATCGCTCAAACCTGAGTTAGCTTTGATGGTAATTTTTTGCTCTTTGCCGGTGTCTTTATCTTTCGCTGACACATGCAAGATACCGTCAGCATCAATGTCAAAAGTCACTTCTATTTGAGGTGCACCACGTGATGCTGGGCGAATACCCTCTAAATTAAATTGGCCTAATGACTTGTTACCTTGGGCTTGCTTACGCTCGCCTTGAAGGACATGCACAGTTACCGCAGCTTGGTTGTCTTCAGCTGTTGAGAAGGTTTGAGACTTCTTGGTAGGTACAGTCGTGTTCTTTTCGATTAACGTTGTCATTACGCCACCCATGGTCTCAATACCCAGTGACAATGGTGAAACGTCAAGTAACAATACGTCTTTAACTTCGCCCGATAAGACACCACCTTGAATAGCCGCACCAACAGCAACAGCTTCATCAGGGTTGACGTCTTTACGTGGTTCTTTACCAAAGAACTCTGTCACGTACTTTTGTACTAATGGCATACGTGTCTGACCACCAACGAGGATGATATCGTTGATCTCGCTCACTGATAACTCAGAATCAGCTAGCGCTTGCTTCAATGGCACTAGTGACTTTTTCACCAGATCTTCAACCAGTGATTCTAATTTTGCACGAGTTACTTTGATTACTAAATGCTTCGGACCAGAGGCATCGGCTGTAATATATGGCAAGTTAACTTCGGTTTGTTGTGCAGAAGAAAGCTCAATTTTTGCTTTTTCGCCAGCTTCTTTTAAACGCTGCATTGCCAAAGGGTCTTTGCGTAGGTCGAAACCTTGGTCTTTCTTAAACTCTTCAACTAGGTAGTTGATCATGCGATTATCGAAATCTTCGCCACCAAGGTGTGTATCACCATTAGTCGCCAATACTTCAAACGTAGTCTCGCCGTCAGCGTCATCGATTTCAATAATTGAAATATCAAAGGTACCACCACCTAGGTCGTATACAGCAATAATACTGTCGCCTTTCTTCTTGTCCATACCGTATGCAAGAGCGGCCGCAGTTGGCTCGTTAATGATACGTTTTACTTCTAAACCAGCAATTCGACCAGCATCTTTAGTGGCTTGACGCTGAGCATCGTTAAAGTATGCTGGTACTGTAATAACAGCCGCTGTAACTTCTTCACCTAAATAATCTTCTGCCGTTTTCTTCATCTTTTTCAAAATTTCAGCAGAAATTTGTGGTGGTGCCATCTTCTCGCCATTTGCTTGAACCCAAGCGTCGCCATTGTCAGCTTTGACAATTTTAAAAGGCATGATGTCAATGTCGCGCTGTACTTCTTCGTCTTCAAAGCGACGGCCGATTAAGCGCTTAATCGCGTACAACGTATTTTCTGGGTTGGTCACAGCTTGGCGCTTTGCTGGTTGACCAACAAGCGTTTCACCTTCTGAACTATAAGCGATAACCGAAGGTGTAGTACGGTCACCCTCTGAGTTTTCGATAACTTTTGCTTTGTCGCCGTCTAGCACTGCGACACATGAATTTGTTGTACCTAAATCGATACCAATGATTCTACCCATTTGTGTGTCTCCAAAATATGATTTGTTGTTTTATCTGAATAATAAATGGGGCTAATACCCCTGTTTTCAATATGTGATTTAAAAAAATTAATTTTTTTATCTTCTTACACCTGAGCTAACGGTGCTATTCTAACCATGAAGTAGGGTCAGATGCTTGGCTAAAAAAACGCATCTACAAAGGTTCTCACCCTACTTCATGGCTTTGCGTTACTTATACTTGTGTATCTACACCGCCGCTGGCGGCGCGCGATACCATGACCATTGCAGGACGTAATAAACGTCCGTTTAAGGTATAGCCTTTTTGCATAACGGCCATTACTGTATTTGGCGCAAAGTCAGCTGTTTCTTGCATCGACATAGCTTGATGTAATTCTGGATTAAACGCTTCGCCTTGCGGATCAACAATTACCATTCCAAACTTTTCAACCACGTTAATAAATGATTTGAGGGTTAAATCGACACCTTCAACAACCGGCTTTATTGCGTCATTCTCAGCATCCGCAACTTGCATTGCGCGTTCTAAGTTGTCGAGCACAGGCAATAATTCGCCGGCAAACCTCTCGAGCGCAAATTTACGTGCTTTATCCACTTCCTGCTCAGCACGGCGCCTTGCATTTTCCATGTCGGCTCTAGCGCGCAATACAGAATCCTTTTGACCCTCTATCGTGCCATTGGCTACTTCAAGAGCGGCTTCAAGCTGCGCGATACGAGCAATACCCTCATCTTCGTTCATCGCTTGCTCTAATTCGTCAGCAGTCATTGTCTGTTCTTTATCAACACCCAATTCAGCCTCTAATTCTTGTTCGTTCACCGGTTTATTCTGCTCGTCACTCATTATATTCTCCGCGGACCTTTCACTTACTTCCTTCGTTCAGGTAACAACACCAAAACTTTTGCATGGGCTGTTAATGGGGTTACTTTTAATGGCTTCAAGGGAGAATGACAGATTAAATCCATTTTTTTTCAATTTGCCACTCGCATAACGAAAGTCTGATACCTTTTTCGTCCAAAAGGCATTAGGCTAGTGGCTAAGATACTCACACTCGCTTTATTGTTTTAGCAGGAGTTTTACTTGTTTTCGATTTACACCATTGGCCTGATTACACTTGTTTATCTAGGTGTGCTGTTTGCTATTGCATTTTACGGAAATAAAAAACGAGCCGCCTCTCCTGTCATATATTCATTAGCACTGGGTATTCACTGCACTTCTTGGGCGTTTTTTGGCACCACAACACAGGCTTCGCAGTTTGGCTGGGCGTTTGTTCCTACGTACCTAGGTGTTATTGTAGTTATGCTGTTCGCCTTCCCTGTTATTTGCAAAATTGCCAAATTGTGCCGCCAACATAACATCAGTTCACTCGCCGATTTTATTGGTATGCGCTATCAACACAGTCATATTATTGCTGGCATGATTACCCTTATTTGTTTTATTGGTGTTGTTCCCTACATTGCATTGCAACTCGACGCTATTACCCTAATGCTAAACTTGATGACCAAGGACAGCGAGAGTTTAACACCCAGTATTGGTTTTTATGTCGTTGGGCTGATGGCTTTGTTCGCGATTATTTTCGGCACCAGAACCCTAGACTTAACCGAAAAACACACAGGTCTAATGTATACCATTGCCTTTGAATCATTGGCAAAGCTAGCAGGGCTTGTCATTGTTGGCTTATATGTTTGCTATAGCTTGTTCGATGGTGTTTTTGACCTCTTTATTCAAGCATCAAAACATGAAGCAACTATTCAAATACTGCAATCTGATTTTTCAATTTGGGTTTTTGCTAGCCATGTTTTACTCGGTGTTTGCTCTATGTTTTGCTTACCACGCCAGTTTCATATCGCGTTTATTGAAAACAATAATGAAAATGAACTACTGCTAGCAAGATGGCTATTCCCATTGTTTTTGGTTTGCATGACTATATTCGTATTACCGATCGCACTGGCGGGTAATATTCTTTTAGATACAACCCAGTTTTCCACCGATAGTTTTGCTTTATCTATTCCTGTTAGTATGGGCAATGAGTGGGTTTCTGTTACCTCTTATATCGGCGGTCTATCTGGTGCTACCAGCATGGTTATTGTTGCCACGCTGACAATGGGCATCATGGTAGCCAATAGCTTTGTTACCCCTCTTTGGCTCTCAACTCAAGTGTTACCTCACTTGAAGAAGAACCTAGCACCTGCGAATATTTTACGGATAAGGCAATTTACGATTATTTTGGTCTTAGGTATCGCTTACTGGTATCACTTAAACATTAGCCAAACTGCACCATTGGTTAAAAGTGGTTTTATCGCTTTATCGCTACTAGCACAAATGTTTCCCACCATTATTCTTGGTGTGTATTGGAAAAACGCGACCAAATTGAGTGCTCTATTTGGCACTCTGATGGGCGCAGGATGCTGGGCCTACTTCATTTTATATCCTAGTATTCTATCCAGCTATTACTTTGCAGACGCTATTACCGACTATGACCTAGCGATTGGTTTTTATATTTCATTTATTAGTAATACCGTTATTTTTGTGGCAATTTCATTGTTTAATTCAGCTAAAAATAAATATTCAAATAGTAGAAATGAAGTGGCAAAAAGGTTCAATGCTCAGAGTTCGTTAACCCTTCCTGTGAATGAACGTAAAAGTAACTTTCAAATCCCGACCAATGACCTACTCGCTCTGATTAACCGGGTTATTCCTGAAAAACTCGCCACGGCCTTTTCCGATCGAGTGTCATTATCAGATGCCGCCAACTTAGCTTATGTCGAGCCATCGGTGCTTGCTCACGCAGAAAGGCTACTATCATCACATGTAGGAAACGCCAGTGCGCGCATTCTTCTTGCCGCAATTTCAATCAACAAAAAGGAAGATATTAACGAACTCACTGAGTGGATTGAACAAGCCTCACAAACCTTTCAATTCAATCATGAATTATTGCAATCTTCAGTTGCTCATATTCCTCAAGGGATCAGTGTTATAGGCTCGGATATGAGTTTAATTGCCTGGAATCAAAAATATATTGAGTTATTTGATTACCCAAAGCACTTTTTAAGAGTGGGCATGCATTTACGCGAAATTCTTCAATTTAATGCGTCACGCGGGTTAATGAATCAACCAGATACCGATTTATCATCCGAAGAGCTAATTGAAAGACGCATTGCTTACACACTGTCTGGAAGCGCCTATAAATTCATTCGCGATAATAAAAATGGTAGAGTGATCGAAATAGCAGGTAGCCCACTTCCAGGCGGTGGATTTGTAACCACATACAATGATATTAGTGAATATATTCATATTCAAAGACAATTGGAAGAATCAAAAGTAGAGTTAGAGACCAGAGTCGAGCAGCGCACGGCTGAATTAAACTCAGCAAAATTAGATGCGGAAATGGCAAATACAAGTAAAACCAAATTTTTGGCCGCAGCGGGTCATGATCTAATGCAACCTTTTAACGCTGCCTCATTATTTGCATCAATGCTGCATCAACGATTGAAAAGTGCAGATGACAAAGAGCTGACGCAAGGACTTGTTAACGCCCTAGAAAATGCCGACCAATTACTTTCGATGCTGCTTGATATGACAAAGCTTGAATCAGGTTTGTTTAAGCCTGACATGCATTCATTCAGTTTAAATCCATTACTTAAAAATTTGGTCAACGAGTACGCTGTTGTTGCACAACAAAAACACTTAAGCATCGATTATATTGAAACCAACGTTTGGGTGCACAGTGATCGTCGTTTGTTAAATCGGATTATTCAAAACCTAATTAGTAATGCGGTGAGATATACTGAAGCAGGTCGGATATTAGTAGGCGTTAGGAGAAGAAACGAAAACAAAATAGAAATTTGTGTATTGGATACAGGTAGAGGGATTGCTGATGACCAAAAGCGCTTAATATTCGATGAATTTAAGCAATTGGATAACAAAGGTAATAATGAAGGTATAGGCCTTGGCTTAACCATCGTAGAGAAAATGAGTCAACTCCTAAACCATGACGTTAAAGTACAGTCAATTGTAGATAAAGGCACGCAGTTTTCCATACGATTGCAACGCAGCAAGCGCGGCACAATGCCCACCGTCGAGAAAGAAGACAGTGTTAACAGCCAAACGTTTATGCAACACAAAACTGTTTTGCTAATAGAGAATCAAGCCCTAATAGCCAATGCAATGACTACTTTATTGCAGGGCTGGGGAGCGTTCGTTTATGTAGCTCATGATGGGAAAAGCGTTAGAAAATTTCAACAACAACCTTGCATTGACTATATTATCGCAGATTATCACTTAGATAATGGCGACAACGGTATTGATGTTTGCCAGTCAATCATCGCCTACAGACAACAACATAAACTAAATACGCCCTTATTACTCTTAAGTACGGCGGATCGTAGCCAAGCAATAAGACAGCAAGCAGACGTACACAATATGATTTATCTACCAAAACCCTTAAAACCCATGGCATTGAAAAGGCTTCTACAAAAAACCAAACCTTGAACCGGTATTATTTAGAACAATATTTAGGACTACTCAAACACTAACACTAATCAACCCTTTCCTTGCTGCACTCGGGCTTATTATTGTCATGATGTGTTTGAGCTGGTCAGCTGGCATATTTAAGAACTAGCATCACCGTTTCTTATACAACAAACGGGCGCTTCATTAAAATCGTGGAATAAGCTTAATAGCGCCTTCAACTACTTTCATAGTTAGTGGCAACTTACTTAATAAGGCAACTTTAGGAATGCTAGTATCTAACTTATATACAGGGTTAACAGCCAAAAAAGTATTTATTACTTGCATAACTTCACCGTCAAGTAAGGCCAAATTACCGCTGAAGCCACCCGCGTTAATATTGGAGTCTAGTAATTTTACATTGCGTAAGAAGATAGCTTTTCTCTCACTATCATAAAAAGGGCTACCTTCTATTTGTAAAGTTAAACGCACTGGGTACTGTAACAAAAAGGCATTGATCTTAGCGCTTGAATCAACGCTGAGCGAAACCACGTCCCGATTATCCGGACCAATGTTTACTGTCAAGCTAGTGACTTCAACTTGCACTGGAAAACCCATTAAGCTTATTTCTTCTCTTAGCTTGGGTAGTTGTTGATCCAATGCAGCTTCGATTTGTGAGTTTGTAAATGAATAAACCGTTATACCTTGCGTGCTAGTGCATGCGGTTAAAAATAACGTACCAATAATAAGTAAAATTCTCATGAAAACCTTCGTATTATATGAGTAGAGAGCATTAATAACCGCCTAAAAATCGCTCAGTGCGGCTTTAATAACGACCAATCTTTGATTATTTTCACATACACTCAACAAGACATTTGCAGCTGTAAGCTCAATTTCAGTCGCATCATTCTGGGCAGGGCGTTATTACAAACTCCCTCCCTTATCCTTTTCTATTGCGGCGTCTAACCTATGAAGTAATTCAGCTCTGGCTTTTAACTTGGTATTATAGTGAGCCTTCATGTCTAACTTCGTCATCGCTTGAGCAATAAAAGTAACCGTGGGCAAGAATTCAGATTCACTCACCACTTTGTCTAAAAAACCCGCTGTAATAGCGTCTTGCGGTGACACCATTTCAGCTAAAATAACACTGCGGTTGAAGAATACAGGGGCCAACCGACCTCGAGCTAATTCAACACCGGCATCATGCATACTCATGCCAATCGCCACTTCATTCAAACCTATTTTAAAATTGCCTTCCACACCTATTCTGTAGTCCGCAGAAAGTAATAAAAAAGCCCCCTTTGCGACAGCATGACCAGGACAAGCAACAAGCACCGGAAACGGAAATGCAAGCAGTCGTCGAGATAAGGTTGAGCCCTTCTCAACCAACTGCATTGCTAAGCTCATGCTTTCTCGCATTACGTTTAAGTCATATCCACCAGATAGCATGCCTTGTTTACCGGTGATCACAACAACCGCTTTAGCTTGTTCAGCTTGGTCGAGCGCGTTATTCATTTGATCAATAACTTGATGCGAAATTGCATTTACTTTGCCGTTTTGAATGGTAATAGTGGCAACTTTTTTTTCAATTTGAATAGCAACAACGTCAGTCATATGTTTCTCCTAAGGGTCACTTCTATGGGTTTAATTTAAAAATGTAATTTCTGCCGAATCTAGCAAAAATTAGCTGCAAGCAACATTTTATCTTTTTAGGCTGTCATAGCCAAAAGCATGCGTTATTCAAACGACATTAGTTGTTTAAAAATAACCCCTGCCTGAGTTCGATTGTTTACATTTAACTTTCGCAAACAAGCCGAAGCGTGCTGTTTAACAGTACTTTCTGAAATATCTAACTCGTAAGCTATCTGCTTATTTAACAATCCGTCAGCCATCATCCTGAGTACCTTTAATTGATGCGGCGTTAATTGTTCAATACGTTGCAAGGCATCATTGCCATCAATTGACGCATGCTCGCCTAAATGAGTTAAGTTTTCAGGTAACCACTCATTGCCATTCAGAACATCTGATACAGCTTCATTGATCAACTCTAACGAAGTCGATTTTGGGATAAATGCACTGGCTCCCAATTGTAAGGCTTTGACAATCAGTGACGGCGTTTCTTCAGCCGACACAACCACAATCAAAATGTTTGGAAATTCAGCACGAATTTGACTTAAGCCGGCCAATCCTGAGTTACCCGGCATTTTTAAATCGAGGAAAAGTAAGTCAATATCATCATGCAAGTTAAGCTGTTTTATAGTGGAATGAAAATCGGCAGATTCTAGTAAGCCATCACCTAACAGGTCGCTTAACGCCTGTTTGAGTGCGTTTCTAAATAAGGGATGATCATCAGCAATTAATGCTTTGATTTTGTCCATGTGGAAAATTAATGCCTTTGTACATTGGGGGTATGAATAGTAGAGGGTGTTAAATTAAGAGTCAATTTGAAAAGAGTTAAAAATTTTATTCTGTTGTATGCTCGTCATTCAAAAGCAAAAAAGGGGCGCTAGCCCCTAAAGGACACATGAAATCTAGAATCTATAGCCTACTGTCAGGTGAACCGTTCTGGGGTCACCATAATAGCCAATAAGTGTAAAGTCACCACCTAAGCCGGCTAGTAAAGTGCCATCATCTGCTACGCCAACGAAATCATAACCTCCGACTAAGTACTCTTCATCCGTAAGGTTTTTACCATGTAAGCTGGCATACCAATCACCCTCAACACTTTGCCAATTAATGCTCACATTAAATAGACCATATGCTTCTTGCTCTAACAATGTGCTGGTTTCAAATAACAGATAGTCACCTCTGTGGTAATATCCTGCGTTCATCGTAAAATCACCTACATCCGATTCAATGACGTAATTAGCCGATAAATTTACCGTTTGGCTAGGTGTGTTTGCTAGGCCAATCAGTGGTGGAACGGAGTTGTTTTTCTCAATTTTATCATCAATGTAGCCATACGCGAGATTGAAAGTAAGGTAGTCGCTAGCAACATACGTCACTTCCGCTTCAACACCTTTTGCCGAGGTTGCTGCTACGTTTCGCAGCACTTGCAGCAAATCAGTAGCGGTGTTGCCGTTACCAAGACCAACGTACTGGCGATCTTTATGATCAAGTGAGAACAACGTTACGTTGGTTCTAAAATTGTCATTCCAATCCGCTTTTAAACCCACTTCATATGAATCAACAATTTCAGGATTAACCCCGTCTTCGTTAGTTGTCGCTCTTGGATTAAAGGTACCTGACTTGAAACCTTGCGAGAAGCTTGCAAACAACATCATGTTATCAGCAGCTTGATACTCTAAGCCTAAACGCGGTGTAAAACGCGTCCAGTTTTCAGTTTTGGGCGCATCGAGTATGCCATCACCGTTGCTATCGCTGCCGAGTACCGTTGGCACTAGCTGTCCATCAGGTCTGGTATAGCCCGGGATCCAGTTAGACTGAGGATAGACGTTATCAAATATCAAGC
Source organism: Brumicola pallidula DSM 14239 = ACAM 615 (assembly GCF_000428905.1). Lineage (GTDB taxonomy): Bacteria > Pseudomonadota > Gammaproteobacteria > Enterobacterales > Alteromonadaceae > Glaciecola > Glaciecola pallidula. The sequence continues at coordinate 273,244 of NZ_KE386815.1, forward strand.
CATTATTTACAATGGCTGTCTTGTCTTCGTCTGTATATCTTCCGCCTACTGTCATCGACAACTCATCTGTTACTTGGAACGTCGCTTGAGAGTATATAGCCCAGCTCTCAGAGTTATTGCACCCAGTTACTTCTCTAGTCAAACCAGGACTACCAAAAACATCGCGACCGAATAAACCAAGAATGGCATCAAAATTACCGCACGACTCACCGTCATATAAATATAAACCACTGACCATATTGACGCGGTCACCTGCGTAGTTCATCTGCAGTTCATGCGTGTTGTTCTCATCCGTATATTCGGCAGGTACGTCGAATATATCTAAGGCGGTATTATCAAAATCAATGTTAGTTGGTGAATAGCCCTCACGATACGAACCAATATATTTAAATTCCATTGCATCACTGAAGTCATAGCGGATCATCAGGCTGTAACCTTCCAGCTCAACTAAGTTTGTTGTAGGTAGGCTCGTGTATGAATCGTAAACGCTGTCTGGCACGGGTGCGTTAGTCCTTACGCTCGGTAGAAGGCGATAACCTCCTTTTGCGTTTGACGTATCTCTGGTTTTATCCCAATTGAACTTCACAAAGAGATCATCAGACGCTCTAAACTCAACGTCAACCCGCGCTGCCCATAAATCTTTGTTGTAGTTCTCTCGGTCTTGATTTGGTAATGCAGATTGTAAAAACTCGCCAAAACCATCTCGGCTTAAGTCTGCAAAACCGAAGCCGACATAAAGTTTGTCATCAAGAATAGGTAACTGTCCGGTTAACTTAATATCACGTTGGGAATAACTACCTAGCGTAGTTTGTGCATTAAACTCTGTGCCGCCGGTCATTTCTTTAGTCACGTATTTAATGGCACCTCCAATGGTGTTTTTGCCGTAAAGAGTTCCCTGAGGACCGCGCAATACCTCTATTCTTTCAACATCAATTAGGTCTAATACAGCACCTTGTGGGCGCGCCATATAAACATCATCAATATAAATACCAACGCCAGGCTCATAGCCCCACAATGGGTCTTGTTGGCCTACACCCCGAATGAAAGCAGTCAACGTTGAGTTGGTACCGCGACTGGTCTGCAATGTTGTGTTAGGCGAAAATTGTTGTATCTCGGTAATAACCGAAATACCCTTTTCACTGAGTTCTTTGGCCCCAATTGAAGTGACCGCGATAGGCACTTCCTGTAAATTTTCAGACGTCTTACGCGCTGTTACTTGAATTCTTTCTAGTTTACTTTCTTTAACTTCTTGTATTTCTTGCGCTTGAACTTGTGGCCCTATTGATAAAGCGGCACTTACCGCTAATGCGCACAGCGCAAGTTGAGGCTTTTTATTCATTGTCGTCTTCATTTTTATCCCCTTAAAGGTATTTCTGTCGGTAGTGTTAACTAATTATTCTTGCTAGCAGTAGCGGTCTGTTACTAATCTAGGGCAAAAATGCAAAAAGGTAACTAGTACCATCGTACTATGGGCAATGCAGCCCTTATGTATCAAACTTACTTCTCACCAACTTGTTGTAGCTATGCAATCTGCGGTCACAGATTTTTCACTCGGCAATTAGGAAAAAAAATAATGATAAGTTTAATTGGCTTGGTAGGTGGTTTGGGTCTACTAATATGGCTCACGATCCGCGGGATGAACCTATTTATAGCAGCTCCGTTGTGTGCATTGGTTGTTGGACTGACTAGTGGGCTCCCGGTATTTAGTGGCGAAAGTAACTTTGTAGAAACATACATGTCAGGATTTACTGGTTTTATTGCGTCTTGGTTTTTCATGTTTTTATTGGGTGCACTGTTTGGTAAATTTATGGAGGACACCGGCGCAGCCGATGCTTTATCCAAATGGATTGTCAGCAAATTAGGTTATAAACAAGCGGTTTTTGCTGTGGTTGCCGCATGCGCCATTCTTACCTACGGCGGCGTGAGTGTATTTGTAGTGGCTTTTTCGGTTTACCCGATGGCCCTGAGTTTATTTAAGGATGCAAACTTACCTCGACGCTTCATACCCGCGACGATGGCCTTCGGGTCCGTTACTTTTACCATGACATCGGCGGGTTCACCTGAAATTCAAAATTGGATCCCAATAAAATATTTAGGTACCTCACCTTTCGCGGCATGGGAAGTGAGTTTGGTGGTTGCCATATTTATGGCGCTTTTTGGCTACTGGTGGCTTAAGCGCATGGTAGGTAAAGCGGTATTAGCCGGGGAAGTATTTGAAGCAAAACCGGAAGATCCTGAAATAAAAGAGCGTACCTATCCTCACCCAATTACGGGTTTTATTCCGCTTTTAGTTGTTCTTTTATTATCATTCTTTTTGCACGAATCGTTAGCTCAACTTGCCTTAATAGTCGCATTAGGAGGCGGTGTATTGACCCTAATGATAATTAATTTTAAGTATTTTCAAAACCTAGGAAAAGCGGTTAATTTAGGTACTACAGGTGCCCTACTTGCCATCGGCAATACCTCTGCAGTGGTCGGTTTTGGTGCGATTGCACAAACCACCAGCGCATTTCAAGAAACCGTTCAAGTAATGACACAAATTCCGGGTAATGAACTAATCGGGGCAGCAATTGCCGTTAGCGTTATTGCGGGCCTAACAGGCTCTGCTTCAGGTGGACAAGCAATTGCACTGCCTTTAGTCGGACCACATTATTTAGATCAGGGCGTGGATCCAGAAGAATTGCATCGAATTGTCGCAATAGCCTCTGGTGCCTTGGATTCTTTACCGCATAATGGTTATGTTGTCACGACTATTCGCGCAATATGCCATGAAACGCACCAGCGAGCATATGGTCCGATGGCCGCCTTAACCGTTGCTGTGCCACTTATTGGCTTAACGCTAGCCATTGCCCTATTCATCATATTCTAGGAATCAACCCATATGCAAAATCACGTTTCAAAAAGCCGGTTATTACAAATACTAGGCAAGCGCCTTAATTTCGCTTTGCACCAGCAAAGTGTGGCGAGAAAGGCAGCATTGCTTTTTGTGCTTGCTTTTTCGCTTACGGTTATATCGATAAGCCGATCCGTTATAGCACAGGAAAGTTCGGATACGCAGCCACAATTACTAAGCCAAAAACAAGTACACAGTATTGCAGACTTTACAACATTCAATGGCCAAAGTATTAAAGAGGTGAAATTAGGATGGGAAAGTTACGGTGAATTAAACGCCGATAAATCAAACGCGATTCTGATAACACATTACTTCACAGGGACTTCTCATGCGGCAGGTAAATATGCGGCATCCGATGCCACAAGTGGTTATTGGGATAGTATTATTGGGCCGAACAAAGCCATAGATACTAATAAGTTTTTTGTTGTCAGCATGGACAGCTTGGCAAATCTAAATGTAAAAGACAAAAATGTAATCACAACCGGTCCAGCCAGCATCAATCCTGCCACAGGCAATCCTTATGGCCTCACATTCCCGGTTATTACTATGCGAGATATGGTCAATACACAAAAGTCATTACTGGAGTCACTTGGCATTCAAAAACTATATGCGGTAGCGGGCCCCTCAATGGGGTCAATGCAGGCAATAGAATGGGCTACGGCTTATCCTGATCAGGTCGAGCGACTTATATCAGTCATAGGCTCGTCGTTTAGTGATGCTTGGACAACCGCTGCACTCGAACAATGGACAATACCCATTAAGCTCGATCAATATTGGCAACAAGGTAACTATTACAAATCCCAGCCACCGACCGAAGGATTAACAGCTGCACTCATGTTTATTACGCAAGTAGCACTGACGCCTGATTACTTTAATCAAGTTGGTGTGGACCTAAAACATCAGCCACTGGAGTCAAAGCCACTGATGGATATACAGGCGCGTCATGGTATTAATGATTGGTTGTACAATAGAGCAAAAGGGCGCGCTGAAAACATGGATGCTAATAGCTTGCTGTATTTGGTGAGAGCCTGCCAACTCTTCATGGCTGGACAAAAACAAGATCTACGCACCGGCCTAAAGCAAATGACCGCCAAATCGCTATTTTTGCCGGCTACGACAGACTTATTGCTGATGCCATACAATGCACGCAACACTTATAAAGAACTAAAAGAGATGAACAAAGACACTAAAATTGCTGAGATCCAAGGTCATTTGGGACATTTGGAAGGCGTATTGAACATTCATAAACACAGCGCAACCATCGCTGCATTTTTAGCTGAATAGCCGAGAGGGTTACATGAGAAAGTTAATATTAAAACAGGCCAGCATTGTATCAATAACATCTATGATGCTTGCCGCTTGCGGTAGCCCTAGTAATGGTGCAAAACCCAGTGTTCAAAAAGATGTTCCTGTCATTAGTGTTTCTGGTTTATCTTCCGGGGCGTATATGGCAATGCAATTTCACTTATCATTTTCCGAACAAGTCATTGGCTCAGGGCTCATTGCAGGAGGCCCTTATTTTTGTGCCCAAGGAAGCATATCTACGGCACTGCAAAACTGCGTAGCAAATCCAGATGCCACAATAGACTTAACCGCGCTCGCTGCAACTATTGATGATTATCAAGCAAGTGGTCAACTAGCTGCTTCAAAATATAACCAAGACGATAAGGTTTGGTTGCTGCACGGCACTCTGGACACTCGAATTAATCGCGTGGTTGCAGACCAATTAGCCGCTCAAATCAACACGCTGTTTGTGCCTAAAAATGTCAAATATCTTAGCCAGCAAGCATTTGCTCATGTAATGCCAACACTAGATAGTGGTAAGCCTTGCATTGAGTCTGTATCGCCTTTCATTGGCAATTGTAATTACGACGCCGCTGGCGAATTGCTTAAATACATAACACAACTTACAGAGCCTAAATCGACTAAAAGTAATGACCAATTAAGCCAGCAACTACTCACATTCGAACAACGCGAATACGCAGGCGAATATGCTGAGACGCTTGGCGAAAATGCTTACCTTTTCGTTCCCCAAAGTTGCAAAGACAAGAGGAATTGCGATATTCATATCAGCTTTCATGGTTGCAACCAAAATGCCGAAGCCATTGGCAATGAATATGCTAAAAATGCGGGGTTTAATGCATGGGCGGACACAAATAATTTAATTGTACTTTATCCACAAACTAAGAAGTCTGCTTTTATGCCTTTAAACCCCCAAGCTTGCTGGGATTGGTGGGGTTATACAGGCGTAAACTACGCCAACAAAGACGGAAAACAAATCAAGGCTGTCATGTCCTTAGTGGATAATATTCCTAATATTATTTCGAATACAAAATAACGTATTATTTTAATATTCATAATAAGTACATTTAATACACAATTTAAAAACATGGGATCACCTTGGTAACATCAGTTTGTAACAATAAATTGCAACTGAAATTGCACTAAAAAAGGATAATCTCGTTTGAAAACACAACTGCAAAATAAGGAAAAAATATGACTGCTGAAGCTAAGTCTTTGAATGTATTTGTAACCGGCGGTGCAAGTGGTATCGGCTATGGTATCGCTAAATATTTGGCACACCTAGGTCATCATGTCATCATTGCTGACATTGATGAAGACGCAGCTGATAATGCAGCAAAAACCCTCAATAACTTAGGTTTGTCCGCGCAATCGATACAAATAAATGTATGTGATGCGCAGCAAGTTGCCGCTTTACCTGCATCGCTAAGTAGCACGCCTGTAGATATTTTGATCAACAATGCGGGCATTCAACATGTCAGTAAACTAGAGGATTTCCCTGCTGAAAAATGGCAAATGCTTATTAACGTTATGCTCGTGGGGCCTGCATTGCTGACACAGGCATTTCTACCACACATGCGAGTTCAAAACTTTGGTCGAATTATAAACGTAGGTTCTATTCATTCAGTCGTCGCCTCACCGTTTAAATCAGCCTACGTAGCAGCTAAGCATGGCCTGCTTGGATTCGCAAAAACCATAGCGCTGGAGACCGGAGATGTTGATGTGACCATTAACACTCTGTGCCCTGCTTACGTGAAAACGCCGTTGGTTGAAAAACAAATTACAGCTCAAGCTATCGAAAACAACATGTCTGAAGAAGATGTTATTAATAAAATAATGTTAGAACCTATGCCTAAAAAAGCCTTTATAGAAATTGAAGAATTAGCACAAACTGCACACTTTTTAATTGGCAGCGCAGCAAAGAATATTACAGGACAAGCGCTAATATTAGATGGCGGTTGGACAGCCAGGTAAGCGAGTTAGGCAAGTTTGTAAATTTAGGCTTGCAAGTCACTGCCAATTAAGTAAAAGTTACCGCACACAAGCATAATAATTACCAGAGAACAATTAATGAGTTATTCAACCGTTGGCTTAATTGGTAAAGCAGACCATGAAGGCAGCCGGGTAAGTCTCAATGTACTTGTTGGCGAACTAAAACAAAGAAACTGTACTATTTTGGTAGAGGCAAGCATAAAAGAAGAACTCGACGATCGTTCTTTGGAAATCTGTACGCTTAATACTATCGGTGAACGTGCCGAACTGGCTATTGTAGTTGGTGGTGACGGCTATATGCTCGGTGCCGCTCGAGTATTAGCCAAATTTGACACTGATGTTGTTGGTGTAAACCGTGGAAATTTAGGTTTCCTTACGGACATTAATCCAGAAGATATTAGCCGCCAAATTGCGCATATTTTCGACGGCAATGTGTATAGAGAAGCTCGCTTTCTATTAGAAGCGAGTGTATTTAGAAATGATGAGCATCAAGATACAAATTCAGCAGTAAACGAAATAGTGCTGCATCATGGCAAAGTGGCTCACATGATGGAGTTTGAGCTTTATGTTGACGACCAGTTTGTGTTTAGCCAACGCTCAGACGGCATGATTATAGCCACGCCAACAGGGTCAACTGCGTATTCATTATCCGGTGGCGGTCCTATTCTAATGCCTCAGTTAGATGCGCTTACCCTTGTTTCTATGTTTCCACACACCCTGAGTAGTCGACCTATCGTTGTCGATGCTAATAGCGAAATAACCTTAAAAGTATCGAATGTTAATACGGATAACCTGCAAGTAAGTTGTGATAGCCACAGCGTTATTTCATTGATGCCGGGAGACGAAGTACGTATTCGAAAAAACCCAGATAAACTCCATTTAGTGCATCCACCTGACTATAATTATTTTAATGTACTGCGCACCAAACTTAATTGGGGCAGTAAACTCTACTAATGTTGCAACATATTGAAAAGCTTAAAAACATAGCGACTGCGCCTGAGCGTCTAATTATTGGTTTGATGAGCGGCACATCGCTGGATGGCCTCGATATTGCTCTGTGCAGAATAACCGGGAACGGAAAGTCGGCGGTATTGCGGTGTGAAGAATTCACCACCATTGGTTATAGCAAAGAGTTGAAAAGCGCAATCCAGCAGGTATTTGCTAAACAAAGTGTGTCCTTAGATTCACTTTGCTTGTTGAACGCTCAAATTGGTCATTTGCATGGTGAAATGATTAACCAAGCCTTACTTAACTGGCAAATACGCAATGACAGCGTCGACTTGATCGCCAGTCACGGTCAAACTATCTACCATCGACCATCATCCTTGCATCAAATCAAAAGCCAGCCTAATAGCACCTTACAGATTGGCGATGGCGACCATATTGCGGCTAGTACCGGGATAATAACAGTCAGTGACTTTCGCCAAAAGCACATAGCACATGGCGGCGAAGGGGCGCCTCTTGCAATATACGGCGACTATTTATTGTTAAGTAGCGAGCAAGAACATCGCACACTGCTAAATATAGGCGGTATTGCAAATATCACTTACCTGCCCTCAAACGCATCCTTTGATAATGTTATCTGTTCAGATGTTGGTCCTGGTAATACCCTAATGGATGCCCTTGCGAGAGCATACGGCGACTACGATTTCGATAAAGACGCAGCTATTGCTAAGCAAGGGAGCGTAAATGAGTCATTGCTAACGCAGCTATTGCAGCATCCTTTTATTAAGTTACCCTTACCTAAAACCACTGGCCCAGAAACGTTTAATCTGGATTGGTTTACATCCCAGCTAAAAGCTGTGCATTTGGAAGACATCAGTGTGCCCAGTCAAATGGCTACATTGAACGCATTTACCGCCCATTCTATTGTCAATACCATTAAACAGTTACCGGAATTCTCAACTGTTTATATCAGCGGCGGTGGCATACATAATCCACTTTTATTAGAGAATATTTCTGAGTTACTTGCTAGGCCTGTATTTTCAACCAACAAATTAGGTGTTGATGCAGATGCAAAAGAAGCAATCTTGTTTGCCGTCATTGCAAACGAATGTGTCGCTGGCAATGAACGTGCCTTTTTAAGTAACAAGCGCAATCAACCCAATGTAAGTATGGGTAAAGTCTCTTTCCCTTCCTAAACTGAAGTAAGCACGTCAACGTGTCCTACGCCAATACATAATCCAATAAAACCATCTGATATTACTACAGCGCTCAACAACTGGCGATAATTTCCTGTTTTAAAACTCACAATTACACGGTCTTGGAGTAGAATTCAGGTTCAAACTTTAATACCACGTGACACTGTGAGCTGACAACTCTCACACCAATATATTCGCCTACCATTGCGCTTCGCCTTTACAATAGGCTGAACGCAATTACGACAAGGCGAACCTTCGCGGTTAAAGGCCATAAAACGGACGCTTTCATAGCTGCCTTTTGTTTTAGCCAGTTTATTGCTCAAAGTTGGCGGTAAGGTGTGCCCTTTTGTATCGTAGGCACGCTTACCAATAATTAGCGTTTGCCTAGCAAGGGTTTCGATTTGTTTTGAATCAAGTTGCTTGGGTTTAAAGTCAGGATGGACGCCAGCAGCAAACAAGATTTCAGTACGCAAGTAATTGCCAATACCCGCGATAAAGTGCTGATCCAAATACAGTGCGCTTAAACCTCTATTACAGAAACGGCTTTGCTGCAGGCGTTCAGCAACGATTTCCCAGCTTAGTTCACTGTTCAAAATATCAGGCCCAATTTTGCTCAAAAATGGATGTTGCACCAGCTCACTTTGATCATATACTGCGATATCCGACGCACTGTATAGCAAGGCACTTTTTTGCTTTGTATGCAAAGCCAAACGCAGGGAGCGATTGGTTCTGGGGAAATGACCACGCCTAGCTGTTTTCCAAACACCATAAAGCTGATTGTGAGAGTAAATTGTGAGCCCATTAGCAAAGTGTATCAGCATAGCTTTGCCACGGGTTTCAACTTTTTCAACTCTAATCCCTTCGAGTTTTTTTGAAGGCTCAAGAAGGCGAGGCAAACCTACTTCAATATCTTCGATTACTTTACCTTCGATGACCTTTGCTATTTTATCAGCGGCAAGGCGTATTTCAGGACCTTCTGGCATATTGATTCCTTTAATAATTCAAAAAGATAAGTAAACCGGCATATCGGCATTAGTAAAAAAACGTCGACCGTAAACCGCTTAATATTTAGATACGATGATGACCTTACAGCGATCAGTTCTTTTAAACACCGCTTATTTCGAACGCTAGAGTTTACATTACCATCATTGTTTAGCCTGCATATCCATTGGGTTTTCGCACATAGTCCTCGCGGTCTTTCAAAGTCGGACATATAGGTAATTCTCACTTCCCCAATTGAAGGTGTCGCATCGACTTTGTTTAATATACATTAATATTATTGAGAGACACTCGGTAAAATTATCGAGTAATGGGCTAGCGCTAACTTAGCGCAATATAACAATGCATATGATCTGTTTATTATGAAAATTTGCGCTGTTGAATACACTGTTTTACTAATCTTCAAGTGTGTAATTAGTCCCGTATTGTTTCCTATCCCAGAAACCGATGCTTAACACTTTTATTAATTTGTCTTCAATTAACAAAGCAACAGGGATTTTACCAATGTCTGTTGCTAATATCGGTTAAAGGTTAATCTTAATAAATTACTTCAATTTTACTTGATACTAATTTAGCATTTTCTATCGCTTTTTCTGTGCTTTCGCCACGCGCAATGGCCACACCTAAGCGGCGTGTGCCGTTGATATTTGGTTTCGCAAATAAACGTACCTGAGAACCGGCCACTAAACCTAATGCTTGGCTTAATTTAGCAAACTTAATATCTTGTGATACACCATTACCTAAAATGACACTTGACGCTGTTGGGCCATATTGCGTGATAGTGCCGATTGGCAAACCTAAAATAGCTCGGACATGCAGGGCAAACTCCGATAGATCTTGAGATATCAGTGTAACTAGGCCGGTGTCGTGGGGACGCGGTGAAACTTCATTAAAGTAGACTTCATTATCTTTGACAAAAAACTCCATACCAAAGAGGCCATAGCCACCGAGTTCTTTAACTACTTTTGCAGCGATTTGTTGTACCTTTTGCAGTGCCAATTCAGACATTATTTGTGGTTGCCACGATTCACGGTAATCACCATTTTCTTGACGATGGCCAATAGGAACGCAAAAATGAATGCCATCAACAGCACTGACGGTTAGTAATGTAATTTCATAATCAAAGGGCACAAAGCCTTCTACAATGACACGTCCAGCGCCGCTGCGACCGCCTTCTTGAGAATAAGTCCACGCGGACTCTAAATCAGCTTCTGACTTAATAACACTTTGGCCTTTGCCTGAACTGCTCATTACCGGTTTAATAACGCAGGGAATACCAAGCTCTTTAACGGCTCGCAGATATTCTTCTTTGCTGTCAGTAAAGACATAAGGTGATGTTTTCACCGCAAGTGTTTCGGCGACTAAGCGCCGGATACCTTCTCTATCCATAGTTAACTTTGTTGCACGCGCACTCGGTACAATATTAAAGCCCTCGGCCTCTAATTTTACTAATGACGATGTCGCAATTGCTTCAACTTCAGGAATAATAAAATCAGGCAGTTCTTTACGAATGATTTCTTCTAAGCGCTCTCCATCGAGCATATTAAGTACATACGAAGAATGAGCTACCTGCATTGCGGGTGCATTTGCGTAGCTATCTGCAGCAATCACTTCAATGCCCAGTCGTTGCAATTCAATGACAACTTCTTTACCAAGTTCGCCGGCCCCTAATAAAAGGGCTTTTGTTGCGCTATTTGATTTTGCACTACCGAAAATAGAAACATTCATAATATTGAACTCATTGTTGACATGAAAAGGGCTTATTTACGACAACATAATATCAGAAAAAGAAGCAAGGGTTGGTGAAAAAGGGCTATCTGGCCTTTGCGGTTATTGAAGACTCAGATGTCGATGGCGTGCGGATAAAGCTCAACTCCCCCTAAAACCAATTTTGGTGATGTATTTTTAGGCAACTCAGATTAAGAAGTTGTCAGCATAGACACCAAAAACTATTTATTTGGTTTTATGGGTAAGCCAACACGGTCACGATATTAGAGCTAGTAATGATGACTCTAGCTATGTTCAATAGTAAGCAGATCACTTGCTACCCCAAACAAAAATTGCGTATATTGGTATTATAATCAGACTCTAAATTACCTTGTTGCATAAGGTTTAAATAATCGATATGCTCGGATTTTGAGCACTATTTACGCTCTTATTATCCAAAAATACAAGGAATTCAAATGAATCGTACCCATCCCTTAATCGTTTTATTAATGGCTGCGATCTTCTTATTACCGGTCTCGGCAAGCGCCACGACTGAAAAGGAAGTCAAGTCTGTATTAGTTACTGGTGCAAGCACAGGAATTGGCCGTAACCTAGCTGAGACATTGGCGCGCAATGGCCATCATGTATACGCCGGCGCAAGAAAAGAAAAAGACCTGGCTGCCCTTAATGCCATCGATAATATTACAGCGGTCAGATTAGACGTTACTAAACAAGACGAGATTGATGCCGTGGTTGCCCTTATCGAAAAAAGCGGCACGGGCCTTTATGCATTGGTCAATAATGCAGGTATCGGCGGTGGTGGTATTGTTGCTCAGACACCGGTGGCAGACCAAACACTGGTTTACCAAATTAATGTAGAGGGTGTTTATCGTGTTACAAAAGCATTTGCACCGCTGATCCTCGAATCACAAGGCCGCATTAGCATGACCGGTTCAATTGCAGGCACTGCTACCAGAGCTGGACTCAGCGCTTACAGTGGAAGCAAACATTGGATTGAGGCATTTACCGACTCACTAGCACTAGAAATGGAGCCACAAGGCATTTTAGTCAGTGTCATTGCGCCCGGCAATTATCAATCATATATCCGTCGCAGTAGCGTGTTGCGTACGTTTGCAAAAGTAGAAGCAGCGGGCGGGAAAATTACCGCAGAAATGCAACAAATGTATGCCGACACAGCCGCCCGTGAACTGACCTACAAGCAGCCTGATGAGGTTTCGGCTGCCTTTATGCATGCTTTATTTGATGATAACCCGCTGCGCCGCTATGTTGTAACGCCGAATCAACAAGAGCAGGCCTTTACAATTGGCGCTAAAGTACAACAATTGGTAGAGTTAAATCAATGGGGACCCCATAGCTATACACGAGTTCAACTTGTCGAGATGCTAGAGAAAGCAATTATAGAGAAAGCAATTATAGAGAAAGCAATTATAGAGAAAGCAAAATAGAATTTATGCATAAACACAAATCACACCAAACTTTAGGGGCTAATCACCCGCGTTTGTTGTTACCACTTATTTCTAATACTTTATGCAGGTCAGCGCTAGCATCGTCCTGAGCATCAGATGTAAGGTTTATTATGACTAGTTTTATTCACAATGTGACGCATCAATCGATAATATTTGCATGCTAGTCACAATCTGACTAAATATGGCCATGTTAAATTTAAGGAGAGCAAAGAGACTAATTTAAAGCCTACCGTATTATTTAATATACTATAGTGTTGACGTTAATATGTGCCTGCAGGTAGTTCGCAGTGTAACAAGTTGTAGTCGGGTTTTATTATAAAACTTATAAATGGATTTAGGGTTAATACGATATGAAACTGGTGCTATTCACGACACTATTAATTAATTGCCTAGCCTTATCTCCATCGTTCTCAGCCCAGGATGGTTTATCACAATCTGAAACTCGCCAATTAGTCAAATCACTGAAAGATGAAACTAGTCTATCTTCCAAAAAAATAATAACTGAACTAAAGGAACTCCTTCAAAGAGAAAGTACAAAAAGCGATTTAAATTCGCCATTAATACTTGTTTTAAATGAAGCTATCCTAACCAAAATGAGGCATGTAGGGAGTCATGCCGAAATAAAAACCATATTTGAAAAGTTCGGTTCCCTAGCAAAGATTAATATAACTAACGAAAATATTAATCTTTATGCAAGTATGTTGGTGACCGGTGCTAATGCACATTTAAATTTGCAAGAATATGATGATGCGAAAAACGTAATAGTAGAATTACAGTCGTACTTATCATTGTATGAACTTACAGGCTTGAATGAAGCCCAAATATTTATGCTTGCTGGTCAACTTCATATTGTCTCAGGAGAATATAAAGTTGGATTAGCTAAATTACGACTGGGGATGGAAGTTATTCAAAGAAACCCGAGTTTCGATGAAGTAGACAAACGCAAACGACTATCTGAAGCACTTAGCTATATTGGTAATACCTACTACACTTTGGGTGATTATAAGAATGCCATTAAATATAATTACCTTGCTATAGACAAGGGAGGAGACTTTCTGTATTCCAGCCATTTAGCAGCCTATACACATAACATAGCTTCATCTCATCTGGAACTATTAGAGTGGGATCAAGCGCTTAATACAGCCACATTGGCGTCTCAAAAAGCGAAAGAAACGAACCGCTTTATGTACCTTGCATTATCGAATGAAGTCATTGCCCGTGCACAACACGGTCTTGGCAAGAGTGTTGAAGCAATCGAAATAATACATACATCAATACAGACATATAAAGAAAATGGTTACACGCAAAAAGTAATAGAAGCGTTAGCTTATGAATCTGAGTTCCATATTAGTCTAGGCCATTGGGATAAAGCACAAACGAATCTAATGGAGGCTCACTCCATTATTGAAAACTCAAAAAACCAAACTATACCGACGGTTGAATTGCTTCAGTCTAGTTTCCTGATTGCAGAGCAAGATGGCAATTTGGCTAAAGCTACTTTTTACCAAAAACAACTGAGCAAATTAGAAGAAGACGATTTTAAAGTCAAAAAAGAATTAGACGCACAGCAGTTAATGTTACATTTTGAACTTGAGTTAGCCCAAGAGAAATCATCGCGCTTGGAAAAACAGAACGAACTTAACGATATTATTTTAGAAAAAGGTCAAAATCAGCAACGGATTCTAGTGACTGTTATTTTTGCGGTAATCGTGGTTCTTTTACTACTAGCATATGTTTACATTCGCGAGCGCAATTTGAAAATAAAGATGCGTCTTTTGGCTATGACCGACCATTTGACAGGCTGTCCAAATCGCAGAAATGTAATGGAACAAGCCAAAGGTATGTTGACCAATAATGTCAGTAAGAATGGATCAATGATTATTGCGATATTGGACGTGGATAACTTTAAATCAATTAACGACACATATGGTCATGATGTGGGTGATAAAGTCCTTCAAAATCTGACATCAATTATTATTGGTGCATTGCGAGAAACAGATGTTATTGGTCGATATGGCGGCGAAGAGTTTATAATACTGCTGCCTAGTGCAGGAGAAAAAGAAATAACAATGATATTTGATCGGGTGCAGACGGCACTAAAAAATCACAACTGCGAGTATCATGGTGAAAGTGTAGCATTACCAATCGCAGTCAGCATTGGCGCCGCTGTAGTTAATAAAGTAACGGAAAAAATTGACCATAAGGGTCAAGATTTATTACTCGACACCATTATTAAGCAAGCCGATGAGAAAGCTTATGAAGCAAAAAAAGGAGGTAAAGATCAATTAAGGTTGTATATAGCATCTGAGCAACATTAATCTACTATTAACTCATAGATTGCCTGCATTTCCATTTGGACTGATATTGAAAATACGACAAGCCCGTGGTCAAAAAACGTTCGGCAAGAAATTCCTTGACAGTTTATTTTTCAAAAATATACGTTAAATATTAATATATTGCTAATCCCAAAACTGTGAAAATGAATAGGCACCTTTGATTCTATTCACAAACTTTATTCGATTCACAAACTTTATTCTCCATTCACAAACTTAATTGAGCACCTACAATAAACTGATCTTTACACTGCTTAAAACACTGTATATATTACCAGTGTTTATTCTTTTAGGTAGATTTAAAATGCTTGCTCATATTTCAGTTAAAAACTTCGCTGTTGTGAAACAAATTGGGATCGATGTCGCGCACGGTTTGACCGTCATTACTGGCGAAACCGGTGCGGGTAAATCAATTGCAATAGATGCGTTAAGCCTCTGTCTTGGCGACCGCGCGGATGCAGCATCTGTAAGAAAAGGATCTGAAAAAGCAGAAGTTGTCGTGCATTTTGATATTAAGAAAGTGCCATTAGCGAAAGCTTGGCTAGAAGAAAATGAATTACTTCAAGAAGACAATCCTAACGAATGTTTTATTCGGCGACTAGTGAGTAATGAAGGTCGTTCAAAAGCGTTTATAAACGGAGTGGCCGTTTCTTTAAATCAACTCAAATCACTTGGGCAGTATTTAGTCAGTATTCATGGACAAAATGCGCATTACCAGTTGTTAAAACCGGATAATCAACGCAAGCTACTAGACAGCTTCGCAGGGCACAAACCGCTTTTAACTGATGTCAGTGTGGCTTACGATAGCTTAAAACAAAAACAACAATTGTTAAAACAATTGGTCTCCGCGCAGAAGCAACGAACCGATCGTAAAAATTTACTTGAATATCAAGTTCAAGAATTAGACGAGTATAGCATTGGCGAAGAAGAGTTTTCGCAACTAGAACTGGAGCATAAGCGCCTCAGCAACAGTCAGACCTTGTTAGAGCAAGCCCAAATCAGTTTCTATCAATTATATGAAAGTGAGGACTTCAACGCGCTTTCAGCGATACAAAGCAGCGTTGATAATTTATCTGAGTTGCAAGAGCATGATCCAACACTTGGTCCCATTGTAGAAATGCTCAGCGAAGCGGCGATTCAAATTGAAGAAGCATCGCAGGAAATTCGCCAATATTGTGATCAGTTAGAAATAGATCCAATGAAATTACAACAGGTTGAACAGCGCTATTCTGAAGCAATGGACCTATCCAGGAAGCATCATGTTAAACCGGAAGACTTATACAATACACACATGCAACTCGCTAAAGAGTATGCTGAACTGCTGAAAGACGAAAATAACTTGTCTGCATTAAGCAAAGAGTGCGAGGCACAGCGTCAAGAATATGAAGCGGCAGCTCGTAAGTTACATGAGTCCAGAACAGAGAGCGCAAAGGCCCTTGCAAGTAAGATTGAATCGCATGTGAAAGACATGAACATGCAGCATGCGAAAATATTTATTGATGTTGATTATGACGAAACAGCAACACCTAGTCCCAACGGCAAGGATGACGTGCTAGTTAAGGTAACCACAAACCCCGGCCAACCGGCTGATGCATTAGACAAAGTGGTATCTGGTGGTGAGCTTTCACGAATTGGTTTGGCAATCCAAGTTATTACATCAAGCGGCAATCAGGTTCCTACAATGATATTTGATGAGGTTGATACTGGTATCAGTGGACCAACCGCATCGATTGTCGGGCGTTTATTGCGAAAACTCGGAGAAGCATCTCAGGTTGTTTGCGTAACACATTTACCTCAGGTTGCTGCGCATGGTCATAATCAATTATTTGTTACTAAGTTAACCGACGGTGATACTACCGAAACAAAAATGTTGAGGTTAACTGAGCATGACCGTGTAAATGAGATCGCACGACTACTCGCTGGTGATAAATTAACCGATACAGCAATTGCAAACGCTAAAGATCTTTTAAAATTGTAAATAAGAACTAATTAAAAGTTGAATGGTCTGATATTAATGGGTAGCATCTGTGCCTATGAATTTGGGCAGCTGCCTTACAATATAAAAGTACTACTAATTCGGATTATTAAATGAAGTTAACACAACTACTGATTGTCATTGCAATGATATTCACTACCTCTGCTTGTAAAAACTGGATATATCGGATCGATATCCCTCAGGGTAATTATCTTGATGATAGAGACGTAAAAAAGCTCAGGATCAGTATGACAAAAGAACAAGTAATATATGTATTGGGACGCCCTGTTGTTGAAGACTCCTTCGATAAAAACACTTGGTATTATGTATATGAAATGAAGCGTGGCATGAGCTCGCGTGGAGAAGACTTCAAAAAAGACCTTATCATTGATTTTATAGACGGGAAACTAGTGAAGGTTGAAGGTGATTTTGAGTTATCTGAAGAATTCGACGTACCTCTCGATGCCTAAGTAATTGTGAACTACCCACCGACAGCTAATCGCTGATCAATGGGCTTCAACAATGTATTACGCTGATTCTTTTTTTCTCAGTTCCTGCACTTAACTTTGATACTCATTCAAAGACTTTCGTTTTAATCAGTGCTTTCTTCTGAGCTATGGGGATTACCCTTGCGTCTATTCCAGCCGTAATTAATTCCTTCTCGCTTGCACTGGCAACGGATATGGCTGCAGATACATCACGACACTGTTTTATTCCACAAGACTCACGATTGAATGTACGTGTGGCCAATCCAGACTTGTGTCAGTGATTACACGCATAGCAAATTCCTGACGACTTAGCAAAACGATTGATTTCATGGTGAAGCTTACCCGCAAGTTGCGCTTTGTAGCGCACCAATCCAGAGATAGTACCTATGATTTTATCATTCACCATATTGCCGTTAAATTGCTGCATACCTTTCACGTTTAAATCTTCGAATACTCCGATATTGCTGTCATTGGTTATCTGACTAGAGACTTCGTGAGCAAACGCTAAGCGTTGCCGAGAGATTTTTCCCTATAGAGCATTAATGCGTTGCTTTGTCTTGTGCCAGCGTCCTGAGCCTTTTATTCTTCGCGCTAACTGCGCTTGTAATTGACCCATCTTACTTTTACTTTGTTTAAAAAACTTGGGGTTAATTACGTAATGTCCTTTTGAACTCACGACAGTATTTTGACTGTTAATGTCATAAGCCGTTATAGATTGAAGCTGTTGCTTTTCAGACTCGCATTCGACTTCTTGAGTCAGTGATACTTGCCACTTGCCGTGGCGTAATTGAACCGTGGCCGTTTTAATTTTACTGACTAACTCATGGTGCAGTACACTATCTACTTTGCCTATTTTAGATAAACTTATAGTGCCTTTCTCAACGCGAATACAATTAGAATTATTCACACAACGAAAGCTGTTATTGTGCTGTTTTTTTATTTTGTAGCTGGCTTTATGTTTAGGGAATTTCTGTAACCGACCTTTACTACAAGCGTTATTTAACGCCGTATCCAAATCTCGCAAAACTTGCTGTGCGGCTGCTGAATCAAACGCCTTAACCAAGCAGGCTCTTCGAATTGCTTTAATTCGACCAGCAAAGAAGCCATGTCATTGTAAAAAAAAATGTTTTATCGTACTCATAGCGACGCATACTTTCGGACAAAAACAAATTCCATACGCCACGGGCGTGTGCACCAAACTCTACTAATTTATTGGCGACAGTCCAGTACACAAAAACGGCAATCGTTAGCACAGTTATCACTGACGACAAGCTAACCGGAATGGTTGTCATAACATTTCTGGTGGAAATCAAAAGAGGGAGCCATTACGCTAAAACCGCAATAAACATCAAACTCATCAGAAACAAATTTTTCTTAAATACTACAGTCGACTTTGCTAAAAAAGATATCTAATTTTAAAACAGGACATTGAGTGATGGAGCTAGTTGATACTCAAATAGCCACTTAGTTAATCCCTTTTAATCCCTCAAATGTTGTAATAGTGCTTGAGCCTCTTCCTTTTGCTCATCGTTGCCTTTTTGCAAGACTTCTTCTAAGGCTTCTTTAGCAGCTTCATTATCTTCCATATCGATATAAACTCGAGCTAAGTCTAGATTACTCGATTGATCCGCATCTAAATCAACATCAATTTCGGGTTCATCATTTAAAAATTTGTCCAGTGACATATCTAGATCAAGCGCTAACTCGTCATCTGTTGCTGGCGTTAAGTGTTCACTTTCTTGTAACAGGCTGTCTACATCAATAAAGTCCTTGGAATCCTCAACAGCAGAACTATCGAATAAGGCCGTCAAATCTAGGTCAGGATTATCTAGTGTTTCAGCCTTTAGCTTGTCAGTGCCGGGGTCAATAGGAGCTTCATTGGGATCTTCATCAACAAGCTTATCTATTTCTGCAGCAGTTTGTTCATCAGAAAGATTACCCATCTCGGCGAGTAATGAGTCAAAATCAGAATCTTCAATCTCCCGCAAAACGTCATCTTCTGAATCCGCCTCATTGAACTTATCTAATGCTTGCGCAAGCTCGTCATCACCATCGCCATCACCATCACCATCTTCAAGCCAATCATCTAGTCCCGGCAAATCTAATAAACCGTCATCTGATCCAGCAGACGCAATGCCCTTTTCAGACTCAAATGAAGTTTCTGCATTAGCAAAACTAGGTATATCGTCAAGGTCAAGGCCATTTTCAGACTCTGATTCATCTGATTCATCTGATTCATCTGATTCGATTAAGGATAAATCAGGTATATCTAAGTTAGGTATATCTATATCAGATAAATTGTCTAATTCAATCTCATCTAATTCAATCTCATCTGGGACATCATATGAGTCTAGTTCCGTCAGCATATCAGGCGAAAAATCATCTAGTTCTTGATGCTTATCCTCCGTACCTTCGACCTTAGTAATAAGGTCTTCAAGTGCACTCTCAGAATCAAGATGGTGATGGGATTGAGCTTCTTGCTCTGATTTTAGCTCATCAAGCTTGAAACTGTCGTCCGCGTCTAAATCAAGATCACTGTCTTCGAGTTGGTTATTAATCAAGTCATTTAAACTGTCATCTAACACCGAATCAATATCGATATCTTCTGGGTCTTCGTTTTCATCGTCGGTCAATTTAAGATTTGTCGAGTCGCTACTTAACAGACTATTTTCATCTAATAAGGCATCGTCGAGGTCATCCGTTAATTCTTCATGTTGCTCAAAATCAATCGTGCCTGTTTGCAACTCATTTAGACTATCTTCTAACACTGAAGCTGGATCTATATCTACGTCATCGATTTCATCTGCAAGAGGCTGAGTTAATAAGTGTTCAATCTCTGCGTCTATATCGTCGTCAGATAGCTCAGCCCCTAAGTCTGTAAGGAGTTCGTCACTTAGAGGATCATCAAGATCTTGGTTACCCAAGACCTCAACCAAATCTTCGTCTTCTTGATTAGCAATCGCGTCCGCTATATCGTCTTCAAGCCCTTTAGTAAGCTCGTCTAATGGCCTTATGGCTTTTTGTGTATCAGAGCTTACCGCAGCGCCTGAGATATTCAACTCGAGGTCATCATCGTCTATATCAGATCCGTCATCCACAAAATCATTGTTCGCTAACTCTTCATCAAAATTTTCGGTTAAAGTATTGAGTTCAATATTTTTTTCTGCAATTTCCGCTTCAATTTGCTCGATAACTTTTTCGTCTATCTCACCCGAACGCCCTAATGAGAGACCATTGGGCACTTCGCCTTCTAGCGCAGACTGTTCTAATAAGTCATCAATATCTATTTCCGACTGCTCATCATCATCATCATCTTGTATCGGCAGCAAATCGGCTTCTGCTAAATTCTCAGCAAATGACGTACCGTCGTCAGATAAATCATCGCCTTCACGTAACTGTTTACTCGCATCGGCCTCAACTTGGCTAATATCAACACTCTGTTCTGCAAGTATGCTGTCAATGTCAACTTCGTTAGGCTCATCGTCTAAGCCATCAAAAGCGGCTGCTTCATCAATGCTGCTATCGTCGCCATCTAGGTCAATGTCATCATCATCTAAATCGATGCCTTCGAACTCCGAGTTGAGCATCTCATCATCTAGGCTTATGTCCTCACTGTCGAGGTCTGCAAGTGCATCGCTAAGGTCGTCTTGTGACTTTTTAGCTTTTTGATTAGGCACCAACATTTCATCATCAATTTCACCAAAATCATTCGAATCTAGTGCAACTTCATCAATAGATTCTTCTAACTCATCAGATAAGATATCGTCTAATAAGTCATCATCAGAAATGTCATCACTATCTAATATCGCCAATAAATCATCGGCATCTTTTGATACAGGATCATCTAATGAGATCTTCTCCGCGTCATTTTCAGCAGTGTCGACATTTTCATTTTTTGGCTTACGCAGAAGTAATAATGCAACTAATACAAAGACAAGAAAAAAGGCCACTGTAGTGGCAATAATAATAAAAATGGGTTTTCTTATCAGCGCACCAAATGAATCGTCTTGTTCCGCTTTATCTTGCCTTTTTGCTAACGCTACAAATTCACGTAATTCTTGTATTTGTGCCGCTTGGTCATCTAGTTTTGCTTGAAAATCTTCGGATAGTTCAGTTTTAAGCGCAATGAATTCTTCATCTTTTTTAGCTAACTCTGCAAGCACCAGTTTGTTTTCATCTATAATGCTTTGGGTGGTTTGTATTGATTGATCAAGCTGTTGTTTAAAATCACTAACGATACTTGCTTGTTGACGCTTAAGTGAATTTATTTGCTGTTGAAACTGTTTTTCTGCGGCATCTAACTCTTTTTTATTAACTAGAGGTACGTCAGGCTTTAAGTTGGTTGGTTCAGGCTGAGCGCCAGACGTGTTATCTGAATTTTGTCCTTGGCGACCTGTAGATTGCGTAAATGCAAGGTCATCTTGCTGTGCTTTTACTCTTGCTCGTTGTGGATCGATTCTAGCAATATAACGGTCGGTTGGAAGTTGCAACGTTGTGCCATTGACCATCGTATTAAAGTTACGATTTACGAATCCCCGAGGATTTAGTTCATAGATGGCTAGCATCACCTGATAAACAGTGAACTGCTGATTCTTTCGATATTGACTGGATATAGCCCATAACGTATCTGAGCGGTCTATCGGACCATAAACAACCCCTGAATAAACATCAGCGGCGTCACGAGGACCTTGAATTTGCGTTCCTTGTGCTACTGCATTTGATGCTACTGTAAAACATAGAACAGCAACAAGCATTGCACGAATGAGTAATAAAGACCACTTCATAGTAATTGTTTCAACTCTCCAAATTAAGGCTGGTATACCAAATGCGTCCAGTTAATAAATACTACCCAGTAACTGACAAAGACAATTATTGTGCCGATAACACGATTGAATATTGATGCAACAACAATAGCTTATCGGCATCTAATCACTTAAATTTACAGATAATCCCTTATTAATGTCTCTGCTATCTGCACACTGTTAGTCGCAGCACCTTTTCTAATATTGTCAGAGACAACCCAAAGGTTAATTCCATGTGAATGGGAAATATCATTTCTAACACGACCTACATGCACGGAATCGTTGCCACTTGCTGATGAAACTTGGGTAGGGAAATCTTCAGGCTTGTCATACAAAGTGATACCCGGCGCGTTGCGCAGCAAGTCTTTCACTGCTTCAGCATCAATTTGTTGACGAGTTTCAATATGAATAGCTTCACCGTGGCCATAAAATACAGGGACTCGCACAGCCGTAGCATTGACTAAAATACTGTCATCACCCATGATTTTTTGAGTTTCCCACACCATTTTCATTTCTTCTTTGGTGTAGCCATTGTCTAAAAAGACATCAATTTGGGGGATAACATTAAACGCGATTTGACGAGAAAAATCATCTCCCGTAATGGCTTTTGCATTTAACAACTCTGCAGTTTGTTTCGCCAACGCTTCCATTGCACTTTTTCCTGCACCGGAAACAGATTGATAAGTACACACATTAATGCGCTCTATCCCAACTGCATCATGGATCGGTTTTAACGCAACCATCATTTGAATAGTTGAACAATTAGGGTTCGCAATAATATTTCGATTTCTAAAGTCAGCTAAAGCATGCGGGTTCACCTCTGGCACTACCAGTGGAATGTCGGCTTCGTAACGAAACTGAGACGTATTGTCGATAACAACACAACCTGCTTCAGCGGCAATAGGGGCGTATTTTGCAGAAACATTGCCGCCAGCAGAAAAGAACCCGAACTGTACTTTTGACCAATCAAATTCATCGGCATTCAAAACCGTTATTTTTTCGCCTTTAAATTTAATACTACCACCTGCTGAACGTTCGCTAGCAAGTGGATATAGTTTGTTGATTGGAAAATTTCGTTCTTCCAATAGCTCTATCATTATTTGGCCAACTAAGCCTGTGGCACCTAAAACAGCAACGTCGAACGCTTGCGACATGAGTAAATATCTCCAAAATAAAATTATGACTAGGTTAAACGATTATCGTTAGTTGGCTATTTTAAACCCTATTGACGCAGCTATTTGTGCCACGTTCTTGTTATTCTTTTTATGTGCTGTGTCAGCGGCAAACTCAGTCTGTACTGCGCTAAATTCTCGTCTCACTGGATAATGTGTTCGAATATCAGCAAACGCCTCTGATTTTGCCATGCGAGAGCGAAAAATACCATCATCCTTTTTGATGTCGTACATAAACTTAACCATCTGAAATAATTGATTTAAAGGTGAAAATGATGGATCCACGCACAGGTTCTTTTCAAAATCAGGTAGGAATTGTTCTAATTTAAGCACATTTTTTTTATTAAAATGACGACAAAAGGCATCGTAAACCATCGACGTCCCTCTCGCTTTACCTTCCAATGTATGCCCAGCAACATGTGCTGTTGCTATGCGAACATGAGGGATTAATTCATGTTTGATAAAGGGTTCATTCTCCCACACATCAAGAACAACATTTAATTTTTTACCCATTTCAAAACAGCTTAACAATGCGTCGTTATCAATAACTTCACCTCGACAAGCATTGATAAGATATTGATGCTCAGATAACTTTGATAATTCGTCACTACCGAACATGTGCAAGGTAGAAAAATCTCCTTTTGTTGCAAGTGGGGTGTGCAAGCAAATAATATCGGCCTGCATTGCAGTTTCAAAATTTACAAATGACCTTTGGTCACCTATTTTTTGTAAAGGTGGGTCACATAAAACACAGTTTATTTGCAAGCCTTTTAAGATACCAGCCAGTGCGGTTCCTACATTTCCAGCTCCAATAATGGCTACTTTTTTAATAAACGGATTGAATTCATCTTCAAACGCAAGCTGAAAAATAGCGCTCGTTACATATTCAGCTACGGCCGTCGCGTTACAACCACCCGCCGCATACCATTTCACATTATTTTGCTCAAGGTAATCAATGTCCAGGTGATTGAAACCTGCTGTTGCGGTCGCCACAAATTGTAATTTATTGGCTTTTTGTAATAATGTCTCATCCACTTTCGTCGTCGAACGCACAAATAAGGCATCAATATCAACCAGCGCTTCACACGTTAGGCTGCCTGATTCGAAAGCTTTTGCTTCACCTAAGCTAGAAAAAAAAGCATCGGCATAAGGCATTGCTATATCGTACAAAATATTCAATTACTGTTCTCCATGCTTTATACGTTAGTAAAATTCTGTTTACTATGGGTAAAAATTGCCAACTAAAACTGATATAAAAAAACCATTCAATATTGAATGGTTTTTTTATTCATTGTTTAGCCATCCCCGAAATGCGCGAGCAAGCTAAAGGGGAGTTAAGCGTGATATTTTTTAAATACCAAGGTGGCATTAGTGCCACCAAAACCAAAACTATTTGACATGATAAGGTCTAATTTTGCTTTTCTAGTTTGGGTCACAATGTCCAAACCTTTTGCTGCTTCGTCTAAATTTTCAATGTTAATTGACGGTGCAATAAAGTCGTTTTCCATCATCAGCATACTATAGATGGCTTCGTTTACACCCGCAGCCCCTAAAGCATGACCGGTGAGTGATTTTGTTGCACTCATCGGCGGACTATTTTCGCCGAATAAGGTCTGAATAGCCTCTAACTCTTTTACATCTCCAACGGGTGTCGATGTGCCGTGAGTATTCAAATAATCTACTGGTTGATCAATACCTTGTAATGCCTGTTTCATGCATCTAACAGCACCCTCACCGGATGGTGCAACCATATCATGGCCGTCAGATGTAGCACCGTAGCCTACAACTTCAGCATATATCTTCGCACCGCGCGATAGTGCATGCTCTAACTCTTCCACAACGACCATACCGCCGCCACCAGAACTAACAAAACCATCGCGATCAACATCGTATGTGCGCGATGCCTTTGTTGGATCATCATTATATTTAGTTGATAGCGCTCCCATTGCGTCAAACTGGCTTGATAAAGCCCAATGCAATTCTTCGCCACCACCCGCAAAAACCATGTCTTGCTTGCCTAACTGGATCATTTCTAGCGCATTACCAATACAATGTGCACTCGTTGCACAGGCAGAAGAAATACTATAGTTCACGCCTTTAATCTTAAAGGGAGTTGCCAAACAAGCTGAGACAGTACTACCCATGCAACGAGTTACCATGTAAGGACCAATTCGTTTCACACTTTTTTCACGCAAGATATCTGCTGATATCACTTGATTTTCAGAAGATGCGCCACCGGAACCGGCAATAATACCCACTCGTTCATCCGAATATTGCTCTTCTGTTAATCCGGCATCTTCTATCGCTTGTTTCATCGCTATATACGCATAGCTTGCAGCGTCGCCCATGAAGCGCAGAGCTTTACGGTCAATGTGCTCAGACAAGTCTATTTTTAGGTCTCCCCAGACTTGGCTACGAAGTCCCATATCGGCAAACTGTTGGGAAAAGGTAATACCCGAACGACCCGCTCTTAATGAATCGGTCACTTCTTGTTTGTTATTGCCTATGCTCGATACGATGCCAAGGCCAGTAATCACTGCTCTTCTCATTTTTCACCTAATATATTGTTGCGAATTCATTATTATTTTTTATACTGCGCGGTGCAAACTTTTGCAAGCCTACAACTTAGATCAATTCACTCGCCTTGTTGTTTTGCGAAGACGTTAATCTGTAAACTTGGATTTAGCGTATTTATTACATTACTGGCAATAGTAACGGTTTTAGTGGCTAAAGTGGTCCGATATTTACAACGTCCGACACTCCTCAGATCAACATGCCTTAAATCAAAGGGGCATATCTGATACAAAAGCCCTAGTAACAAACCGGTAGCATTGTCCTCTGTTGCTAGTGTAACCTGTTTATGGCGTGCCGTCTTTGCTGGTTTAAGTCTTGTGCGTGACTGTGTCAGGATGTTTTCACATGATATACTGGTGGCACTTAACTCAGCACGGATTTACCTGTAATTCATATCAACAGTTAAACGTAGACTGACTAAATTAAGAACGAATTTTGTTCGATGTAACGTTAGCTGACAACATACTATCTGTTTTATTCGATGAGTGAGAAGTGTTTTTTGAAAATATCCAATGCCAACATTGCTTTTAATGAAAAAGGAACTCCGGTCACAAATACAATCAACGACGTCTACTTTTCGAGTGAAAACGGTATCCAAGAAGCTCATCACGTATTTATAAAAAGTAACAATCTAAACGAACGTTGGGCTGCATCTTCTCTTCCTAGCTTTCACATCGGTGAAACCGGGTTTGGTACAGGGCTTAATTTTCTCGTTGCCGCGCAGCAGTTCATCACATTTAGAAAAAATCACCCCGCATCGCAGTTAAGCCAACTGTATTTTTTTAGCACTGAGAAATACCCTTTAACTAAGTCAGATTTAAGCAAAACGTTGGCATTATGGCCCGAGCTAGCAACATTAAGTGAGTCATTGCTTGCGCTTTATCCTATGCCATTATCTGGCTTGCATCGAATCCACTTGTTTGCTGATCAAGTTGTTTTAGATTTATGGTTAGGCGATGCCATAGAAGGTTTTACATATGCCCATGCGCACCAAGAAGGTCGGATTGATGCTTGGTTTTTAGATGGCTTCGCGCCTAGTGATGACGAATCGATGTGGCAACCGGCTCTTTTTAAACAAATGAAGCGATTGAGCCGAGACAAGGCAACTTTTGCGACACTGACCACTACCAAGATTGTCGAAGAAGGCTTAAGAGGTATCGGTTTTGCTATACAAAAACAAAAATGGCTTGCCACCAAACCAGAAATGCTACGGGGTAGCATAACGTTTGAAAAGAATGAGCAAATTACACCAAGGCAAGCGCCCATATTTCATCGCCATCCACCAACAACCGACACTCCGTCTTTAAAGCAACAACATGTTGCCATTATTGGCGGTGGCATCGCTGCTGCTATTTGTGCCTTGAAACTCATTAGAGCCGGCAAAAAAGTAAGTTTATTTTGTGCCGACAAGACCCTAGCCCAAGGCGCTTCAGGGAATGAACAAGGCGGTTTTTACCCGCAACTTAATGCGGAAGCAGGTATTGCCAGCCAAATTCATGCGCAGAGCTTTTTATATGCTCGTCAGTTTTATGACCAGTTATTGTCACAAGGCTATTGGTTTCAACATCAATGGTGCGGGGTTTTACAATTATGTTTCAGTGATAATGTGACTACACGTTATCAAAATATGATGCGCAAACAAACCTGGCCTCAATCCCTAGTCGATTGGGTTGAACCAAAGCAAGCCTCAAGCATTGCTAATTTACCAATTACTAGCCCTAGCCTGCATTTGCCATTGGGCGGATGGTTGTCACCACCCGGTTTAGTGCATGCGTGTATCGACGCTGCCCGTAAAGGCGATTTTAACCTTTATCTAAACCATCGACTGGTTAGTATCGTGCCAACTGAAAGCCAACTTCAAAACCAACTAATATTTAAGCACATTGAAGATGACTTTGACGCTGATGTCGACGCGACTTTAGAGGCTGCTGTGGAAGCTACTGTAAATGAAACGGCGGATATTGTTGTACTCGCTTGCGGTGCCGAATCACACCTATTAAGCGGTCTGGATTTACCATTTCGCATGACTCGCGGACAAGTAGAGCGTATTCCAACCAACACAAGTTTGTCGGGCCTCAGTGCCGTCTTATGTCACAAAGGTTATATGACACCCGCACACAATGATCATCATGCAATGGGCTCAACTTACGTGAAAAATGATATGAATACCGAGTATAGAGAGAGTGAAGGAGAGTTAAATTTGCGCATGCACCAACAAGCCTTAAATAATACTTCTTGGTCAAACAAGCTTGCATTAAATAAAGCGGTCAGCGACGATAGTTTGCGTCATGATTTACCTAATAATGGTTTACCTAATAATGATTTACGCGGCAGAGCCGCTATTCGCTGCAGCCTTCCCGATCATCTACCCGTAGTCGGGGCTTTTCCGATAATTGAAAAACAAAAGATAGAGCTAAGCGAGCTATATAAAGCGAAAGCCGATGATTATTATCCAATCCCTTCGGTACAGCCCAACGTTTACTTGCTCACAGGCTTAGGTTCAAGGGGCTTAACGACCGCCCCATTGATGGCTGAAATATTGGTAAGTCAACTGTGTTCAGCACCATTGCCACTGGACAGTCGATTGCTTAATGCGCTTAATCCTAACCGCTTTGTAGTGCGAGATTTAATCCGTCGCAGATAGTCTTGAAATGTAATCGGGGCGCAGGCTTTGTGCAATAAAATGCGGAATTAACACCGACGCACTAGCAACGACACGCCCATTCTCAATTGAGATAATTCGCGCATTTATCTGAACTCCTTTTGACTTATCAATCATAGTGCCTGACAACATATGATCCATTTTCATATTTTCAGCAAGTTTAAGTGCCTCTCGCGAAAATACAAAATCGCCACGTTGCGTAATATTAAGCGTACTTGTCATCTTAAAATCAACTACTGCCAAGCCAAATTGCTGTATTTCTGATATAAAGTATTCAGCAAGTTGATTACCTAAAATATTGGTTTGTTGTAAGCTTTTGTCCAATCGCACAAATGAAGCAACGCCAATTAAGTCATCTTTTTTCATGCCGGCGCTATTGCGCAATAACTGCATGGATAGTTGGCCCGCATAATCTGCAAGTGACTTGTGCGAAAAACTAGGGCGGAACAAGGTAGAAGGCGCCTGCCACGGCTGCATATAATCAGCTTTACCCATATCGTCAATTACGCCATTGTCCATTGATGATCCGGCATCCCCCTTGTAATTTTCGAGTGAGATACCCGAACGCCCTTTGGACAGCTTATCGTCGCCTAGTTGTAATTCACCTCCCTCTTGTTCAAGCAAAAGATCAGCGATAGTTCGCGGCGGCGTATAACCCGCCATTAACATTTTACTTACAGCACAACCATTTAAGAAAATAATACTCGCTGCCGCTAAAATCAATTTTTTATTGATAGCCATGTTACTCGCCTTTTATTAATCTAACGCCATCAACAATGTCAGTCGCCTTGCTTGATTCACTTGGTATCAAGGCGTCAACAACATAAAATGGGATCAGCATCTGTGAACTTGCAACGATCACGCTAGACTCCATACCAATCATTTTAGCATTCACGATATAACCGCCCTGATGCTTCGTCATCGTACCTGTTAAGACGTACTGAATAGGTGTTGCGCTAGTTAGGTCAAGAAAATCACGTGATAACACAAAATCTCCGCTATCGGTGACTCGAATAAACTGAGTCGCTTTAAATTCCACGACAGGCATTCTGAATTTATGAAATTCATGAGCAAATGATTCCGCAATTTGATAACCCAACAGGTTGGTTTCTTTTAGGTCACTGTCAATTAATGAAAAGTGCGTCACAGCCACAGGAGTGCGTTCTGTCACGTATTCCATATTTGATACTAGATCTTGCGCCATATTACGCACGTAATCGCCAATATTTTTAGCCAGCGGACGGCTTTTGTAAGCGCCATTCACGCTAGAATAGACAGTGGGTTTTACAATCGCGCCAAATTCATCAATACCTTGTTCTTGAGTCTCTTGCGCTGCTAATGTATTTTCTATACCTTCAATATTAACGACTCCGTTTTGCGTCTCAGATGCAGTCACATCTTCGTTAGTTTTGTTGCGAAAAGGGCTAATGTCTGGCAACACTGAACAACCTGATAAAGTCACAAGTGCAAGGGTGGTAATTAAAAGCTTCATAGGGCTGCTCCGTTAGATTGGTTTTCAATTCTGTATAGTTTTCCGCCGCGAGTCGTCACTTGCTCTGTTTCCCAAAAGATGTCTCCTGGAAAGAATTTAGTTGCAGCGGCAACCACATTTTTACTTCTTGCATTAATAATTCTGGCATTGACCACAGCGCCTTGTTGTTGCTGTGTCATTGTGCCGGTGATAAAAAAGTCCACCCGCTGTACTGCGTTTAATTTGTCGACATCGCGTGACAAAACGCGGTCAGAATTTTCCGTAATGGTGATAGTATTTGCCGCTTTGTAATCCTGAGTAACAAATCCACGCTTCACGGCTTCAGTCATTAAGCCTTGTTCCAGCTGTTGACCAAGTAACATAAGCGGTTCTTGATGTTTGTGATTCGATTTAAATGAGTCCACAGGAACAAAACCAGCAACCGCGAAGCGATAATTGCGGTCAGGTCTCAAGGTAGCAAATAGCTCATTTGCCAATTGATTGGTATGATATTCAACATTTCCAAGCGCTCTTGGTTTTGGGTTTTTAGCCTCTGTAACCGCAGGGTTGATCATTGAACAACCCGACAAACTTAGCAGCAACAGTAAACTCAACATGCTGAGGATCAAAACGGCATAAGGTGTAAATGAATTTTTCAAAACAATTTCTCACAAAGTGGCAAACTCTTGTATTTGCATGGAGGATTGCAAGAAGAGTTCCACTTTGCAGAAATTTATTTTATTGCTGAAAAAAACTTATAATTGAAATAACGAATTAAACAAGGTGTTGACTTGTTCAGCGTCTGAAGTGCTAAGTTCGTTATTCCCAAACGCTTTTTGTAATTGCTTATCGAGCGTGACTTGTAAAGTCGAAATAGGATTATTTTCGCCCTGTTCGATCAACTTTTCAACATTCGCAACAGCGACATCAAAATGGCCATGTAAGTAACTTGCTATGAACAATTCGTGATCGCTGCCGTCTACGATGAATGAATCTAAATGTGCCTGCATTTTATCGGCTTTTTCGATGAAAATCGAATCTTGACTCAAAACTTCCTCCTTTTTATATTAACGAATGTTGTGCGTGACTTTAGCTTGCCTGTAAATAATTGTTGATGCTAGAACTTATGCGCACTGCGTGCAATGCAAACAGGTGCTGGCATCCAGTGTCAAACTGCAGTAGATAACCATAAAACACATATTCGTGTTTTACATAGAGCCTACTGAATATAACACTAAGTCATGAAAGCCCGTAATAACAGGAATTGGACCTACTAGCATTTCATCCAATGTCGTATCTCCTGAGTCAGAAACTAAAGGTCGTCCCTGTAAACTTTGTAATTTTGATTTTGTAGCGACGACTAAGATATTTTGCTTACTTACCATTTTAACTAGCTCAGGTGATAGTTGCTGATTGCCGCGCCCGAGAATATGACCTTGCCCACCAATCAGAGTGAGCACTATTTTAACCGGCTTATTTGCACAGTGTTCAAGTAAAGATGCGGCGGTCAGATCGTTTGCAAGCAATTGCTGACCCCGCACTAAATCAACACCAAGTAAGGTATTTGAAAGGCCGAGTTCCTGCATAATGCTATCCACCGTAGAGCCCGACCCCATGACAAATAATGTATCAGGCTCATCGTCCATTAATTCAATGACATGCGCTGCAATATCTGACAATACAAGTTCATCTGACTCTTTGCCACCCATTTTCACCGCTTGAATATAACGTAATTCTTCAGGCACCAGCATCTCACCATAGTGCTTTGCTATGACTCTGCCGGCCCTGAATTCAGTTTCATCAATGTCTTTAACTTCACCTGACATTAAACTGACTAGTTCACCTTTGATCACTTGTGCAACAACTTGACCTGCCGCTTTTGGCGTGATCGCATAAACACCGCTGTGTATCTTACACCCTGCAGGAACGCCCACAACAGGACAATGGTTTTCAACTACTTCGCAAATATTTCTGGCTGTTCCGTCGCCTCCCGCAAATAAGATTAAATCAACCGCTTGCGCGATTAACTCAAGCGCTGCCGCTTTAGTGTCAGCCGATTCAGTTTGTTGCGCTTGATGCTGATAAACAACCACATGATTAAAGCCCATTGACGACAGTATATCTTCTCCCATTTCACCGGATGCAGTATAAATAGAAAGTTCGTTTTTGAGCGGTAATAGAGCTTGTAAAGCAATTGCCATTCTTTTGCCTGACAACTTTTCAGCACCTCTAATCAAAGCCTGTTGGCGGATGTCAGCACCATCACTGCCTTTTAATGCAAGTGCACCGCCAATGCCTGAATAAGGATTAATTATTAAGCCTAGTTTAAATAATCGTTTCAACATCGTGCTCCATAGTCGGTTTTTTCATGTTCAGTAATTTGTTGGGTAGTTAAAGAGGCCGTCGCATAAAAGGAATGAAGTGCCTCTAAAAATTGTTGAGTACGTGTGTTAAAGCCTGATTGAATGAACCTTACCAATTGTTGCTCTACCGCGCGTTCAAATTTTTCACTAGACGTTTGCCCGCCTTGCAGATTATCTATACTTACCCGAAATGTAATATTCGAGGCCAATGAAAAGGCGTATTCCACCGCCTGTGGTTTTACTTCAACGGCTTCGAATTGTGTTTGTTGATGGGGGTCACGACCGTCTGGAAGATACCAATAACCATAATCAATTTGGGTACGCCGCTGTGTTCCAGCTAAACACCAATGTGCAATTTCATGCAGCGCACTAGAAAAATAATCACGTGTGAAAATGACCTGAGCATACTGACAAGCGTCATTACTCGGTTTATAAATTGGCTCCTCAGAATCACCAACCAAAATTGTATTTTGTGTCTGTGCAAAACAATAATTAAATAGCTCAACTAGATCGTTAGCTTGTTTAATCGTGCTGCACTTAACTGGGAAAAGTAAATCTTTCAAAAATACAAACTCATTGAATTGACAGAATGTTCACAAATGAATACCTATTGTACTGTAAATCGAGTTAATCTGGGCATTGGATTGCAAATTTTTGTCCAAAAACAGGAAGTAAAATTGAACAAACCGGCACAACAAATATTGAATGTCAACGACGAGCGCATATCCGCACTGGCATGGCAACGAAACCTGCCGTTTGTAAACACGTGGCATATACAACAAGAACACATCGATCACTATCAGCATGTAAACAACGTGGCATATGTTTCACAACTTGAAACGCTCGCTTGGCAGCATTCCAATTATTTGGGGTTGAGTATGCAAGAATATAAAAATCTCGACCGAGGCATGGTTATTCAGCAACATGTATTGAATTATCAGCGGCCCTCGCATTTGCACGATGAAATTGCCTGCGCTACTTGGATAGTGGCGTGTGATAACAAATGTAGATTGAGCCGCGAATTTCAGTTTATTTCAACACGAACTCAGAAGACCGTATTTACGGCACAGACCCATTTTGTCTGTGTATCACTCACAACTGGCTCGCCCAAAAAGATGCCTCGCGAGTTTGTGGGAATATATGGTGATGCTGCATCTGCTCATCAATTAGGCTAATGTGATGAACTTACTAAAGGAATAGGATACATAGTCATGCAAAAATTCTTTACGGTCGCGCTGCTGCTTTCTTTAGGTTTGAATGCTTATTTTTTATTTAAAATGAATGCCGACAAAACAGCGATCCAATCTGCGCTGTCGAGCACAAGCAACAGACTGAATGAGCCTAATATCAGCAATTTTGAGGGATCCGATACGTATATAAAAATCAATCATGAACACCGTGATAAAGCAGTCAGCAACGCCGAAGATGCGGTACTTCAACAGCAAGCTATAAATGCGGTCATTGCGCCGCAGGCGATGTCAGTTGATGAATTATTTACACTACTGCAAACCTTACAATCTAGACAAAAATATGCCGATTTGAAGCTTCCCTTGCGTGAATATTTAAAACTTTATCCAAATGACTACAAGGCTTGGCTGATAGAAGCTGACTTCTTTTTGCATACCGAGCCACTTAACACAGCAATCGTATTTTATTATGATTTACTGGAAAAGATGCTTCCCGAGGAAGAGGAAAATAAGGTTACCAGTATTATTCAATCGAATACCTCAAAAGCTATTCAGCAACTTAGCCGCGACACTGCTTGGGATTTATTAGCCACATTCATTGAGCCCTTGCTACAAATTGATCCTCTAAACCGTGAATATATCATGGGATTAGCGAAAGCATACGGTAAACAAGGACAGGTAACACTGATGGAAAACGCACTTGCTGCATTGCCTTACGATGATGCTAGAGCGCAACAATTACGTCAATCAATCTACTCCCCAACAGCGGCAGACATTGCCGGTGAAGTACAAAATAAGGTGACTGAAACAGCCAGTTTATCGAAACGAAAGGTGCCTGTTTTAGGCAATGGACAACAGTTTTTTGTGAGGACTAAGATAGATCGCTATAGCGAATTGCTATTGCTCGATACTGGCGCCTCTACCACTGCTATAAGCCAGCGTGTATTTATTAAACTACCCGAAAGTGACAAAGAATTTGTAGGTAATTTTACTGTACAAACAGCAGGAGGAAACATTGAGGCACCGCTGTTTACTTTAACAGCCATCACGGTGGGTGACATCACTATAAATAATGTCAGTGTGATTGTGTTGCCTGACGAAAGCTTTAGCGGGAAGTTTCAAGGATTGCTTGGTATGAATGTATTAAGAAACTTCGATTTCAGATTTGATCCAGAAAAGCAGAAAATGACACTATTTGAGCGCTAAAGCAAATACTTACAGTTTAAGTAAAAAACAGGCTAAATGCTCATTATCATTATCATTATATAGATAAACAAAAACGGCAGATTATGTAAGAATTCTGCCGTTTTTTTCGCATTTTTAAACGCTAATATTATTGTACTTATGTATCCTAATTAAAGGATTACAAGCTTGCAGCTAGACGCGTGCCTTGATCTATCGCTCGTTTTGCGTCCAACTCCGCAGCAAAATCAGCGCCACCAATAAAGTAATGAGGAGCTGTTAAGCCTTCAGCTAGTGCCTTTAAAGGTTCTTGTCCTGCGCATATCACAACATTATCAACCGCCAACACTTGTACTTCATCGTTAACCTTAATATGTAGTCCAGCATCATCAATTTTCAAATACTCGACTCCCGCTAGCATCTTGACTCCTTTCATCATTAGGCCCGCGCGATGCGCCCATCCTGTTGTTTTGCCTAAACCAGCACCTACTTTAGTCGATTTGCGTTGCAATAAAAAGATCTCTCTAGGCGACGGCTCAGGTTGTCGTTGCATTCCTTCAACGCCACCTCTCGCTGTCATCGTCATATCAATGCCCCACTCCTTCATAAAAGCAGGTATGTCAGTACTCGTTGATTGCTTGCCATGTGAGAGAAACTCGGATGTGTCAAAGCCGATACCACCAGCGCCTATGACAGCAACAGACTTACCAACCGGTTTTTTATGTTTCAATACGTCAATATAACTGAGTACTTTAGGATGATCGATACCCTCAATATTTAGTTTTCTAGGCATGATACCAGTAGCCAATATTATGTCGTCAAAACCCATTTTATTAAGCTCTGTGGCATCTACTCGAATATTTAATTTCACGTCAACACCATGCAACGCTAGCATCACACCAAAATAGCGAATAGTTTCGTAAAACTCTTCTTTTCCTGGTATTTGTTTAGCAATATTAAATTGACCACCAATTTCAAGATCAGCATCAAACAAGGTTACTTTATGACCGCGTTGCGCTGCAGTAGCTGCTGCAGCTAAACCCGCTGGTCCTGCACCAACAACAGCAATTTTCTTAATTACGGTTGCAGGTTCAATCACGTACTCTGTTTCGTGGCATGCTCTTGGGTTAACTAAGCAACTCGTCATCTTGCCTTCAAAAGCATGGTCCAAACAAGCTTGGTTACAACCAATACACGTATTAATTTGGCTCGATTTATTTTGTTGAGCCTTTATTACAAAGTCTGGATCGGCTAAGAATGGACGCGCCATTGAGATCATATCAGCATCGCCGCGCGCTAGCACTTCTTCGGCAATTTCAGGGGTGTTAATTCGATTGGAAGTGATGACCGGAATGTTAAGTGCGTTTCTAAATTTTGCCGTTACCCAAGTCCATGCGGCTCTTGGTACTTTGGTTGCAATAGTAGGAATTCTTGCTTCATGCCAACCAATACCAGTATTGATTAATGTGGCTCCGGCTTTTTCTATTTTCAGTCCTAGCTCGACGACTTCATCATAAGTAGAGCCACCCTCGACTAAGTCCAGCATCGACAGGCGATAAATGATAATAAAACGCTCACCGACAGCGTCACGCACTCTGCGCACAACTTCAATAGGTAGCTTAATTCTGTTTTGATATTCACCACCCCATTGGTCTGAACGAAAGTTCGTGCGTGCTGCAATAAATTGATTTAAGAAGTAACCTTCAGAGCCCATTATTTCAACACCATCATAGCCGGCGCGCTGCGCTTGCAAAGCGGTATGTACGAAGTCATCAATTTGCTTTTGAATACCCTCCTCGTCTAGTTCCTTAGGCATAAACGGATTAATTGGCGCTTGCACAGCTGAGGGAGCAACTAAGTTCTTATTATAAGCGTAACGACCTGTATGCAATATTTGCATACAAATTTTTGCACCTTCTGCATGCACTGCAGCAGTTACTTCTTTATGCTGTTCAATGGCTTCATCAGAATCTAAACGCTTGGTAACTGCGTGTGTGGCACCTTCATCGTTGGGTCCTATTCCACCAGTTACAATAAGGCCAACGCCGCCCCTCGCGCGTTCCGCGAAAAATGCAGCCATACGCTTGTGGCCATTCGGTGCTTCTTCCAAGCCGGTATGCATTGAGCCCATTAGTACACGATTTTTCAGAGTGGTAAAACCTAAATCTAGTGGTCGAAATAAGTGAGGGAATGGAGTATCAACTGCTGTTGTCATGCGGTGCCCTTTTCGCTGGTTGTTGTTGTTTTGAAGCAAATAAGCTGTTTTCTTATTATAAATATTATTTTTACAAAGCTTAGCGCTGTGTTAATCGGATAACCGTCCCTAGTCCACTTAGAGTCCTATTTAGTGTGCATTACTATCAAACTGCAGTTTAACTACTAGTCGACAATATTCTCTGGCATGTCCTTTCTAACCTGTTGCCAAACTTTTCCACTTTCAATACCGTACTGTCTTACCACTGAAATGACACGATCAGCTTCATCTTGAGCTAACACTTCTAGCAGTTCTTGGTAGTATTTGGTTGCTACATCGCGGGCAGGCTTATATGAGAAAAAATAGCCACCTATGCGAGCATACATGCTTCTAAAGCCATTCATCATAAGGACATACACTGGATTATTCGAAGCGAACGCTAGATCATGATGCATTTGATAGTCAAATTGGGCAAAAGACTTACCATCCTGCTCAACCTCTGAATAACGCGCTATGATCTCTATACATTTTTGCGCATTCTGCTTAAATGCGGCGCGCATAAAAACAGCACTCAAATTAGTTCGCGCAGACAATAAGTTATCCACTAATTGGGGACGACCTGTTTCGTCTAAACGGGCAAGCGTTTCCAAAATATTAAGCCCACACGTTTCCCAAAAGTTATTTACTTTTGTAGGCTTGCCATGCTGGATGGTTAACCAACCATCTCTGGATAAGCGCTGTAAGACTTCGCGCAACGTTGTGCGAGTAACGCCAATTAGTTCAGATAGTTCACGTTCCGCTGGTAGGATTGTGCCAGGAGAAAAACGACCACTCCATATAGATTCAACGATATATTCTTCAGCAAAACCGGCTGGACTTTGAGATTTATAAATCATGCTTATCACATACAACATTTAATTAACAATTAAACTGATTGTACCAGATGCCTTTGACAAGGGAAGTATTAATCTGCATGAGATTTTTATCAGCCTAAATCCTGTCCAAACCTATTCAACTCAAGCGATAGATAGCCACCTTAACGCTAGTGGATTGATTTTGTGCAATCTGCTGACACCACGTTATATGTTAAACGCTTTAATATCGCCTGCGCGACCCTCGTAAACCTGCCCTCCAAAGGGCACTGGACCATAGTCTCTGATGTAGTAAATAAAATGTGGGAGGCTACCACCAGCCAATGTCAAATCACCCGTTTTCTTTGAATAAGCACATAAATCGGCATTTCCAAATGCGTTCCACCCCTCACTGAGTGAGCTGCCAGGAGCACTTTTTCCGGTAATACTTACCGAACTATCAACCACCGAATCCCAAAGATTGACGCAAAATTGTACGCCACTGCCACTGCCAGTAGGCCAATCTGATACGCTATCTATCTGGACGCTTTTATCTCCCATAATGATTGGGGATTCTTGGCGAACTTGATAGGCGCTGTAAACCAACTTTATACCCGCTCTAAAGGCCGCGGCTTCGAATGCGGTTGTTGCTCTTTGAGCGTCATCAGAGACATCAATAAAACGAGGAGCTACCGTCACCGCAAGAATACCGAGGATAACAATGACAATGATTAATTCTATAAGGGTGAAACCTGTTTGAGAATGACGGATTGTGTGTATTTGCAAAATCGAAGTCCTTTTTATATCAGCTTACTAATTCTAAATGCCCTGAATAACTGCTGAGTCAGGTGTTTTGCACAAAGCCCTAAAA
The DNA here is from genome assembly GCF_000428905.1 of Brumicola pallidula DSM 14239 = ACAM 615. Taxonomy (GTDB): domain Bacteria; phylum Pseudomonadota; class Gammaproteobacteria; order Enterobacterales; family Alteromonadaceae; genus Glaciecola; species Glaciecola pallidula. Next base: position 311,890 of record NZ_KE386815.1, read on the forward strand.
ACTATATCATTTAACTCAGACTAGATCTCACGTTTCTGTCAACCTAAGGTTACATGCTTCTAAGAATAATTATGCTGTTGGAATTACAAGGCATTGTTGGATTACCATTTTCTTTGATTAATCACGTCGAACACAGCTAAAACTAGTCGGCTTTTAGTCCTGCCACCTCAATTGCGCACGGTTGTATTGTATTATTTTTACTCTATTTTTGTATGTTTTATGTGCTATTGTGTGTTTTGTTATATAAAAAATAATTTTTGTATAACTTATAATCACTAATTTAAGGATGTAAAGTATGCAACTGATCAGACTATGTTTTGTGACTCTTTTAGTTTTTGTTTTTTCGGCACAAGCACAACAGCCGAGTTGGAATGAAGCCCAAATGGAGGTTTGGGATATTGTGCAGAAAAGTTGGGTCGATGACGCCGCGGAAAACGGAAATTGGCCTAAAGACTATGTACATGAGAATTACGTTTCTTGGGGGGCTGATAGCGGTGGCCCATCATACAAAGCCTCGACTATTAAATGGTCTCGATATAGTGATGAAAGCAGTAGTACGTTAATTTATGAAAACTCACCAGCATCAATCACAGTTGTAGGCGACACCGCTGTGGTTAACTACTATTCGACCACGGTAATGACTGATTCTGAAGCCAAGCGCGAACGTTCAGTTACACGGATTTCAGAAGTGTTGATTAGAGATGGTAAAAAATGGATGTTTCTGTCCGGTAGCAACTTTGAACCGAAAATGAACTAGCAGCGTTAACTGGATAAAGAAGGACTTTGCTGGTCCTTCTTTATATTTTAAATACAGCTTTTAAATACAGCTTTTAAAAGCAAAAAACGCATTGCCGTTGGTTTTTTTCAATACGCACTAGGTACATCCCTTAGTTTTCTGTATAGTGTTTTGCGAGCAATTTGTGCAGCATCCACATTTTGCACATGAAGTCATTAGGATTTGGCATCGTACAAGAACCTTTAAAGAGTCAAGCAACTTAATGAAAGCATATGCAAACATGGCCGAACTAATTCAAACATTAGAGTTGGAAATACAATCAATTACAGATACAATCAACACACTTAAGCAGGAGCCTACTAGCTTTAATGAGCAGGTTATTTTCAAATATATTGATACTGCCAGTACGGGTAAAACCAAAGATTACGTTAGAGCCTTAGATATAAAGTCTGAGCGTGGTTCATTATTCTCATCAGGTGATGTGAGTAAATTGATAAAGGACGGTGCTGAAGATATTTCACCAGACCTACTCGCGATAGCGAGAAAAGTGGTAAATATCAAAAAGAAAAACAGCAAAAACCGTTAATTAGTAAAAAACTAGAAAAATCGATAGTAATATAATATACTATGGAAATGGTCGCTTCGGCGGGCAAACTAGATTTAAAGTCTGATTTTGTGATGGTGATAGCGAATTAGAATTATATTTTTCACTTAAGACAAAGAGAGCAATATGAGTAAAGGTACAGTTAAGTGGTTCAATGCAGATAAAGGTTTCGGTTTTATTACTCCAGAAGACGGTAGTAAAGACTTGTTCGTTCATCATTCAGAAATTCAATCTGGCGGTGATTACGCTACATTGAACGACGGTCAAGCAGTTGAGTTTGAAGTTGGACAAGGTCAAAAAGGCCCATGTGCAAATAAAGTTGTTGCTGTCTAACCGATAGTTTACAATTAGGTAGCTGGAGGTTTTGAACTTTCGGCTACCAAATCCCCCCCATAAATACCACTCCATTTTCACTAAACAGTCACTAATCCATTCAGTTCACTTTAAAAATAAACCTTAAGTTATATTTAGTTTAGACAGAAAATATTTTGTAACAAGACTTTGAATTGATCAAAACTAGTACTCTGCGCTAAAAATTTTGTCGTCGTAAAACAGAGTATTTAGATAAAAACGACCATCATCGACGCTATTTATAAGAACCTCTTTGGCCAAGCACCAGATTAATATAAAAAAATAGTCGCGTTGTTCATCGCAAGTCTCATAATTTTCACGCTCGACTCTGATATTACTAGCTGGACTCTGGTAATACAGTTTATTTTCACGCTTGTTATGGCACTCAAATGTAATCATTTTCAACCCTAGAGCTTGCCATTGATCAAAGCGTTGCGACCCCGAATAATCAAGCTGCATTGCTATTTTTGCTAACCTGCGCCATTGCCCCACTATCACGTTTATTATATATTCGGATGATTTACATGGCATTGCCCTATACAATAGTGTTAACTATTGCGGGCTTGGCAGTCGTCTATTTTGAACTATTGGAAAGAACTGAATGGCTTTATCAGCCATCCTTAATTGAACATCACAGTGCAACTGAACACTTAGACAAAAGCAGCACTGGAAATCACTAGCGCAATTAATCTATATGGTTTGCAAAAAGCAAGCTAACATAAAATAAAGGAAGGTTTTAATGTTGTATGATATTCAACAATGGTCACATTCAAGAGCTGCATGGCAAATACTATTTTTGTCCGCTGCTTTGCTGGTCGGTGCTGCGCTCTATTTTCAGCATATTCAGGACCTACAGCCCTGCATCATGTGTATTTATCAGCGCACTGCCGTTATCGGTATATTGATTGCTGCTTTCATTCCATTAATTAATAACACCTTTTTTTCACGTTTAATTGGTTTCGCAATTTGGGGCACAGCATCAGTACAAGGTTTCTTAGTTTCAACTGAACACAAAGATATTTTGTTTGGTGAGAACTCATTTTTAGTGCCTTGCTCAATTGAGCCTAATTTCCCGAGTTTTATGCCTTTACACCAGTGGTTCCCAGATTTATTTGGCGCCCCTGGTGATTGTTATGAAAATACATGGCAGTTTTTTGATTTAGGCATGGCTGAGTGGATGCAGATCATATTTGCTATTTATGCTGCTCTCTTTGCATTCATGTTTATTTTGCAATTTATTTCCTTTTCTAATAATAAAACTATTAGACAAAAGAAAATCTAATCTACGTCGGCTAATGGCCAAGTCACAATGTAGTCTTCAAAAGACTGCATATCGATTTCGTTCTCGTTGACAGTTCGCCCGCGAATAGTTACATCTAGTTCATGCATCTTGGTCTTTTTACCTTTATTTAGTAAGGGATGCCAAGATGCTAACCCGCGGCCTTCATGCATTCTTCTATAGCTACAAGATTTAGGCATATAAAATATATCTTTTAAATTGTCTTTAGTTAATGTTATGCAATGCGGCACTAACTCACTACGTCTCTGATATTGAGTGCATTCACAGCTCTTTGTATGCAATAACTGACAAGCGATATTGGTAAAAAATACTTCTTCTCCTTCATTACCAACAGCCGTTGGCGTAGCCTCTTGTTCGCTAATATCGCCAGCTTCTTCATCATCTATGAACTTGTGCAGGCAGCACTTCGCGCAACCATCACAAATAGCTTCCCATTGCGCTTTGTTCATTTCTTCTAGCTGAGTAGTTAGCCAAAACTCGGAGTCCATTAGCGCTTTCGTATAAGGTGTTTTTCTCATTGGCTGCTCACTCTGGTTGATATTGATAAATGCCCTTCCAGTTCGGCAGTGACTTTGTCATCTACATGCAAAGGTACTACCCCTTTAGGTGTGCCTGTTAATATCACATCTCCAGGGAGTAAGGTGAAATAGTCTGAAATTTCAGCAATAAGCTGCAACATCGGCGTTAACATTAATCTTGTGTCACCGCTTTGAACTAGTTGATCATTAATATGTAATTGAAATAAAAAGTGGTCATCCTTAGCAAGTGAATTGATCAAAACGAAAGGTGATAATGGACAACTGCCATCAAACGACTTGGCCCGCTCCCAAGGTTGCCCTGTTTTTTTTAAACGATGTTGTTCATCTCTCAGCGTCAGATCTAAGCCTAAGCCTATTGCGCATACCGCTTTAGAAGCTTGTTCTTGAGTAACCTTAGTTAGCTTAGCACCAATCAACACAGCGACTTCCAGCTCGTTGTGACACTCGCCTTGAGTAGTAGGTATTATGAGTGGTTCTCGCATATCAACCAAAGCAGTAGATGGCTTCATGAACAGAAGCGGTACCTCACTTACTTGACTACTCATTTCCTGAATATGATCCAGGTAGTTTCGACCTACGCAAACCACCTTTCCCACAGGCAAACCAATAGCTTGACCATGTTGATTATTATGTCGATAAGAGATTCTCTGTGCAGATTTACTTGCAACCATGCTAGCTTCCTTTGCTGATCCTATCGGCTAAATAACCAACAGAAACGCCAAAATATAGAGAACGATTCCAGCGCATTAATGTGTGGAAGTTGTTGTACGCAAGATAAATACGGCCAGTAGCATCATCCGGTAAAATCAATGATGCCTTAACGTTGACGGCGGGTAGAGCAGAATCATCAAACCTAGTTACACCCAACGTATCCCATGCCGACATTATTTGCATCTTGTCTCTAGCTAGGCCAGCATATTTATCAAGTGTTTCTATATCGAAACGTTCACTCAATTTAACTTGCCGCCCCCATGTCTGTTGGCTATTCCACCCCTCTTTGGAGAGAAAGTTTGCAATAGAGGCGAAAACGTCTTCAGGTGTAGACCATATATCTTTTTTACCATCGCCGTTTCCATCCACTGCAAATGACAGAAATGAAGTAGGCATAAATTGACTTTGCCCCATTGCACCAGCCCAAGACCCGTTAAAATTCTCTATTGATACATGTCCTTCAGACAGTATTACTAGGGCAGCAAAAAACTGTTTTTTGAACAGCGCCTCGCGACGACCATCAAAAGCCAAGGAGACTAATGAGGAGAGTACAGGATGATTACCTTGAATGCGCCCGAAGTTGCTTTCATTACCCCATAAAGCAACAATAAAACGTTTTTGAACAGCATATTTTTTTTCTATTTGATCAAGTAGTTGAGCGTGTTCTTGCATTTTTTCTACTGCTTGTTTTACTTTCCAATCAGGCACTCTAGTACTTAGATACTTATCTAAGGTTAGCTTGGTTTCAGGTTGGTTTTTATCCGCTTGAACTACTTTTTCACGCATTTTTATGGATGCAAATGCAGGGTCAAGCAACTCAGCTGGAAAGCCTTTCATTTCAGCTTCAGCTCGCAATTCTTTCACATATTTAGAAAATTGAGTGTCTATACTTTCCTCTTCTACTAACGCACCCTCTTGGGCAAACAAGGGAGTAAAGAAAAATGTAATTATTGAGAACATCAGCATGGTAGTAATCTTATGTTTTCGAGTATCGCGAAAACGACAAATAAATAGCGACACAATCAATTCCTTTAGAATTTTTTATCAGGTTGCGCGTCTAAGCCTTTAGAGCGACGATGCTCAGAAAGTAGGCTCTCTTCTGTTGGCGGTAATTGTAAGTAAAAGCCTTTTTCCTTTAGGTGTTTGGTCAACTTCTCAATACTGATATTGGCGATATTGCGAGGTTTGTGTAAAGGCACTAGCATCACGAATTTAGGTGCACCAAAAGTCTCGAGAAGCATTTTAGGTACTCCTGAAAAGTCATCTCTTTTGTTAATGTACAGATAAGTGTCTGCTTTCTTACGAGACTTATAAACGGCGCAAAGCATTAAACTCTCCCCCTTCTGGTTTAAATAAGCGGGCAAGTTCTTGTGCAAAAATATTGCGCCGCCAACCACTCACAATATCAGGTTGCAGTTGAACCGAATCCAATTCATCAATTTCAAACCAACACCACTTCAGCCACTGATTCAATTGCTTTTTAGAGGCGAGGACATCTACTCTTGTGTGATGTTTATCTGCCAACCCTTGGCATACGTCTTTGAGTGCAGACAATGCTTTTTTATAATCATTAAAATCGGTTAGACGCTGCACTTTTGGTGGGCAATCTTCTGCAGCAGTATTGAGTGCGTTTTGCACTAATTCCAATAAAGTATCGGTATGTATACGTGCTTCTTTGGGTGTAATTGACTCCAGTTGAAACAGCTTAGCCTTATTTTCAGGAAGCTTCATAGCAACTTCAAGCATGCCTTGCTCACGCAATACAAAGTTAATTGCCATGTCACGTTTTTGTGCTTGTTGTAAGCGCCAACTGGCTATTTCCTTCAAAGCTTGGCGCGACTGCGCCCCAATTTTCCAGTTATTTTTGATCGACAAATAAGCTAAATCACTGGGTACTTCCGCTCGTTTTTTTAATGATAAAAAATCAGACTCGGCAAAAACCCACTCTGTTTGTCCAATCTCTTGTATTTTTGCAGCGAGTTGACGGTAAACAGGTAATAAATAAAACACGTCTGCCGCGGCGTATTTTAGTTGTTCAACTGACAATGGACGGGCTATCCAGTCTGTTCTGGATTCCCCTTTGTCGACATGCACATTTAACATCTGCTCAACCAAATTAGCGTACCCCAGTGTTTGCCCCATATCTAACAAGTTAGCGGCAAATTGGGAATCAAAAAGTGGCGCAGGTATTACCTTTAAATTAAACCACAATGCGTCTAAATCTTCAGAGCATGAATGCAGCACTTTGATAATTGATGGATTAACCAATATCTCATTAAAAGCAGATAAATCATCTAAGGCAACAGGATCAATTAGACCGAGGTGTTCGCCATCATAAACTTGAATAAGACCAAGTTGTGGCACCAACGTTCTGGTGCGCACAAACTCTGTATCGATTGCTAAGGCATCCGCTGTTGCTATGCGGGCACAGTAATCAGATAATGCTTCAGGCGTATCTATATATTCAAAATTCATTTAATCTCGCAACTCTCGGCGTAATATTTTACCGACATTAGATTTTGGTAAATCGTCTCTAAATTCAATAATTTTAGGTACCTTATAACCCGTCAATAAAGACTTACAATGCAAAATTATCTGTTGCTCCGTAACATTCGGATCTTTTTTAACAACAAACAACTTCACGACTTCGCCGGATACTTCATGAGGAATACCAATAGCAGCAGCCTCAAGCACACCATCATGCATAGCAGCAACTTCTTCAATTTCATTTGGAAAAACATTAAAGCCTGACACCAAAATCATATCTTTTTTGCGATCAACAATATAGAAAAATCCATCATCATCCATTTTCGCGATATCACCTGTTGCCAACCAACCATCTTTCATGATTTCTTCTGTAGCTTCAGGACGATTCAAGTATCCCAACATAACCTGAGGGCCTTTGACTAACATTTCACCGGCTTCGCCATTTACGACTTCATTACCATCATCATCTACTAGTTTTATATCCGTAGATGGCACAGGTAAGCCAATCGAGCCTTTGTAGGATTTAATATTAGTCGGATTTACGGTAACTACGGGTGAACATTCGGTAAGGCCGTAACCTTCCAATAAAACAGTACCTGTTACTTTTTCCCATTTTTCTGCAACCCCACGTTGCACTGCCATACCGCCTCCCAATCCAAATTTAAAATTGGAGTAATCCAGTTCAGCAAATCCTGGTGTATTTAAGAGGCCGTTAAACAAAGTGTTAACGCCTGTGATAACTGCGAATGGGTACTTACTCAACTCACTGACAAAGCCCTTCATATCTCGAGGATTTGTAATTAATAAATTGGGACAACCGTATTTTAAAAACGTCAGACAATTACTCGTTAGTGCGAAGATGTGATAAAGAGGCAACGCGGTAACCACTAAATCCTTACCCGCTGTTACAGACGCTTCAAGCGTACCCGACACTTGTTCCAAATTAGCCACCATGTTCTTATGCGTCAGCATAGCGCCTTTTGACACACCGGTGGTACCGCCTGTATATTGCAAAAATGCGATATCAGAGGGTAAAACTTTAGGTCGTGAATAGGTTTGATTTTCGCCAATAGCCATCGCTTGCGTAAAACGTTTAGCCAGTGGAAGGTCAAATTCAGGTACCATTTTCTTGATATATTTCACCGCAAAATTGACTAACCATCGTTTCGGCGCTGGCAGCATATCTGCAATACTAGTTAGTAATACCTCTTGAACTGATGTTTTATCAATTACTTCTGCCAATGTGTGGGCAAAGTTCTCAACAATGACAATAGTTTTAACGTTAGCGTCGATAAGTTGATGTTGTAATTCCCGTGCTGTATATAAGGGATTAACATTGACCACTGTCATACCTGCCCTTAACACACCAAACAAAGCGATAGGATATTGCAATAAGTTGGGCATCATGATCGCAATGGCATCCCCTTTTTGCATCCCTTGACTTTGCAAGTAAGCAGCGAATTGCATAGATAGCACATCTAAATCTTCAAACGTGATTTCGTGCCCCATGTTAATGAAGGCGGTTTGATTTGCGTATTCGGCGACCGAAGATTCGAATATCTCCAAGATTGTTGACAAACTATCAACATTTATCTCCGGTTGCATGGTTTTGTCGTACTGCTTTAACCAGACTTTTTCCACGTTTTGTCCTTTCAATTAGTTGTTATATTTGCCACGCTTTTGCGAAGTCTAATTTTTTATAGTTCTGCGCAACCAAGCCATAATACCTAAACTCTCGGGTTAGATTAATTGCTGCAGGATGATTAATACCGTTTAAAACCCTAATACTAAAGGATGATTGCACAAAGATACACTTCAACAGTCATTCATCTGGTGAATACAAACAATTTGTTTATTTAATCACCACGTATAGTGCTTATTGGCTACAATGCTGTAAGATAATGGTTGAAACTAAATTTTCAGCTTCCATATGAACGTGATGCCCACCTTCAACTATTGTTAGCTTCGCGTCTTTAAATAGCTTTTTCCGCTGCACCATTAGATCGCTAACTTTACTAAAGCCATTACTTCCTAAGACAAAATGAATAGGACACTGGATGCCTTGCATTAAATTTTCTACTTGGGCTTGAGTCAATCGAAGTGACGATACAGTTCGCAATCTTTTATCAGTAGACCATTGAATATCATCAGAGTGAGCATCATGTGTGATATTTCTTTGTAGTATTAATGCAGCATTTTCAGCGCTTAGGTCACTGACTCTCTGACGGGCTTGTACAATTGAGCCTATATCTTTTGGATGTTTAATTGCTTTTTGATTAGTCTCTATTCTACTTTCAATTGCCTTTTTCAACTGTGCAACGCTTGTTGATTCGGGTTCGGTTAACGGACCTGCCGATTCTATACACACGAAGTTTCGCACAAATTCGGGAAAAATAGCGCAATACATACTAGATATGATGCCTCCCAAAGAATGCCCAACAATAGAGAAATTAGTCCATCCTTGCGCATGTACAAGGCAATGTAGGTCATGCACATAGTCCAATAAATGATAATGCGCATCTGCGCTTCGATGCGATGACTTGCCATGACCGGGTAAATCAATCGCAATGACATGAAAATCATTAAGTAATGGAATGAGCTTGGTAAAACTTGCTGAATTATCTAACCAACCATGCACCATTAATAATAGTGGTTTTTCAGTGTGACCATTACTCAGTGCTGCAATTTTACGGTTTGGAATCGTAAACGTCATTTCAGTGTTGCTCATGTAAAGGCGTTTTCCCGTTAGTTGAAGTTAGCAAATAAAACAAAAGCGGCAAATGCCGCTTTTGTGATGAGGAGGATGACGAAAGAAGTCATTAAGCAGATAGATCTAATTATTTAGACTGTTCAATGACCTTATTTTCTGAGCTGTTGGAGCGACCAGAACTCACTCTATTCTTGGAACCGGTGGTACCTGATTTACTTCTATTTTTTTGAACCCTGATGACGCTTCTGTTTTGATAAAAGCCATAGGGTCTCCAATAATTTCGACTTAATCCCATCCCCCAATAAGGTGATAATTGAGAATAATAGAAACCAGACACTTGGTATTCCTCAGTCTCTTTCCACATGTAATAGCCGTTGGCTAACAACACAGGGTAAATATAGGCTTGCTCCCCAATAATGCCCTCAGCAGGATCGCCTAGTTCACCTAAAAAAGTAATTAAACGGCCCTTCTCAAACACAAGTGGATCAATAAAACCCGACACACGAACTTTAAACCGACCTGCACTATCAAGATTGGCTCGAGGCTTTCCATACTGGTTACTGGGATATTGTAAAATTTCAATTTCCGAGTATTCTTTTTTGTTCTCAACACTAACAATTTCGCCGCCCCAACGCGCTTTTTCGCCCTGCCCCGTTTTACTACCGTTAATAATACTCTCAAATGAAATCAAACTTTCTTCGTCTGACACTTTTATTTGCTCAGGAACAATCACACAACCACCGACTAACATGGCGAGTGCAACAATAGATGTTTTTAAAAATGAATGCATAGCTTTACTCCGAAATTATCGTTTACTTACGATTGAGTGGGTACTATTTACTAAGATGCTTATTCGACTGATAACAGAGTAAACTCTGCAACCAATCTACATTAATTCACCTTACTTCTTTCTCTTTTTACGTTGTCTTATTGATATATACGAATGTAAGGGTAAATAGATTCTCATATGGTAGCACTTTTATTCACTGATTAAGTGTCACTATCGGTCGTTAAACGTCATCACACCATTATCTTGGCGAGTATCCAGTGCCATTCTATCCTCTAGGCGTAAATATCGACACCTAAAAGTTGCGTAATATCATCTCGTTTTTCTTGTGTTTCTATTGACTTATAAGTTGCTAACTCTTGGCGAATGCGCAAATTAGGATTGTCATCATAGCTAGTTGACTGCTTAAAGTAATCTGCTCTTTGAAATACTTCTTCATTGCCTGCAACTAATCTTTGTTGCTCAGCCTTACCAACGCCTTGTTGTTCAGTATTGGCCTCTTGCTCAAGCAAAGCACGTTTAATAATGGAGGTTTGGGATGCATTGTCAATCGAGTCTTTGGCAATGAAAATTGCATTACTAGTCTTGATATTTGCTGTATCCATTTACGCTCCATTAACGCAATAATAATAATATGTTTAGCAACAGGTTACTCTTCACCCAGCTACTCTTTACCCGGTAGTTTTTTCCACGTCACTTTATCACGCAAATAAATAGGGGTGACATCATCAACAGTAATGGTGTTTCCATCTTTAAATGCTTGCTCAGCAATGGGTAGAATAAACTCTGCACAAGGATATAAAACATTAATGGCATCTGTGTTTTGTAATGTCAACAGGGCTTCGCTATAAGCAGCCCAACCAGTGCCCGCTCTTCCGAACGCCTTGTCATCATCGCTAATTTCTGCAAATTTTGCAACTGCCTCTGCTGGCGTCAAAACGGCTTCGCCTTGCAACTCAGTAACAATACCGTTATGAACCTCAAAATGCCCAAAATACACTTCATGCATTCTAGCATCTATCAATACTTTGGTGATCCGGTAACCGTGTTGCACGTAATTTTCTTGAGCCATTGCTGCGAGCGTAGAAACTTCGATGACGGGCAAGTCTGCACCAAACGCAAGTCCTTGCACAATCCCAGTGGCAATTCGCACTCCAGTAAAACTCCCCGGGCCTCTGCAATACGCGAGGGCGTCTAAATCAGTAATTTTAATGGCATGTTTTGATAGCAATTTATCTATCATTGGCAATATACGTTGGCTATGTTGTTGCGGACAAATTTCAAATATCACGTCTTTTACATTACCATTTAACAGTGCGACCGAGCATGCTTCGGTCGCGGTATCTATCGCTAATATTTTCATTATTCAATCTTATTTAAAAAAGCGGCAACCGCGTCTAAACTTCGAGTTCGCTTCATATTTGGCAAGCTCGCAATAAATATTTGACCATATTGTTTTGTCACTAATCGGTTATCACAAATAACCAATACTCCCTTATCGGTTTCATCGCGAATAAGGCGTCCCGCACCTTGCTTCAAAGTAATTACAGCCTGAGGAATTTGTATTTGCGCAAATGCATTCCCTCCCTGTTTCTTACAATCTTCTATGCGTGCCTGCAGTAAAGGATCATCGGGCGACGCAAACGGCAGTTTGTCAATCATAACACAGAGCAGATCATTGCCCTTAACGTCAACACCTTCCCAGAATGCCCCCGTTCCAAATAATACCGCATTTTGATTTTTAAGATACTCGTCTAATAACGCTTGTTTGGTTGTGCTTCCTTGAACTAATATCGGATTGTCAATTTTTTCTTCCACAAGTGCAGCCACTTCACGCATCATTGCGTGACTGGTAAACAAAATAAAAGCCCTGCCTTTGCTTGCATCAATTAAGCGACATGCAATGTCCACTAGATTATATTTAATCGCTCTATCATTAGGCTCAGGTAAAAAACGTGGAATACATAACATGGCCTGATTTTGATAGTCAAAAGGACTGTCCAGTGACAATGTCTTTGCATCATATAGACCCATATGATTGCGATAATGATCAAAGTTGTCATCCACCATTAGGGTTGCAGAGGTAAATATCCAAGCCGCATTTTGTGCTTTCATAATAGTTGAAAATTTATCCGCTATGCTCAGCGGAGTAAGATGCAAAATAATTTGTCTTGGTGTCGTTTCGTACCACAAACTGACACCGGTGCGCTTAACATCTGTTACATGACCCAAACACTGGCTGAACTCAGACACACGCTCGATCATCATATCGAGATCTTTGTCGCGGCCTTGGTGAATATTGGCAATTTCAAATAGCTGATTTAGGCTTTGCTCGATAATCGTGATTTGGTTAGCAATGTCATTTTGTTCGAGCTTTTGCGCCCAATTACCACGGCCAGGATTATGCGGAAATAGCAAACGTAAATCAGCCATATGCATTTGGCACTTTTCCGCAATCTTACCCAACTGGTCAGCATCTTTTAGTACCGACCTTGTTATCGCGATAACGTCTTTGGTTAAATCTTGAACTTGTCGACTAGAAAAGTTTTCACCGAAGTATTCACTGGCTATATCAGGTACTTGGTGTGCTTCGTCAAAGATGACCACGTCAACATCAGGAATTAGCTCGCCAAAACCGGTATCTTTTAATGCCAAATCTGCAAAAAATAAATGATGATTAACAACAATCACATCCGCTTCCATCGCATTTCTTCTCGCTTTTACTAAATAACAATCTTCATAACTTGGACAGTCTTTACCTAAACAGTTATCAACCGTAGAGGTCACTATAGGTAATACCTTTGCGTCTTCTTTAATGCTTTTTAGTTCGCCAATATCACCAGTTGATGTGGTGCTCGCCCACTTTCTTACTAAGCTAAATTCGTTAAGGACTTCTTTTTCAAGTAATACATTACCTCCTCCATGCTGTGAAAGTCGATGTAAACAAAGATAATTCGAGCGTCCCTTCAACAATGCTGTTTTTCTTGTTTTATCTATGGCTTTTTTTACAGTCGGTAAGTCACGATGAAATAGCTGTTCTTGTAAGTTTTTTGTCCCTGTAGACACAATAAACTTCTTTTTAGACAGCAGTGCTGGAGCTAAATAAGCAAAGGTTTTACCTGTTCCTGTGCCTGCTTCAACGACCAAGGAACCTCGCTCTTGAATTGCAGTAGCGACAGCTTTAGCCATTGTTGTTTGGGCTTCTCTTGGAGTAAAGCCGGCGATAACGTTAGCCAACGGACCAGGATTCGAGAAAAAGGACTCAATTTCAGACATTAATTTTTATTTTTTCCGGTGTGGAGGTAATTCATATTTTGTGTCGCATTATGCCAAATAAGCCAATGAAGTTTTTAATTATTTCAGGCCAATCACGTTAATTTATTGTTTAAGTCGAAAATGACAAACAGATACAGCACAATGGCACAAATTATTAGGTGGATCTATAGAACAATATGACAGTTCTTTATAGAGGCGAATTTATATAGAGGCGAATTTATATAGAGGCGAATTTATATAGATGCTGATTTTTATATAAATACGGCACTTCTTAAGTGTTTAGCATATTAGTGTATCGCGCTAACATTGAACAGAACAAGAGTTTGTCATAAAAAGCGCGGACCGGTGGCAAACAGCAGAGCTTTTTGAATATTAACAAACTCTTAAAAAGAAGTTAAAACTGACCTTACTTATCTAAATAATACTTTTTCTTGTTTAAACCAATAAATACAAAATGCAAGTAAGCTCCCGGCAATAACTGCTGTTGAACCAAATATGGCAAACAATTGAACATAGTCCATGGTGCCTTTAATCAACTCTTTGATAGCCAGTGCCACATTAGTCAACGGCACCCAAGCCCAAATACCTTTGAGTTGAACGCCTGGCAGCATAGCAAATATTACTGGAATAAAAGTCACGAAAACCAGCGGCGTCATATAACCCTGGGCTTCTTTAAATGAACGGGCGTAGATTGACAATGCCAGCAATACTGCAGCGAAAATAGCGACAACAGGTATAAGCATGAAAAATACCAACAAGAAATCGATAGCATCAATAGATGTCATGAATTTCACTAACACTTCACCTGCCTCACCTCTGCTTAAAATGGCAGTCCACAAGGCAATACTTAAGACGGTGACGAGTGCTGATGTTACGCCGGCAAAGGCAATGGTAAAAAACTTACCAAGCACGATTTTTGTGCGCTCTATTGGTGTGATAAGTAAAGTTTCAAGCGTACCCCGCTCTTTTTCACCTGCACCAAGATCACTAGCCGGTAACATTGCACCTTGTAAACAAAGCATAAAAATTAAATACGGAATAAAGCCACCAATTGATTCACCCAGTGTTTCGCGTTCATCTGCAACATTAATCTCTTCAACCTCTATGGGCGTGACGACACTTATTTGCTGAGATTCGGATAAACCTAACGATGAAAATGCCGTTGTTTGATATAAATCTGAAAGCTCATCGACAATTTTATTTAATTTGTTTTCGACTACTTTTAAGCCCGCTTGGTTGCGGTATAACTTAAGTGTTATTTTGCCTGAATCCAATACCGTACTGCTGTAATTTTTTGGTATCTCGATAACAAAATCAATATTACCTTCTTTAACATAAGCCACTATTTGTTCTTTTGTTTGCACTTCAGAAGGTAATTTTTGCAGTGAAAATTGCTCAACTTCATTTAGCTTTCCAACTAATTCATCACTAAATTGCTCGCCAATGATGGCATAAGTGCGTGTTTTTTCTACTGCGCCTTTGACTACGTTCGTACCGACATATAGCGCGCCACCGATTAACAGTGGAAATAACAAAATAGGTAGGGCAATCATGAAAAACAGGGTTTTTTTATCGCGCAATAATTCTTTAATCTCTTTTTGAAATACCAACCACATAATAATACTCCCTATCGTTCTGTCGTTTGATGTTTAGGCTTACCGATGGAGCGCAAGAATGATTCATGCAACGAAACTTCATCCAGTGCCCTAAAAGCGTCAAACGTATCATTAAACATAGTTTGTCCCTGATCGATTACGGTGACTCTGTCGCAAAGCTCAGATACTTCATCTAAATGGTGGGTAGAAAAGATGACCGGCACATTATCATTTTTCAAATCGCGAATAAAATTCAGCACCGTTTGTGTCGCCATGATGTCTAGTCCAGTAGTCGGTTCATCTAAGATAACAACTTTGGGCGAATGGATAACCGAGCGTGCAATTGACGCCTTCTGTTTCATTCCAGTGGAATAGGTCTCGCTGCGTCTATCTAAAAATGAATCCATATCCAAACGGTGAGATAATTCAGCGGTTCGTTTGATAATTGCATCATTTGTCATTCCATTTAACTTTCCGAAATACGCAATATTTTCACGACCACTTAACCGTCCGTAAAGTCCCGTACCGCCAGATAAAAACCCAATCTGTTTTCTAGCTTCAACCGGGCTTTTTAATATATCGAAACCACCTATATTAATACTGCCACTGTCTGGCTGTAATGCGGTTGATAACATTCTTAATGTGGTTGTTTTACCTGCTCCATTTGGACCTAACAAGCCTAACACTTCACCATTTTGGCAACTGAAGCTAACCTCCCTTACCGAATGAAAAAAACGCCCTTGTAACCTTGGATCTTTTTTATCTTGGTCACTCAGCTTTTTAGGGTTCTCTACTTTGAATTTCTTAGCTAGTTTGTTTATTTCAATCACACTAACGTCCCTATTTTTTTGTAATAATTATCATCGCTACTATTGGCATTAGATTATGATATTTCGCAATGAATTACTAAGGCAATCTGCAGTGATTATCAATTTAAATGTTTCAAATTGATTCTATCGCCTATTTACACTTGTTTTACTAGGCAATAAATTGAATACTTTGAAAGCAGCAACAAAATACAATCAAACGATAAAGTCAGGGAATGTAGATGATCGCAAATAATGCCGAAGTAACAAATCCAATACAGGCTTGTAATGATATATTTATTCGTCCCTCTGACGTGTTTAAAGCATTGTCATTGAAAGACAATTGGTCTTGGATACCTTTTATTCTTGTAGCCGTGATTTCTGCACTGCCAGCTTATCTTTATTTCGGGGTGGTCGATTATGACTGGTATATTGACACGCAATTGGCGCTAAGTATGCCTGACGCAAGCCCTGCAGAATTAGAAAACATGCGCTCACTTTCTGGCACGGGAGAGAGTGCGGCAGGTTTTGCTCTTTTTGGCGCTCCTGTATACCTTATCATGGTGTCCGCTGTTTTAGGACTGTATTACACTTTAGTGACCAAAAACGATGAAAAAAGTATTCACAGTTTTTTTGATTGGTATGGCGCACAATGGTGGTTTATGATGCCTACGCTAATTGCTTCTGTTATATCATTAGGACTTATTTTATTGCTCGAACCGGGAGCACAGGTTTCTCAGTCTGTGTTATCACCCACTTCGCTGAGCTATATATTTGCTGTTGAGCCAAGCAATGAGTGGTTTAACTTTATGTCGTATTTACGAATTGAAACAATTTGGACCATATATTTGGGTGCGATTTGTTTACGACAGTGGACCAACTTCAGTAATAAAAAATCCATTGTGTTTGCTGCAATTCCCAGTGTGATTATATTAACTATTTCGCTTATTTGGACCTTGAGTCAATTAAGTTAGTCGCATTTTTGTGAACTGTCTTTACACAATTAGCAACGGCTGCAAAGGTTGCAAAACCAGAAAGAAAACGATTAAAAGTGATTACTCGACGACAACTTTATGTTGGCGTTTGGGCATAAAATATCTTTCATTTGCATAAAAGGCTGGATCTTGTTCACCATAGTGCCAATGTGGGATACCTAAAATGGGCAAGGGATAAAATGGTTTGTTAGTAAACAAGGTCTGATTGGTTTGAATATGCTGCACCAGCAAAGTATCTAAAAGTCGCGAACCAAGCAATGACATAAGCCCCTGTGTTGCGTGTTTTTCATCGATTTGAATGAGTAAGACTTTACCCGTCAAGCCAACAAACGGTGTCAATAACATTTCCAGATTCGCGTGACCAAATACAACAGGCAGAATGCTGGTATGCCACTTCTCTTTTAATTCGCAGAAAATTGTTGTCCACTGTTGTGTGTCGAACAAAAGGTTTAGCTTCGCGAATAATCGCGTTCCCGTTATAAATAAGACAATACCGCACTCATCAAAATGTGTAATGTGATTTCGAGCCTTGGTTCTTGGATCTAAGCCATGTGTGTTTATTTCAGATATATGCAAACGATTTAGATAGGTTTTTGTTTGCGGGAATTGCAACCAAATAATGCCGTTAAAAAAGTCATGCCAACTTTCTCTGCGGGTTGGGATAGCATGGTCTTCAAATATGACCTGTTCATAATACCGGCCGTCTTTTGGCATTGACTCTTGGCAAATAAAGCGTTTCCCCCAAGCAAGCACATTTATATTATTTTCGAAGCAAACTTGCATCTTTT
Organism: Brumicola pallidula DSM 14239 = ACAM 615; assembly: GCF_000428905.1. GTDB lineage: Bacteria > Pseudomonadota > Gammaproteobacteria > Enterobacterales > Alteromonadaceae > Glaciecola > Glaciecola pallidula. The sequence continues at coordinate 329,575 of NZ_KE386815.1, forward strand.
CCAGTAAGTTAGCGTCCAATCTAGTAATATCGAGCTGAACTAAATTTTGCGCTGGAAACATTATCGAGAGTGCTGATAGTGGCGGACGCAAAAATGGCGATGGTGTTGAAGCGTTCAATGCAATAGCCTCATCGTTAAATTTATCAGGTAACACGTAATTTATATAGTGCCACAAATGTTTGTTCTATTACGTAACAAGTCTTGATTATAATGTTCCACAACATTATGGTTTATTCCAATTACATTGTAAAAGACAATAAAATATTACTAATCACAAGGAACACAAATGAAACTTCAGAAACGCCCCCTTACTTTAGCATTGTCTGCCGCTATCTTTGCCCTTGCCCTTACAGGCTGTTCAGGATCAGAACCCACTGCTGCAGAAGCCGCAGTTGCAGAGGCCGAGACGCTCAGCGTTGAAGATAACTTTGAGGCCGTTTATAAGGCTATTAGCGCTGATACGCTTAAACAGCATACAAAAATATTATCATCAGATGAATTTGAAGGTCGCTCGCCAACTACCGCGGGTGAAAAGAAAACCTTAGATTACCTCACCGCAGAATTAACCAAAGTAGGTTTTAAAGCAGGTAACGCGGGCAGCTTTTTTCAAGAAGTCAGCTTAATGCAAATTACTGCTGAGCCAGACATGACCCTCAATATGGGCGAAAACACATTTTCATATAAAGAAGATATGGTCGCTGGTTCAAAACGTGAAGTGTCCAAAGTTGATTTAGCCGATTCGGATATTGTTTTTCTTGGCTACGGTGTAAATGCGCCAGAATACCAATGGAATGACTATGAAGACGTCGATGTAAAAGGTAAAACAGTGATTGTTTTAGTTAACGACCCAGGCTATGCCAGTCCAGAAAGTGAGCTTTTTCAGGGCTCAACAATGACTTATTACGGCCGGTGGACCTATAAATATGAAGAAGCTAGCCGTCAAGGTGCTGCAGCAGTATTCATAGTACATGAGACCGCCCCAGCCTCTTATGATTGGTCTGTTGTGGCAAATAGCTGGAGTGGGCCACAGTATGGCTTAGTCACAGCAGACGGTGGCGCAAGTCGAGTTGCTGTTGAAGGTTGGATTTCACGTGACGCTGCGGTGAAAATTTTCGCTGACGCAGGCTTGGATTTTGACCAACAAAAAGATTTTGCAGCGCAAGGTTCATATTCTGTTGCATTAAATAAGAAGGCATCTGTTACCGTCAAAAATGATTTTAAAAAATCAAAAAGTTATAATGTCTTCGCCACTTTAACGGGCAGTGAAAGACCTGATGAGCATATTATTTACACTGCTCACTGGGACCACTTAGGCAAAGATGAAAGTAAAGAAGGTGATCAGATATATAATGGCGCGCATGACAATGCAACTGGAACCGCCGCAATTCTCGCCATGACTGAAGCCTTTGCTAGCTTAGACAAAAAACCAAAACGCTCGGTTAGTGTGTTGATAGTAACGGCTGAGGAACAAGGCCTTTTAGGGTCAAAGTACTATGCTGAAAACCCAATTATCGCGCTTGATAAAACCGTCGCTAATATTAATATGGATGCTATGAATGTACTAGGAAGAACTAAGGATGTTGCTGTCGTTGGCATGGGTAAATCAGATCTTGAAGCGGATCTTAAAAAAGCGGCTAAGCGTCAGGGTCGAGTATTAACTCAAGAAGATAATCCTGGTGCTGGGATTTATTATCGTTCTGATCACTTTAGTTTTGCTAAAGTCGGTATTCCGGCGCTTTACGCAAAAGGTGGCAGTGAGCCAATTGATGAAGCAACCGCCGAATACCGTAAGAGGACGAACTTGATAGTTCGCGGCTGTTACCATCAAGTCTGCGACCAATTCCGTGAAAATTGGGATTTTGGTGGTGTTAAAGAAGACACTCAAATGTTGTTTGAAGTGGGTTATGACATAGCCAACTCTGATGCATGGCCGCAGTGGTCAGCAACAAGTGAGTTCCAACGCAAATAACAAATAAGTTTTACCGCATGAACTAAATAGCCTCTTTTGGGGCTATTTTTTTGTCAGTGATGCTTAGCGGTGGATCCGGCGCTGGTAGGTTCGGCTTTAGTGGTATTGATAGTGGCTTGCTTAAAAATAGTGCTTAGCTATTGTTATTTTACTTATTTTGCTTATTTTGCTTATTTTGCTTATTTTGGCAAAAACATTACTTTACTATTCTGTTGTGCTTCTACTGCAATTTAAATTACGAATTGCGTAATAATCTTAATAACAGCAACTAATTATGCTTTTCTCCTAGAAAATACTTGCATTTTCTACTCAAAATGGCACATTCACCACAAAGGTAAATTGAATAATAATAAACGCGAACATAAGTTCCACATACCTACCTTATTATCGACAGAAAACGATAACCCAATCCAATAACCTAGCAAGAAAAGGCGAAACAACCTATGTGTGGTATTTTCGGTATCCTTGATATCAAAACTGATGTGTCAGAGTTGCGCACGCAAGCACTCGAATTATCAAAATTATTACGCCATCGTGGCCCAGACTGGTCAGGTATTTGGCATAATGACAATACGATTTTATGTCATGAAAGACTCGCGATTGTTGACGTCGACACGGGCGCTCAGCCTCTAATCAGTAGCAATGGTAATCAGGTATTAGCCGTTAATGGCGAAATTTATAATCATAAGGACTTAGCGTCTAAACTAACCACTCCGTATGACTTTCAAACCAAATCAGATTGCGAAATCATCATTCCGCTGTATCAGCAAGAAGGGGTGGGTTTCATTGACAAATTGGAAGGTATGTTTTCTTTTGTTCTTTATGATCAAGAGAATAACACCTACCTTATCGCTCGTGACCATATGGGTATTATTCCGTTATATACCGGTTTTGATGAGTTCGGTAACTTCTATGTTGCTTCAGAAATGAAAGCCCTTGTTCCTGTTTGTAAGACAGTACAAGAGTTCCCACCGGGGCATTATCTAAGCAGCACTGACGGCAAGCTGGTTAAATATTATGAGCGAGATTGGATGTCGTATGAGAATGTTAAAGACAATGAAACAAACCTAGATGATTTAAAGGTTGCATTTGAAAAGGCGGTTAAGTCTCACCTCATGTCAGATGTACCTTATGCGGTGTTGCTTTCGGGCGGTTTAGATTCATCATTAGTCTCTGCGGTCGCAGCCAGATATGTTGCCAAACGTGTTGAAGACGAAGACAAGAGCGATGCTTGGTGGCCTCGTTTGCACTCATTTGCTGTCGGCCTTGAGGGCGCACCTGATTTAATTGCAGCTAAGAAAGTAGCGAATATGATCGGTACAGTGCATCACGAAATTCATTTTACAATTCAGGAAGGCCTAGATGCTATTCGTGATGTTATTTATCACTTAGAAACATACGATACGACGACTATTCGTGCTGCAACGCCGATGTATTTGATGACTAGAAAAATCAAAGCTATGGGGATCAAAATGGTGTTGTCTGGCGAAGGCGCTGATGAAATATTTGGTGGTTATTTATATTTCCACAAAGCGCCTAATGCCAAAGAGTTACATGAAGAAACGGTACGCAAACTTGATCGCTTGCACCTGTTTGATTGCGCTCGTGCAAACAAATCTACCTCCGCTTGGGGAGTTGAAGCACGCGTACCTTTCCTAGACAAAAACTTCATGGATGTTGCTATGCGTCTAAATCCACAAGATAAAATGTGTATTAATGGCCGTATGGAAAAATGGATATTGAGAAAAGCCTTTGATGACGAAACATATCTTCCAGCTGAAGTATTATGGCGTCAAAAAGAACAATTTGGCGATGGTGTAGGTTATTCGTGGATTGACTCAATTCGTGAATTTGTTGAGCTCGAAGTATCTGACCAACAGTTAGCAACCGCCCAATTCCGTTTCCCCATCAATACACCGGATACGAAAGAGGGTTATTACTACCGCACTATCTTTGAAGATTACTTCCCTCAAGAAAGTGCCGCTAAATGCGTTCCAAGCGGTAAATCAATCGCCTGCAGCACAGTTGAAGCTCTCGAGTGGGATGAAAGCTTTAAAGCCTCAGCAGACCCCTCTGGTCGCTCAATGAAGTCTATTCATAGTGGTGAGTTTAAAGGTTAACTGCAAACGTCACTGTGATAAATTAGGTGAAGCGACTTTAATTAGTCGCTTTTTTTTTGCCTTCAAACTGTCCGGGTGTATACCAATACTTAGACTCAGAGACAGGCGTCTTTATCGGTAAAAGTGGATTATCTAATTCAAAATAGGTAATTTTATCTAATGCTAACCGTTCTAGCATATCACCGTGATATTCATAGAATAATTCATCAAAGCTGCCATCTTCAATTGCTCGTTCCAAGCCAACTTCTATCAACCGAGCCAAAGTAACATTTCGTTTATTGACGAAAAAATACATTGCAGCTCTGTATTGTAGAGCAATCCCCTCTTTCAACCTAATGTCTGGGTCGGCTCCTTCCTGACGCAGTTCAGTCAACGCTTCTATAACAGATAAAGGATAAAAATCAGCTTGCTGGCGCGATAATAAACTCGCAGCCTCGGACCGATTCTGGGCACCTAATACATTAAAACCATTGGCTTGCAGGATTTTAGTATCCGGCCAATCAATACCCTGAACCGGAGCATAAACCAGTAGATCGCCTAGACTAGTCAATTCTTTCCTGTAAAACGGCTTATTTTTATGTGTCAACATCACCCGCCAACCAATTAATCCTTTGGCAATAGGTATACGAATTGGTAGCAAATCATCTTCGCGTTGACGATCCGTCGTACTCCAAACAACATTAACCTCAATATTCTCACGTAACTTTCGAAGCGCTTTTGATTGATATTTAATACGTTGAGAAGCGACCATTGTGTAACGCACGCCGGTTTTTTCAAGCGCTAATTTCAGAAGGGCTTCTGGATATTTATGCCGTTCATCACCATCGTATAGAGAACCTGGGTAAGTAACGACCCATGTTGCGGCGTTCGTAGCTGCACAAGAACATAAGAGTACCATTGCCAATATTATGCTTGCAATACGCTCCATAGAAACAGATTTTATGCTGGTTAACGCTGAATACTTATTTGTCATTCAAGACCACCACAATAATCTTGAGAGTTTGGTCAACGTCACAGGCTAGAAGTGTTGTACCCGTATCATTTGAAAACTGATACTCGTCGATATACTTATCCATTGTTTCTCCGATTAAGTGCCATAGTCATACTTAAAAATCAAATAGCTATTCTAAGCCGATAAACTTATGCATTTGCAATGAAAGTCGCCAATTGCGTTGAATACACGTTTTGACTGCTAAATCTGTGGCTCGTTTTTGCTGACTAATGGGTTGTAAATAAATTAGCGGCAACGCATTTTGGTCCATAGATGCTAATAATAAATCTAGCTCATCTACGTGTTTTTGCATAGCGACAGGGTGTTTTATTTCATTCGCTCTTGCCAATGCGTCATCTCGCATCTTATAGCCACCTTGCATATTTATTTTTGGCGAGACAGTAACCCACGTGTCTTTACTGGTGTGGATTTCAAATGTCCCACTCGTTTCTATTTGGGTCGAAAATCCTTTACTATGTGCTTGTTTAGTGAACTCGGTTAAGTCATACATACAAGGCTCACCGCCGGTCAAAACGATGTGTTTAGCGACATAACCTTGTTTATCAAAAAGCGCAAATAACGAGTCCTCATTTGCAGAAAACCACTGTGAAGACTCTTCATTTTGTTGCATTATAGTGTCTGGCGTCGTTTCGCGTTCTAAGCTGATTTCCCACGTGTGTTTTGTGTCGCACCAAGAGCAACCAACGGGACAACCTTGGAGCCTCACGAATATTGACGGCACCCCAGTAAACGAGCCTTCGCCTTGAAGTGACTCAAATACTTCGTTTACTTTCAAGTTTTTCACAATAACAACCTATTTCTTATTCAAATACAGTTGGGATTTTAGCAGGGATCGCTTAGAATCAGCACCGTTTTTTTAAAGGAGAATGACAAATGTCAGCGAAAGTCGTCGTCATCTATTCAGGCGGTATGGATTCATATACTGTCCTAAACAAAGCCATGCAGCAAGGATACGATGTGCATGCGGTATCTTTCAACTATGGACAAAGACATAGTAAAGAATTACTTTTCGCAAAAAAAGTTTGTGAACAACACAATATTGAGCATAAAGTGGTAGACATTAGTTCAATAAATCAGCTGATCGGAGGTTCCGCACTTACTGATGATATTGATGTTCCCCAGGGCCATTACCAAGAAGAGAGTATGAAAACCACCGTGGTTCCGAATCGCAACATGATCATGTTGTCAATGGCGGTAGGTTATGCGGTTTCTATCGAAGCAGAAGCGGTGTATTTCGGCGCTCACTCAGGTGACCATGCTATTTACCCTGATTGCAGAACTGAGTTCGTTGATGCAATGAATGACGTATGTAAAATTGCAAACTATCAAGCGGTTGAAGTAAGAGCTCCTTATTTGGCTGCTAGTAAAACTGATATTCTCAGGGAAGGCTTGGCAATGGACTTGGACTATAATGACACCTGGACTTGCTACAACGGTCAAGACAAGGCATGCGGCAAATGCGGTGCTTGCCAAGAGAGACTAGAAGCATTTTCTGAAAACAATACTATCGACCCTATTGACTATCAAAACTAAAAAAACCTCTGTTAGCGTTTTTCACTAACAGAGGTTTTTCTTATTGTCTAAATATCAAGCGCTGCGACAGTTGGCTACTTCTGGCTTTCAAAAACAAAGTATTCTAGTTCTTTAATACAATGCCTTAATACGGGGTTAAGTCTTGTATTTTTTCCGTTCATCACGAATAACTCGTGACTAAATTCAAACAATGAGCCCTTGCAAATTGGAACGAGACCAGTCGCTGCACCTTGTTCTTTGGCAATGTAATCCGGCAATAAACCAACATATTCTCCGGTCATGACAGCGGCCATGCAAACGTCATATGAATCTGAGAATGTTTGAATAGCGAGTCTTTTTTCACCGCTAATATAATTAACTGATGACAAACCGGACATACCAATAGCAGGGAAATCTTCAATTCTAACATTGTCGGGTAGCGCATCCGCTTCGCGATATTTTGCTAGTGTATGGGTCGGCGAGCAGTATAAACGTCCCTTGCACTGAACGCCCGTAGAATGGAAGGTAACCGACTCGGGCTTAACCATGTCATAGGTAGATAACACCAAATGACATTCGCCCGAAAGTGCAACATGTTCAACTTCATTATATAAACGGGTTTGAATGTTGACATGAATGTCGTCAAATTTCTTCATTGTACTCTTAACCGCTTTACTCACCGCTAGTTGCATTGATGTAGCTAAACCAGCCATTAATACCAAAGTGATATGACCACTGTAGTCATCATGTAGGCTTTTTAAGTTAAATACGAAGTTATCAAACGCGTTGAAGATACGCTTGGTTTCTTGAAAAACGACTTCACCTTCTTTTGTCATTTGAAATCCACCACGACCGCGGTGGCACAAAACAAGGTCGAGTCTTTCTTCCAATTTCTTTATAGCAGCACTGATGTTAGGCCGCTGCATTCGAAGCACAGGCTCCGCAGCAGTAAAGCCATTGCAAGAAGCAACAGCATAAAACACACGCAACAATTTGATATCAGATTCTTGTAAACGATTTAACATATATCCACCGCATTAGGTATATTTGCTCATACTACTTTTCGACATCTTATGCAAAGTTTCTGCGTTTTACAATCAATTTGTTATTGATTTGTATAACTTTTCGACCTTTGACAATAATTGTCCATATAAATATCGTATAAATATGAGATAAATCAGCTCATGAGCGACACGTTAATTTGCTCATATTTATCCGTAAATGAGTAGTTTTGATACACAAAACCACCTACCGTCCTTGCTAGCGCCGATGCACCGACAATGTTTCTTACAAGCAACTGTTAATCACGCAACGTCGTTTCTCGCATAGCGCTTATATATCGGTCTGAATATATACAACTGTATCGCTCGCACATCTCTTGTTTGTGCTAACTTTCTTTACAATAAATATAATACATTAAACAGTTTACCTTTCAAGCTACTTAGTGCGAAGCTAGATTCGAGTTATTTATTTTATCGATATTTTACTCTTTGTTACACCGTCAACTATGTCACAAAGGCCGCAGGCGACCACGTTGAACTGAACAATCACCACTTATGAAAGTTTTAGAATTTCAGACCGTAGTATCTCAACCTCATCTCTTAACGATGCTGCTTTTTCAAACTCTAAATCCCTCGCCGATTCGAACATTTGTTTTTCTACCTCAACCACCTTGCCCATTAGTTGGGTTACGTTCATTGCTTTGTAGGTTTTTTCTTTCTCTGCAATTTTACGCATTCTTACTTTACCGGATGCAGGATGATTGGTATCACCGAGGTCCATAATATCGGTAATAGGCTTATTCAATGAATGCGGCGTAATGCCATGTTTTTCATTATAGGCAACCTGCTTTGCTCGTCTGCGGTCGGTTTCATCCATAGCGCGTTGCATCGAACCAGTGATCCGATCTGCATATAAAATTGCCTTTCCATTGATATGGCGAGCAGCTCGTCCCATGGTTTGAATAAGTGATTTATCGGCTCTCAAAAAGCCTTCTTTATCTGCATCAAGTATGGCAACTAAAGACACTTCGGGCATATCTAAACCCTCACGCAATAGATTAATACCGACTAAAACATCAAACTTACCCAGACGTAAGTCGCGAATAATTTCGATACGTTCTACAGTGTCAATGTCAGAATGAAGATAACGAACCTTAACCCCATGTTCACTCAGATATTCACTTAAATCCTCAGCCATCCGCTTTGTTAAGGTGGTGATAAGAACGCGTTCATTTACGGCAACCCTCAGACCAATTTCAGAGAGAACATCATCCACTTGAGTCCCTACAGGGCGAATTTCTATAGGCGGATCAATTAAACCTGTTGGTCGAACGACTTGTTCTACAATATCGCCATGACACTTTTCCAATTCATAGTTACCTGGTGTCGCTGATACATAAATTGTTTGTGGTGAAATATGCTCAAACTCTTCAAATTTCAACGGCCTATTATCCATCGCAGATGGTAATCGAAAGCCAAATTCAACCAGTGTTTCTTTTCTTGAGCGATCGCCTTTGTACATCGCTCCAATTTGCGACACCGTAACGTGAGACTCATCGATAAATATCAAGCCATCTGTAGGGAAATAATCTAACAATGTCGGTGGTGGCTCTCCAGGTGCTTTGCCGGACAAATAACGACTGTAATTCTCAATACCTGAGCAGTAACCTAATTCCAGCATCATTTCTATATCGAATTGAGTACGCTGGCTAAGTCGCTGCTCTTCAATCAATTTATGATTCGCTTTTAGGTTTGCGCGTCGCTCCTTCAGCTCTTCTTTGATTTTATCTATCGCCGCAACGATTTTTTCGCGTGGTGTAACATAATGTGTTTTTGGATAAACCGTGACGCGAACAACATTTTTCTCCACAGCACCGGTGAGCGGATCGAACAAACTAATTTTTTCAATCTCATCGTCAAATAGCTGGATCCTAATCGCTTGTTTTTCAGAGTCTGCTGGAAATATATCAATGACATCTCCACGAACTCTAAAGCTACCGCGTTCAAAAGCGATATCATTACGTTTATATTGAAGCTCAGCGAGTCGTCTTAAGATATCGCGTTGATCCATGATGTCGCCTTGGCGAAAATGCAGTAGCATTTTCATATAACTTTTAGGATCGCCCAAACCATAAATCGCTGACACAGATGCGATAATGATAACGTCGCGACGCTCCATCAGTGATTTTGTCGCCGACAAACGCATTTGTTCAATATGATCATTAATCGACGCGTCCTTTTCTATAAACGTGTCGGTACTAGGCACATATGCTTCGGGTTGATAATAATCATAGTAGGACACGAAATACTCAACCGCATTGTTCGGAAAAAACTCTTTCATTTCACCGTATAACTGCGCGGCAAGTGTCTTATTATGCGCCATTATCAATGTAGGTCTTTGTACTTGCGAGATCACATTGGCCATAGTGAAGGTTTTACCAGAACCCGTAACCCCCAAAAGTACTTGTTTGGCCAAACCAGACTGCAAACCTTCTACAAGAGAGGCTATCGCAGTGGGTTGATCTCCAGCTGGTTTATAACTTGATTTTAGGGTAAACGCTTTACTCATTTTTCACTTCCAAACACTGGCATTGCTACTTGTAACGCCATTTCATTTTTCAAATTTCGATTAAACCATGCATATGCCAAAACAGACGTCAGAACGTTGGCAATAACACAACCCCAAAATAGACCCTCTAAGCCATTTAAGTAACTGCCTAACGACGCTATTGGTACATAAAACGCGAATAACCTCAGGATACTTAATACTAATGCTGACATGGGCTTGTGCATCGCATTAAACGATGAATTAACTAAAATGATGATACCTTGCAGACCATAGCCAAGAGGCACAATGCAGAGAAATAAACTGATATCTCGGGCAACACTTGCTTCCTCTGCGAATATTCGTGCAATGTAACTTGAGCATATCGCCAACGCTGCGAAAACAACAAGCTGCCAGACAACCACAAATTTGGCAGCAATATGAAACGCAGTTTTAATGCGAGATAATTTATTCGCGCCATAATTTTGGCTGATAAAGGGAGGTAACGACATCGATAAAGCCAACACAAGAATGCTGGCGATGGATTCTAGTCGGTTTCCTACGCCCCAAGCAGCTACGGCTTCTGTGCCATAAGTAGCAACGACTGCGGTCAGCACTCCGCCAGCAATTGGGGTCAGCATGTTGGCGCCTGCTGCTGGTAATCCGATTTTTAATACGCCTTTTGCCGCGATGGTAAATTCTGCCCACCTGAGTATTCGCGATTCAATCAACTGTCTTTTGACTGCCAATAGATAAAGTATCCAGACCACGCATACTGCCCATGCTATTGCTGTTGCGATGGCTGCACCTTGAATTCCTAGTGCTGGAATTGGTCCCCAGCCAAATATTAAAATAGGGTCCAATATGACATTAATTGCACCTCCAGTTGCCATAATAATACTGGGCGTTTTGGTATCACCGAAAGCTCTTAACACCGAATTGCCCACCATCGGCATGGCAAGAAAAATACCGGCCAAATACCACGGAACCATATAGGCCTTAATAAATGGCATTAGGCTCTCATCCGCCCCCATCAGTGTAAAAATAAATTCAATACTTAAAATACCAATCACGGCAAATATGCCGACTAGCAACACCGACAACATAAGTGCGCCCGTCGCCAATGTTTTTGCGTGCTGGGCATTGCCTGAGCCAATATACTTGCCAATAATTGCTGAGGTACCGATTCCTAGACCGATGTTTAAACTAATGACGGTGAACGTTACTGGAAAAGTGAAACTAATAGCGGCTAATTGTTCTGTACCCAACATACTAACAAAGAACGTATCAACAATACTGAAGGTCATCAACATTAACATTCCGACGATCATTGGAATGGTCATACTTTTTAATGTTTGCGCAATATCGCCGTTGAGCATGTCTCGATGAGTTGTATTGTTAGTCACTGCGTACCGTCATTTTGTTCTCTTTTGATCCCACATAATAAAATATCTTCGCCCTTTTTACTCTGAATTAGAATTTTTAGTTTGATTTTTATGTTATCTCTTTTAAAACCAATAAAAATCACTGATTTTGTCACCACCAACAAATTCTGCCAACTCATTGATTATATCCCAAAAAGCGGTCAAAAAACTGTCACATTTGTATTCTCAAATTAAAATAAATGAATTAGTACACAGGCATCTAAGAAACTGATATCTGTCAACAACTAAAAAGTGAAACTGATTACTATTTTTTTAACGTGTTGTTTTTAATCATTTTATTTATTTTTAGTGTTTTTATGTTATTTCTATTGACAATAATTGATTAAGCTCGGCCTTTAGTTTAACTATTTAACCCACAGACTTATCCACAGATCTAGTGGATAAGTGGTCGCGCCCTAATAACGGCGCTCGTTAACAGCTTTTTTAAAAAATATTATGTAAGTTACCACTAACCATAAGAGCATTTCAGTTGCGTTACCGTTGTGTTACACACTGTCTATATTAACAGTAGTCACCGTAATTTTAATAACCTTTAAACTTGTATTTATTAAAAAAGAGATGAATTCGTAATAAGAGGAAGGATAAAGATGCTCACGGTTAAAAAAACAGGTGGTTATTCTTAATAATATCATCAATTTAGTATTAACGTGGTTCATATTCAGGCTCTTTGTCCTCATGCAAACCCAACACCATGACTGCCTACTTTATAAGCAAACAAAAATTAAACATTAAAAAACTGTAGAACACTGTTGACACAGCAGCCTTACCTCATTAATATCCGCATCCGTTAAAAGCAGGTCCCCCTTAGCTCAGTTGGTAGAGCGACGGACTGTTAATCCGCAGGTCCCCCGTTCGAGCCGGGGAGGGGGAGCCACTTTTAACTAATTAGTAACACCTGTTCCCCCTTAGCTCAGTTGGTAGAGCGACGGACTGTTAATCCGCAGGTCCCCCGTTCGAGCCGGGGAGGGGGAGCCACTTTCCTCGGGTGTTGCTAAACCAGTCAAAACCACGCTAGCCTCGTCAATTCTATCCTAATTAATATGTACATATTCTCGATCCGAGTTGTTATATGCGCTGGAAAAAGCGATAATCTTGATCAAAATTATGGATGTTTTCGTTTAACTATGCAGATAACGAATTAGAGCTCAAAGATCAATTCACAACTCTCTATTAGAAAATTTAAGAACTTCATTATTGTCAACGATATACGCCGATAGAACGATAGGTAAATGACCGAAATAATACTACTATTAATAGGAACAGTGCTGGTAAACAACTTTGTCCTTGTCCAGTTTTTGGGATTGTGCCCGTTCATGGGCGTTTCGGGAAAGCTCGAAACAGCAATTGGCATGTCGATGGCCACGACTTTTGTGCTAACAATAGCTTCTATGTCCAGCTATCTTGTTGAAGCGTATATTTTAACACCACTTGGCATTGAGTATCTCAGGACACTCAGTTTTATTCTGGTGATCGCGGTTGTCGTGCAATTCACTGAAATGGTAGTGCATAAAACGAGTCCCACGCTGTATAGACTATTAGGAATATTTCTGCCACTGATTACAACTAATTGCGCAGTATTAGGCGTGGCATTGTTGAACATCACTGAACAGCACAACTTTATTGAGTCTATTATTTATGGTTTTGGCGCTGCCGTCGGTTTTTCTTTGGCCCTAATTTTATTTTCTGCAATGCGAGAAAGACTCGCCGCTGCTGATGTCCCTGCCCCATTCAAAGGCGCATCGATTGCCATGATAACTGCTGGCTTAATGTCGCTGGCGTTTATGGGTTTTACAGGATTAATTAAATGACGTTAACCGTTTTTGCGCTCGCGGCAATTGCGCTGTTAGCACTGATTTTTGGAGCTCTGCTTGGATTCGCTGCTATCCGCTTTAAGGTGGAAGGCGATCCGCTGGTTGATCAAATCGATGCGATTTTGCCTCAAACTCAATGCGGCCAATGTGGTTATCCGGGTTGTAAGCCTTATGCAGAGGCCATTGCAAACGGTGATGATATAAACAAATGTCCTCCCGGCGGCGAAACGACTATAAGAGAACTATCCGCCTTAATGGGAGTTGAAGCTAAACCACTCGATGCAGCTCATGGCGTCGAAGATGTCAAAAAGGTCGCGTTTATTCGTGAAGACGAATGCATAGGTTGTACGAAATGCATTCAAGCATGCCCTGTGGACGCAATTTTAGGGGCCGCTAAACAAATGCACACCATCCTTATTGACGAATGTACAGGCTGCGATTTATGCGTCGACCCTTGCCCGGTGGATTGCATTGACATGGTCCCTGTAGAAGTTGACTCAAGTCACTGGGAATGGAAATTTAATAAAGTACCTGTAGGTGATATACCTATCAGGCAAATGTCTTAGGGGTATGACTGTGTTTGCCAATTATGACAAAATTATCGAGCGAATTAGCTTAAACCAACTCTGGGATTTTCCTGGTGGGGTTCATCCGCCACAGCAGAAAACCTTATCAAATCAGTCTAGTATTGAGTACCTTCAAGTAGAAAAAACATACTACGTTCCGGTAAAACAACATATTGGTATTGAAGGTAAGTTATTGGTCTGCGAAGGCGACAAGGTATTAAAAGGGCAAGCTCTCACAACGAGCGAAGCGCCTTTTTCTGTTCCGGTTCACGCTCCCACGTCGGGTGCAGTAACAAAAATTACAAACCACGTTTCCGCTCATCCATCAGGCATTCCTGAACTTAGCGTGATTATTGATGCTGATGGTCAAGATACTTGGATTGAATTGGATCCAGTTCCTGATTATGCCAAAACCAGTAAATCAGAATTAATTGAACGTATATGCGACGCAGGTATCAGCGGAATGGGTGGTGCAGGTTTTCCTACCCATATTAAAACCAACAACAGTAAACCGCTCGAATTCCTGATCATCAACGGTATTGAGTGTGAGCCTTATATCTCCTCTGACGACAGATTGATGCGCGAGCACGCTTGGCAAATTCGGCAAGGTATCGATATATTGGTGCACATTCTGCAACCTAAACAAGTTATTGTAGCCGTCGAAGACAACAAGCCCGAAGCCTTAGAAACCATGTCGATAGCTTGTCAACAAAAAATAAACTATCAGGTAGTGAGTGTCCCCACAAAATATCCAGCGGGCGGCGAAAAACAACTTATTCAAGTTCTCACATCGCGAGAGGTTCCGGCAAATGGGTTACCCATTGATGTTGGTTGTATTATGTATAACGTCGCAACGTGCTATGCCATTGCAGACGCCATTGTCGAAGGAAAGCCATTAATTGAACGAGTAGTAACACTCACTGGAGAAGGTTTTAAATCTCCTAAGAACGTATGGGCTCGTTTAGGTACACCAATTCAGTCGCTACTTACCTATGGCGACTATGACCAGAGTCAGCAATCATCGCCAAGATTCATTATGGGTGGCCCAATGATGGGATTCACAGTGACGTCAATGCTGACCCCTATTGTCAAAATTTCAAACTGCATCCTGGTGCCTGCAGATAACGAATTGCCGCACCCAGAAGATGAAAGAGCTTGCATCAGATGTTCGGCGTGCTCGGACGTTTGCCCTGCCTCATTGTTACCTCAGCAATTATTTTGGTATAGCAAAGCCAAAGAACTTGAAAAGGCCGAAGAATATAACCTCTTTGATTGCATCGAATGTGGTGCTTGCGCCTATGTTTGCCCGAGTGAAATTCCGCTAGTGCATTATTATCGGCAGGCAAAAGCCGATATCCGCAATCAAAAAGAAGAAAAAGAAAAGTCTGATAAGGCAAAAATACGCTTTGAAGCCCGCAAAGCCAGGTTACTCAAAGAAAAAGAACAACGTGAAGAAAAGCATCGCCTAGCCGCCGAAGCACGTAAAGCTTCTTTAAGCACAGACGGTGGCGGGACTAAAGACAAAATTGCAGCAGCATTGGCAAGAGCGAAAGCTAAAAAAGAAGCTTTAGCGAAACAAGAAGCTTTAGCTGAAAAAGAAGCTTTAGCGAAACAAGAAGCTTTAGCAAAACAAGCGCCACACATAGCGGATTTAGCCGAGTCTGAAAAAACCAAAGCAGTTTCGGTAAGTGAAGTTTCAACAGAAGTTGTTGCATCTCAAACGGCTCAAGGCGCTTCTCCTGCAAAGGATAGCCCTGAAGACGATGCCGCAGCCAATGAAGAGACTAAAGAATTATGACAATGTTGAGTTTATCTAGCTCACCTCACCACCATAATCGACGTGATATAGGCCAAGTAATGCGCCTTGTTTGCTATGCGACTATTCCTGGCATCCTGGCTAATGTGTGGTTTTTTGGGTTTGGGATCTTGATTCAAGTTGTACTGGCAATAATAACGGCCTTGGTAACAGAAGGCGTTATTATGGAGCTAAGAAAGAAAAAAACCGAACGTGTTCTTAAAGACTATAGTGCCGTTTTGGCTGCACTGCTTTTAGCTATATCGATTCCTCCTTTGGCACCTTGGTGGGTCATTGTCATTGGTACATTTTTCTCTATCGCTGTGGTGAAACAACTGTATGGCGGTTTGGGCTATAATATGTTCAACCCTGCTATGGCAGGTTATGTCATGCTCTTAATTTCATTCCCCGTGCAAATGACATCATGGCTGCCGCCTTTCTCTATCGCAGAACAATCTCATTCGTTATGGGACGCAATTCATACTGTTTTCACGGGCTTCACCAGTACTGGCTTTAGTGTCGAACAACTAAAAGTAGGGATTGATGGAACAACTATGGCTACGCCATTAGATGAAGTAAAAACAGCGTTGTTGCAGGGCTACACAGTGACTGAAGCGAAAAGCCATATTATGTTCGATGGTAACTATGGAAAAGGTTGGTTGTGGGTAGCAATAGCTTACTTACTAGGTGGTTTATTTTTAATTAAAACCAAGGTTATCAATTGGCATATTCCCGGTAGCATGCTGGCATCAGCAGCGCTACTGAGCTTATTCTTGTTTTTACTTGACGGCGATCAATATGCATCCCCGCTCTTTCATCTTTTTAACGGAAGCTTAATAGTCGGTGCGTTTTTTATTGCGACAGATCCTGTATCTGCATCCACCACAAGCAAAGGTCGTATCATTTTTGGTGCCGCAATTGGCTTATGGGTTATTATTATTCGTAACTGGGGCGGATATCCGGATGCCATTGCCTTTGCCGTTTTAATAATGAATATGGCGGTACCACTTATCGACTATTACACGCAGCCTAGGACCTATGGACACAAGAACAAAGCGAGTAAAGACTCATGATAATGAACTACATGGGGAAAAACGGAGCTATTTTAGCTGGTTTTGCATTAGTAACAACCAGCCTCATCGCAATTACCTTTGCCGGAACAAAAGAGCGAATTCAATTTGAACAAGAAAAGCAGCTATTATCGGTTTTAAACGAATTGGTACCTGAACAAGCACATACAAACGAGTTGCATTTGGATTGTATATTGGTCAATTCGCCTGAGCGCTTGGGTTCTATGCAAGATAAACGAATATTCCGGGCTCGAATGGGTGAAGAAAATGTAGCTGCCGTAATCGAAACTAGCGCGCCAAATGGCTACAGTGGGGAAATCAAAATGGTTGTTGCCGTAAGTTTAGATGGTGCTTCACTGGGCGTCCGAGTAGTTGATCATAAAGAAACGCCAGGTTTAGGTGACAAAGTTGATTTACGAGTCAGTGATTGGATACTGTCTTTTGCGAATGTGCCTTTTAGTGGAAAAGGCGATAACCGTTGGCAAGTCAAAAAAGATGGTGGTCAATTTGATCAGTTCACTGGAGCCACTATTACACCGAGAGCCGTGGTGCAGGCGGTCAAAAATACATTAATTTATTACAATGAAAATCGTGACATGATTTTCAACGCAGCAAGCAATTGCCTTAGTTCTATTGCCAGTGATTCTGCTGACAATGCATTGCTAGATAACGCGGCGTTAGATAATAAGGCCCTAGCTAATAAGGCTCTAGCTAATAAGGCCCTAGCTAATGAATGAATATCAAAATTTAAGCGTTCAAGGGATCTGGAAAAACAACCCTGCGTTGGTTCAATTACTTGGTCTTTGTCCTTTATTAGCAGTAACCGCCACCGTTATTAATGGATTAGGCTTGGGTATTGCAACGACATTGGTTCTATTAGGGTCGAACATAACGGTGTCACTGGTGCGTAATTTTGTACCCAACGAAATTCGGATCCCAATATTCGTCATGATTATTGCCGCATTTGTTACCATTGTGCAATTGCTCATGAACGCATTTACGTTCGAACTGTACCAAGCGCTAGGTATATTCATTCCGCTAATTGTAACTAACTGCGCCATTATCGGACGAGCAGAAGCTTACGCTTCAAAGAATCGAGTGCAACTTGCCGCGTTTGACGGACTGATGATGGGGTTGGGCTTCACGTTTGTTTTAGTCGTCCTCGGTGCAATGCGCGAATTGCTAGGTTACGGAACCTTACTTGTAGGTGCCGATTTACTGCTGGGTGATTGGGCAAAGGACCTCACGATCGTTGTATTTACCACAGAGAGTCCTTTTTTATTAGCCATTTTACCGCCCGGTGCATTTTTATGCATGGGCTTGTTAATTGCATTTAAAAATATGCTAGACAGGCTTATCGAAAAGCGTTCACAAAGAGCTAAGCAGGCTAAAATTGTGCAGAGAGCGCGAGTGACAGGAACCGACATATGAATAAGACATATGAATAAAGAAAAGCGTTATGAGATGCTCTCTCGCTTGCGTGCCAATAACCCCCATCCGACAACTGAGCTGAACTTTTCAAGCCCTTTTGAATTGCTTATCGCGGTCATATTGTCAGCACAGGCAACGGACGTCAGTGTCAACAAAGCAACAGATAAACTTTACCCTGTCGCGAGCACGCCTAAAGCAATCTGCGCACTGGGTATCGACGGCTTAACAAAATACATAAAAACTATCGGTTTGTTTAATTCAAAAGCAAAGAATGTGATTGAAACTTGTCGTATTTTAGTAGAAGCCCATGGTTCAGTGGTGCCAGAGGATAGAGAAGCGTTAGAAGCATTGCCAGGCGTTGGCAGAAAGACGGCTAACGTAGTATTGAATACTGCGTTTGGTTGGCTAAAAGATAATGAAGGTAGATACTTCATTGCTGTTGACACTCATATCCAAAGAGTCGCGAACCGCACTGGATACGCCAAAGGCAAGACGGTTGAACAGACCGAACAAAACATCATTAAAAATACCCCGAACAAAACTGAATTTATGTATGACCTCCATCACTGGTTGATATTGCATGGAAGATACACTTGTATAGCTCGTAAACCAAGATGTGGCTCTTGTATCATCGAAGACTTATGTGATTTTAAGGAAAAGACGGAATATGACTAACCACTTTTTTTAGGTCATATATTACTCAATCTAGTTAAATAGAAGTTAAGCTAAAATTAAGTCAGTGAAAATCAGAACCGTGAAAAATAAATGCCGAATAGAGCACTAAAATCTCATAAAAAGATGCAATTTAAGCTCACTATGATACTGATATGCCCATAATGCAGAAACTGATTTAGGTGCAGAAAAGTCAAGCTGTAAAAACGTACTCTCGTGTTTTTTAATTTCCTTTTTAGATGGTAATCGATGGGAATTTAACTTTGTCTTAGCACGCTCTTTGTTTATAAATCATCAGGATGCATTGCTCACTTCTTTGTTTGTAGATCGTCGGGTTTATTTACTCAGTTCTTTGTCTATCTTTCCATTTTATTTAGGCCCAATGGCTGTGTACCCTCACCATAAAGTTCAGGCTTGACAATAGTATCTTCCAGACAATAGCTGACAAGTTTGTTGGCCTAGCTTACATCATGCCGCCCATCATCTTATTTTTAAAGGCTCACAGGCTCTTTTTAAAATTTACACCCCGAAATATACCCCACTTCGGTTTTCTACATCTCTGCACTTTTAGCCTTGATATCATATCAAAACTTAGAGTATCAAATCAAAAAATAAATATTCTATTTGACCTGCTGGGTAATCAAAGGGTGGTCGATTTCAATAAATTTCTAATACGGTAACCTTTGATTGTCTCGCTCAAGCAAACACGCCATGCTTTTGGCGACCAATGATGTCTTTAACGGCATCGCACCCGGCACTAGTAGATAGCATATCCAATGGCCTGTTTCCCCCAATGGCCTCAATATCAGACTGGAGCCAAGTAATAGCGTCATCGTTGTTCCCCTCAAATAGATCAATGGCCGCAACAAGCACATGAGTGAAACGATATAGATTATCACTTTCACTATTTTTAAAGTGACCGCTTTTAGCTCGGCGATGAAGTGTTGCTAGCGCGATTGATAAAGACGCAGCAAGCTCTCTTTTATCGAGACGAGTCAATTCAGCAAAGTGCAAAAAAATATCATAAGAAAGTCCATTATTAATAGCAAAGTGGAGCGCCAAGCCACGGGAAGGTATGCCAAGTTTAAGCATGAAATAACATCAATCTAGTTTATGTAAACTTACATTATGATAGAGCTTATCTTGTTGCAAGCATTTGATAGCTAATTATATTTACTCCCCATCCTCAGCAACCTTTAATAATGAGTTTACGTGGAAAATCATAACTCACCGATTGATTACACAGTCAATTTTAAGACGGGTTTTTTGAGCTATGCTTTTAGATACTCCAATGCAATAGCCTTGTGACGAGAAGTACGCATACATTTAGCTAGCGTTTCTATCCTCGATTCTTGCAAGTTTCGCTCCTCGGTAATGGCGTCATCATTATAGTCATCAAGCTCTCGTCCATTTACAAACCAATCACAGTTGTCCTTGTGTCTTGAACCGGCAACATAAGACGCTGCTCTGTCCATGCTTGTTGTATAAAGTACAAAGGTATCGCCATCAACGGTGCTACCTTGGCTACTATATATCGTCGAAGCATATGCACGGACAAGATGTAAGTTACCTTTTTCATCAGAGTAATCAGATACCTTGAACCGCACTCGATGACCATTATCCATTGATATGAAAAAATAGTATTCATCTTCAAATTCACTAATAGCAGTAACAGTGCCTAAATCGCCGTTCGTAAACGCTCTTTCGTAGTCGTTAATTGTAAACCAAACACGATCGTTTACAGAAAATTTTAAACTCATTACTTTTTGAGATACCACACAATTAATTTCGATATCTTCATCACCAATTACCTCACGATCTTTTAACCTTTTTCGAACTAGTTCATTCAGCGGCTCGACATCCTTCCAACTGAACGCCATTATCATCCAATCTTTATTGGGATTGGCCAGAGTATAAGCGTGCCATGCATCGATAAGCGCCTCCAAGGTCTTATCTTTCGTTTCAAACAGATTTAAAAGACCTTTTGCTCTCATAGTATTTATAGCCGACATTGACGCGCCGCTGCGGAGATCAACCACCATCGTTCTAGCCCAAAGCTGTCGCTGTCTATATATCGAGGTAAGTTCACTATGTCCTAATAACTTGCTAAGGTAAGCAAGGCACCCTGTTTGTTTGATCGACTTTAGCTGGGCAGTTTCGCCTACCAAAATTATCTTTGCTTTGGCTTTTTCTGCGCCCCTCATTAACATGAGCAAATCAGAAGTCGGAATAAGACCAGCCTCATCAACCAGTATTACGGAATTACTATATCTGCTGGGTCGCTTCTCTATTTCCAGTATGGTACTGGCGAGTGTTTTCGACTCAATTCCAGTATCATTTTCGAGTTGTACTGCTGCTTTTTTAGCGATAGTGGAACCTTTCACTTTGATGCCCTGAGACTCATATGCGATGCGGACTGCTTGCATCGATGTTGATTTTCCTGCCCCCGCTCTACCTTGCAAAATATCAAGACCAGTTTGACAAACACCTTGAACTGAAGCTTGCTGTTCTTCCGACATTTCGAAACCTTGATTATTTTCTTGAGCAGCTATCGCCTGCTCAATGGCCTGATCATTCATCTTATATGACTCATCCAAGTGCAAATAGGTAGCCAGTTCGACCACTGATCTTTCGATATCAATCATCATTTGTGTTGTATAGAGGGCTCTACCTTTTGCATCTTTTCCCAAAGATACAAGCCAGTCGTGAGTTAAAATTTGTTCTACAGTATTGTGAATACAAGCAAGACTCGAGTTATAAAACTGTGCCTCTATCGCTACAGCTTTATAAATATCTATTACATCTAGAACAGCTTCATGCTCTGTGAGCCTCATCAATAAAAACATTACCGGTATTGGCTCCAATGGTTTAAAAAGGCTCGCATTACGTATATTTATAATGTCACTCTCGAACATTCCGAGCTCGTTTAACTCTTCTTGCCACCTAGAAAGAAGAGCCAATCTATTCATAACAGTCTTCGGTTCGCGTGTTCTAATCGCGAACATTGATTTAGTTTTAGCGTTAATATTTTTTATTCCGCTATGCTCAACGCTATTTGTTATTTCATTGTTACGCTTAGAATATTTTCTACAAATTATTAGACAAACACTTTTGATTTCAAAATTGCGACCGTCTTCACTTTTTATTACTTCGAACCCTAATTCTGTTAATCCTTTACAGAGTTGAGATCGGTAGATCTCACCAGCTGCTTTAAACCATGTAAAAAGCTCTCCGAAATCTATTGCGTGCTACTTTTGACCCTCAACAAAGGTTAAATTAGCTATTACCAGATGAATATGCAATTGCATGTCATTTGCACGGGATGTGCAATGTTCAAACATCGCTGCAAAAAAGCCCATTGTCTTGACCAAGACTTTACCTCCTTTACCACAGCAAGTCTGGGCGGCTTTCTCTTCAAGAAAACAGAGTGTTCTAAGAGCTGCCTGTCTATTTTTCCAACTAATCCGCTCACGAAGTGCCTCACTGCATAAAGCATAAACTACAGACACGGACTTTGGAGGAGACAAAGTAATATCTCTTCCCGGATTATGCCGTCCATGAAATTTGGGCAGTAATGGGACTCCTTTCAAATTTTTACCTGAAAAAACATTATTAAAATCTTTTTCAATTACATTGGGCTTTAGGTTAAGTAAAGGGCAGAGTTTGCCTACCCACCATGACTTTTGCTCGGTAAAATCAAAGTCAGAAACACTACTAAGCCATTGGTTTGATTTAGATGGGCAATTCATCTTCAATAAGGTATTTAAAGCTAGTAACAGGGCCAGATGAGAGCATTATATTCGCACTCCGTTACTATCGAGGATAGCTATAATCGATTGCTTTTTTTTCAAGCTCAAATTTAACGCAGCACTTAATACTTCGAATAGAACCTTTTGTTGGCGCTGTTCCATTGCCACTAACTGCTCCTCCACTTGCTTCAACTGTCTGTAATGCAAACAAGATTCGCGAACAACATGCGCGATAGTGGTTCCTGACCTCTCCGCTTCATCAGCAATTGTCAGAAAATCATCTTGTGTAAATTTAACAGTCACAGATTTATCAAATTTAGCACTCATATCGAATACCCCACATTCCTTATTAAAAACAGACCTTTATGTGAGTATTTGATAGAAAAAGTCTTACCAAAGAGTTTCAGTGTTAGTCGTTGATAACAATAATAAAAACCTAGAAATAGTTGACCCTCAACAATACTAAGCGTGCGTAACGTGTAGGCTATAAAACAAATATTCATTTCATTTCGGCTCAGTACGGTAACTGTTCACGTTGTTCGAGCCATACTTCAATCTTTTCAACAACGAAGGAGATCGCACGTGGACCAATTGCAACCGGTCTTGGGAAATCACTAGATTTGCGCAAACGATATAGGGTGCTTTTGCTTACATTTAATTGCTTTATTAATTCGTTAGGACGAATCATTGTTTTCTTTAATTTCATCTTTAGACCTCTAATTTAATATTCAGAAATTTACAAATGCCATTTTGGCAAGTCCAAAAAGAGATTAAATGGTTTCAAAAGTATTTATAGAAGAGCACTTTAAAAGTAAGAGTTATCTCTCGATCATTTTTTGTTGATGAAAAATTGAAGGTAAAAAAATGAAAATTTGCTAAATATATACTCCATGTTTTGTATGAACACTTTACAACCGCATTAAAACAAACCACACAAAAGTTCAGTCATAAGTGAGATTTCTCAAATACAGCTTTCAGATTTAGGTTTTGCCCAAAAGAACCGTTTTGCGTACATCGATTTCTCATTGATGCGCAAAGGCTCAATTTATAGGCAAGATTTAATTAATCGTTTTGAGGTAGGTTTGTCTGCTGGATCACGAGACTTTAAGAATTATAAGCAGCTCGCCCCCGATAACCTGAAGTATGCCACTAAAGAAAAACGATATTTTCAAACCGAGCATTTAGAAGCTTTGTTCGATCATGAAGCTGTTCGTACTTTAGTTAAACTGGCAGATGATATATCTGACGGGTTTGATACGATAGGAGATGTTTACTTCCCAGTTGAGTCACCATCAAATTTGAACATTCTGGACGTCAACATTGTTACTCGCTTGCTTCAAGCTACGCTCAACAACAAAGCTGTTAGTATTATCTATACGCCACTGTCGAATGGTTCGAATGCCCGCGAAATTGTTCCCCACAGCATAGTAGAAAATGGTCTCCGCTGGCTTGTGCGTGGGTATGATCGTAAATCAAAAAGTTTTCGAGACTTTGTTTTAACGCGCATTAGTAAAGTAACATTGAATGAAATACCTGAGCCCAGCAAAATGGCAATGGCCGAGAAGGGTTGGCAACAACTAGTTCCCTTGGAATTAATCCCTCATCCCAAGGATGAGCCGACCTAATACCTCGCGGTTTGCAAAACCCGGGCGTTGTCCATTTTGTTAGCGGTGACACAATTGAAAAACTAGGTGTATACCATTTAGAAACAGAAATGACAGCTGGAAATGGCAAACATTCAACATCTGGACTAGGCTCGAACACTTCTGCTAAAAAGCAAGTGCGTGTTGGCTTTGAATATTTCAAAAGTAGTCTAAACCGCATTGCTGCAAACTCTAAGTTTTCCGAACATGAGTTTCATCTGCATTTTGTCAACTTGCAAAACAGCGAAAATAGCCATAGTGCTAGTTTAGCTTCATTGATCGCTTGCTGTTCAAAATTAATGAATAAACCTCTTCAAGAGGTAATGGCTGTTCTAGGCAGTATGACTTTAGATGGGGTCGTGAATTCAGTTCAAGAACTAACTTCTAGCATGCAAGTAGCGTTAGAAGCCGGTGCAACAAAGGTGCTATTACCGATGGCTTCTGCAAGCAATATTCTTAGCGTACCGGGAGAGACATTTACCAAGTTTCAGGTGAGCTTTTATAGTGATCTCTTTGATGTAGTTTATAAGGCACTTGGTGTCTCATAAGATTGTCCTAGAGTGATATCTTAGGATAGAGGCTAATTTTAGGTCTGCACTGAAGTCGAAGTTAACGAAAACCCACTACTCTGACTACTCATATTGTGCCATTGATAGTGTCATCTGTGACATCAATGATGGCTTTTGTGACAGCATTAGTGTCTCTTGTGGCACCACTGATGCCATACATTTCGGGATACAATAAATAAAAAACTGAATTTCCTAATTTCACATTATGTTTATTTATAAATTTATAATAATTTATAATGGTTATAATAATTTATAACATAGAAACGCTCATCTGTGCTGTTAGGATATGTGCTAGTTATCACAAAAACAGACTAATTTTGGCGGTTAAAATAATCTATGACTTCTATAACTAGATTTTTATTTTCAATATCCGTTGTCCACAGATGTTGTTCCGTAAAATACTAATGATAACGCCAACCATGATTTTGTACTTTTAAAGAGATCTTTTTCACAATTTGCATTATTCCTGCTTTTTAACTCAAAATATTGAAGTACACTTATTTTGTATTCAATTTATATTGTTTTCAAAAGTTTATTACCGTCACGTCTAGGTCAAAAAATTAGCCTCAATCAGATGCTTCAGTTTTTTGCGTGAGGGCTAGTTGATAGAAAAAAAGAAGGTAACGTTAATGCAGAACATCGAAAAAAACAAAGAAAAAAAATATAATACTGAAATCAAACTTGGTAAATCATTTAAATTTAATGGCACTATTTACGAGATGATTGATATTGCGATCAAGGACATGCGATGGAATTCTTTCCCAATGATTATTGCAAATATTGAGGCTGATGAAGCTAAGAAGTATAGTGACTATTGGCATCAAAAAATGGCTTCAAGATAGCGAATGCTAGACGAGATTGATATTCAGGGGTGGCTACTAAATGGTTGGCTTGTGAAGGGGAAGTACGTAATGGTTTCCGATAGATAATCGCCCGAAAGATATTTAGTAGCTGCGCTAATTCTATCAAAGGTAGCGAGTACCGAGAAGCAGTAGACCGTAACAAATTAGCGTCAAACGTAACAAGATTGAGTGTTTTTAAATACTTTTGCATTGCCTAAATTCCTATAGAGGTGGAGCGTTAGTTTATATAAAGTTTCAGCAATATCAAAATTACAAATATGGTTACTCAAAAGTGTAATCTATTGTGAATAATTTACTTTACTAATGCTTTAATTAAATACCTGTTAATTTACACTTGCGCTTGACCTACGTTTGCATTGAATGAGTAAACCCCTTAAATAAAACTTCGCCGACATTCTCAATGGCATTTAACACCTAATCTATCGTCAAGCTTATTAGCAAATAATCGGGATATATGGGTCAACTTTGGATGAAAGCTAACAGTACATGACGATGTAACCTGTGTTAACTATATTTTTCGGAGTACGTTATTCTCCAGCCACAGACTGTTTTACGCTCTCCTTTTTCTGCCTTTGTTACATAGCTGATTCTCGTACCAAGTTTCTCAACAAAATCGGCCTTTGAGCCATAATAGGTTTCTAGTGAGTTAATGTTTGTTATTTTAATAGTATACTTTAGCGCTGTCATTTTTAGCCAAAGTGGCTTAAATACTTCTGAACGCAAACGTTCAGAAGACAACAAAGCTAACTTTGAAAAAGGAATGGATACATTGTATTTCCTTCTATTTTATTCCACCACTCTGCCGATAGTTTTTCCTTTCGAGCCATACGTATGTCAGAGACAGAGTACATGCCGGCAATTAACAGCATTGTTTGAGGTAGACTGCCGAAACTAAGTCTATAGATTGATTTGACAGGAACAACACAGTCAGCAAATTCAAAATGTCCACTTAAAAAAGAGTTTAATGCAGCGGCCTGCGTCCGATTTACACAAATATCAATTGTTTCTTTCGTAATGGTTCCATCGCCTTCAAAAAAACCTCGAAAAAATGACCAGAAATTGTTAGCGTTATCGAAAATATGGTTAGGGAATCCGAATTCAGATTTTTCTTTATTTTGAGGTATGAACTTCCCAGTATTTACTAGACAGTCTCTGTTTCCAAAAAGTACGTCGCTTCAAATTTAGCAGGTGATACGCCACCTGTATGCGAATAACGCTTTTTGGGATTGTAAAACATTTCGATAAAATTAAATATCTCAGTCTTCGCTTCGTCTCTCGTTGAAAATATCTTGTTTCTTAACACGCGCTTTTTAAGTGTCCCAAAAAAGCTCTCGGCTACCGCATTATCATGACAGTTAACACGTCTGCTCATTGAGGGAACAAGATTATGCTCATTCAAAAATGCCAAGTAGTCGGCACTGCCATATTGACTACCTTGATCAGTGTGAACTAGCACTGATTGGGTGGGCCAACGCTGATAAACAGCCATCATTAATGCGTTGATCACCAATCTTTTATCCATATTTTTGTTCATTGACCAACCGACAACTCGGCGAGAGTATAAATCGATAACGATTGCCAAATACAAAAAAACCTTATAAGTGCGGATATACGTGATGTCGCTTACCCGCGCAACATTGGGTGCATCGGAGGCAAAGTCACGATCTAAAAAATTATCCGCAACACTTGAAAGCTTACTGCCATTGACATATTTTCGTTTGTACCCTATTTGCGCTATCAAGTTGTTTCGCCGCATAATTTTGGCGGCACGATTAACACTGCACACTTCGCCAGCTTCACGTAAATCTTGGTGTATCCAAAGGCTACCGTAAGTTCCACCACTGGCTTCATACAATTCATGAATGCGCTCAAGTAAACGATTGTCTTCTATAGCGCGATTACTCAACGGGTTTTTCTGCCATACATAAAACCCGCTGCGATTAATTTTAAGCACTCGGCACATTGCTGACACAGAAAACGTTTGTTGGTTTTCGCGAATAAAGGCGTACTTTACTCTGGGTTGCTTGCAAAGTACCTTGCGGCCTTTTTTAATATGTCTCTTTCCTCCGTAACACGTTTTAATTCAGCCTCTAACTTCGCTATCCGAACCGAGTTATCAGGTGATGTACGAATGGCTTTCTTGCCGCTTAATTGGCTACGCCAGTTGTACAATGATTTGGTCGCTATTCCGAGTCGCTCAGCGACTTCATTAACCGAATATCCACGATCAGTAACCTGCTTGATCGCTTCAATCTTAAACTCTTCAGTATATCTTTTGCCTTTGCTCATAAACACCTCAACTGTAAGTTACATTGTAACTGTTAAAAGTGTCTAGTGAAATCTGGGAAGTTCACTATTATTCGTAAAGCCCATGAGTATTACATATGACTTTCCCAATTTTTTGAGGATTGGGCGCAGTCACCAGTGCTGACAATTTGTTCTGCAAGTAAGACCGGAATAACCCCGTATCCAGTGCGGTTTTCATTTCTGAACGGAGCTCTTGCCATGGAAATGGCTCAGCCTGATTTTTCATAGGTAGTCTCTCAGTTAGCATAATGGCGTATAGATAGGAATAACCCTCAAGTTCAGTGCCTGATGTATCTGAATCAACTTCATGCTTATGCATAGTTAAGATACCTAGGCGTTCCTTGAGCTCATCTGAGCCTATTTCTTTCCAAACATAGAAGGGGTGCTCAAGTAAAAAAGTCTCTATTGAGTCAGTTAATGAATTATAAAGTTCCAAATATCCTCCGCTAGGTAATTTATCATCAGCTTCCTTGAAGCCAATATTGACTTTATTAATCAGTGAGGTAATTTTATTTTTAATTTCTGCGCATGCATCCATGCAATCGTAGTGTTCATTTATTTTATATGCATCGTGATTAATTTTATTTGCTAAAAAGGCATCTCTAACTTTAGCATGAGAAGCATAAGGTTCGGTATTTTTGAGTTCACCGGCTTCAGTTAAATAAGCAGCGATTTCTGGCAGATTTTGATAAAGCTCAACCTGTTTTTCCATGTAGTCCACTTCATTTTTTTCATAGCTTTCAATATACGATTGAAGTGCCGATGCAATGGCGGGTGTATAATATGGATAGCCATTATTTTGAGCAAATAAGGTAAATTGCACAATGGACATATTCTCAGTTTGAATAGTTTCTACAGCCATACATTTCTCATACATCGTTGGCTCTTTAGCACAGCCGCCGATCAAAATAAGAGTGAGTAAAACATTAATTAGTGGTTTCATTCTTCAACTTCCTTGGCCAGTTTAAGTTGGCAACGAATGCTCTTTAGTCAGCGATATTCAACGCAATGGCTAAAAAACGTTCACGACCAATATAACCATCATGATTCATTAATAACTGTAGCGCGTCAATCAACTTGACCGTCCACGTTAATTGTCGCTTAATAATAGCTCTGCTTACTTGCGCAGTAAGCGCCTATTCAACCCTCGCCCTTGAGATCACTGTTGGCTAGATATTCTAGTGAATTGAACAAGGGCATGGCCATTGTTTACCATGCCATATCCACACACATTGTAAATCGAGCAGGGGTTTCAAATAAACAAGTAAATACTGGGGCGGTGACTCTTATTCAACGCTTTGGCAGCGCGTTGAATCTAAACATCCACTTCCAAATGCTGTTTTTAGAAGGTGCTATTAACGAAAACTCATGGGGTGGTACCACTTTCACTCGCATCAAAGCGCAATCTCACGGCGATATGGTCGAACTAGCGCACACCAATTGCCCGATATTTAGAAAAATTTGGTTTGGTGCAGCGCGACATGGAAAACAGTTATCTGAACCTGCCTGTAGATGATGAAGATAGTTTGCTCGCGTTGCAAGGGCCACCTGTGAGCTATCATATTGCACTGTGACCATCACAAGGGCAGAAGGTGTTTACTTTGCAAACCTTACCTGCGAGCACCGAGGGTGAATATGGACAGTTAGACGAGATTAAGTTTATAGATTTTGTTCAAAAAGTTGCAAGTGATAAAGTTGTTGAACGAGCTATACTAAAATCGTCTCACCACAGCGCACATGATGGCGTTAATACTGTTATATGGTCATCTAGCTAGATATGGAGTCTCTAAATGTTGAATCAAATTGAGCAATGGGTTGACCAAACAAACGCAGAATATTAATAACAAAGAGTCTGTTGCTCTAAGTTTGTTAATGAGTTTGAAGGTTTTTATTCGCGAGAGTTCTTAAGTAATGCATATTTTGTGGTTGTAAATAAAATCCCACAGCCAAACTTTCCTGAACTGCGTAAAAGGGGTCTGGGGGATTTTATCGATATGGATGTTGACGGTATTACATACAAGAACACTTACTATTTACTACCTCAAATTGCCTCAGGGTTGCGTTTACATTTTCATGAATTGGTTCATGTAGCTCAATGGGCTCAGTTAGGAGCCGTTGCGTTTATTGAACGTTACATAAGTGAAATCCAAACCTTTGGTTATGAAAGCGCACCACTAGAAAAAATAGCATATGCACTTGATTCTTTTTTCTCGAATGGTGGTGAAAAATTTGATATCACTAGCTACATAGCACAAAAAATATAACACGCTATCAATTATGATTTCTTAGTTCACTTGTATAAAACATCTATCGTGAATTTCCAAATCGCTCCCAGACCAACGATATGCTGTTAAAGCCCCATTTTTTGCCACACTGTAATCTAAACATGCTACGTTACGCTTCAGCCTTTTTGGCTGCCCTTGAAACCAATAATGGCCAAAAAATACAAGTTTCGAATTATCACTGTATTGAAAGTCACCTAAATCATCAATAGGAGCAACATCAATAGGCATGTCACTTTTGTTAGATTTGGGGACAATCGCCAACTCACGATACGAACGGTCCTCAGTTTGCCACCATTTAATGCGAATATCATGGCGTGGTTGGCCATAACTGTCTTTAAACGAATAGCCAGCAGGTAACCTTAACTCGAGTCCTTTAAGTAAGGTTTCAACGGCTTCAAACTCCACTGAACCTTTTTCATTTGCCGCTATTAGAAAGGCGTCATCAAGGCGGTTACGACTATCGAGTTTACTTTGAATCGAGGCTATTGCTTTGTCATTCCAGCAAGCATGGATAACCCGAATACTAGATAATTCAAGAAATAAAGGGAGGGTTTTGAACCAATCAATTGTCTCCTTTAGTTCTACGTCATTCGTAAACTCATCGAGAAATGCCTGATGTTGCTTTTTATGATTGTCACTATGACTTCTTAAGGGCTCGCCAGTAGCAGGATGCAATGTATGATATGAGATAGCATTAAATTCATGATTGCCCATAACTGCCAGTGCAGCGCCATTTTCAACCATTGGCTTTACGATATCAATCACCGCTTTTTGCCGGGGCCCTCTATCAATAAAGTCTCCTACAAAAATTGCCATGCGAAATGGATGCTTATAAAAACCTTCGTCGTTTACCTTATAGCCTAGCTTGTCTAATAATTCGATTAAGGCGCATGAATGTCCATGAATATCGCCGAAAATATCAAAGTTCCGAAAAGCCATTTCTTGTGCTAACGTTTTCTCTCGAGGCTCATAATCTTGTTTCTTAAAAGAAACTTCGTGGTTACATACTTCAAAATTGAAATTGACAAAGGTGAACTCATCACCTTGTTTATATGTCAGTGACTTACTCTTGTCTTTGACTAATGGGGAATTTTTAACGTCCTCTGTTAATTCATTTTCACTAATGTGAGCAATATCCTTTGTTACAAATATAAGACTTTCGGCGTCGATGCCTCCCCACGCCCATTTCTGATATAGCACTTCA
This sequence comes from Brumicola pallidula DSM 14239 = ACAM 615, assembly GCF_000428905.1. Lineage (GTDB taxonomy): Bacteria > Pseudomonadota > Gammaproteobacteria > Enterobacterales > Alteromonadaceae > Glaciecola > Glaciecola pallidula. The sequence continues at coordinate 361,144 of NZ_KE386815.1, forward strand.
TAGTCACCGAATTTAGCATCGGTTGAAAGAGTGATACGAGTGCCTTTTTCCGTCTTAACATTGAAAAATTTATTTGTCATATTCATACCTTTTTTTCTTAATAATTTAATTTGGGGAATTTATTTGAAAAAACTTGAGGGTATTGATTTTCCGTTAACATTTAATGTAGAGACAGATTTTTGATACTGTCCCGCACGATTGATTAGATTGCCTCTGCGGTCAAACGTTAACGTATCTTTGTATTTTCGAAAATACCGAAAACCATTACCAAAACTCCAAGGGATTGGTTTATTGAATAATTCTGCTTTTTCTAAGGCTTCAACAAAGGATAAATAGTCATCGCCGCTATCTGTATAGTAACTAGTTCCTGAAAAATGGGCGTTTTGGTTTTGTATATAACAATCAAACACACAATTAATTTCATTCGTGAATTGCAATGATTCTATGCCTTCAGGAATATCAACTTTTATAAAGAAAATAGCCGCAAATACAGGACTAGGTCTTCCACTTAAAATTACTTGAATAGAAGGAGTGAAGGCTTGTTGGGCAAGTTTTTCAATGTCGACCTCTACTTGTTCAATGGCAGCTTTGTAGTCCTTGCTTGGTATATCCAATGCCTGTTGTAACTTTGATCGGATGTCATTTGACTCAGTTAACGTAGTTATGAAGTGATCAATCACTCGCAATCCTTTACTGATATTGGTGTAACCAATTATCGACGCTAACTGATGTTTACTTAATTTTTTTGTAATGAGTTGTTGAGAAACCAGTGTTTGTAATACATTCATTATTATGTTCCTGCCCCAAGGGAAACACACGAAGATTGCTGTGTGGAGCAAAACAGACATCAACGCTTTAGCAGATACTTATGTTTCGCCCTGCAAGTTGTTACTTAATCCGGCGAATGTCTTTATGACCCAAGCATAATACCATAAAGTAACTATTAGTCAATGATGTCATCATATTGGTGACACCTTAAATCTCAATTATGTTTTTATTGGCTTACACATACGGCCTGAAATAATGAAGGGAAATGACCTTCTTTAGATCCATAGTTAAGACGCTAGCTGCTCCTCAATAAGTATGCTCATTGAGTTAGCTGATATTCTAAAATTCACAAGACAATGCATAATGACCTCAACACCATCCGAGCATATTAATACCATCAACATCAAATAAATACCCAAGTGATGCTCGTTATATCGGATCTTTAGGTTGCGTGTTGTGCGCAGGTAACGGTGAAACATCCTCTCACTTAAAACCTGACTGTGCTGACACGTTATTACATAGATTGCAATTGCTGATGTATTGTAATTGCGTTCTAATTATTGCTTACAAGGATTTTGACTGGGGGTTATAAATGTCGAAAAAGAAAAAGACGCAGCATCAAAATTTTAAATACCATGTGGCACTTTTAGATTCTTATGATTTCGAATCGACTTCAGATAAGGTTAGTGATGTATTTGACACTGAACAGGAAGCGATAGATGCTGCTAAAGCTTACGCGATGGAAAATAGTATTGAAGTAAACAGAAAGTCCTTTTTAAAAATTTTAATTGTGAACTCTGATGGGAATTCATATCAACTCTAAAGTCAAACCTTCTTGAACTTCGTCAAAAAGATTGGGGATTTTATTGATTAGGATTTCGATGGTAGTGTGCAATTCAGTGCTCGTTTCTTTTATTGAGCGTTACATAAAGAAAAAGATTGAGATACATAACCATATGGGACAGAAATATAACAAGCCGTTAATAAAAAAAATATGCACACCTGAGCAAAAAGCTGGTTCGGATTAATTTCATCTCTTGCGCGTCCTAATAGCTTACCTAAGTTAAACCCAAACAAATATAGGATTTGTACCATTGTATATTTAGGTGATAACGAATCTGGTAAGAGTATTACTAAAGGTGTGAATAGCATCGCAATAATAGCGATAATGTAAGCTTGCTTATCGGAGACCATTGCTTTCACGTAAAATGTTATTAAACCACTGAATTAAAAAACAATAGAAAATAAAAAATAAAAAATAAATGGAAAATAAACGTATCTAAGATGAAGCTCAAAGCATTGTTATGTTGCATTTTTCAATTATTATCATATAAATAGACAGATTTTTTTGGATTTGAATGACAGCTATTGGCTGCCTATCACCTCTACCTTTAATTTCACTTCATCAACAAAAGATATTGATGAGGGAGGCGACTGGGTCTTGCGAGCGATCAACGGACATTGCCGTCGTTAGCTTTTTTTGCTTACAGCCCCTATCAACCGGATTGTAGGCATTAGCACTCTAAATTACGATGAAAGCATGTCATGAGGGCAGCGCCTGAAACGTGTCTTCAATATCGATATTGTCTAATGTGAAAAATGCCAAAAGCATGATTTGACAATAATAGCCTGTATTACAGACACCGTGTTTATTCAAAAATACTAACGCACTTAGGCAAAACATATCCAAGATCAGAATAAGTAACGCGAGTACCGTTGCCACGAATCCCTCTGCGAAAAGAATAATAAAGACTTTATTGTCTAACGCGACTTCGATTTTGGGGCATAGACAAACACTACACAATACTAAGAAATAGACAATATCGCCGTATTAGCGTTTGCGAGCGACCCCCAAGGTTTCTGCACTAAAGGACTAACAACATAAGAATTAACACTCATAATTTTCTCAAAACCACCTTTAGAGACAGCTGTGACGACGGGAAGTGTATAGTGTTAACTCGTCATATCCTCTACTTACTTCAATCGTAAGTAAAAGTCAGTTAGAGACCTTTTCTTTGGTGGAATTATTTTTCAGACTCGTGATTATTCGTTTTTCCAAATCTAGTTTGTTTTTTCCAATCTATTTCGGCCATATACTAGAACTCCTGCCCTGCTGCTAATAATAGCGTTTAGTTTCACTTGTAAACTCTTCTGGCGACACTAAGCACAATAAGCACAATAAGCAATGTTGCAGTGCTTCAGATTCATATATTAATGTTATAAATTTATGGATTTCCAAACCCGGATTTGACTGAAGCACAGACATGCACTTTGCAGGCAAGAATTAATATTTATATATTTAATATGAATATTGCATTATTCATATTATAGTGTATATTTGAATACTTTATAAATTCAAATAGAGGCCTTTATGAGTAAAACTCGACACATCCAAAAACGTATGTCCCAGCGAGGCATTACTGAAAACATGTTAAAGATAGTAAAACAGTTTGGCATAAAACAAGGAGAGCGAATAATTTTAAATAAAAAAGCTATACAGAAGGCGTTGAAAGAGCTTGAAGCTCTTAACCAGTCACTTCAGTCGCTTCATGTGAAAGGAGGCGCTGTTTTGGTAGAAGATAGAAATACACAGATAACCTGCTTTGATTTAGATTCTTATAAAAGAGGCCAGAAATGAGTGAATGTCAAAATCTGAGTGACCCTGAAAATAGGAAAAACTGGATAAAGGAAAATGGTGATTGTGATGAAATGCATGCTTTTTTTGCACCAAACATAAAGCCGAACAACAAAGTTAAAAAGCCAAAACCGATTACTTTCAATATGGATTTTTCAAATTCTGACCTAATCCTTGTGGATATTATTGCAGCTAAACAATCGTGCTCTAGAAATGCAGTTTTAAGCAAATTCATCGAATTAGAACTTACAGAGACATACTATTCTCTTGACAAAGAAAGCCAGTGCGATATCTCACTTCATGTAGATGAACAGTTGAGTGAGTCAGGTGTTGAGCATGACTATCAGGAAATGACGTGGCTAGTAGCCCACCTATGTTTTTACAGGGAACATCTAGTAGAACCAAGTTGGATTAGAGAGGGTTCACCGTGGAAGAAAGCATTTGAGGAGGTAAACAAAAAATGAATATCAGCAATGTCATTCAGAAAACATTAGACAGTTTCGACGACGCAGGAAAGCCAAAGATTTCGACAGTATCCGTTCGTTTACAACCCAAATATGGTCATCTTCTTAATGCTTTCAAAATTGGCGATTTCCAACCGAAGCACGCTTTTAAAGCGGCTCTGTCTAAACGCCTCTTTGAGTATGTGTTAACACTAACCAATGATGAAATAAAACAGCTAACAGATGAGGCAATTGACAAATTAAATCATCGGGAAATAACAAAAACAGACGCGCTGCAATTGCTTAACGATTGCTCACTTTGTGACACTCCAACACTTGAACTGTTATTTCTTACTGATAATCCAAAGGTAAATAAATGAAAAAAGCTCCAATACGCAGAATTGCTTTCGTAAAGCTAACCGAAAATGGCACGTCATATCCAATGAGATGTGACCGATTAGACATTTTAAGCGATGACAGGGTCCACGTTATCTGTCGCTTTAGAAACCAGCGCGAAGTATGTGACGATGGCATCGTTACTAGCATTACATATCAACGGTGGAGCTGCCGAAGTGAAGTTGAGATGCTAGCTAGCGAAGCATCTTATGAACTACTTGACCGTGACTTTTTATGATCCATATTTGCTAAAAAATTTAGTCCTCTGGCTTTATAAACTTTAATTTACTCAAGGATAGACAGTGTTTGGCATATTCAAAAAGAAAGAAAAAAATTTAGTAAAACTCGCAATACAAAGAGATGGACTGGAAGCTGCGTCATTAGGCTTCGCAAAGCAAATCATTACTAGGATATCTGACACAGAAGTTGCATACCAGTTTGTATTAGAGGAGCTTGATGCCGCCCGACAAGGAAATGAATCAGCTATTGCTTTTGTTAATCAAAGCGGCATTGAAGAAAGTGAGTACATTGGTGCTATGTCTCGAAGTTTTGAAGCAGTTGATGGCGCGGATGGCCCGCAACAAATGATGTTGATGATCTGTATGCATCTTCAAGATGATACCGACTCAATGGTGAAATTGCGCACAAAAATTGCTGACCATATCATGCAGTCCTTCGGCTTTGGTCGATTCTCAAAAGCGGATAAACCCGGCGCACAATTTGTACTTAAAACATCTGTTCAAAAAGTTGACCAATCTGAATATGGACAGTTCGTTCAAATAAATAATGACTTAGGAAAATTTGTTGAAGATAAGCCTGAGTTACCTCCAGAGGTGATGATGGCATACGGTTACGCGAGGCGTTTTGCTGTTGCAGGAATGTTTGCTCAGGGCGTAGTAGATTCAGGTTTGGTAAACCACGTAAAATTAATATTTAAATCTCTTCAGCAATCGACGGGGCTGACGAAGGAATTTCAAAATAATGCTGCGCAAGAATCGTTAGATTTGATTAATAGCTACTTTGATGGAATTGAACTAAATCTCATGGATTTGGGCAAACTTTGCCATTCAGTGGAAAGCGGTACATTAAACCCTGACACCACAGACTATGTTCCTTCACCAACAGATATCATGCAGAAACTTAAATACGGAAAGTCGCAATAAATATCAAGCAGGAGTGTTAAGGAGCTATTTGCTGAGCGACATTAACCATTTTTCAAGTACTGCCTTCAACACTCCATTAAATAGCTTATATCTATCGAAAAAATAAAAGTGTAACGGCCGCTTTATGCCAAAAAGGGCGCAAAACAAGATCTACGCTAATGACCATTTTTGGCACATTGGCGACTGACACGTATCTAGTGTTCTGAGTGATTATGAAACGTAAAACGGTGAGCGGTTAGGACAATACTTATCAGGAGGGTATGAAAGATAACCGGCCGTTCAAGTAATCTGTAAATGGTTGAACTTTTGATTTTCTCGGTTGGTATCCTAATGGCAGGTGATCCGACTTTGCGGACATTAGCAAAAATTTGATTATTATATTTTGTGACTTAACTTAACGCCATATTTCGACCTATTCTCTTCTAAAATTGCTTGTGCTAGTTTCAGATATCTAAAATTCCTTTCATGTTAAACTATGAAACTTAAATGGCATCATTGCGCTGGCAACATTGGATTGCCTCATTTACATAAAAGGAATTGTAGATGAAACTACTAACTAAACTTATCTTGGTATTTTTCAGTCTAATAATTGTTTCATGTACTGATAGTTCTCAACAAGCTGATCCAGATTTTAAGCCTCAGAATACCGTTAAGCATTTCTCCTCGGATAACAGCACAGTGGTCTTGGTTGATGAAGCGCATAATAATTTCTTAACTATCAGTGGTAGATATAAGCCATTTGAACAAGTTCTTTCGAGCAATGGTTTTACGGTAAAATCGAATACAAAACGTTTCACGCTAGACATACTGAAAAATATAGATATTTTAGTTATTGCCAATGCTCTCGATCACAGCAGAAGAGATTGGCAACCACCCTTTGGGAGTGCACTGAATGATGATGAGGTTGCAAGCGTAAAACAGTGGGTTACTGATGGAGGTTCGCTTTTGTTAATCGCTGACCACACGCCGTTTCCGAAAGTTGTTGAAAATCTGGCATTCGCTTTTGGTTTCGAATTCAGTAATGGGCACGTCGGTCGCTATACGTTTCGCATTGTAGATGCCACTCTTTCTGCCGATCATCCTATTACTAATCGTGGAAACAATTCGTCTAATGAAGTGCCTGTCGCTTTGTCTATTCCAAACACTCAGAAGAACGCTTCATTGTCTAGCCGAATAACTCAAGTCAAAACGTTTGGTGGTTCAGCATTCAAGGCTCCAGATGAAGCAGAGTCTTTACTGACAATTAGACAAGGGATTTTTTCTACGGAACCAGCAATTCCATTTCAAGTTAATTCATCTACTACAAGAATACCAATTGAAGGATGGAGCCAAGGAGCAGTCTTGAAATTCGGAAAAGGCCGTGTTGCTGTATTTTCTGAGGGAATGATGTTTTCTTCACAACTGGATGTAAAAACGGGGGAGAAGCATGGCTTAAGGTCTGTTGGCGCAGAACAAAACGAGCAATTTTTACTTAATGTTATGCACTGGCTATCAAGCGTCTTTTAAACGTGCATAAACAGAATATCTTACGATATGAATTAAGGTATCAATGCAAGATTAAGCATTGGGGTTTCACCGAATATAGCCTAGTAATTCCAAATCTCTAATGCCCACTTAGGTCGAAATTGACGTGAACCCTTTTGCAGCATATGTAGACAAATTGCCCCTTTTTGGCACAGTACCGTAGCACTTGTGCAAAGTACCGTTAGATCTAAGGATTCACCGCCCTTAACGTACTGATTGTGATAGTTCTGCGGCCATATTAAAAAAACGTTCATCTTCACCTTGTATAACAAAACCATTGCGTTCATATAATGTTAGTGCAGGACTTATTTTTAAAACCCTCAACGTTAGCGTGGTCAAATTAGCATTTAATGTTCGGCGCTTCGCCTCATTTAAAGCAGCTTTTCCAATACCTTTATTTTGCAAAGTTGGCACAACTTGAAGGCCTCTTAAGTAACAATACTTGCTTTCAAATTGAAGCCGAAGCACACCGACGGCTTCATGATTATATAATATGTCGTAATTTTCTAGATCTTCGGTAGGCTATAACACTTTTGCCAGATCCCGGTCAGGAGCTAAACGCTGATAATACTGGTACATATTATCAAAAGTAAATTGCGCGGCTTTCTGAAGATCAATAGAGCGCTTAAATGAAATACTCATTAAACCTCCGCATAAGTTCTTAAAAAGACTTTATTACAGTAACGGCTCATTTTCATTTTTTACCCCTCCTAATAACCAGCCCATAGTAGTTTTATTTTTTTCTGATGATAATTTACACTATTTTGTGCAGAAAAGGCGAACTCTCAAAGGTCAGCAATAGGTCGTTTGTGCTAATTTGATAACCACAAAAATTTCGGCATTATAGTTTTTTAAAACAGCGCTGAATCATGACTTCTTGCGCAATACTTAGGTTATATATGCCAATAACCGTTGCGAGCACAAAGAGCCCTAGTCGACGGCTCTTAGGGATATGTATTGCAAACACTATAAGATTGTGTGCAAAATCACCACGCCTATTTAATAATAAATAGTTCACAACATCACTGGTTTAATGTTGAAAAATTGGATTCGGAGTCTAAATGTTTTTGAAAGGCCTTACTATTTTACTGTTGCTAATTCTTAGCAATAGTTCATTTTCAAAAGACAATTCAGAATTAGCATCATTATATGCTCAAGACCAAGCCGCAAGAGAGTTGGCAAGTGCTAAACAGATATTTCCTTCGGCTTCAGAAGAGCGAAAAAGAAGGTTTAACGTATTTGAAATTATTGCCAATGGGGAGCTTAGGACCGCAACCGATTATATACGAGCTTTGATTGTTCTCCAACATACTAATCTGACTTATGATTCTAATGAAAAGTTAATTAGCACCAGCAGTGAAAATCATTTACTAGCGTTCCAGTTAGCTAAAAGGGCTCATCAGTTGGGTCATGAGCAAGGTTTACATTTTTTGGTTTGGACATACAATTACTTCGCAGTTGGCGTCGGTTGCGATGCTGAAAAGTATGGTTTTGATTTGGTTGAAGGAAATATAGTAGCGCGAGATAGTGAAACAACAAGAAACCAGCGAATAGAAGCTTGCGGTTGGTTTGACCCAATTCCCACTTATACTCAACTCGATGTTTTAGCTAAATGAAATACAAAAAGCTTTATATTATCTCAGTATTCTCAATATTTCTTTTATCATGCCAAAGTAACAATCTAATGATCGTTGCTCCTTCTTGTTTTGAGTCTGAAGACCAAGCCAGAAAGATCGCTCACAAACTAATCGATGCTGGATATTTTGAGCGTGTTGACCATTGGGTTGCGTCTACTAGTGGCAATAATGAAAATAAGGGCTTAGTTGGGCTGATGTATGCAGGTTTTAATCCTATAGAGCATTGTGAAAGTGGGTTTCCCATTTTAATTACAGTGGACACGTCAATTCAGGGAAACGATCATCAACATGTTAGAACTTCAGCAACAATAGTTTATAAACAGATGCTTAAAGAGCTAAATCACATTTAGCTAAACTCACATCTACTTTTATAATTTGAATTCTTGGAAAATACTCCCATTATTTTGATCTTTGCTAATGACCGCAATAGGTCGATACTTGCCCTTTCAGCTGCGAGCAAGAATGACGACAAAAATCAGTTCAATTGAAGTAAGCCGCACTGACCCCTTTTGGCACTTTCTTGGCTGAAAGCGGAGGTAAAAAATTTGCCTCTTTGACACGCAGAAACCGTCTTGTGACCAGTCGACGAGTCAATCTACTTCTTTTAAATGATAATTACAAACAACAAGCAGACCTAAATATGCAAAATAAAGATGCAGTAAAAAAACTGTACGCTTAAATTTCGATGCCCTCTCAAATGGCAAGTGCTAGAGTTAACGAATGAAGGTGGTGTAAGGTACTGTGGCGAATGCAGCAAAAACGTTTACTATTGCCAGACCAAAGTCGAACTAGATAAAGCACTTTCAGAGGGTAAATGCGTTGCGTTCAAAATTGAGTTAGAAGAACCTGATTTTGACGACGAACTGATGGGTTTTTGATGAAAATCTCGAAGCAGCCGAATCTTCAGTTAAACAGGCGTGGTTAGTTAAAAAAGGACTACCTTTCAAAAGTGATAAAACGAAGCGCGATAGCTGCACATGCCAGCCTGTATAAGAAATAGCCGTTAGATGACTGAGAATGATTATTTTATCTGGTGTAGTTCAGGCTCTTTTTTTACCGAAATATTTCAAGATCATACCAAAAATAACGATTCCAGCTAGCACTCCTACAGTAATCGCTAATCCCTCATTGTGTGCAGTGTAAGTATATGATTGAAAAGTTTTTTCGTGTGCAGAAAGTTCATACACCAGCGTTGTTGTGGTTCTAACGACGCTTACCGTTGAATACGATGAAAAATTATACACCAGCGGGAATGAAAAAATAAAGACGTAGGTTCATCTGGCGCTTACGATATGATTTGTAGTGTTTATGGTGAAGAGGTTCATATTATGAAGCACTCATTTGAGCACGGTTTGGCTTTTTACTCTTTGTTTAATAAATATTTGGATCAAGAAATTCAAAGGAAAATACTAGTAGATAAGTCCATTCGAATTAATGTGAATTTTTTAACTGATGGAGAAACTGTTATAGATTTTGTAGATTCTGAAATATTGAGATACGAGAAGATAGCAGAACGTTTAGGTGAGGTTATTATGTTGATAAAATATCCAAAATGAAAAGAACTAGAAAGTTACTCGTAAGGCGTTTTAACGCCCTCTAACAAAATATGACTGTATTACAAAAAGTTGCTTAACTGGTGTGTACGAATTACGTTGACCACGTCATATCAATTTCTCGACAGATTACATTTAGAGCCGAGTATAAATCGCAATGGTAGAATCGATTTGTTTGATGGTTTTTTAATTCTTAGTCATCGTTTCGAAAGAAAATTAGGGATAAATCCGACAGATAAGTATTTATTTCGTCTTTCCAACAGTATTAAAGAAGTTAAAAAGCTTCAACATTATTACGATGAAGAACAATATAACGGGAACTATAAAATCAATTTGTAAAACATTTTTTAATCCGCACAGGTAACAAGATATACTTGATGAAAATTATATATACTAACGTCAAACCTTTGGTTCATGTCTTTCATTGTTAAAAGGTATGTTAATTTGTACTTTGAAATGACCCATTATTTGCATCGAATATTGAACTACAGGAATAGTACACAAATTGCTGTTCTATCTATATTTTTAGCTTTTTCATGCGGATCAATGAAACCTGCAAATTATTAATTGGAGTACGTCAAATTTGAATGCAAATCAACAGCTACGCTTATGATGGTGTTAAGTAGCGACAGAAAGACATCTAACGAGGACGGCTTTGCCATGGGTCGCGACGACGTGGTGATAATGCTAGAGTTAATTCGGGCACGTATATTGGCCATTGCAGAAAAATAATATGAATTAGTTTTGGTAGCAGTCATTCGGATTAACGCCTAAATAGGTGCAAGTTGCACCAAAGACTGGATTAAGATTAGGTTGATCAAGCCACAACAGAGAAAACGTTTAGATTGCGTGGTACAAGTCGCACCAGAGACTGATTTTAGGACGCTTGGTGCAAGTTGCACCTGACGGTGAATTTATTATTGCTTGGTGCAAGTGGCACCAGAGACTGATTTTAGAACGCGTGATGCAAGTTGCACCTGACGGTGAATTTATTATTGCTTGGTGCGAGTCGCACCAGAGACTGATTTTAGAACGCTTGGTGCAAGTGGCACCACAGAATGAAATTAGGACGCGTGGTGCGGGTTGCACCAGAGAATTTATTTAGAGCGCGTGGTGC